>CAZWQW010000018.1:14314-17224 GCA_964635955.1 uncultured bacterium | reverse complement strand
CAATACCGTACCCGTCACAGTAGTATATACCGCAACACGACGAGAACAAGCAGCACCCACCCAAACCAGTGGACTTCACGTCGACGGCCACTCATAAACATAATGAGCGGATAAACAACGAACGCCAGCGCAAGCCCTTCCGCAATGCTATAAGTAAGCGGAATACCGATCATAACAACAACCGCGGGAACAGCGTGTGCGAAATCGTCCCAAGCGACGTGCCGCATCTGGGAACACATGAGCACACCAACGATCACCAACGCGGGTGCCGTTGCGTATCCCGGAATTGCTTTTGCGATCGGATAAAACGGTATCGCGAGCAGGAAAAGCAATGCGGTAACGTAGTTCGCCCAACCCGTCCGTGCCCCTTCGCTGATTCCTGACGCGCTCTCAACATAACTGGTTACGGTACTCGTACCCATGACTGCGCCGAAGCTCGTACCGACTCCGTCGGCGAGAAACGCGCGTTTTGCTTTGGGCAGTCGGCCGTTCTCATCGAGGAACCCAGCCGCGCCGCCTACGCCCGTGAGGGTGCCCGTTGTGTCAAACAAGTCCACGAAAAGAAACGTCACGACGATCGTTACAAGCCCGAGACCGATAGCGTCACCAAGATTGAATAACCCGACGCCCACCAGCTCTTTCGGCCATTCCGGCGCGGCGAGTATCCTATCCGGCAGGGGCGTGACGCCGAAAAGCATACCGGCGGCGGCGGTACCGAGAATCCCGATGAGGATATCACCGCGCACCTTCCATACACGCAACGCCGCGATGAGCACGATTCCCGCAATTGTGAGGAGTACCTCCGGCGAAGTGACGTCGCCCGCTGTTACGAGCGTTGCGCCACTCGAAACGACGACACCGGAGTTTTGCAGCCCGATGAACGCGATGAAGACGCCGATTCCAGCCGCCGTACCGTACCGAATACTTGAGGGAATCGACGATACAAAGAGTTCTTGGAAGTTCAGCGCTGCAAGCGCGATGAAGAGCAGTCCGCTGATGAACACAGCACCCAGAGCGACTGGCCACGGTATACCTTGACCGATCACGACCGAGTAGGCGAAATACGCATTCAACCCCATACCCGGTGCGAGCGCGATAGGGTAGTTCGCCCACCAACCCATGAGCGCCGTTGCAACCGCCGCGGAGAGACACGTCGCGACAACAAGAGCGCCGAAAAGGTGCGATCCCATCGCGTCACTGAGGATACCCGGGTTTACGATAATGATGTACGCCATAGTCGCGAACGTCGTGACGCCACCAAGCACTTCCGTACGCATATTCGTGTTTCGAGCAGTGAGAGTATCCGCAATGCGACTCAACGTCATTCCTCCGCTGCATATTGCGTGAATGTAGCGAGCCCGAATGTAGGACGGCAGAAAGTAAAGGTCAATTGGCGTTACGATTCGCCGTTACACATAAAAAAAGACCCGACTACAACACGTGTGGTCGGGTCTCTTCAAGACGGAATATTCATAGCTCAATTGTGCTACGCGATTTCAGCGCTTTCACCGGGTTTCAACACGAGACAGTCGCAATGAACACGCTTTGCGAATTCTTTCGGGTCAGCTTTGATAACATCGAACGTATCATAGTGAATCGGCATCACCATGCGCGGACGTATGAAGTCGGCCGCGTGAACGGCGTCCGCCACATCCATGGTGAAATTACCGCCAATGGGAAGGCACGCGAAATCGATCGTCTCGATGATCCCGTCCAGCAGTTTCATATCGAGCGTCAACGCTGTGTCGCCAGCGTGGTAAACAACCGTTGGGTCGAAATCGATCACGATTCCGCACGGCGGTCCGAGGCATGTACCATCAGGTGTGCTGTTACCGTGATGCGCAACGACGAGTCGCACGCGCCCGAAATCGAATCGATGCGAACCGCCAATGTGCATTCCGTGGCCGTCGATGTCGTGAGTCCGTTTCAGCCAGTTGACGACCTCAAACGTGCTGATGACCGGAATCTCAAGCCGCTTTGCGATCGCAACAGTGTCGCCGAGATGGTCGCCGTGAGCGTGGGTGAGCAGAATAGCATCTACGTCGATATCGTCGGGACTGACTTCCGCAAGCGGATTCCCGGTCAAGAACGGATCGATGATTACCTTTCCCGCCTCGCCTTCAAATTCGACACAGTTATGCCCGTGATACGTGACCGTAACCATGCAGTCTTCTCCAATGAATCAAATCGGCGTTTCGACGCTCTCTGTCCAAAAAAAGGACGAAAAAATGTTACCGACCGGACACGTTGCGGTCAAGTTACCTTTTGTACCTATTTCATTCAGTATTTCGTTTACCGAGTTACGGCGCTTTGCCCATACCCGTCAAACCAAACACGGGTAATCTCCTCGTCTCGCCGTATCTGGTCGACTAACGTCTTCGCGCTCTCAAAACGCTTGTCACCACGTACTCGTTTATGGATAGAAACTCGAAGTCGAGAGTCATAGAGGTCGCCCGACCAATCCAACAGAAACAATTCAATGACCGGCCGTGATTCGCCAAACGTCGGCCGAGAGCCAACGTAGAGCATCGCGCGAATCTGCGAATCGATCGGTGGTACGTCGAGAATCTGTGCAGACGCAATATATACGCCGGACGCAGGAACGAGCTTGAACGGTTCGTCAAGCGCTATATTTGCTGTTGGATACCCGAGCTCCCGCCCGCGTTCGTCACCGTGGACTACGCGCCCCGTAAGAAGATAAGGTTGCCCAAGCAACGAAAGCGCAACCGATGTGTCGCCCTCGGAAAGCGCGGTACGGATACGTGTACTCGATACCGGTTCGTCGTCGACCGTAACCGGAGCGACCGTTTCCACGTCGAACCCGAGTCCCGTCGCCTCACGAGCGATGCGTTCCGGTCCGCGAACTTGGTCGTTTCCAATTGCCTGATCGTGTCCAACGAGGAAAAGCTT
>CAZWQW010000018.1:7873-14214 GCA_964635955.1 uncultured bacterium | reverse complement strand
GCAATATGGAGACTCTCAATGAGCGCGCGATGACCGATATGTACTCCGTCGAACGAGCCGACGGTTACCGCGGAGCCATTGAAATGAGGTATGTCTTCGAGAGTGCGAACGTGGTAACGCTTCATAGCAAGAAGAGATTACGAGAAAAGAACGGTATTGCGCAAGCGAAAGAGACCTCTGATCAACGTTCACGCACCCAGATTTCACTCACCATAGCCGCCTGACTCTTTCCGGTTGGGACAAAACGCAAAACCGTCTCACCTGCCGCGTAGGCTTGCGCGGGTAACACGAATTCGTGGTGCTCCGGTAGTTCACTCGGTAACGGCATCGGGCCGTGGAGTTCTGACCCGCTCGCTTCGAGACGTTGTTCGCCGGAATGGCACCATCGACGCAAATACGGAGGCAGATAGTACGTCACGCGCACGCAGTAAGAACGCTTCGGATCAAGCCCGGTGAGGCGGTAACTCAACGGCTCGTCTTCGCCGTATGTCATCGCGAAATAGAGTTGCGACGGTCGCGCATCATGGTCCGTAACATCAAGCGTGATAAACGTACGACCATTGAGTCGCTTATTTCCGATTGGATCACGTCGCGGGTGTCCGCAATCGACATAGATTGTCCCACGCTCGTATTCCACGATGTCAAGACGCGCAAGCCGCATCACGTCGTCATCGCCGGACGCAATAGCATCGCTGAGTCGCCGCACAATCCACCGCAGGTTTCCGACGATCTGACCAATACGTTCAACAGCCGGCACGTCGAGGCCATCGGCGCGTATCTGTTCGACGAGGCGCGGAATCTCCGGATCATGCGGCTCTGATCCCATTTCCGCAATACCACCTTGAGCGATCTCTATTGTGTGGAGTAACGCACGTTTCAACCGTGCAGTATCCGCCGCCGTATCCGGTTCAGTAAGTCGTGCGATCACACGCTTCTCGAAACCTGTCGCCTGATCGACACGTTCACGGAGCCACTCGTCCGTTAGCACACGGAGTCGCAAGAGATTCACGCGCCAGTTTCCATGCTCGCGACTCCGCGGAAGATGCTGAAACACTTCGAACGTGTTCCGAGCCGCCCGGTCGTTCTCCGTCGTTTCGAAGAAATCCTCGCGCCACGCGTTTTCGAGTGCGTCAGTTGCCGCCGCCGCAAAAGGCGCTGCCGCGTCACCCACGTACCAGCGCCAGTAATCGAGAACGATTTCGTGCATCGGCTTGTGTGGATCGTTTCCCAACTCGAGCCAGATGATCTGATTCAGGTTGTCATACATCCCCTCGGAATACGGAAACGAACCATCCGCAAACGGTCCTGTCAGTGCGTACATGCGAGCGTAATACTCCGGGCGGAAAAAGATCGGATCGCGATGATAGGCATGTCCGACGATGGGTTCGATCTCCCAGATCGGATACTGACAGCGAAGCGAATGTGTAATGTCGGGATAGAGATAGAGATCGATACTCGCCGGTAAACTCCGTCGGAACGTTTTCAGACTAACGACTTCTTCACCGAAACCAGGCCGATCGAAACGCGACCATTCTTCGGTCAGACGCGCGTGACGGAACACCTCGTTCGAACCCGGTGCAAAGGCAACTCCGGCAATCCATGAAGTATCCTGCATCCCGCGCAGCCGTTCGCAGAGAACGAGATTCTCATCGTGCGTCAACGCTTGATTCGAGAGCACTACTTGGACGTTCGCATGGTAATCCCGTGCGATGTGCCACTGCTCACGCACAAGCGAGAGATACGTCTCCGACCATGGCACGCAGTCTTCGCACCAACACCCGCCGTCATCCGCGGAGGGGACGAAGAGGATATCAAGATGCGGCAGTCGCGCGAAATACTCCTCTCGGCTCCGAAGAATCGCTTCGCGCGCTTCAGGAATCGACGGACAGACATACTCTCGCCACCCGCGATCCCATTCTTGCCGATGCCGTGCCATTGGTGGGTCATTCGCTGGAATCCACACGCCGTAGAGTAATCCCATATCGCGCACGAGTTCGGATACCCGCGATTGTATCTCCCAGTGCCGCTCGAATTTTTCCCGTTGCGCTTCAGATGTGAATACTGGCGGATCAGACCACGGGTCCATCCCCTTCCAATCGGCGAAGTGGATAGGGATCGTAAAGAAAAGGTTCATACCCCAGAGCGCCATGTCTTCGATATACCGACGCCACTGGTCGAACTCCCAGTTCATGTAGGTGTTACTTACGTCATGACTACTCAATACCTCTCCGCGCAGCTTCATTGCCGGTCGAAACTCGTCGGACCACGCCGGACACGCGAACTCCCGACTCAACCACATCATGTGCCGCAGAAAACGACCGACACCGTTCCATAAACCGCTCGCGTCATTACCCGGTACACCGGCGATATGCGCACCATCGTGGGGAAACGTCATGCCACAGCTCGAATCGGAGCCTGCGCGTAATCGCGATGCGACGCGTACGCGGTCACGTTCGCTAAAACGGTCGAAAAGCCATGGATGCCCTATTTCGGTGCCGAGATGGAGTGTCAGATCCCACGTGCCCTCTATTGCATCCTCTCCAGCGAAAACCGCGGATTCCACGCCGCGCTCTCTGATCGATCGCGCAGCGACTTCGGCGACGCGGCGCTCAGAGAGTGGTGCGTGCGGTCCATGGACAACGGCGATTCGCGTACCCTGACACCAGTGTTGCTCGTTCACGGGTAATCCCTTCAACAGAAAATCGTACGTTTCGGCGCACTACAGAAAAAACGGGAACTGAACCGTAGCGCAACGGGTTCATGGCTTCGGCGTGTGAGCACACCAGATATCTGTTGCCAGAATCGCGCAGAATCGGTATTCTTATATGTTTACATCATCGCCGACGCTACCTTCGCGAAGGTGTCGCAAGCATCCGCGTCAATGCATGGTCCTGCCGTGATACCGCGATTCAATTCCGCGCCGCGGCCGAGGGTTTCCAGCGAATGATCTCTCAGCAGCACATACGTAATTTCTCGATAATCGCGCATATTGACCACGGGAAATCGACTCTTGCGGACCGACTGCTCGAAACCACCGGTACGCTTGGCATAAACGAGATGCAGGAACAGGTCCTTGACAGCATGGACCTCGAACGTGAACGCGGCATCACGATCAAAGCCCACGCGATTCGTATGAACTATCGCGCAAATGACGGTGAGACATACGAGTTAAACCTCATCGACACACCCGGGCACGTTGATTTTTCCTACGAAGTCTCACGGAGCCTTGCCGCGTGCGAAGGAGCGATTCTTGTTGTCGATGCGGCGCAGGGGATCGAAGCACAGACCGTATCGAACCTCTTCCATGCTCTCGAAGCGGACCTCGAGATCATTCCGGTTATCAACAAAATCGATCTCCCGAGCGCCCAAGTCGAAATGGTCAAAGAGCAACTCCGTGATATGATCGGTTGTACCGACGACGAGATCGTTCTCACCAGTGCGAAAACCGGTGTCGGAGTTGCCGACGTATTGGAAGCAATCGTCACTCGTGTCCCACCGCCGTCAGGCAAGCCCGACGCGCCTCTCCGTGCGCTCATTTTCGACTCTGTGTACGATCAGTATCAGGGCGCAGTTATCTACGTACGGGTTGTCGACGGTGAACTCCGCGCCGGTCAACGGATACGGCTCGCCGCGGCAGATATCGAATACGAGGTGGACGAGGTCGGTTATCTCAAACTCGGACGACTCCGCACTGATCGGATCACGACCGGCGAAGTTGGCTACGTTACGGCCGCGATCAAGTCGATCGAAGACGCACGCGTCGGCGACACGGTGATGGACGCGGACGACCTCGCGACTACTCCGCTCAGAGGGTATCAGGAAGTCAAACCGATGCTCTACGCCGGAATCTACCCCGTAGCGCCGGAAGACTATGAGGATCTGCGCGACGCACTCGAGCGATTGAAACTCAACGATGCTTCGCTCGTCTACGAACCGGAGAGCTCGCTCGCATTGGGTTTCGGTTTCCGGTGTGGGTTCCTCGGTCTGCTCCACATGGAGATCGTGCAGGAGCGGCTCGATCGCGAATTCGACCTAAACATCATTACCACGGTTCCGAACGTTCGATACCGAGTTGTTACAACCGACGGCAAGGAGGCATGGGTTGAAAATCCATCGAACCTGCCGCCAACCGTCAAAATCGATCGAATCGAAGAACCGTACCTCAACGTGCAGATCGTTACACCGACAGAGTACATCGGTCCCATCATGAAGCTTTGCACCGAGCGCCGTGGCGATTACAAGACGACGGAGTACCTTTCGCAGCGGACGGTTGATATACGGTTCGAACTTCCGCTAAGCGAGATCGTGTTCGATTTCTACGATAAACTGAAATCCGGAACACGCGGGTATGCGTCGTTCGATTACGAGTTCGCGGAATACCGCGCGTCGAAACTCGTGAAGCTCGATATTCTCATCAACACCGACCCGGTCGATGCTCTCTCGATTATTGTGCATCAGGACAAAGCATACGAATGGGGACGGAGCTTCTGTCGCAAACTTAAAGACCTGATTCCGCGTCAAATGTTCGAAGTGATCATACAGGGCGCGATCGGGAACAAAGTCATCGCTCGTGAAGTAATCCGCGCAATGCGCAAAGACGTCACGGCGAAATGCTATGGTGGCGATATTACCCGCAAGCGTAAGCTGCTCGAAAAGCAACGCGAAGGGAAAAAGCGCATGAAACAGGTCGGCAGCGTCGAAATCCCGCAGGAGGCATTTCTTGCGGTACTTCAGATGGACGCGGGCTGAAACGTTTGCGGAGCATCTGATCAACGATTCGGTCGGCCGTGTCGATCGGTATTGGCGGAAGTCTCAACGGGATACGATACGTGAACAAGCAACAAACCGAACAGCCGGTAGCTCCAGCGGATGCCGTAGGAGATCGAAACGTTCTAAAGCGGCGAAAATCCATCGTCCGTGAGTATGTTGAGGTTATTCTCGTCATCGTCTTCGTCGCAGTTGTGATCCGCATGTTTATCATTCACGCGTACCGCATCCCGTCAGGTTCGATGGAAGACACACTTCTCGTCGGCGACTACCTCCTTGGCAACCGCTTCGTCTACGGAGCTCCCATCGAGATCCCATTCACCGGAATCGTGCTTGGCCGTCTTCCGGCGATCGACGAGCCGAAGCGTGGTGATATCGTGATTTTCGCCTCGTGGGCCGACACATCCGAAGACTTCATCAAGCGCGTCATCGGCCTTCCCGGCGACACGATTCTCGTGAGAAATAGCGTATTGACGGTAAACGGGAAACCATTTCGCGAGACGCTTGATGAACGTTTCGGCGATGATCCGCGTGTATTCCCACGGATAAAAAACGAACCAACTCGGTTTACTCAACTGTTCGGAAATCGCGCAGGCAACTTCGGTCCTCATATCGTCGCCGATGATCACCTGTTTGTCATGGGTGACAATCGATACAATAGCGCCGACAGTCGCGTGAACGGCGACGTTCCGAAAAACCGATTGAAAGCTCGCGCGATGGTGATCTATTTCTCTATCGATACGACGAAGCCGGTGTGGAACCTCGCCGAGTTCATTCGATGGAATCGAATCGGACGCCTGATACGCTAACCGCGCCACCGATCCACGCTGTCTGACCAAGGGGCTATATCGTGTCCCATGGCACAGATACCACCGTCCGTGACTCCAATCGGAGCAACCCGCCCGATTCCCTACGTTTCTGGCAGACTACACCGCTCAGAGTTATCCTCGCTGTTGTCACAACGATTCTGCTCGCGATCGTCCTTCGCGTGTTCGTTATCCACGCCTACCGCATTCCATCCGCGAGCATGGAGCCGACGCTTCTCATTGGTGATTTTTTACTCGCGGAACGATTGACGTTCGGTTCGACAGTCGAGCTCCCATGGTCAAACCGCACCGATATTCGCCTCCCGGTACTCAGGTATCCGAAGCGCGGCGAAATAGTCATCTTTCTCGGTTGGGACACGAACGGAATGGAATACATCAAACGATGTGTGGGCGCAGCCGGTGATACAATCGAGATGATCGATGGGCGGCTTCTCGTAAACGGTGTCCCGTTTTTGCATACGTCGTCTCGTTCGTTGCACGATGCCACGCCCAATAATAGCGACGCCGCGAAGACGCTATGGTGGCATCACACCGACCGCCTTCGCAATTTCGGTCCACACGTGGTTCCCACCGGTTCCATCTTCGTTATGGGCGATAATCGGGACAACTCCGACGATAGTCGTGTACACGGCGACGTACCATTCAACGCACTTCGCGGACGTCCGCTGTTCATATACTGGTCAGTGGACCGAAATGCACCATGGTGGAATCCGTTCAAGCGAATCCGTTGGGAACGAATTGGACGAC
>CAZWQW010000018.1:0-7773 GCA_964635955.1 uncultured bacterium | reverse complement strand
GGTACTTCGTACGGTGGAATCGTCTCGACGATCAGCTCCGGGATGTCGTAGAACACTTCGACGTGACAAACTTCGTTCCGTTTTCCCGATGTCTTCGCTGTAACGTCCCGGTGAGAGAGGTGGACAAAGAGAAGGTTCGTCAGCGCCTATGGCCGTATGTCTACCAGACGCAGACGCGCATTCGGGAATGCCCGGCGTGTCGGAGATTGTATTGGGGCGCAACACACGCCGAACGTGCACGCGAAGATCTTGTCCGTATGACGAGTCCCGAATTCGCCGCGGTCTTATTCGCAAACATCCGTTAACCGCCCGATCGTATCTACAGGGGTTCGCTGCAGCGTTTGCCCGTGCTATCTTTTGGGCGCCGGAAGGAAACGTTCTCATCATGGCGAAGAGCGAATGCATGTTCGTCCACGCGAATTGTGCCGCTCGGAGGAAGACCGGTGAATAAGGCGTACAGCGCCGCCCAACATTCGACAACCGCGACACTCGACCGGTTGCTTTCCACCAGGAATGAGCGGGGTGCCGGATTTTGGGTGCTGATCGATCCGGATAGGAATACACCTGATCAGGCCGCCAAGCGAGCGGTTCGTGCGCAGGAAGCCGGAGCCGATACGATCCTCGTCGGTAGCAGTATACTCCTTACCGATCACTTCGATCCTACCGTAGAAGCGATCAAACGCGCGGTTACCGTTCCCGTCATCATATTCCCGGGAAGCACGCAGCAAGTCTCCGGCGCTGCGGACGCAATCCTGTTCTTGTCACTCGTCAGCTCGCGCAATCCGGAGCTTTTGATCGGTCAACACGTGAAAGCGGCACCGTCGATCAAGCAGCTCGGTCTTGAGGTGATACCAACCGGATATCTTCTTGTCGAATCTGGCACTCTCACCTCGATCGAATACATGAGTAACTCGAAGCCCATCCCCCGAGCAAAGCCCGATATCGCCATGGCGCACGCGCTCGCCGCCGAGTACCTCGGTATGCGGCTTATCTACCTCGATGCCGGAAGCGGTGGACGTCAACCCGTTCCCGCCGATATGATTGAGGCGTGTGCGAACTACGTGAATGTGCCGTTGATCGTCGGAGGCGGCATCCATACCGGCGAACTGGCGGAACGAGCGGTTCGCGCCGGAGCGAGTTTTATCGTCGTCGGAAACGCGCTCGAGCGGAAGGCAGGGAAAGCGCTGCTGAGCGAGCTTGCCGACGCCGTTCACTCTGCCGGTGCCGCGCGACAGATTCCCGGCATTGAGTGATCCGTATGCCCAACGCCGCCCCGTTTGTAGATATTCACTGCCACCTGCTCCCCGGCGTCGATGACGGTGCGGCTAATGTCGACGAATCGCTCCGTCTTATCGAACAGGGCATCGAAGACGGTGTCGGCGCGTGGGTGCTGACGCCACACGTCATGACCGCGTTCACCGAGGAAATCGACGAACGCCACCGCGCAGCATTCGCGGAGTTGATGGAAGCCGTTGAACAGCGGGGGTTCGGAATCGAGTTGTATCTCGCATCTGAGATCATGTTCCAAGAGGACGTCGATACGATTCGTTTGCGGCGAACGGCGACGTTCAACGAAAACGGTCGCTATTTCCTCATGGAATTTCCGATTGCGTTCTTCCCGAGCCATGCTGAAGAGATACTCTTCAAGTTCCAGATAGCGAAGATGACTCCCATCATCGCCCATGTCGAGCGTTACGCGTCGCTCACCCAACAGCCGCAGACGATCGCGCGGATGGTCGAGCGCGGGATTCTCTTCCAAGTAAACGCACGCAGTCTCATGAAACGTGCGCCTACACCGCTCCGCCGTATCGCTGAGGATCTCGTCATGAGCGGTGCTGTTCACTTCGTCGCTTCCGACGCACACAATCCCGAGAATCGTCCCGTCGAGTTACGCGAGGCGTACGAACACACCATCGATCTCACCGATGAAGAAACGGCAAATCGACTCTTCATCGTGAATCCTCGCGCGGCAATCACCGGTGACCGTATCGAGATTGTTCAGTTTGAACTTCCCGAACGAAGCAGTTGGCTTTCACGATTTCTCGACCGTTTTTCTCACCGCACGCCTTCTGAAGAGTAGCACATGCCCACTACCATCCTCTCGCAGAACATTTACTGGTTCGTCGGCACGCCATTCCGTGGCAATCCACCCGGAGAAGCGAATCCGAGCGTGGTAAACGGTCTTGCCGATATTTGGCGCGAACTTACCCCCGACATTGTATGCCTGCAGGAGATTCCTTCGCAGCAGGGATATGATCTCGTTCGCTCAGCGTTAGCTGAACGTTCTCTTCCAGCCGATGGACTCTACCTTCCCGGAGTCGAGATCGAACGGTATGGCGGTGCCGTGTTCCATCGAACGGGACGATTCATTACCGATTCCGCGCAGTCCGGTGTGGAAACTCAGCGGATATGGCAAATTGTGGACGTCGTTCTCGGGCCGAACGATACGCTGCGAGTCGCGAACGTGCATCTACCGTCAAATCGGGTGATAGGACCGGAAGCGGGTGCGAAGTTGCGTGTGGAAGAAATGCGCACGATGCTCGATACCGTCGGGCAACCCGACATCATTTGCGGCGACTGCAATGATCCACCGCGTGGTGGCGTATGGAATCTTCTCGCCGAACGAGGATATCACGATAGCGCCGATCTCGCCGGTCAGCCCGATTCCGTGACAACACTCGGTGATAAACGCATCGACTACATCTTTGTGTCAGACCGCATCGCGCACCGATTCGACTCGTATGGGGTCGTGCCAGCTCACCGTCTCGCGACCGACATACCGAATCTCGAGTACCTCAGCGACCATCTGCCTGTGTGGATTCGGATTCGTTAAGCGAACCGTTCGGCGTAAGATCGTCACTTCACCGAAAACGGCGAAAACGATGTGTCTCGATCGTACACGTCGAGCTTTTCGATTCGTTTCAGTGACCCAACGACGACGTAAGTTATCGGTGTCGCAAGCGCTTCGTACAGTGACTTCGCGAGCCATTGGGTGACTACCGCACCGATCAGAACGCTAATCGGAATCGTACCGATGAACGCGATCGTTACAAATACGGCCGAATCGATTCCCTGCCCTACCAGTGTCGACGAGATCGTGCGCAGCCAAAGCCATCGTCCACTCGTAACAACCTTTAACCGCGCCAGCACGTACGCATTTGCGAACTCACCAACGAGATACGCACAGAACGATGCAACGAGCAACCGACCCGTAAACCCGAGAATGCGCTCGTACGCAGCCTGCCCGTCCCAGAAGCTTGCCGGTGGAAGCACTTGCGCTCCATACACCGCGGCGACGAACACGAGATTGCAGGTGAATGCGAGCCAAATGGTTTTACGTGCCGCACGATAACCATACACCTCCGTGAGCACGTCGCCAAAGATATAACTGATCGGAAACACAATGGTGCCGGCGGGCAAGATCAATCCGAACACGTCGATGAGTTTTACCGCCGTGACATTTGCAGCGATCAGTGTTGTGACGAAAATCGCCACGACTGCAACATACCACCCCGAGTGACCGCGTCGCTCCACGACGTTTTCGTACGTCTCAATCGTATTCACGCATCTACCTTCTTCAAAAAGTTCTTCGATTGAATATACTCTGCGAACGCGCGGATTCTACCGGGTTTGCTCTCGACGAACGTTGAGCTTCACTGCAGAATCGAGCTATATATGTGAACGAGGACAGACGCGAACTCAAACGTGTGTGAAGGAGGATTTCCATGTATAAGCGGATACTCGGACGGAGCGGTGTTGAAGTCAGTGCACTCGGTATGGGGTGTTGGGGACTCAGTGGCGTCTACTACCGCGGTGATGGCGGTGCAAGCGGATGGGGCGAAGTCGATGACGATGAATCGATCCGAACGGTTCACCGTGCAATCGAGCTCGGAGTGACGCTCTTCGACACCGCCGACGTCTACGGTTGCGGGCGCAGCGAACGTGTCCTCGGTCGAGCACTCGCCGGAATACGCGACAAGGTCGTCGTCGCGACAAAATTTGGACGCGTGTTCGACGAGTCGAAACGCGAGATCCTCGGTAACGACCCACGACCTGCGCATGTTCGGGAAGCGTGCGAAGAGAGCCTACGTCGGCTCGGTACCGACTGGATCGATGTGTACCAGTGGCATATCGGCGAGGCGAGTCTCGATGATGCGGACGGTACGCGCGAGGCTCTTGAAAAACTTGTTGATGAAGGCAAGATTCGTTGGTACGGATGGAGCACAGACGACGCCGTCCGCGCGAAGTTCTTCGCCGATGGCAACCACTGCGCCGCGATTCAGCAGCATTTCAACGTGTTCGGCGGCGACGAAGAGACGCTCCGTGTATGCGAAAACGCGAAAATCGCGAGCCTGAACCGCGGTCCGCTCGCGCAGGGAATCCTCACGGGGAAGTTCTCCCACGAATCAACACCCGCAAAGGGCACTGTGCGCGAAAACTGGGACTTCCAACACGGTCGTCAGGCGAAAATGATCGATCAATTTGGCGCGATTCGCGATATCCTCGCGTCGAACGGTCGCACACCGGCGCAAGGCGCGCTTGCATGGCTGTGGGCACGAAGCAATGTTACGATCCCTATCCCCGGAGCAAAAACGGTAACGCAGATTGACGAAAACGCGGGTGCGCTCGCTCACGGTCCACTGAGTCCAAATCAAATGCAGGAGATTGATCACATTCTGAGCGGATCCGACAACTGACCACCGGACACCGAATGATTCAATCGAAATAACGCCAACGTCCCCACAGCATGACGACGAGGACGAGTAGGATCGTTACGTGGAGCGGACTGCCAAGAACCGGTTCTCGGAGTATAAGTTCAATTGCGAGCGATGTAAGCGCTCCGGCGGCGAAAAGATACATACCCCAACGTCGCCATTTCCACATACCCCATCCACCGATGGCACCGGCGAGCGATATACCGAGTGACGCGATCGCGATCGGTCTGATAAGGGCCTCAGAAAACGGCATTTGCTCGATCGTGGTTCCCTCAAACTCGCTCGAAAAGATTGCGTAGAGAGCGATTGCGGCACCGAACGCCAGGAACCCGTAGACAACGATCATCACAATGAGAAGTATCGAAAGGGAACGCGGGCGTTCCTGAACTGGTCCGAGGTGGAAGGGGAAGTCGCTACGTGCCACGTTCGCGCTGTCTCTCGTATATGGTGAAGTGTTTCGCTGTCGTAGTTTTTTTTACGACGACATGACTCCATGAGAAATAGCCACATCGTAGTAGGGAAGTCAACCCAGACGTCTGCTCATAAAGGCTCGCTACTCTTGGTTCGGGTCGTTCCCTCATCGTAATTGTTCGTGGAACTGAACGCACATGTGCAAACGATCAATCAGAATCGAGAGAGGATTTCGTATGCACATATCGACCGCCATCGGAGGAATGCTGCTCATGACCGCCGCAACGACCAATACTGCGGACGCTGTAGGTCCGTTTCCGGGTATTCGTCAGATCACGAACGATCTCACGACGAACCATCGTCTCGACATGAATCACAACTTTTCACCAGACGGTATGTGGCTTGTTTACGATACGCGAGTCGATGAAATGACCACCTCGCGCACGATTGAGAAGGTCCACGTCGAAACCGGCGAAAAGGTTGTGCTCTACCGCGCAGAAAGCTCCGACCGCGAGACCGGTACGGGTATTGGTGCAGTAAGCTACTTCCCGAACCGCGACGAAGTGGTATTCATACACGGTCTCGGCAACGGACTCCAATACGGATTCACACGACGAACCGGCGCGATCGTACCCGGCGATGGCTCAGCTGCGACCGATCCGACTCGCGTTCGTTGGGCCGATGCACGGGACATTACCCCACCATTCACTCCCGGAGCATTGCGCGGCGGAAGCCATCGGCACGATCCGGGCGGACCGGACGGCCAGTGGATCGGTTATACATACAACGACGCGATCATGGCGGCGCAAGACCGCGACCTCCGCACGCTCGGTGTAACGCGCCTCGGCATACCGGTGAGTGTCGATGTGGATCCGGAGAACCGCTCGAGTGAAGGGTTTTCAGCGGTAATCGTAAACGTCAAACCGATGGACGAAGTCGATCCCTCACCAGAAAGCGAAGAGATCTACCGCGCAACAGACGACCAGTGGATCGGCACACGCGGATACCGAAAGCCCGATGGTTCGTGGCGGTTAGCGCGCGCGTTCATCGGTCACATGCGACGCCACGGAGACGACGGCGAACTCCGCGATCACACGGAAGTCTTCGTCGTCGAAATCCCCGAAGACATCACCGTTCCCGGCCCGGATGGCCCATTGGAGGGGACGGCGACCGCGTTCCCGGCACCGCCACTCGGCACCGTGCAACGGCGCCTGACGAATACGCCGCGCGGTTGCCGCGGTCTCGTTCGAAGCACGTCGGATGGGGCGCTTCTTGCATTTATTTCGTTATCGGACGAAATGACGCCACAAATATTCGTTATTTCGCCACATAACGAAATGGATCGCGCAAAGCTCGATCAGGCCGCGCGCGACGCGGGCGCGCTCCGCCAAGTAACAGCATTCCCGGGAGGCGTGCGCGAACCAGCGTGTTGGCTGCCCGATGATATCCATTTTGTTACGACGACGCGCGGCGCACTTGTCGTGGTCAATGTACTGACCGGCACGTGGCGAAATCTCACCGAACAGCTACCTATTCGCCCGAATAGCCTCGTCGTCTCTCCCGATGGAAAACGTGTCGCGTTCAACGGTGTCGTGCCGTTGGATAGCAATGAACCGTCCGGACCACGTTCGATTCAGATATTTGTTACGGACATCGTGCTTCCCGACTCCGACTAACCCGGCGAGGTGAACATGAACGACTACCTTTTCGGCGTATGTCATCCCGGCCGCCACTACCGCGAGTTGAAGGACATTGGCATCAATGCGGTTCGATTCGATGTTCCGTTTCCATTCGGGGACCAAGACGGGACGTGGACCGATGCATTTCGACATCATGCTGAGTGGATTCGCGAGATGCGTTCCGAAGGATTCCAGCTCGTTGGAATCTCTCCGTACCCCAAATCCGTTCCCGAGTGGAGCGGGTCTATCGGATCTGACGGTTGGTACCGAACTCTTCGCGATGCGTGTCGTGCGCTCGGCGAGATTTTCAAGAGCGAGATTCGCGTCTGGCAGTGCTCGAACGAACTCAACCTCGCGGACTTCCGCACCCCGCTTGATGCCGATCAGGCACTCCGTTTTTTGCGGGAATCGGCTGATGGCCTGAAGGAATCGGACGCTTCACTGAGCGTCGGCGTGAACATGGGTGGGTTCAACGAGCTCGCAATATCGATGTACCGCGACTTATACACAAACGCGGGAGATCGATGGAACTACATTGGGACGGATGGCTACTTCGGCACGTGGGAACCGGGTGGTCCGCACACGTGGGACGAAAAGTTCGATCTGCTCGAAACAATCACACCGCTGCCGATCATGGTCATGGAGTGGGGCTACTCGTCGGCGGGCGAGATTCTCAAACCGGAACAGGTCATCCCGAACGCGACCGATCCACACGAGCATGAGAAATGGTGCTTCGGATGGGAACCACCCAGCGGATCGCGTAAACCGCACCCACACACGCCAATAGAGCAAGCGCGTTACATCGAAGAAGCGATGCCGATCATTCGCGCACGAACAATTGGCGAGATCTATTACTGTCTCAATGACGCGAGTCGGTGTTCATGTGGAAAGCTCACGTGCCCCGTCGAAGCGAATTGGGGACTTCTCGCGACCGGCGGTGATCCGAAACCGAGCTACTACGCGATGCA
>CAZWQW010000017.1:32410-43071 GCA_964635955.1 uncultured bacterium | reverse complement strand
ATTCTGCCGGAACGAACCGTACGCACGCTGATTCCGATGCTGAAACGCGCCGGTGCGACCGATATCATTGAGTATCCGCTAAACAAGATCATCTACTGACAGTACCGCGAAACCGTCAGTCGCCCGGGTCGGGCCACGGAACATCGTCTTCCGAATCGATCAACCACGAGATGAGACGCGACTGCATCTCTGCCGTGACGTCCGGATACTCGGCCTTGACGTCGCGTGTTTCGCCCGGGTCGTTCTCCAGATCGAGGAGCAGCGCGTGGTCCCACCCGAGTTCTCTCCACATTTGCGCTGGTGAGACCCGCTTCCAGATTTCGGAGCCGACGGCCGAGTAGTGGATGTACTTCCATTTCGTCGTTCGGATGCCTTTGCCCGCAGTGCCCTTATATCGGTTGAATTCGAGCCCGATCTGGTCACGAACTTGGGCGGTACCATTCCACAACGGGCTGAGACTGATGCTACTACGCGTCGCCGGAGCGGGAACCGGTATGTCGACGTGCTCAAGAACCGTAGCGAATACGTCGTTCATGATCGCGAGGCCGTTGGTCTGCACTCCTGCGGGAAGTATTCCGGGCTGACGGAGGATAAGAACCGATCGCAGCACGGGATCGGTCAGGACAGGCGGCTTCCCCCACATCCCGAGTTCGCCGAGAAGCTGGCCGTGATCGCTCTGAACGATGAGGAGCGTATCCTGCGCCAGGCCAAGTCGGTCGAGCTCATCGATGAGATAACCAAGAAGTAGATCGATAACGGCCACGCACCCGTCGAAAAGATCGATGATTCTGCGCTTCTGATTCGTTGGCATGTTCGGTTCGTACATCGGTGCGGAACCAGCATCGGGACCGGTATACGGGGGCTCGTTCGATTCGTGATCGTACATCGTGTCGTATGGTGCGGGCGGACGCCACGGACCATGGCTGAACTCCTCGTCCGCCCAAAGGAAGAACGGTTTCCGCCGACGCTCCGGATCGGCTGCCCACTTGCGTAGCCACGTTACCAGAGCAGCCGTATCCTGAGCCATGTCCGTGCGGGCGATTCCCTCGCTGATGCCCGGCAGTACATCGATAACAGCGTGAGGGTCGTTTTCGAAAGGCTTTCGAAGTGTGTTTTCGGAGAACCCGCGATTCATCCCTTTCGGATACGGTGTCGTCAACGCAGTGAGCCACCCTGCGTCACGAAGGATCTGCGGAAGTGTTATCTCCTTTGACGGAAGCGGTCGTCCGTTGATCTTCACACCGTGGGTGTGCGGATCACGCCCGGTGAGGACGCTCGCACGCGCGTTGAAGCTGGAGGGCATGTGACCGAAGAACTCGCGGAAGAACACACCTTCGTCGGCGAGACGGCTGAAGTTCGGCGTCGGACGATTGTTTACGCTCCACGGTCCGAGATGATCGGGGCGTAACGCGTCCATCATGAACACAATGATGTTTCGGTGTTGCATTCTATGCTCCGCTGTTCGTGAGTGCCTGTAAAACGTATCGGCAAAAGCATAGTCTCCAAGGAAAGACGGGGGAAGGATGCAATCGCCGCGTTGTTTGCAGTGATAATGTGAACCATTCGGTGATTTCCGCGTCATTATCGTATCTTCACATGTCGGTGTCGAGCAAAACCGAGTACGAGTACTGTCGAACGATACCCGTTTCGAAATTCGGTATGTCTACCAATCGAATGAGAGTGAGATGAGTGCGACCGCAGTCCGCGGTGATGCTGAAACGCTTGCGCGGGGCGCCGCGACGAACCTACTCGGAAATCTGGGTAGTCTTTCGCAAGCACTTGCGATGTTCGTCATCGCGCGCGCGTTCGGCGCACAGGTGCTCGGTCTCTACGCGCTCGCGTGGATGCTGGTACGCATTCTCGCTCGCTTCGTCGGACTCGGACTTGATCCCGCCATTATCTATCACCTCAATCGCGTGATTGCAGACGACGAACGAGATCGAGAAGGTCAACTCGTCGGAACCAGCTCGCTTCTCGTTGTTATCGCGTCGATTGTATCAGGTGTGATACTCTGGCTCGGCATGGACGTGGTCGCGCACCAAGTCTTCGACGAACCGCGCCTGGTGATCGCGTACCGCGCGTTCGTGTTCGCGTTGCCGGCGATGGGGCTCACCGGCGTGCTTCTCGCGGCGACGCGCGCGCGGAAGGTGATGAAGTATCAGGTCATCGCCATGAGCTTCGTCCAGCCGTTTTCGTTTCTCATCGGAAGCCTGCTCGCATGGCGAATCGACGGTGGTCTCGCCGCGCTTGCCATAGCCCAGACATCCGCCGTCTGGATTACTACCGGCGTAAGCCTGCTGTTCTACGGCAAACTCTTCCGGATAGGTTCATTTATCCGCGGCTTTTTCCGTCCGACGGAGGTTGTCGGTCTCCTTCGATATGGTCTTCCTCTGGCGGGAAAGGGTATGCTCGCGCTTGCGGTTACGCGAACCGACCTGTTCCTTGTCGGACATTTTCTCGGCGCTGCAGCGGCGGGTATCTACAGCCTCGCAGCGGACGTCGCGCAGTTGATTCGCATGGCGCGCACGGCGCTTGAACCGATACTCGGACCGCTCGTCGCCGAGCAACATCACCGTGCCGATCGCGACCGACTGAGTGCAACATACGGACGCGCAACGCGTTGGGCGCTGATTGTAAACCTCGCGCTTTCCGGTGTTGTCGCAATAGCAGGCGAAACGATTCTCAGTTTATATGGGAAGACGTTTACTGCGGGGGCGTTTGCGCTCGCGATTCTCCTGCTCGGACAAGTAATCGCCGGGGCTTTCGGGCTGTCGGAGATGATGTTGACGATGATCGGACACCCGACGCTCGTGTTTGGGAATATGGCGCTCCTTCTCGGCTTGATCGGCGTGCTCGACTACGCGTTCATCCAGCTGTGGGGACTGACCGGAGCGGCGATTGGTACGGCGTCGGCTACGATTCTCGTCACGCTTGTGCAAGTACGTCAGGTTCGGAAGCGAACGAGTATGCATCCTTGGCGAATGGCACTGCTGCGTCCGGCGATTGCGTTCGTAGTCGTAGTGATCCCAGCGCTGTATGTTCCACTTCCGACGATGCACACGGCGATCGACCAGATCATCCGTTCCATCGCGTTTCTCCTTCTGTATGTGGTGTTCTTGAGCCGATTCGGATTAGATACAGAAGACCGGCAGTATGTCGTCAACGCGATCAGTAGGTTTCGCAACCGCAGGAATCGTTGAAGTTGAAAGTGCGTTCGTATGCTTCATGAGATATTCGAGATACGGTATCTTTAGAATGCGCGCGTATCGCGAGATCGTCGGCATATCGTTTGCACAGATACTGGAAGCGTGAGGTTCTCGCGAGCATCCCATTACTTCACTCGACTCGAACGGTAGAAGACGTTGAAACATATAAACAGTCATCTTCACAACGGTACCTCCGGTTCCAATCCGGTACCGTACATCCTCTCGGTACTCACGCTTCCGCTTGTGTTTGTGCTGTCCTTTGGCCAGCCGTCGGTAGCCGCAGAGCCTGCAGAAGTGCGTCCCGGAGTATTGCTTCTCGAATGCTTTACAACGGGATCGTCGTTCCCGCAGGACTGGGGTGTACGCGAGTCTTCCGAGTGGCCGGCTGCTCTCCGGACGTACTGGGTAGTTCCGGGTGAAGCGCCGTTTCTACGCGCCGTGCACGAAGGTCAAGGCGGCAATCCGGCTGTCCAAATCATTAAGCCGGTCACATGGGATATCCACAAGTATCCGATCCTCCGTTGGACATGGCGTGCTCATCAATTACCACCCGACGGCAGTGAGCTTCGCGGATCGAAGACAAACGACAGCGCGGCGTCGCTGTACGTGATCTATAAACTCCGCAACTACATCGTCACGAAGCTTCCGACGGCGGTGAAATACTTGTGGAGTACGACTGTACCAAAGGAAACGATCATTCCGGGTCGCTACGATAGCTTCAAAATGCGTGTCGTCGAGAGTGGCACAGACCATCTCAGCCAGTGGCAAACGGTTGAGGTGGATGTCTTCGAGGACTACCGCCGCTTGTTCGGAGGACGTCCGGACCGCGAGGCAATCGCGATTGCGCTGCTTACCGACGCCGACGCGACCCGCGCGATCGCCGCGGCCGACTATGGACCAATATATGCGCTGACGCGTGAAGCCGCAGCGGCGCTCGCCGATTCAGCGGCGCACGCCGATTCAACGGCGCACGCTGACTCAGTGGACTCGGTTGCACAGAGCTCGCTACTTCCGACAGGTCGGTAAGATATTCCCTCCAGAGAGTGGTTGATCCGCTCGATGGTTAGTTTACCCCGATGTAAGAGAAGAGTACGAGTACATGAAACTCAAGAAATGGATTCGCGCGTTTGTCGATAGGTGGATTGATGTTGTTGAGCGGTGGCATTGGTTCATCGCACTATTCATGATTCTCGTAACGGCGGCGTCGCTCTACGTCGCGCGGAATCTCACTCTGGAGACCGATCTCGCAGCGCTTCTCCCGAACGATGCACCGAGTGTATTGGCGCTTGAAGAGGTGAAGAAGAAAGTCGGCGGCCTCGGAAATATCATCATACTGATCGAATCTCCCGATTCGACTGCAAATGATCAGTTCGCTCGCGCACTTATTCCCGCGTTGCTCGAGAGCGATTACTTCGGTTCCGTCGAGTATAAACGCAATATGGCGTACTTCGAGGATCGGCAGCTTCTGTACCTGACGGTGGACGAGCTGAAAGACGTGCGGGATCGCGTCCGAAAGAAGATCAGATACGAGATAAACAAGCGCGATCCGCTCTTCTTCCTCGACGAAGAAGACCCGGGATTTGACGTCAGCGATATACGCGACGAGCTCAGCCGTCGATTCGCCCAAAGCGACCTCGAAGCATCCGATCGAACTCGTGGCGGGACGAGTATTGTGGTGCGCGCGTATCCCGTCGGCACACAGGAACAGGTTGGATTCTCGCGACGTATGGTTGCGGAGACGGAACGCATTATTGACAACGTAAATCCGAACTCGTTCCATCCGGATATGGATGCAGTGGTCGGTGGTCAATACGTGAATCGCATCGTCGAGTATGAAGTCATTCTGAACGATATCAAATCGACGGCGTTGATTGCCTTAATCGGCATCCTTCTCATCATCTCCATCTACTTTCGTCAGGCGTTTGCATCGGTGTTCGTCGGCATCCCACTTATCATGGGCATGTCGTGGACGTTCGGCATCACAGCAATCGTCATCGGCAATCTGAACCTGATTACCGGATTCCTCGTGGCAGTGCTCGCTGGCCTCGGAATCGACTTCGGCATCCACAGCTTCGCTCGGTATATCGAGAACAAAAACGGCGGGCATAGTACGTCCGACGCGTTGAAACACGCGCTGGAGCATACCGGTGCTGCATTGATGACTACCGGATTGACGACCGCGGCGGCGTTTTATTCACTGATGATAACCGATTTCAAGGGCTTTTCGGAGTTCGGATTCATCGCGGCGACGGGTATCGTGTTCGCGCTTGTGGCGACGTTCCTCGCATTCCCATCGTTCATTTACATCGGTGAGCGCTTCGGCGCGGTGCGACACACGGCGATCAGACACAAACGACATGATTCGGAGCGGCGACGTTTTCCTGCCGCCAGGACTGCGCTCTCCGTCGTTACCATCGTAATTGTTGCATCGGTAGTATTACTGCCGCAAATCGAGTTTCAGTATGATTTTGGTCAATTGCGTGCGGACATCGATTCGCACCGTCGATTGAAGGATCGGATCTACAAAACAACAACCGATCCGAGTAACCCTGTAGCGGTTGTTGTGGAAGACCCGGTCGAGCGCGTCGCCGTTGCGGACACGCTCCGTAAACGCGCGGACGAAGAAAGCTCGCTCATTCGCAGCGTGCTGACACTCGATATGCTCGTCCCGGAGGCGCAAGCGGAGAAATTACGGATCATTAACTCGATCGAACGACTGTTACGTGGCCGTACTGACGATCTGTTGACTGGGACCGACATCTCCCAGGTGCAACTCGATCGGTGGCTGAATCCGCCCGATACGGTGCGGGCATCGGAGCTGCCCGAATTCGCGCTTCGTCGATTCCGCGGCGTCGACGGTTCGTTGGGCGAATTCGTCGCGGTCGTACCGGATTTCGGTTTGACAAAAGGCGATCTCGTCATGCAGTTCGCCGACGAAGTGCGTGATATCTCGACGGAAAAGCAATCATACATCGCGTCCGGCAGTGCGATCATTTTTGCGGATATGCTGCGATTGATGATTCACGATAGCGAGATCGCCGTGAGTGTGACGCTCGGGGTGATATTCCTCATCGTCTTCATTCATTTCCGTCGCTTGAAATCGACACTCATCGTTTTGATGCCGGTTGTGGCAGGCGTGCTCTTCATGATGGGGATCATGGCTGTCTTCGGGATCAAGTTGAATCTCTACAACATGGTCGTCTTACCCGCTATTCTTGGAATCGGTGTTGATAACGGTGTGCACCTGTATCATCGATATAAAGAGGAAGGTCGCGGTTCGCTTCTGCTCGTGTTGAGGAATACCGGTGGCCCGGTTCTCATGACGACGCTAACAACAATGGTAGGATTCGGCGGAATGGTGTTTGCCGACCATCAGGGACTTAACTCGATCGGTGAACTCGCGTTGATCGGCCTCGGCACGTGTCTTGTTATGTCGCTTGTAGGATTGCCGTCGTTGCTTCAAGTACTCGAGGACCGGAAAAAGGATCCTTCACAACAGTCGAAATCTGCGACAACGCCGGTTCGATCCGAAGGGACTATTTAGGGGTTACGACACCTTCACGAAACCATTAAAAACGGGGTACGTCGTGTTAATCGACGGTCCCCGTTTTGCGTTAAACAACGTGATTTGTTAATCAAAATCGACACATACCGCTCAGTTTGTGTGTAGGATCTCGCGTCTTGAAGCCCCAACATGTGGGATGTTTAGATTAGATGAAAGAAGTTTCATCTGGCGTTCAATCTCTTCTCATATTTATCCCCCTCTCGCCGACTATGTTATTAATGCCGTGCTGTGCGGCTTGAACAATGAGTTTTTCCGAAATCGGGTCACGAGAAAGGTGCTTGTCGATGCGAGTTTGCCTCGATGCGCGAGGAATCAAGCGAACGATGACCGGTCACGGTCGGTACGAGCGCGAATTGATTCGTGCGATCGCGCGTATCGATCATGATAACGAGTACATCGTCGTTCTGAATAATCGTCTTCGGGAGCGCATCGTCGATCAGGAGAATTTTCTCGAGGTCCGACTCCCCGGACGTCAGACATCGTTGACGAATCTTGCGTTCGGTGCAAAGCGGATTGAACGAATCGACTGGGACGTGTTCCATTCGCTTCATCAGTTCCTACCGCGTGCAATTCGCGGTCGCACGGTGGTGACACTGCACGATCTCTTTCGCATCGAGCATCCGAATCTCATACACTCGGGAATTCTCAAACGCGCATACACACGCGGTGTGCAGGTGCGCGATTTGCTCTCCATCCCGTACGCGTTACGCCGTGCGGATCACGTGATCTCGATTTCTCAATATACCGCGGATCGCGCGAATCAACGGTTCGGAATTGATCCGCGCCACATGACTGTCGTGCCGCACGGGGTTGCCGAGCGGTTTCTCATTGCTGGATCGACGCTTCGCGAAGGTCGGCAGATTGCCGATCCGCCGTTCTTTCTCATGCTCGGTGATAGTACGCGACACAAGAACGTGCACGGCGCCATCGAAGCGCTCGCGATACTTGGTGATCGTCGACCGGAGCTTGAACTCCACGTCGTTGGAAACGGGTCCGAATACGGTCGATTGCGTCGAATGGGTGAGACGTTTGGAGTCGGTAACCGAGTTAAGCTCTTCTCGCAAGTATCCGACGACGAAGTGATTCGTCTGATGCAGACCGCGGTCGGTTTCGTGTTTCCCTCACTGCTTGAAGGGTTCGGGTTACCGATACTCGAAGCACAGGCGGTAGGCTGTCCCGTAATCGTGAGTAACATCGGTGCGCCAGCGGAAGTCGCGGGTGAAGCAGCGATTCACGTCGATCCGTATGATGCCACTCACATCGCCGACGCGATGGACCGACTGCATACGGATCGTGATTTCAACCGAACGCTTGGCGCGCTCGGCCGCGAACACGCACTCGAATATACATGGACACGCGCGGCGGTCGCGACAATCGATGTATACAAACGCGTGATGGGAACGACGTCGACGAGACCAGAACCGGTACGTCAGCCGGCGATGGCATTCGCGAACTCATAAATTGTGGTGGAAGGATAGAAACGTGACGACAGTCTTTGATACAAAACACGAAACCATGGACGATACGATCGATCGCCTGTTGGTCGATCTTCCGAAGCAAGATCCCGAACGACCCGCTCGTGTCGCCTTTATTACGCGATGGGTACGCGGCGGTGGTCCGGCATGGAGCCAGTACTACCTCCTCAAGACGATCGATCGAAAACGGATCGAGCCGGTGGTGATTCTGCCTGCGCGTGGCATCTTCGAGCAGCGTCTCGCCGCCCTCGGAATCGAGTCGGTTGTACCAAAGCACTTTCCCGAAGCGCCGTCGTCGCAGCGGTTCAAGTGGGACAACGCGATTACGAAAACCATCAGCGCGATACTCAATTCGATCGAATACATCATACTGGGATTCCGCCTCGTGCGAATCTACAAGCGTCAAAATGTCGATCTCGTCTACTGTAACGAGATACTCGCCGGGATATTTGGCGCGCCGGCTGCGCAACTCGCCGGAATCCCTTGCGTGCTCCACATCCGTGCGCTGGATGACCCGTCGAATAAACTCAATTGGCTCTGGCACCTCATCGGGTTCCGCGTCGTAACCGCTGTAAAGCACCTACCGGTAGTGCGCAGAGTGATCGCCAATTCTCGTGCGACCGCTGCAGCGTTTCGCGGAAAGGTCGCACAGAAGGTTCGCGTTGTTCACAACGGCGTCGATCTCAGCGAGTATGATGTATCGAAAGTCCCATCGGGTGTTTTCCGTCGAGAGATGGGGATTGCTCCGGACGCCACGGTCGTCGGGTTCACCGGTCATATACAGCCTCGAAAAGGTATCGATACGCTCGTGCGCGCTGCGGCGAAGGTAGCCAAGACGCGGTCCGACGTTGTGTTCGTTGTCGTCGGCGCGAATCCGGTCGGCAGTGCAGAAGACTACCGTGCGCAGTATGAAGCGTTGGCACGCAAGCACGGTATCGCTGACCGATTCTTGTTTGCTGGCTTCCGTGAGGACGTCCGTTACGCGCTAAGAGACTTCAACATTCACGTCCTTCCATCTTATCAGGAAGCCTTCGGCCGGGCGATTATCGAAGCCATGGCACTCGAACTACCGGTTGTCGCGAGTCGCGTCGGCGGTATTCCTGAGATCATCACGCACAACGTAAACGGTCTCCTCGTTCCTCCGGGTGACGCGGACGCGCTTGCCGAACAGATTGGGCGACTCGTTGACAGCCCGAAGCTCCGGAGTAAGCTCGGCGAGGCCGCAGTGACGCGTGTCCGCGAACGTTTCGATGTGACGGCGTTGACGCGGCGAATGGAAGAGTTGTTTGTCGACGCGCTACAGGAGCATTCGCCGGAGGCAGTAACTGTACGGGAGCGGATCGCCACCGGCGAGATGGCGGTAGTCCACGCCGAAGCGGTGTGACGTGCAGCTGCTGATTAGCGGAGTTTTGTGATGGTGGAACAACGTCGTGTACGCGTGGCGTTTCTCGCGTCATGCGTACGCGGCGGCGGTGCGGGTTGGAGCCTCTACTATCTGATCAAGCACCTCGACCGCTCGCGCATCGAACCTCTGATCATCCTCCCCGATCGTGGGATATTTGGCGAGAGATACGACGCTCTCGGTGTCGAGATCCTCGTGCCCCGTGTATTTCCGGAAACACGTACCGCGCTCCGATTCCGCAGGAATACCCAGTTCACGCAGCAGCTCAGCGGCGCGCTGAATATCGCTGATCAGTTTCGGATGATCCCGGCACTCGTGAAAACGTTACGCGAACGTCGTGTCGATTTATTGTATTGTAACAATATGCGGATGCATGAGATCGGAGCTCCTGCTGCACAAATTGCAGGTATTCCGTGCGTGCTTCATGCGCGTAATCTCTACGACTCATCCGTTCGCAACTGGATGTACCGACAGATTGCGAAGTTACCCGCCGTTCACTCGGTCATTGCGAACTCCATCGCTACTGCGGAGCCGTACCGTGGACTGGCGAAACTTCGCGTTATTCACAACGGCATCGACACCTCGGAATACCGCGCGGAGGACGTCCCGATCGGACACTTCCGGCGCGAACTGGGAATCACAGAGGATACTCCGCTTATCGGATTTACCGGTCGGATCGAGCCGAAAAAAGGACTTGAGGTTCTCATTCGTGCGGCGAAACGGTTACTCGATTCGCATCCTGAAGTCGTGTTCGCCATCGTCGGTGAGGTGCCAAACAGCAGTCCGATCGACTACCGTTCCGAGTACGAAACACTCTCGCGTAGCCTCGGGGTATCCGACAGAATAGTATTCGCAGGATTCCGGAGAGACATACGACCCGCCGTGGTAGACTTCGACATTGTCGCACTTCCCTCATTTCGCGAGCCGTTTGGTCGAACGATCATCGAAGGTATGGCGCTTGGTCGTCCCGTTGTTTCGTGTGCATCGGGAGGCGTATTAGAGATCGTCACGGA
>CAZWQW010000017.1:15636-32310 GCA_964635955.1 uncultured bacterium | reverse complement strand
TCGCACCACAGACCTCTCCGGTTTCCCCGCACTGTCGATTCACCTACCTTAATCCATATCAACACTGACGTATCGGTATCCGACTTCGAGTAGTGAAGCCGCTGAGAGTTCATTCTCTATCGTGTTTGAAAGGAGGTCATCCGATGCGTAGCACTCCCATTGGCATCGCGATGCTCAACGACGAACGTCCGCACGTATACGAGTGGAACAATCCGATTAACGAAAAGGTTGTCGCTTCGTGGGCGCAGATCATCCGGGACGGCGTGAAAAACGTTGACGGTTCAGCGCCTGATGTCGTTGTGGCGTCCAAGATCGTCACGAGTGTTCGAACGGCGCAGGAAGTCGGCGAGGAGTTGTCGCGGCAGAATGTGAAACAGCTCATCCTCTGCTACAACGTGTGGAATTTCCCGTTCCTCGTATGGCCGTTGGTGAACTCGATCGGTCGGGACATCCCGATTCTCAACCTCTCGAACAACAACGGAGCGTATCCCGGGAATGTCGGACTTCTCGCTACAGACGGTGCGTTGCGGCAGGCCGGGATCCGAACCCATCGGATCGTTGGTGAGCAAAACGACCCGGACACGCAAAAGAAAGTGTTCGACTGGATTCGCGCCTCACAAGCGCTTACGACGATGCGAAACGAGGTGTTTGGTATCTACGGCGGTCATTCGATGGGAATGGAGACCGGATATTTCCACCTCGTCCCAACACTGAAGTCGATTGGTACAACCGCTCGTCAGATTGACCAGCTTCTCCTCGTCGAAGAAATGAAAAAGGTCGACGAAGCAGAAGTCGAAAAGGCGTTCAAGTGGTTCGGTGAGATGCTCGGCGATCGAATCAAGTTTGACGGCAAGATGCTGACGCCTGAGACGCTGAAGACGCAGATCCGCTTGTATTGCGCCATGCGCGCGGTCAACGAGGAGAAGGGATTCGACTTCTGCGGGCTGAAAGGTCAACGCGAGCTTACCGAGTACGTGTGTCTTGGCGACGTGCCGGAAATGGTGATGAACGACCCATACGACTGGAACGGACCGAAAGAACCGTTCGTATGCGCAACCGAAGCGGACGCGTTTGCAGCCTTGACGATGCAGATGCTGAAGTACATCACCGGTGGATTACCGGCGCTCTTCATGGACGTGCGCTTGTACCTCCCCGATCGGGACTTGTGGGACTGGTGCAACTCGGGCAACCATTCGAGCTGGTTCGCGAAACGCAGCAGCGATCCGAAAGAAAACTTCTCGAAGGTGACATTCCATCCTGCGCTCGAAGGATACTTCAAAGCTGGCGGCGCGTCTGTTGAGTTTGACGCAGCAGGTGGTGAAATGACGTTCGCTCGCCTCGGTGTCTGGGATGATAAACCGTTCATGGTCATCTCGCGCGGCGAAGCGGTCGAGCTACCTGCGGCCGAACGGAAGAAGATCAACGAATCGACTGACCCGACATGGCCGCACGTCCATGCGAAGATCCAGGGATCGTTCGAAGAATTCCTCGCGGTGTTCCCGTGTAATCATGTTCTCGGTGCGTCCGGCGACCACATCCGGTCGCTCACATATCTCTGTGAAATCTCCGGAATCACGCCCGTACTACTTGGCAAAGATGGTGTGGAACGTATTGCACCGATTTGGGAACGCGTAAAAGGCTAAACGACTGATAAGGTATATTATGTCAAGGAGGCAGTAGGTGGCGCGGCGAACGTACGTGCTCACAGGAGGCGGTACCGGCGGGCATGTAACGCCTGCGCTGGCAATCGCGAATCGCATTCGCGAGCGAGAGCCAGAGGCGTCGTTCCTGTGGATTGGGACGAAAAACGGCAAGGAAGCCGAGATCGTTCCAAAGTACGGAATCGAGTTCGCTACCGTTCCCGCGCACCGCTTCCTTTTCGAGAGACCATGGCACGCTCTGCGGTTTCTCTGGCGTCTGACGCTCGGCACGATCAAGAGTGCGTTCATTCTCCTGAAGCGGCGACCGATTGCCGTGATCGGTACCGGCGGCTACGTCGCCGCTCCAGTTGTCTTCGCCAACATCGCGCTACGACGTATCGGTCTCTCGAAAGCGCGCACGATCATCCACGAACAGAACACAACGCCTGGGAAACTCAACGGCGCGGTCGGTAGACTCGCAGACGTCGTACTCGTCGCGTTTGCTGCGACACGAACTCGGTTCCCGCGTGCCGTTTATGTAGGATACCCCGTTCGCGAGGAAATCCGTCCGCGTGATCAAGGCGAGGCGAAAGATCGACTCGGCATACCGCGCGATACGCAGGTTGTATTCGCTTTCGGCGGTTCGATGGGTGCGCGAACGATCAACCGTGCAGTCATCGAAGCACTGCCATACTTTAAGACACGGTCGAACCTGCGGATTATTCACGGTACGGGAAAGCGCCTCACCGCGTACGATCCTGCCGCTGACATTCAGAGGAAGCTAACCGAAGTCGGGCTTACATCATCCGATCTCGACGGGTGGTATGAGTCACACGAATTCATCGAGCAGATTCACGTTTACTACGCCGCCGCGGATATCGTCGTTGCGCGGGGTGGTGCCGGCACCGTCGCCGAGCTATGCGCCGCGGGTCGCCCTTCTATTATCATCCCAAAATCCAATCTTGCAGGTGACCATCAGGTAATGAACGCGCTCGAGCTGGTCAACGCGGGTGCGTCTACCATTGTCTATGAGAACGTACGAGGTGCGAACGGAAGTACCGAAGAGTATGTTTCCGGACGCGTGCTTGCTGACCGGATCGTGAGCTTGCTCGACCGACCCCAAGCATTAGCCGACATGGCCGACGCCGCTCGATCACTCGCCACTCCCGAGGCGGTACCGGTAACTGTCGACATCATCATGCGTGTTCTCAATTCCGAACAAATCGACTACGAAAACACCGGTTTAGCGGTTCCGCAATCGTCGACAGCCCGCCTTTCGACGTTTGCGTGGTTATCGGGAGAAACTTTGCGCTCACGGACCGAGGCGCTCGTGGCCGAGCTTAGGTCGTCGCTCGATGTACCAGTCGGGCGCCCGCGCGAAGTCGAGGAAGTACTCGTCGCGCACATGCGAAACGACGAAGTCTTCCGCTACTTGCGTTATCGTGCGATTGGAATGCTCGCGTCTCCGTCGTGGAGGATGCGAAACGCTGGTGTGAAGATGGCGGGTCTCCTCCGAATTCGCGAGGAACTTCCGATTCTACTCAAGTTTCTCACCGATCGCACGCCGGCGAGCCGACTTCGGCGACTGCTTGGCGGAGACTTCTTTCAGAACGGATTTATCCGCAGAAACACCGTAGACGCGATCACGCTGATTGGCATCTGGAACGAAGACGTCCGCGAGGCGCTGATAACCGCGTTAAGCGACCCCTATTTCGAAGTCCGCTCACACGCGGCGCATGCGGTTGTCAGCATGTCCGACCTCATCGTCAGCGACGAACGTCTGGAACAGTCGCTCGTTCGGAATACGCGGGACCACTCGTTCGAAGTAGTCACCGAGTCGGCGTACGCGCTTGGATGCATAGGGGTGACAGGCGCAACAGTCGAACGACTCTACGAACTGCTCATGCACGACAACTGGAAGGTCCGAGAGGCAACGCTTCGTTCGATCGATCGGTTATTGGACCGATGTCCGGATTGTGTCGACCTCGATCGTTTACACGCATATCTTGATGAGATGATGATCGTAAGCACGGGATTCGTGCCAACGTTCGCGCTAAAAAGCCGCGTTCACAATCTTGGAGTGCGCATGAATCCACACCGGTTCTCGACGCAAGCGAAGGAGAATCGTTGATGCTCTTCCACCTCGCACAATGGATCACTTCGCTCGATATCGCTGAAATCGGGGCGATTGAAACAGTCACGCGGCTTACCGGATACATCACCGTTCGCGCGATCGCGGCACTGCTCACATCGTTCGTTGTCACGATGCTCCTCGGTGGACGTGTTATCCGGTGGCTTCATCGACATCGCATACGTGATCAGGTCAAGGATTTCGGCACGATATCGACTACCGATAAGCGCGGCACTCCGACGATGGGCGGCCTCATTATCATCAGCGCGACGATCATACCCGCGCTGATCTGGTGCGATCTGGCGAATCGATTTGTTCAGATCATGCTCGCCGCGGTCGTGTGGTTCGGCACAATCGGCCTGCTCGACGACTACCTCAAATTGCGACCGATGAGTGGCCGTCGCGGTCTCGGTGAGACGCAGAAGCTCGTGCTTCAAGGGATCTTCGGTCTGTCACTGGGAATCGTCTATTTGTGGAGCGTCACATCGCCTGTCAGTGCGCAGATTGCGAGCGACTGGTACGTGCCGTTTTACAAGCATCCGGTGTTCAACAATCTTGGCTGGTGGTATCTCCCCTTCATCGTGTTCGTTGTGCTGCTCATCTCCAATTCCGTTAATCTCACCGACGGGATGGACGGGCTGGCGATCATGCCGGCGAATTTTGCGGTTTTCGTGTATGGCATATTCGCCTACATGATGGGGAACGTTGTATTCGCGAGGTATCTCCAGTTCTCGTATATCGCTGGCTCAGGTGAGTTACTCGTCTTCTGCGCGGCGCTATTCGGTGCCGGCATGGGATTCCTTTGGTACAACGCGTACCCCGCACAGGTAATCATGGGCGACACTGGATCCATGGCGCTTGGAGGCGTACTCGCGTCTCTTGCGGTTGTGCTCAAGCAGGAAATGCTGTTTGTGATCGTGGGTGGTGTTTTTATCGTCGAGGCGTTCAGCTCGCTGATACAGGAGAAAATCGGCGAGAATTTTCTCGGACGCAGGATATTCTACCGAGCACCGCTTCACCATCAGATGGAGTATCAGGGGCTCGCGGAGACGAAAGTCGTGATCCGCATGTGGATCATCGCGGGAATACTCGCGATGATTGGACTCGCGTCACTCAAGATTCGCTGATGACACCGCCACTTGCATCGACGAGCTCACGAACGCGTTCAATGCTTTCATTCCGCCGTTTGGTGATATCGAACCGCGAGAGCCGAAGCGCCGCCCAGCCGTCGGGAACGGCGCTCTCGTTATCCTCATTCACTCCGACGAGCAATCGCTTCGGCAACGTTTGACTCGCAATGTCGATCTCAATATTTCGTCGCGAGCAGAAAATCGCGTAGTCGGTAAGGCGGTATGCGTTCGTTCCGCGAACGTGGTATGCCCTCTCGGGACGATATCCCGCTGTGCTCAGTCTCCCGTAAAACGTTTCTTCAACCTCGTCGCCGACTACGAGATCATTCACGTCGGCCGCCATCATGAAGCGATCCCACGTTGTTGGAAGAACGACGAGTTGCCGTCGTCGATGACTGCGGATAGGCGTCGGACGCTCTTGCAATTCGCTATGATGGATTCTGATGTATTCCGCGTTCGCCCGAGGGTGTCGAGGTTGATCGGGAAACATCTCGAGGCGGCGGACGATATCCGCGTGCCATACTCTGGCGTAGTAGCGGATCTTACCTGCGTCACCGCCGAATCCGCGCCCGAAGTAGAACGCAATCCACGATGGCGTTTGCCAGTCACGCACCATACTTGTCGGAACGCGGTACCATCGCTGGAGTCTCGCGATCTCGAAGTCACTCTCTCTCGGCACGACGCCAATGAGTACCTGATCGCTTTCCGGTGGCGCGAGCGGCTCGTCGCGAAACAGGTCGTCGAAAGATTGCGCGGCCGTCAAACGCCATAATGTCGTGCGTGACCAGACGAAACGGCGTCCACGATTCGGTAGGAGTGGACGAGTAAGGCGGATCGGCGGATCGAAAGAGATCGCGAAGTAGTGATTCTGCGCGCGTGGATGGTCGGGCTCATGGGGAAACAGATCAACACGTCGAACGGTCTCGACGTTTCGAATGCGCGCGTACCAACGGACTCCGTGTTCTCTCTCGCCGAACGATTTGGGGAGGTAGAACGCGATCCATTGAGCGGAAACGTCTGTTGGACCGTTCTTGACCGGTAAACGGTACCAATGACGGGTCTGCACAAGATGCCAATCGCGACGTGATCTGACCAGTACTACAATCAGCGATTCGTGCGGCTGCATGCACTACTCCGCAAGTTGGCGCAGTCGTCGATTTCTACGGTATGCTCAGATATAGTTCAGCCCCGGTTTCAACCAAGGTAATGGTAGTGCCGCTTTCCATACAGCGAGACTGTCATCGGATACATCGAGACGATGAATCGCGTCACCAAACAGAACCTCGTTCATACGTTCGAGATTCCCAACAGAAATCCGTGATCGACCAGCTACGAGTGACCATGTGCCGGATTCTTCTGCGATTGACAAAGATTCCGCAGTCGATATTCCGACCCGCTCGATGAGCCAGTTCCGGTATCGATCGAGGATGTTTGCGTGCATGATCGAGAACCGGTGTCCACCGAGTGTCGTGACATGCGTTGTCACACCAACCTCTGACAAAGTAGAATTGCCGTCGATGTCTCCGGGAAGTACCGATCCCTCGACCGACTCAACAGCGAAGTCCTTCGCGATCTTCGCGATTCCAGCGAAAACGTGTCGACGAGCCCCAGCGAATTCGACGATATGGGCGGTATTTCGATTTTCCTTCGATCGGTAGATTTTTAGGATGACGTACGCCACAGGGAGGCCATTTACGCGGATGATCCAACACCGCATTACCCCGAGCGGTTCAGGCATATCCGGACGAACGAGGCGGAATAGCGATGTGAATGCTTTCCAGTCTTCCGGGCTTCTCACAAAGCGGACGGGCTCGGTGCGCTGTAGCGCGGCGAGAATCTCTGTCTCAGAATCGTCTACGAGAGACACGGTTGCGTCCGATTGATCTGCAAGCGAATCGATTTCCGCGCGTGTCAGCGCGAACCGATGTTCATGCCCGGCAATCGCACATCCGGCTCGCTGATAGAGTCCGCGCTGGCCCGAGATGAGCATGATATCGGCACCTTCGGCGCGAGCTGCCGCGAAGGAATCATCGAGGAGCTGCGTCGCAAATCCGTGTCCACGGTAGCTTTCGTACGTGCAGACCGCGCCGAGTGATGCAACGGAGAGTGTCGTTCCGTAAATGATCGCCGGTCGAATTTGGTAACATATCGTCGAGACGATTTCGTCGCCGTCGGATATCACGCGAAGCCGTTCACGATTTGCGGGTGTAAACAGTGTCGGAAACTCATCGAACATCGACGTATTCGGACCCGGACGAAACACTGTGTCCTGAAGCCGATGCAAGCTATCGAACTCATCGGAGCGAAGCGCGCGCGGACCATCTACCTTCTGCAATTTGCGACCTCAGTGTAACCAACCGATTCCCGTCGACACCGTAACGCTAACGAATGTAGAACAACTCGTAAACGTCTGGCAAGGGCGAATCGTAAGCATCCCCCCTGTCGGTTCCGATGTATGTTGACTACCTTATCCCGTTACCTTTACCGTACGTGGTGGTATAGCCGATTCGGGTGTAGTTCCTGGGAAGACGACGTGCTCGATAGCCTTCACCATCTCCGGTTTACAACACCGCTGGTGACACCCTTTGGCCTACGCGACAGTATCCAGACGGATCGTGTCGCGGAGCTTGTCAGACGACAGAAATCTGCCGGCGCTGACGGTGTTCTCGTCGCGAGTACCGTAGGTGAAGGCGACACACTGAGCACCGACGAGCGTGACACACTCGTTCACGCGGCAGTAAAAACCGCTCGCGACGTCGACGTCGCCGTGCTCGTTGATATCTCGGTACCAAGTATTGAGGCAGCGGCGAACGCTGCTGATCACGCAACAAGTATGGGCGTCGACGCGCTTGTCATGGCGCTACCGTCGTTACGATCGTACGATACGACAACCTGTTCGTTGGTGCTGGATGTAATCGCTAAAGCAACGAATCTTCCCTTGATTATCCGTGCACCCGATACGAAGGCGTTCTGCCTTTCGCTTGAGGTAGTCAGTCAGCTTGCGCGAGTACCAATCGTACAAGGATGCATTACCAATGACCTCGAAGAGGCGTTGCGTCTACGGAACGAAACACCGCTCACGGTCTTGATGGCTTCGGACTACCTTATCGGGCCGGCTCTTTTGGCCGGAATAAGCGGGATTGTTTCTCCGGTGGCGAATCTCGTACCCGAATCTGTCGCACGAATTGTCCGGGCCGCAATGATTGGCAATATCGACGAGGTACGAAGCGCTCAACGGTGGATCATGGGATTGTGCGACCTCATCGGGTCGGAACTCGTGATCGCACGTATGAAAGCGGCGCTTCAGTTTATTGGGTATTCGGCAGGTGTTAGTCGTTTGCCACGACGGGCACTGACCGATTCCGAGACGGAAGCGCTTTCGGCTGCGCTTCGACAATGGGGTATCGGAGCGTCGTAATCGTATCATATGTAGTGAGCATCGTCTCCGTGTCATCGGAGCAACGAGTATACACGTTTGGCGTCGAATGGAAAGTGGAAGGTTGATTACCGATGGGTGAGCTCAAGACACCGTTTCAACTCCGCGGATGGGGTATCCGCGTATGGAACTCCATGGACCGTTTTGAGACGGCGGTCGAGCGCGCAATCGTAGAAGCAGAGGCACACGGCGTCACGACGATCGATCTGCACGACGGCACCGTACCTCCCGGCATTGGCTGGGTGGACCTTTTCGCAGAGTACAAACAGGTTCAAGCACTCCGCGACGCCGACACTCTCACCTACCACGGACAACCGATCACCGGCGAACAGCGGCGGGAATACCGTCAGCGGTTCCGCAAGGTGTGCCAGAAGATCAAAGCCCGCGGTCTCGATATTCACGTTTGGTACCACGTACTCCGCGATCTTCCGGAAGAGTGGATCGATGTCGAGCCTACGGTATCGCGGCTCGAAGGACGTCGCCTTTGGCAGGTACTCGGCGGAATCGTCGACGACTTCCTCATGGCGGTTCCGGAAGTCGACGCGCTGACGGTAACCGGTCAACAGGCGTTGACTGCCGGAATGCGAGATACGAGCAGCGTTACATCGGGCGAGCGTCTCCGTGCAATCTACCAGTGTCTCTATGAAGCGTGTCGTCGGCAACGTCGCCGCCTGATCATTCGTGAGATCGGCACAACGTCAGCCGAAAAGGAAGCGTTTATCCACGCGATCGGCCCGCTTCCGCCGGATATCGCGATCATGGTGAAAGATGTCCAAGGCGATTGGTACCACCTCGACGCTCCGCTAAATCCGATGTTTCTCCGCTTACGTAACAAGCAGATCATCGTAGAAACTGACCTCTACGGAGTGCACTGGGGACATCTCGATGTGCCACTCTGCCGTCTGCGGCAGATTCACACGGCTGTGCGATCGTGGCTCCCACTTTCGATATCGGGGGCGATTGCACGTATCAAGGTTATCGAACAACCCGACTCGCCGTATGTGCACGTGTTCGAGACACCGAATGAGGCGAATGTCGCAGCGTTCAACTATCTCCTTCAGTATCCATACCCGGATCCCGACCTCGATTCAACAGACATCGATGCGTTCGATTTCAAGCTATGGCTCGACTGGCTTCGCAAGCGGTACGGCGAAAGCGCGAGTCCATACGTAATCGCGGCACTCGATCGGACACCGCACATCGTTCAGCGTGTGTTCTATCTCGGCGGTGCGTACTTCCAAGACCGGAGCTACCTCCCGACACCAAGTACGTTCGAGCGCGAACTTTGGCCGACATTCACACGACAGGCCGAACGACTCGGAATGGATGCGCTTCGATGGGAAAAAGAGGTTGCGCTCCGACTCGTCAGGCAGTCGCTTCGTGATGTTGAACTCGCAGAATCAACACTTCGACCCGAGGACTACGAATCACTCATTCAAAGTTTCGAAAAAGCGCGCGACGTCACGCTCGCATACCGCGTATTCATCGATTTATGTATCAGTCGGCTTCGTCCGGAGGAGATGCCTGTCGCGATAGAGGAGGCGATGGACCTCGCTGATCGCATCGAAGTCGCGCGTGGAACTGAGTTCTTCGGTTACCTTGCCGACCGCATGCGCCAGCTGTGCCATTACATGCAGGATGCGACGCGCGGCATCCCAGTTCGTCGTTCCGAATCGTCATCAATACAATCAATGGGCGATGCGTCCGCGGAAGAGATCGATATCGACGACCTTGGATTTGTTTGAAGGTAAATCGACCAAAAATCTTGTCGACATAACAGTACTTTCCGTTTCGCGCACTATATTTGATACGACGAGTCAGTCGAAGGGGGATTCGGCTGTTTTCGTACGTCCTTCCCAACAGGTCGTTAAGACAGCGCGGCTCGTCGCATCTCTTGTATCCATGCGTCGGAGGATCGCACCATGCTCGACACGATCGATCTCTCTCGTTCCCTTGACAAGAAGACGTACAAGGACGCGATTGGTCCGCTGAAGAAGAATCTCGCGTTGCTTCAGCGGCGTGCGTTCGAATCTGGTTTGACGACCATCGTCGTCTTCGAAGGCTGGGATGCAGCGGGAAAAGGCGACACGATCGCCCAGCTTGTCCATGAGTTGGACCCGCGTGGTTTCCGCGTTCACGCAACTACCGCACCGACTGAAGAAGAGAGCCTTCGTCCATTTCTATGGCGATTTTGGCTGCAACTTCCGGCGAGTGGTGCAATGGCGATCTTCGACCGCTCGTGGTATTACCGAGTGCTTGCAGAACGTCTTCGTGGCGAAGTCGAGCAGCGGCAGTGGCAACAGGCGTACCAGGAAATCAGCCAGTTCGAACGCCAACTGACCGACGACGGACAGGTCATCGTCAAACTTTTCCTGCATATTGACAAAAAAGAGCAGAAGAAGCGTTTCAAAGCGATGGAAAAGAGCAATGTCGAGTCGTGGCGCGTGAGTAAAGACGACTGGCGGCAGAATCAACGGTATGACGACTACCTCGCCGTCATGGAGGAGATGCTCGAGCGAACCAATACCGCCGCGGCGCCGTGGACAATCGTCGAAGCGACCGATCGTCGGTACCGGCACGTCAAGGTGCTGCAAACGGTGATGCACGCGCTCGAGGAGGGACTTGATCGGTGGCAGGAGCGAAAAGAACGTCGCGCTGCTGCACTCGCAGAACAGCGGGGAGAGACCGAGAAACAGATCGCGTTGCAAACGGCGAAAGACACGGGCGAGGTTCCTTCAGACGCCGACGGATCGGCCGAGACCATGCGGATCGATCCGCTGGATTCCCTCCCGACGCCACTCGACAGAGTGGATCTCGAATACACGATCGGGAAAGGCGAATACAAGAAGTCGCTCCCAGAGCTTCAAGGTCGCTTGCGTGACCTACTTTTCGAATGTTATGGCGCGAGACTGCCGGTTGTGATCGCGTACGAAGGCTGGGACGCTGCGGGGAAAGGTGGCAACATCAAACGAGTTACGGAAATGCTCGACCCGCGTGGATACTATGTCGTCCCGATCAGCGCTCCGAAAGGTGACGACGCGACGCATCATTACCTCTGGCGGTTCTGGCGTAATCTTCCGAAAGCCGGCCATATGGCGATATTCGACCGTACCTGGTACGGTCGAGTGCTCGTCGAGCGTGTCGAGTGCTTCACGCCGCGTGACGAGTGGCGACGCGCCTATCAGGAAATCGCCGAATTCGAACAGATGCTCGTAAACTTCGGTACTGTGGTAGTAAAGTTCTGGCTACACATCAGCCAAGAAGAGCAATTGAACCGCTTCGAAAGCCGCCAGGCAGATCCCGCCAAGCAGTACAAGATCACGGAAGAGGACTGGCGAAATCGCGCGAAGTGGCCGCTGTATGAAGATGCCGTCGTGGAGATGGTCGAGCGAACGAGCACCAGCTACGCGCCGTGGACGATCCTTCCGGGACAAGATAAGAATGTTGCGCGTATTATGGGCTTGGAAACAATCGTAAAAGCCATCGAGAAGGGACTTGAGGCAAAGAAAAACGGGTAATACAGACCGAAATTACCGAGGGAATCGTACGGGTATGTGCCAGTCAATTCCTATACGGGCATGGTACGTGTTTTTCGTCGAACCTGCTACATTCCGGTAGTTGTCGAAGGATTGGATAAACGCGCCGAGGGTTAGGTAGGCGCCGTAGTACGGCGGCGATTCGGCAAGCAAACCGGATGTAATCGTGCGCTCGACGGTACCCGACGGGAATGGTTCAGTGTGGTATCCGAACGGTATCCCCGACGTACGCACGGGAAACGGCGTTGCTGTTCGCGTCTCGCCACTGCGTCGCACGGTCGTAACGCCGGTGAACCGATAGCCACCGCCGGATTCCCACGTCGCGTCGGCGGTGAAGAGATCGTTGTCCGATCCAATGAAATGCCCCAGAACGGCGCGGACGTTCACGTGCTTCTGGTATGGCGCATCAGTGTAGTAGTTGTATGTCCAGCGCATTACCCGTGAGTATTCCGCTCCGAACCCGAATCGATCCCAACCGAGGGGCGCTTCCCAACGACCTCCGACCGTCCATGCAAGGAAATGCGGGACTTTCTTGTCGAGCGAGTAGTCGTCGACGGTCCACTCGGCGTATGCTTCCACTCCGTCTAACGGTCTGATCGTCGCATCACACGATAGAAGAATGTTCGAATCCCCGGGACCGCGATTGACCTCTTCGACCATAAGCACACCGACTGGATTCGATTGCCAGAACGAAAATCCCCATCCGGGTTTACTCGTATGCGCGATCTCGCCAGCGCCGATTTCGAGCCACTGCGTCGGTGTTATCACCATACGGTGACCAACGACGTAGCGTCGTCCACCTTCGAAGTACATTCCGTCAACCACGCCGCTGAGTTCGCCGGTGAACCAGCTGAAGTGAAACCAACCCCACGCATTTGCGCGAACGCTGAGCATATCGATCGCGGGGGCGTTTTCAGAGAGATGCGTGCTGCCGTGACGCCCCGGACCCCATACGAGAGGCTGTCGCCCGAAGGCGACTACTGCCCAATCGTTCTCCCAGCTGACATACGCGGATGGCACGTATCCCGTCATTCCCAATCGGTACGTCTTCAAACGCCCGCTGTAGTCGTTGTCCTGAACCCCGTCAGTATCTGCTTCCATGCGTACTTGGACTGATACCTGATCGGTTACCGCGGCTTCGAGAGTCATCGAATTAATAGAGCGAACGTAATCGTCCTGATCGCGCCACGTTGCCGGTAATCGTAGTGTCCGCGGCATATCGTTGCGGATCGGGTCGGCTTGCGCGATGAAACGCGGACTCACGTCGGCCACGATGTACGCGTCGCGGTTGCGTGAGATGGTTCGGAGCGAATCCGGCAGGTAACGCTCGAATCTCCGGAGAAGTCGCTCGGCCATCTGGTGTTCGTATTCGCTGAGCCCGGAGTTCGTCATAATACGGTACGTGCCGATCGCAATGTGCTTCGCGGTGTACGGACGCAGTGTTCCAGTCGGCACGACGGCGTGTCCGCGCGCTCTAAGCGATTCGATGTCGCGGTACACACGATCATCCAGCGGGACATACGGGCTCGCGCCAACGACTGTCGCGGCGAGTATAAGTCCAAGGAAAATCGATCGCTTGCCCACGAATCCGCCTTATAGCGTAATCGGTCCCGTTACGACATCAGTATCGATAAACGTCCTGTGCCAGAGCTCAACACACAACATCATCCAGATCTGCTCGCCATACGATCCATTCTTCCGATGATCTGATATCGCGCGGTCCACACGATCCGAATCGAACAGACCTCGCTCACGTGTTCGTCGATCCATCAGTACATTACGTACATCGTCGTTGAGTCTTCCGGCGAACCATTTCACGAGCGGCCCGGGAGTGCCACGTTTGTCAACACGGTCAAGGATCGGATTCGGCGTAACTCCGCGCATCGATTCACGAAGAATATACTTCGTTACGAGGTGCCTCATCTTGAGTTCAGGCGGGATCGACGCTGCGAATTCGACAACGCGGTAATCGAGAAGCGGCACACGCGATTCGAGCGACACCGCCATACTCATGCGATCTTCCGCATGGAGGAGACCGGGAAGGTAGTTTTTGATCTCCCAGTAGAATATCCGGTTCATCGGATCGGAAATCGCGACATCCGCCATTGTCTCGTATTCGGTATCGTGGGCGGCATCCGCGATCCGTGCACCGACGAGCTCCATCATGCTCGCGTGCTTCCGTATCTTCGTGCGAACGCGTCCGAGTCCAACGACCTGTAAATGACGTATAAAGTTGCGCAGTGTCGGGACAATATCTCCGTATGCGCGTTTCCCTCGGATCGTATCACTCAGCATTGTTTTGAGGTATCGCGGGAAGAAGCGATAGTATCCGCCAAACAGCTCGTCGCCGCCTTGTCCACCAAGGCAAACTGTGACATGCTCACGCGCCACTTTCGATAGGAAGTACTGCGAGACCGTTGGAGACGCGACGACGGGCTCATCCAGCCACCATATGACGGATGGGACCAGTTCCCAACTCTCGCGCATCGTTGGGCTGATCTCGTAGTGTTCTGTCGGATATCTGTCACGAACCATCGCGACAAACCGTCGCTCGTCGTATTCCGGACCCTCATCGAATGCGAGCGAGAACGTGTTCATTCCATTGAGACGCGGTTGCGCGAGTGCGACGACACTGGACGAGTCGATGCCGCCGCTAAGATAGCATCCGACCGGGACATCGCTGCGTAATCGCAATCGAACTGCGTCGTCGATGATCTCGCGAAGTCGACCTGCGTAGCGCTCCACCGGTGCCGAGGGCGCCGGTTCAGATTCGAGCGGGAGGTCCCAGTACCGCTCGGTACGGACGCCGTCGCGCGACACGAACATCATCGTGCCGGGCAATAGTCGCTCCACGCCGCGGAAAAATGTCTCGCGCCCGGTGGTATACATATGGCGGACATATTGGTACATAGCGCGCGGGTTCGACTCGGCGCGGATTAGACGACTCGCCAGAATCGCCTTGATCTCCGATCCGAACACGAATCCATCACGGGTATCGGCGTAATACAACGGTTTGATACCGAGGCGGTCGCGGACCAGGAAGAGTGTGTGTTCGACGGAATCGTAGATTGCGAGCGCGAACATCCCGTTGAACCGATGGACACAGCTCGGTCCGATTTCGCGGTAGAGTGCAAGTGCGACTTCGGTGTCCGAGTTCGAATGGAAGCGGATCCCCTTTGCTTCGAGTTCCGCTCGGAGTTCGAGGTAGTTGAAGATCTCGCCGTTGAGGATGATTTGGTAACGACCGTCGGGAGTGGCCATCGGCTGACGAGCCGCGGCAGAAAGGTCGATGATGCTCAAGCGAAGGTGTCCGAGTCCGATCCCCGCCGCGGTATACGACCCGCGATCATCGGGACCACGGTACGGCATCACATCGCCCATTCGTGCGATGTCGGCTTCGTCGATCGGTTGCGCCCGATCTCTCCGGTAGATTCCCCAGATGCCGCACATTCGCTAAAGTCGCTCCGTTTTCCCTGCGCATTGGATGGTTTTCACCAGCTCGCCGACTTCGTTCGCACGCTTTCGGTCACATACGAGAACCGCGTGTTCCGTAGCCACTACAACAAGGTTCTCCACGCCGACCGCCGCTGTCAATACGCCTTCTGAGTGAATGATCGAGTCACGCGTGTCAAACAGCGCGAAATCACCGATCGTCGCGTTACCCGCGTCGTCTTTCGGCCACAGTGTACCAATGGTCGCCCACGAGCCGAGGTCGACGCGGCGAATACCGCTATCGATGACCAACGCACGGTCGGTTCGTTCGACGAGCGCGTGATCGATCGATATCGCGGGGATTTTGCCGTACGCGTCAGCGAAACCATCGGAATCACACGTAAGCGCTTCGTCGACAGCGGTCAACACGTCCGGTGCGTGCTGGGCGAGTTCTTCGAGTACCGTGTCGACGCGCCAGCAGAACATACCGCTATTCCAAAAGCATGGACCAGATGAAAGATACTCGATGGCGACGGCTTCCGGCGGTTTCTCGTGGAACCGGCGTACTGGGTACGTGCGCGGTGTATCGGAGTCGACGGAATCACGCTCGGGAAGGATATACCCATATTGCGTTCGCGGACCTTCAGGCTGAAGACCGAAGAGGACGAGTCCACGGTGTTGGTTCGCGACGTCGACAGCGCGTAACGCGGCTCGTCGGAACGTGTCGGGGTTCAATATGTGATGATCCGCTGCAAGGACGAGCATCGTTGCGGCAGGTTCGATACGTTCGATTTCGCGTGACACCCACGCTACAGCCGCAGCAGTATTCCGTCCGCACGGTTCGCCGAGAATGTTCTGTCGCGGAATCTGAGGGACGTGATCTTGGACGAGTGGAACATGCTCGCGCGCGGTAACTACGAAGGTGCGTTCCGAGGGTACGAGGGGAAGCACGCGATCAACGGTGGATTGGATCATCGATCGGTCGCTGAGCAGGCGAAGAAACTGTTTCGGTCGGTTTCGTCTGCTCAGCGGCCAGAATCGGGTGCCCGATCCACCGGCGAGGATCACGACATACAGCGGTGTCGATGCTGCGTTTACCATGGGATCACGCGAGACTGGAAGCGCGCTCTTCCCAGTTATACACGGTTTCTCCGTCGACTTTCGTTGCAAAACGACCGCGGTAGTAGTCGCGATTCTTCAGTTCTGCCTCGCTCATCTCGCGTGTCGGCTTGCCAAGCACTACTTCAATATCGCTGATGCGTTCGCGTAGTTCCGCGCGTTGATCCGCCTTTGACGCCTCTGCGAAAGCGACAAGCTCGCGAACATCATCGGGGCTGATGGAAACCGGACCATCCTTTGTTTTCGTCCG
>CAZWQW010000017.1:0-15536 GCA_964635955.1 uncultured bacterium | reverse complement strand
ACGACGAGAAACTGGAAGTCGTCACGAAGGAGACGAAGGAGTGGGTAGCTGGCGCAATCGTAGCTTGCCACCTTAACACCCGACCATTTACCCGCGTCTCGAACGAGTGGTAATCGACCGACGTTGAAAACGGTCGTAATGGGGTGGACGCCGTATTTTTGACATTCTTCGATGAAGATTGAATGTGCTTCCGGCGGCAGATCGAGTGTCTTGAGCCTTTCGTATTCCGGAGCGTACGGTCGAACGATCGACTTCCCATTGGCGCCATCTTCAAATCGCTCGCGCTTGGTGAGGTCGTCGCTGAAGATGGTCTGCATTTTCACGTAGGTCGCGCCAGCTTCGGCTGCAGCGGCGACCATGTCTTTCATCAGTTCGATGTCACCGTTGTGATTTTGGCACAACTCCACCGCTATTCGCGCACTCGCCATGGCATTCCTCCCCGTTGTGCCTACGCTTATTTATCGTTCTGAATTCGCCATTCGGCGATGATCATGTCTTCCATGGTGTCGATATTCACCGCTCGGTTCGGTGGAATAATGTACGGACGAGAAATCGAGCCTTTGAACGAGTTCTGCTCCATCAGCACGTCCCGCCGAGTCGCATATACTGATCCAGCTCGAAGATACACCGGCGGAAGATCCTGCCGTGGCATATTTTCGATCGCTTCGGTATCGTAATCGACCAATACGTCGTCGACGATCTTTTTCATCCGCATTGGGTGATGCCCACCAACGTCAACAACGCTGATTACAGAATCTGCATCGGTTTCAAGGAGTTTCCGTAGGCACGCGTCGATATCACTGGCAGTGCGAAGCGGAGTCGTCGGTTGGAGCATTACCACAACGTCGTAGTTCACGTCGCGCAGCTTCTCCATCTCGCGAACAGCGTGCTGTATCGTCGGAACCGCTTGCGCTGAATCTGTCGCGAGCTCGGGCGGCCGCATAAACGGGACTTCGGCACCGAACTCCCGTGACACCCGTGCGATCTCCTCGTCGTCAGTCGACACAATCGTATCGGTGAGCATTTCGCTCGCTAACGCGGCTTCAATCGTATAGGCGATGAGAGGCTTTCCCGCGATAGGATAGAGATTTTTTCGCGGAATACCTTTCGAGCCTCCACGCGCGGGGATCACGCCAAGAATCAGCGGCCGGTTCGCATCAGTCACGCGTACTCACTCCTCATCCTGTTCACGCATGGCGGTAGACGGGCGAATCATTCCAAGACTCGCGTACGATATACCGGCAACACGGGTAATGGCATCTGGCGGATATACGCGCCATCCATCGAAGAATAACGCCGGACGCGCCATCGACTCGAGTAACGGGTAGAGATCGAGCTTCGCAAACGCTGGATGATTGTTGAGAATCGCCACGGCGTGTGCGTCGGAGAAGCCTTGTTCTATCGTACACGATCTCACACCGAGAGCATCGATATCGGTACCTCCGACAACCGGATCGTAACCCCAGACGTCGATACCGGCGTCGCGTAGATAGTGTAGGATATCAATCGCGGCAGAAAAGCGTGTGTCCGACGTTTCGGGCTGTCCTTTGAACGCCAATCCAGCGAGCAACACCTTTGCATGGGACGCCTTGATCGTATTCTCGTGAAGAAACTGCAGAATACGGTCAGCGACGTATCGCGGCATTCGTTTATTGACGTTCCTGCCGATACCGGGAAGTGCATTCGATACTCCGGCGGAGCGCGCGACAGCCGAGTAGATTATCGGATCCTTCGTAAGGCAGATACCCCCGACACCGGGACTCGGTGCGGGAACGCGATTCCTCGGATACCCCTCGTTCGCCGATCTCACGAGTTGCGTCGCGTCGATATTCCAATGGTCGCAAATGAGAGCGAGCTCGTTCGCGAACGCGAAGCTGAGGTCCCGAAATGAGTTATTCACCAGCTTGATCATCTCAGCGGCCTCGAGCGACTCCACTTCGACGATGGTAGGTGTCAACTCACGCATCAGGTTTGCCGTCATCTGCACACTGGCGCGGTCCCAACCTCCGACCACTTGGGGCAACGAACGCAGCTCTTCCAGTGCTTTACCTTCCACAGTTCGTTCTGGCGCGAACGCGAGGAAGATGTCGCGCCCGAGTTTCATGCCGGACTCCGATTCGAGAATCGGTGCTACAACGCTTCGGCATGTTCCGACGGGAACAGTCGATCGGAGAATCACGAGCCCGCGTCGTACCAATCGTTTGCCAACAGCGTGTGCTGCCGCTTTGACATCGGTGAGATCGGGTTCTCCGTTCGCATCGACGGGTGTGCCGACGGCGATGATGAAAACGTCTGCGTCCGCATTTTCGACGCTCTGTGCTACCGTAAGCTGCTTTCGCTCCATATGGTACCGGAGGAGCGATTCGAGTCCGACCTCGTGAAAATGCGCGCGCCCTGATCGGAGCGTCTGGACTGTATGCTCGTTGGACTCGACACCGATCACATTGATACCTGCGTCGGCGAGGGTAACGGCGAGGGTAAGACCCACAAATCCGAGACCAACGACAGCGACAGTCCGGGTATTCGCCTGTGAAAGATACCAGAGGTCGTAAAAGCTCACGATATCATCGACACGACCATCGTCACCCAAGAGGATGAGCTTGTCGACTTTACTCTCGCGAAGGCGTTTCCGTTTTCCAGCCTCTTCCCTGATTTTCTCAACGAGTTCGGTAGGCGTGAGATTCGAGGAAAGCGTGACGGGGTCACGCACCATGATCGACTCGACAGTATCGTCGAGTGAAGCGCCGCGGAGCAGGCCACGACGGACATCGCCATCGGTCATGATGCCGAGAAGACGCTCTTCGTCGTCGACGACAAGAACGATACCGGTTGGTGCGCCGACCATTACGGCGTTGCTGATGACGTCCATCGCGCTGCGAATGGATACACTCGGTCGAACGCTGATGGACTTGAGACGCTGAGACATCATGAGGAGGTCTTCTCCGCCTTCTCACGTTTGTCTGAATCAGCGCCGTAATAGCCACCATAGTAATAGTGGTAGTAGTAATTGTAGTAGTAATAGCCGCCGTAGTGACGCGATACGTCCACATCGTTGAGAACTGCGCCAAGAACGTTGACTTTCGCGTTGTCGAGGATGCTGAACGCGTGTTTCACTGCGGCTCGAGGCGTCGCCGCACATCGCACTACCATGAGTACACCGTCGCTCACGCGACCGAGCAACACTGCGTCGGTAACCGCGATGATCGGGGGCGAATCGATCAAAACCAGCTCGTAGTTTTCGTGCAACTCGGCAAGGCGTTCGGCGAACGCTTTGGAACCGATGAGTGGTGCGGGGTTCGGCGGCGTAATACCCGCAGTTATGATATCAAGGTTATCAACACCGCTCGGTTTGGCCACATCGGCGAGTTCAAGGTCACGAAGTAAGTATTCGGACATTCCTCCGTCGCGCTCGAGGCCGAAATTCATATGCTGCACCGGACGGCGTAAGTCACCATCAATAATCACCGTGCGCTGCCCCATTTGCGCGCATGTGATCCCCAAATTCGCCGTTGTGACGGACTTCCCTTCGGCCTGTCCCGCACTGGATACGACAAGTGTTTTCAGTCGGTGGTCACCGGCAGAATACATAAGGGTTGTGCGAAGCGATCGGTATGCTTCGGCGACCGGGTCCTTAAGACTTCCTTCGGTAATCAATGATGCTCGGCTGTGTCGCCGCCTTGTACCGTTCGACTTCTTTTTCCGAGACGCGCCAATACTCGGAATTGCCGCGATTGTCGACACATCGAGGATGCGTGCCAAATCAGTCGTCGATTTGACGTTTGAGTCCATAAACTCCCAGAAGAACGCCACACCGACTCCGAAAACGAGTCCGACAACCACACCGACGATCAGTGAGACACGCGCACGACTGGGGACTGGAGATCCTGACGTCGGAGGATCGATTATCTTCACGCCTCCGGATTCCGACGACGACTCCATACGAAGCTCCTCTCGACGCTCCATAAGAATGCTCTGGAGGCGTTGATAGAGGTCTCGTTCACGAGTAAGACGCGCTAAGTTGAGACTGATGGTGGGTAGTTCCGGATGCGCAAGCTCGTATTCGCGAAGCTGTCGTTCGAGGCTCTTCTCTTGATATTCCTTAATCTGGAGCTCGGTAACCGCTTTACGCAGGCGTTCCTGCACATCAGCCCATTCCTCGGCTGGACGCGCGCGGCGAACCGGATCGAGTGCAAGGCTATCGTACGTCTGCTCGAGAAGCGCCACAGTCTGTCGCATCGCCTGCAGCGTCGCTTCCGCGGCTTGTCTTTCTTCGCGAGCGTTATAGTAGCTGGTGGTCAGGCGGGAATATTCGATCGGTGTGCTCTGGGCGCCTTCCTCGGTTTCCAATCGCACGAGATTATGACGTCGATTGAAGTCCTGTAAGGCGTCTTCGGCGCGAAGGAGATTTCGACGTGCTGAGTCAAGCTGACTCGCCATGAACACCACCATCGCGTTGTTTTCTTGCTGCGATACCTGACGGCACCGTTCAGCGAACAGGCGTATGGCGATGCTATCGGCCGCGAACGCGAGATCGGGCGATGACGCCTGAACAGAAATCGAGTAGTAACCTTTGTGTGGCCGCGCCTTTATTTCGAGTGTTTTTAACGCTTCGGTCGCGCGCCCTCGAGCCTCGCTTTCAGTCAGTCCCAATCGCGTCGCGTACGAAACCAATTCGCGATGAATCTGATTCTTAAAGCTTCTACTATCGAAGATTCCGAGGTAGAACTCGAGAGGGCGCAGTGTACTCGGTTTTCCGCCGCCGGTTCCAAGAGATACAAATGCAGGTGTGACGATATTCCCGGCGTACTCGAGGTAGATCGTCGCTTGCGAGTGGTACCGTTGCGGCTCACGATGCACGAAGTAAAGCGTCGTCAGGAACACCGACACGAACACCATGACGATGAGCCACTTCTTTCGATAGATAATATCAATGTAGTCGTGAAAGCTTACCGACTCTTCGTTTATTTCATTCATTCACTTCGCCTCGTATTCGGATCGCGTATGTAATGCTATTTACGAGTTTCCGAAATAAGTCGGTCAAGCCCTTCCGAGAACGGTACAGAAACTTTGTACCCGAGCATTTTTTCCGCTTTCGAGATGTCTGCACGTGAGTGCTTCACATCGCCCGGTCTTGCTTCAGCGTAGACCGGTTTGATATTCGTACCAAGACTCTCGTTGAGCATCTCCACGAGTTGGTTGAGCGATATCTGCTCGTTACACGCGCAATTGAAGATCTCGCCTCCAACGTCGGGAGCGGTGCAGGACAGTAGGTTCGCTGAAACGACGTTCTCAACATAGGTAAAATCACGACTCTGCTCGCCGTCACCGTAAATCGTCGGCGATTCGCCTCGAAGCATCAGGGAAAGGAACTTTGGAATGACCGCGGCGTACTCCGATTTCGGATCCTGCCGCGGGCCAAACACGTTGAAATACCGCAGCGACACTGTTTCCAGACCGAATGAATGCCAGAACGCAACGGCGTATTGCTCCGTCGCAAGCTTCGATACCGCATACGGGGACAGCGGCGACTGACGCATCGTTTCGATCTTCGGAAGCGTCGGTGTGTTTCCGTATACCGACGACGAAGACGCGACGACGACCCGTTTCACGCCGAATTCCTTCGCGGCAACGAGAATATTCACGGTCCCATCGACATTACACGCATTACTGCCGATCGGATCATTGATCGAGCGGGGTACTGATGGAAGCGCACCTTGATGCAGGATGTAATCAACACCATGAACGGCACTATTAACGGCCTCAGCGTCTCGTAAGTCGCCTTCGATAAACGCAACATGGTCACGTATGTGATCCAGATTCGACGTTCTACCGGTAGACAGATTGTCGAATACCCGGACGTTTTCGCCGCGCTTGACGAGCTCCGTTGCAATATGAGAACCGATAAAGCCGGCACCACCAGTTACAAGATACGTTGCCATTTCGATCTTCTTTCGTTACACGCGTTCACTTGAATATACTGCGATATACGAATACCTGCGACGTCCACTCGGTCGCTGATTAGAGCTTCCCAACGAAACATAGCTGAGCGGAGAACCCTTGAATGCGCCTTCGCGCGAGTTCGCTCAGCCCCCATCGCACGGCTGCAACATCGATTCGCACCCAAGATGCCGGCTGAAACCGAAGTCCGAGGTTTGTCGATCGCGAGTCGTACTCAATCAGCGCCGATACCCAATGATGTACAGGGTATTCAACACCGACGAACACTCCATTCATGATATGATTTGGAACGAAATCCGTGTCCGATGTTCCAATGTTCTTGTCGTACCAATCAACCGCCCATCCGACGGTCACCGATATCGGTTGACTGTGACTTTGCTGTATACACCACGTCGCAACACCATACGCCGCGTTAAAGATCATGAACCCATAGATGTCCTGTAACCCAAATGCGATCGACGGGATGTATTCGGAACCGCGCCATGCAAGTAATTGCGCCGAAAACATTCCGTCGGTGTAAAAAGGTCCAACGTCCGTCGATGGGCCTACCGTTCCGGGCATCCCATTTCCGCGAACGGTGATCTCAAGTCTCGGTATATACCCTATTGTCAGGTACCCGGCGAAGTAGAAGTCAGCAGGATTATCTTCGGCGAAATGTGAGAATGATTTCCCGGGAAACGCCTGCGCGTCGGCGATCATACCTCCGAACGCAAAGTGATCACTCCGAACAACATCCGCCACGGGCACGTAGATTAGGCCGGTCGAACCAGTAAGTGCCGTAGATGCATTGGAGTGCGTTACCGTAGACAATGATACCAGAGACGCGACAACCGCAATCCGCCTCAGACAACGATATATCGGACATCCAGACACAGCCGCACGCTACAACGCGCGCACTAACGCACGCACGGTGAAGAACTGGATAATCAATGCGAGCGTATCGCGGACCATCTCGTATGTTATAACGCGACGCTGTACAATAATCACATCACCGCGTCCAACCAGGGGAATCTCGTCTGTTCGGCCAGCCCGTAGCAGTGCGGCAAGATCGAGTTTTTCCTCGATGACACGATCACCGACACGCCGAAGCCATCGAACGTCCGAGAGCGTTCCCTCTTGAGTGGTGCCACCCGCAAGATAGATCATATCGAGAACTGTTGCACCATACGGTCGTACATACGATCCGCTGCTTTGCACGGCACCGAACAGCTTAACCTTATCGGCGTCGGGAGCACCCTTTACGATTATGAGATCGCCTTCTTGCATCCGTACAAGATCGGTGACACGACCTTCGTACAAGAACTTTTCGACGTTTACGGAAAGGTGAACCGGCCCGTTTGGGCCAATACGTTGTATCTGAACATTCGTCAGGTCAGAGCTTTCCGTCGGTCCGCCCGCCATCCAAAGAGCGCCCTGTAAGTCAATACCGTGCGGAACTTCAAGAAATCCAGGGCGTGCGATCTGACCGAGAATGCTGATTCGAATCGTGTAATATTGCGCTTCACTCACAATAACGTACGGGGCAGTCTGTAATACCGTCGCCAACTGACGTGTTATGCGGTCCTCGAGATCGGCAAGGCGCCAACCGATAATGTTCTGATCGGAGATGAACGGGTACGGAATTCGGCCTTCCGCCGATACGACGACGGTGCGGTCGAACGATGGTTGGTTAACCACGGTAATCTGAAGGGCATCACCCGCACTGATAATTCGCTCTTCCGGTTGTGCCGAAACCGGAAACGACATCAGTACGCCGAGATAGAACGTTATGAAAAGCGACAGGCGTGTGATACCGCGCATTGAGGATTCCTGTTTCGCGATGTAAGATAGCCGAATCAACGACCGAAGTGATTTTTGAACCAGTCGATAGTGTTTCCGAGACCTTCCCGTAGCTGTATCTTTGGTTCCCATCCGAGGCGCGTCTTCGCTTTGGTAATATCGGGCTGTCGAACTTTCGGGTCGTCTGGTGGTAATGGGTGGTATGTAATGGTGCTCCGACTCCCGGTCAGTTCAACGATCGTCTCGGCGAGTTCTTTAATGGTGTATTCGTTTGGATTACCGATATTCACCGGTAGATGCTCATCTGAAGCCATAAGCGCCTGAATACCGGCGATCAAATCGTCAACGTACTGGAAACTCCGAGTCTGTGAACCATCACCAAATATCGTAATCGGTTCGTTCTTAAGCGCTTGCGATATAAACGCTGGAATCGCGCGTCCATCATCGGGACGCATGCGCGGGCCATACGTATTAAAGATACGCACGATACGCGTATCGATACCGTGATGGCGGTGGTAGGCCATCGTCATTGCTTCGGAAAAGCGCTTTGCTTCATCGTAGACGCCGCGAATGCCAACCGGATTCACGTTCCCCCAGTAGGTCTCTTTCTGCGGATGTTCAAGCGGATCACCGTAACACTCTGACGTGGACGCCGTGAGAAACCTCGCGTTTTTCGCCCGGGCAAGACCGAGTACTTTGTGAGTACCGAGCGCGCCTACCTTGAGTATTTGGATCGGTATGCGTTCGAAATCGATGGGGCTCGCCGGACTGGCGAAGTGAAGGATGTAATCGACGTCACCGGGCACGTGAATGTATTCGGTGACGTCGTGTTTGATAAATCGGAACCGATCGTTTCCAAAAAGATGCTCGACGTTTGTGAGATTACCCGTGATGAGATTATCGAGGCAGATTATCTCATGCCCCTGCGAGAGCATGGCGTCACACAGATGCGAACCGATGAATCCAGCGCCGCCGGTTATGACTACCCGCATGTCCACCCCTTTCTCATCGTAACGTTCGCCGTTTTGCGGACTAAAACTAAGCGTGTAAATGTAGATTCATACCGCCGATTCGTCAACTACATCGGCAGCAAGCCAATCTGTTGAGGGTGCTCCGTCCACAACGTACCTTATCACATCAACCGGCGACATCCGCGAATGAAGGGCTATTGTTTGAATCCGATCATTTCAGCATTTACACTGCTGCTTCTTGCTACTACAACGAAGCCGATATCAGCGGCAGAATACGGTACGGGTCTCAACGTGGTGAGCGCTTATGTCGAACGTGATTCTACGCGGAGCGGACCATCGGTCCAACCGTCCATGTGGACGTACCTGCCGTATGCCCATACACTCGCGAGCATCTGGTCGTCGATCCGTGTGGAATCCCCACGTGTTGACGCGTTAACGTTCGACACACGAACAGGCAACAGAATCGGCGATCGTTGGTGGCTCGGCGCGATATCCAGAACAACGTGGTTCAACGATCGCGTCGTTCAGGAAATTGTTCAATACGATACAACGGGAGTTAGCGCCGGTGCCTCGCCAGTCCCGGTTTACGGTCCGATTAGTCTACCTGCGCGATACCGTGTGGAAATCGGCTGGCAGGCGACCTGGTTCCGACCGCCCTACCGACCGACATACTCGATGACCTACGACCTCGTCGAGAAGAGCGGACTACTCAACGTGTTCGCCATCCCCTATACGATTCGCTTACCGTGGATTCCACCGGCGACACTCAGTCCGGAAATCGCGTTTTGGTCGTTTTCATCAGGGCGCAATGTATTTCGCTTTCAGCATCTGTCTCTTACCGGTCTCGTCGAACACCACTGGCGTTCGCTTGTCATCACACCAATCGCGTCATTTGTGATACCACGAAATACAACTCCCAGCGAGTGGCATTATTGGGTCGGACTTCACCTCGGTTTGAGGTCGTAGCCCGATGCGCAGACTACTCACTGCGGCGATTCTCGCTCTGTCACTGATGGCCGTCGGATGCGCGTCGCGCGGTCCGTTGACGTGGGCGCCTCCCGGTGATCTCATTGCGACGGTGATGTCGACACCGAGCGCGCGCACGGTGCAAGCTTCAGGCACAATTCAGGTAACCTCACCGGAAGGCGTCCACTCCGGTGGTCTTCTTCTGTTCTACAAGTGCCCCGACTCTGTGAAAGTACTTATCCAGATTGGATTCGGTACCACCGTTGCCGAGGTAGCGATGACGAACACGGACGGCATCGCGTACTTCCCGCAACAACGCGAGGCATATGTCATCGATCCGGGTGCAGCACTCGCGATCGGAACAGCAACCGTATATCCCGCGCTTCTCGCTCGACTGATGTCACCAGTAACCGCGGAAGACATCAACGACGTAACGACAACAGTCGTCACGGGTGAACGATATTACTACCTGCGCGATGAATCGGCGAGCGGCGTTCGAACGTGGAAGATAAATGGGCGCACGCGCGATCTCGAAGGCGAGGATTTCGATGCTGCCGAATCGACGATCCGATGGAGTCGATCGTTTGCCATTCATCGGAATCGTCGCGTTCCCTCGTTTTTTTCCGTCACATTTGGCGAGACAATCATGACGGTTCACCTCAACCGTATCGATGTAGCGCCGGAGTGGAAATCGAATCCTTTCAGTGTTCGTCTTCCGGAAAACCTTGAACCGATTCGGATGGGATCATACTGAGTGTTTGTCGATATTCCGTACGAGCGAATAGCGACATATAACGACAGGAAGACTTGATGCCGACCGGAAAAAAACGCCGCATCACCGCTGAAGATCTCTACCGGTTCGAACTCATCAACGATTGTCAGATTTCGCCAGACGGAACATCGGTCGTCTGGACTCGTCAGCGGGTCAATCGGAAAACCGAGAAGAAATACAACGATCTCTTCGTTTCGAGTGCAGATGGAAAGCGCAGTCGGCAATACACCTTCGGCGAATATTCGGACACTCACCCACGATGGGCACCCGACGGCAAGGAGATCGCCTTCCTTTCAAACCGTGAGAACGCCGAGCGGCCGAATCTCTACCTGATGCTGACCGATGGCGGCGAAGCACGCAAGCTCACCGATCTGCACGGAAGCTTCGGCGACTTCCAGTGGCTCCCGGACGGTCGACGACTCATCTGCGCGTTCCAGAAAACGGACGCCGACGAGATTGAGCGAGAGAAAGACGAGCAAAAGAAAAAACTCGGTCTCCGCGTTCGCCACATTACCCGCGTTCATTTCAAACAAGACGGCGAAGGTTTTCTTCCGCATGAACGCACCCACCTGTGGAGTGTCGACGCGCGAACAGGTAAAGCAAAACAGTTTACCGACGGCGACTTCGATGAATCGGATTTCACCGTTTCGCCCGACGGGAAGTGGATTGCGTTCACCTCGAATCGATCGCCTGACCCGCATCTCGAACCTGAAAACTTCGACCTCTGGATTGTCTCGACCGATGGCGGCGAACTGCGTAGAATCGACACGCCGTTTGGCCCAAAGTGGCAACCGAGCTTCTCGCCGTGCGGAACGAAAATCGCGTATGTAGGTATTGAAGGCGCGGGAAGTTGGGGTCGAAACGCCAACCTGTTTGTTACGGACATCGACGGAGGTTCATCGGTCGAAAACCTCACCGGGGCGTATGATATCCATCTGTCGCAAGACACGCTCGGCGATCTTGGCGGTGCAACGGAGATTCGTCCGACGTGGTCACTCGACGGCGCGTGTATCTATTTCCAGGTGAGTCGTCACGCGAATACCGAGCTCCGGTCGATCAAGATCGATGGCACCGATATGCGAATCGAAATCGGCGGACCCGGGGTCGTCGGAACGTATTCTTTCGACACTCAACAGAAGCGGATTGCATATTTCTGTGGCACGATGACTGATCCGGGACAGGTTCGGACTCGCACGGTATCAGACGGTCGCATCACAGACCGAGAGACAACCATCACGCGAGTAAATCGGCGCATCTTCGGGAGTATCAATCTCGGACATATTGAAGAGATCTGGTTCGACGCAGCTGATTCGAGTATGAAGCTGCAGGGTTGGATACTCCATCCTCCGGAGTTCGATCCGTCAAAGACCTACCCGTCGATCCTTGAAATCCACGGCGGACCTCATCTCCAATACGGCAACCTCTTCATGCATGAGTTTGCCTACCTCGCGGCGCACGGATACGTCGTGTACTTTTGTAACCCACGCGGTGGGCAGGGATACGGTGAGAAGCACGCACTCGCGATCGACAACGGATGGGGTACCGTCGACTACGATGACCTCATGGCGTTCGCTGATCTCGTTGCCGACCGCTCGTATATCGACACGAGTCGTCGTGGAGTCACCGGCGGAAGCTACGGCGGCTACATGACGAATTGGATCATCGGTCATACCGATCGATTTGCGGCGGCGGTGACCCAACGGTGTGTCAGTAACCTCACGAGCATGTTCGGCTCGTCCGACTTCAATTGGACTCTACAGCGCGAGTTCGGAGACGAGCCGCCGTGGGAAAACATCGAGAATTGGTGGGAGCGGTCGCCGATCGCGCACATCGGGAACGCAAAGACGCCGACACTTGTCATTCATAGTGAGCGTGATTTCCGGTGCGATATCGAACAGGGGGAGCAGATTTACGTTGCACTGAAGCGTCTCGGTGTCGATACTGAGTTTGTCCGGTTTCCCGACGAATCACACGGACTGTCACGCGGAGGCCGCACCGATCGGCGAATAGAACGTCTTGAGCGAATCCGCGGGTGGTTTGACAAATACCTGAAACGCGAAGATGCGAAGATATCGTGATCGAATATCGATGCCGCGATGCGTACATTTTTACCGAGGAGATGGACAATGAGTGATATTTGCGAAAAACTCTCGGAGAACACGACTCAGTGTGGCGAGACGCTCAAAAAGCAGCCACTGACGGTAGTCGGAGGGATCGCGCTCGCGTATGTGGCGATTCATGTCATCATTGCGATAATTAAGGCGGTATGGAAGCACCGGTGGTTCGCCGTCGCCGGAGGCGCGTTACTCGGCGCTGGATACGCGATGAATACTCGGCGTGAGGCTGCTGAGCAGCCGAACATCACCGAACCCGTCGATTGCACCAATCCCAAACCGGTTGATACCGTTGAACCGATACAGTGAGGGAGACTAACCGATGACTGACATTCTGACGAGCGTGCGCCAGTTCGCCGATGAGCGACTGGATGACGATCTGCGCGAAAAGCTGACGCGAAACTACGAAACTGCGAAAACGCGAGTCACGAAACGAGACGACAAGGGGAATCTGGTCATCGCGATGGAGCCTGCGATGCTCCTGCAAGTGATCGGCGGGATTACGCTCGCGTGGTGTGCGTTACGGCTACTGGGCTGGGTCGCTCCCGCGCTGTGGAAGCTCCGTTGGGTTCTGCTCATCGCGGGAATCGCGTTCGGAATCTGGCAGCTCACGAAAAACGATGAGTGATTACGTCCAGGAAGGTCTTACGTTCGTCTCGAAGTAGCGCCATAACGCGGGAGGATGTATGTCGAAACTCTCCAAGGATTTCGATACAATCGTCGTGAGTCTCGCCGAATTCGCGAGTCACGATCCCGACACACGGAAAATCATCGGAGCCGTGGCGCTGGTCATCGTCGGTATCGCGCGCCTCATCGCGGTAGCCGCGGGCACCGTTGTACTCACTATCGTTGGTCTGAAAACGGCGACGTTACTCCTACGTCTCGCGTGGCGATTACGATGGATCGTCGGTAGTATCGGGATTGTTTTGGGATCGCTGTCGCTCGCGAATCGGAAATAATCTAATGTGAGTCAAGGAGCGAGGGAAACTGATCAACCGAACGGAACTCGGCTTACTCGAGTTGCGAGGCGAGTCGTCACCTCGTAGTTGATCGTTCCACCCCACTCGGCAAGCTGTTCGGCTGTGATAACCTGATCTCCACGCGTACCGATCACCACGACCTCGTCACCGAGCGATACTCCCGGAACATCGGACACGTCGACAGTCGTCTGATCCATGCTGATTCTGCCGACGATCGGCGCGCGCGCGCCTCGTATCAGCACATACCCCTTGTTATGTGCCGCCCATGTGACGCCGTCACCGTACCCGATCGGTAACGTTGCGACAAGCATCTCTTTCGTCACCTGATAGGTTCGACCGTATCCGATCGTCTCTCCGGGCGCGTGATGGTGAAGCGCGGCTACTTCAGTCACCCACGTAAGAACGGGCCTAAGTCGGTCGTCGTGCTGGTCGGCACACGGTTGCATCCCGTAGAGCATAAGTCCCGGGCGGACCATGTCCGCATGACTTTCCGGTAACCGAAGAATCGCCGCGCTGTTTGCCGCGTGAACGGTCGGCACGTCGATCCCGTCTCGCCGCCATTCGTCTACCGTCGATGCAAATCGGTCCCACTGCTTACGTGTGTATTCGAGGTCCGTGTCGGCGACGGGAAAATGCGTCATCACACCCGCCCACTCGACTTCTCGCGCCCGAGTGATTCTTTCGGCCAGTTTTCGTGCGGCATCCGGCTTCGCACCGAAACGCCCCATCCCCGTATCGACGGCGAGATGCACTGTCGCGCGCTTTCCCACCCGTTTTGCCGCGATGACGATCGTATCCAAGCGCTCTTCAGAATCGACGAGAATCTCGACATCGATTGCGAGCAGGTACCCGGTAGATGCGAGTGATTCCGGACCGAGAAGAAGGAGCCTTGTGCCGATATCCTCTCGACGAAGCCGCGCCGCTTCCTCAAGCCGGGCAATCCCGAGAACATCAGCGCCCGCATCAACAAGCGTGCGCGCACAAGGAATCAGACCGTGGCCGTAAGCATTCGCTTTGACACACGCCAGAATCTCGCGATCCGGTCCGACACACTCACGCACGTAAGCGAAATTTGAACGAAGCGCCGATAGATCGATACGGAGCAAGGTGCTCATACTGCGGATTCCACGGTTGGAAGCGGTAATCGGGGATCAGGGTTGAAATCCCACCCGACCACGCGATTTTGAGCGAAACCGAACGCACCTGCGCACGCCACCATCGCAGCGTTATCTGTACAGAGGATCGGTCGTGGTTGATAGACGGTAACCTTGGATTTCGCCGCCGTCTCACGGATTCGCTCACGAAGTTCGCTATTCGACGCAACACCGCCGGCAAGAACCAGCTTACGCGCACGCATGGCACGAACCGCGCGCATTGTCGTGGATACGAGAGCGGTAACGACGGCGTCTTGAAAGCTCGCTGCCAGATCAGCTCGCTGCTCCGTCAATTCGGCTTCGGTCATGGTTTCGACGTGCAGAAGAACGGCTGTTTTCAGACCGCTGAAACTGAATGCGTACGGATCGTCTTTGATGTGCGCACGCGGGAACCGGACGTAGTTCCGATCACCTTCGCGTGCGAGCTTGTCGATGAGCGGACCGCCCGGGTATCCAATTCCAAGTAACTTCGCGACCTTGTCGTACGCCTCACCCGCAGCGTCATCTCGTGTCGTACCGAGAATCCGGTACGCACCCCACTGCGGTACCCACATGAGCTGTGTGTGCCCGCCTGAAACGACAAGCGCGACAAACGGCGGTTCGAGATCAGGATGATCGATCCGATTCGCGAAGAGATGCGCTTCGATATGGTGAACGGGCACGATAGGAAGCCCGCGACCGAATGCCAGCCCTTTCGCTGCCGACACGCCGACGAGGAGCGAACCGACGAGGCCGGGTCCCGCGGTTACAGCGAGCGCATCGATGTCATCGAAGGTTACGCCCGCGTCAGATAGCGCGCGTCGTATAACTGGGACTACCCATTCGGTATGCGCTCGTGACGC
>CAZWQW010000016.1:0-43786 GCA_964635955.1 uncultured bacterium | reverse complement strand
GGTAGTTTCGCCGCCCAAACTTTTTAGGGTGACCTTTCCGCCGTTAACTTAACGGCCGACCTGTTAACGTTGTTAACAAAAGCTGTCCATGCGTGGTATGCTGAATCCATGGGCATCAGCAAGGCAGAATTCGCCCGTCAATGCGGTGTCTCACGGGCGGCCGTCACAAAAGCAGCGACGGACGAAAAGCAAACGATTGTTTGCGAGCCAAACGGCACGATAGACCTCAGCCACCCCAAAAACCGCGCATACTTGGAACTACACCGCTCCGGGGCGCCCCACCCCGGCCCGATGGCGGCTACACGTAGGCCGACCGAGGGAAAGCGCCGCCCGGCAGCAGCCCGGAAAAGTCCGCCGGCGCCGAGGGATGTAGGACGTGAAATCGACGGCCTCGACGCCGCAACGCGGGACCTCCTCGCGGCATCGGGGGACGACGAAAACGAAGAAGAGGCGGACGACGATTTAAGCCTCGCCATCCGCACTCCGGCCTTCGTCGCCCGGAAGCACAAGCTCCAAGGCGACATGCTCGAAATCGCCAAGGCCGAAAAACTTGGCGCGGTGATCGACCGTAAAATATTCGAGTCGGTTTTTATGGGTTTATCTCAATACATTTTTACCGAATTCGCCGAATCCCCCAAGGCCGACGCTCTTGAAATCTGCAAAGCCCTCGGCGTACCTGGAAAAGAAAGCATCGTGACGGAAATCCTTTCCCACCGTAACCAAAACCGCTTACAAAACGTCAAACGCATGGCGGCCGAAGCGGAAGAAGCGAAAAAGCGCATAAAATGACAACCTCCGTAAAACCGAAAAAAGAATTCAAACTGAATATCCCTGTTGAGAGTTTTAACGAAATGATCGATTGGGCGATCGAGCTCATTCAATCTATGCCCACGAAACACGTAGAAGAAGACCTCGCCGATTGGATGGAACGCAAATTCGTCCTTCCGAAAGGCGAAAGTAACATGCCGGGTTTGTTCAGTTTCCGAAAAACCCCCTATCTCCGGGAAATCGCCTCGAATCTCTCTTTTAATTCCGAAATCATCAAAACCGCCGTCATGAAAACCAACCAGCTCGGCTTTACCATCGTCGCCCTTGCGCTTATTTGCTACTGTGTCGATTACGGCATCGGCCCCGGCATTTACGCCAACGGCGACGCATTAATGGCGGAGGAAACGTTTGAAAAGCGCCTCGATACCATCCTTGCCGCCTCCGGGTTACAGGACAAAATCAAAGCCGTCGTCAAAAAGGCCCACGACAAAACCACGGGCGACCGGCGGGAATCGAAAAGCTACGGAGGGACCGCCTTCCGCGCCGTGGGGCCGAACTCGGAAAGTAAACTCCGGTCCTCACCGATCCGTATCGCGATCAAAGAGGAAACGGACGTTTTTCCCCAACTCCTCAAGGGAAAGGGAAACCCGATAGAAAAAATAGACCGCCGCCTTGACTCCTTCGGCCCCTACCGAAAAGATTACGAAAACTCCACGCCGAAAGAAAAAATCACATCCCAAATCGAACCGTCCGTCGATAAAGGCGATGTGCGCCTCTACCACGTCCCCTGTCCCGCGTGCGGCCATAAACAGCCGCTCGTCTGGTCCGGCCTGAAATGGGATAAAAAAGAAGACGGTTCAATCGATATTGAAATCGACGATGACGGAAAAATCGTCAAAGACCCGGTGTATTACGAATGCGCCGCATGTAAAGCCCATTGGAAAGAATCCGACAAATATTTTTTCCTCCGCGACGCGAAAGCGGGCGGCATGGACCTGCCCGACGGCCGCCACGTCTACGCCGAATGGATCCCTACAAAAAAACCCGAACAGCCGAACATGCGGTCGTATAAAATAAACGCACTTTATTCCCCGTTTCGCACATGGCTTGATATTGCGATCAAGTGGTATCAGGTAAAGGAGGACCCGGTGAAATTTCCCGATTTCGTCAATGACACTTGGGGTGAAACGTTCGAGCAAAAACTAAAAACCCCGAAACCACATTTTCTCATGGAACGCGCGGAGCCCTGGGAGTGTGGGCACGTCCCGAAAGGCGTCCTCCGCATCACCCTCGCGGCCGACATCCAAGCCGACCGCATCGAGGCGGGGATCGTCGGCTGGGGAAAAGACAAGGAAAATTGGATGCTAGATTATTGGGTATTCGAGGGCACGACTGAAGACCGCAATGCCCCATGTTGGAAAGCGCTTGAGGAGAAAATCACCAAACAATACGTCCGATGCGACGGCTACATCATCGGTTCGCCCACGGTTTCCATGATCGACGCCGGGTATTTGCAGGACCAGGTAAACCATTTTTGTGAGCAATTTTATTATTCTCACCAGGTCGTCGACGGCGTGTATCCCTGCATCGGTAAAGAAAACCTCCGCGAAGTGTGGACAGCCCACCCTAACGACATAGAAACGCCTTTGATCCACATCAACGACCAGCTTTTGAAGCGGACGATCTATTCCTACCTCAACCGCGAAGCGCCAACCACCGAGGCGGCGCTTCCGATGGGGTACACGCATTTCCCGAAAACCTTCGGCCTCGAATGGTATAAACAACTGCTCGCCGAGGAAATAGTCATCGAAACCGACAAGTACGGCAGGACAAAAGCGGTTGTCACGAACGCGAAACAGCGCCGAAACGAGGTCCTCGACGTGGTAAAAATGAATTGGGCCGCCTTGTACTTCGCTTATGAACGATTTTTTGAAATCCTGAACAAAAAACGCAAGCTCCAAAAACGCCGCGAAATAGAAAAAGACTGGTCCGCCTTTTGGGGCCTTTGGGGCACGGAGACGGAAGCGGGCGGCGACCCGGGAACGACCCGCGATCATCCACATGCGACGCCTTGAAAAGTCCGCATGTGCGGACTATACTTGAACCATGGCCGCCGCGATCCGTTACAGCGACAACCTCCCGCACTTTCTCCGCACCCTCCGCAAAGCAGGCGCCGCGCTCCAGGTCGCTGGGGCCATGGCGATCAACAAAGGCGCGACGATCATCAAAAAGCGCTACACCAAAAACCTCGAAAACAAAACCAAGCTCCGCGCCAAGGGCTACACCCTCAAGGCCGTCCGCGTTTGGCAGGCCCACGCGACACGCTCCGACGGTACGACGCTCCGCAAGATGCAGGACATCAACGCCGTTGTCGGAGTTCTCAACAAAGACGGCAAAATGCATTACCTCGGCATCATGGAATTCGGCGAGACCAGGAAAGGCGATAAAAAAACCGCCGGCCGCGTCCCGATCCCGCTCGACACGTCAAGAACCGGCGAGAGCAGGAAAAACCCCGTCGCTTCAAGATTCCGTCTCGAAAAAAACGAACCGATAAAATTCGACGCCCGCGTAGGTCTCAACCCCCGCCAGCAATACGCCGCCCTCGCCAACATGCGGAAGCGCGGGAAAATCCCGTCCGGCGCAACTGCGGTAATCGGCGACATCCTCGTCGGCGTAACCGGCGGGAAAAAGCCGAACGTCCGCCAAGTCCGCGACCTCAAGAAAAAAAGCATGAGGGTAAAACCCCGCCCCCTCTTCGGCGACGCCGTTGAAAAGCTCGATGGCGCGACGATGGAAAGAATTTTTACTTGGGCCGCGCAACAACAACTCCGCCAAATGGGACTTTTGTAAATCGTCCGTCAACCCGCAGAAAACGTGTTATCAAACCGTTTCCGTGCGTGGTATACTTAACCCGTGGCCAAACTATCCGCGCAATCGATAAAAGCTATTTACAAAAACGACATTCCCGGCCTGCTGGTAAAAGTCCTGGAATGGGAAACAAGAAGCGAGCGCGCGGCCGACGGCGAGTATTCCCTCGATACAACCCAAGGCAGGCAGTCGGTGAAGCCGCCCGAAAATCCCGAAACCGTGGCGAGTATTTATCAGGCCTATTTGAAGGCATATCAAGAATTAACAGGTGACACGAATTTTAGAGTGATGAGCGGGAATTATGTACCCTGATTAAAAACCTCTTCGCCGGTATATTCGGCGGCAACAACTCCAAGGCGCTTGAAATCGCCCGCCTCAACAACGAGACCGCCCGCCTCCGCTCGACCGTCGCCCACATGCGAGTCAAGGAACGCATCGCAAACAAAATGCTTTCCCGCTTCTCCTCTCAAGGTTCGATGACCGCCGAACTCTACCCCGAGGCGGAGAAATTCGACGGAGCTCTCCGCCGCTATAAATCCTTCTGGTCTTCCGATAATGCCAAACTCCGCCGCCTCTCGCGGATCGTCTATTTCGAGTCCCCCGCCGCCTCCGCGATCCTCGACCGTTTCGTCGATCTCGTCGTAGGTTCCGGTCTCCGCCTCCAGGCCGAACCTGTATGGTCGCAAATCGGCGGCAAGTACGGCCGCGACGTGAATCTCCAACGCGAATGGGTGAAACGCACCGAAAAGCGCTACCACTCCTGGGCGAAAAGCTACGCCCCCGGCTACGCGAAAAAAGAAAATTGGTATCAAATCGACCGCAAGTGTTTTTTCAACCTCCTCAAGGACGGCGAGTATTTTCTCCTCCTCCGCTACGCCGCGACCGGCAAAAAAAACCCGCTCACCGTCCAGATCATCCCGCCCGAAAACATCGCAGGCGGCGACACCCCGACGAACGGCAACGAACTCGTAAACGGCATCGAATACGACCCCGCAGGCCGCGCCGTCGCCTACAATATCTACGACGACAAAACCGGCAACACGACCCGCGTCCCCCGCTTCGGCAGTAAGTCCGGCCGCGTTTTCATGGTTCACAATTTTCTCGCCATCGACGACAAGCAACGGCGCGGCGTCCCCTACCTCGCCAACTGCATCCACGAATTTACCAAACTTGGTGACTATGAGGTCCTCGAACTCCAGGCCGCCATCGTCAACGCCCTTTTCGCCGTATGGGTGGAACCGCCCGTGAACGAAGACGGAGTACCAACTGTCGGGGCCGGGGCACAACTCAAATCCGCCGCGCAAGTCGAAGGCGCTGACACGTCAAAAGTAACCGACGAATACGTAGACAAGTTTTCCTCCGTCGATTATTCCAAAGGCGGCATGATCCTCGACGGCCTCCCGGCCGGTCACAAGGTGCAGTCTTTCGACACCAAACGCCCGAACGCCGGCTTTTCCAATTTCTTCGACGCGGTGAAGAAAAACATTTTCTCCTCTCGTAGTATGGCGAAATCCGCCGCCGACCTCGAATTCAACGCCTCGTATTCCGGCGCTCGCGGCGAACTCCTCATCCTCTGGATGGCCGTCGACCGCTTCCGCGACAATCACGGCTGGGACCTCGACGACGACATTTATAAAATGTGGCTCTACGGCGAAATCGACCGCGCCAAAATAGACGCCCCCGGTTTTTACGACGACGAAGAGACGCGTAATTTTTGGGCCGGGGCCCGGTGGATCGGCAACCCGCTTCCGAACATCGATCCGCTCAAGCTCGTCAACGCCCACGAAAAAGAACAAAAGCTCGGCTACAAAACCGGCCACCAGATCACCGCAGAACGGGGCGGCGGCGACTACCAGGAAAATCTTGCGATCATAAAAGACGAACTCGCGCAAATCGCGGCGGCAAATGAACCGCTCGAACGCATCAAGCAAGCGCAACCGAACACGGGCGCGGGCGGCGACAACCATGACGACGAAGACGATGGTGACGAGGAGGACGATAAATAATGCAAAACTACCTCGACCAAGCCATTATAGCCGCCGTCTGCATCGTCGTCGGCTGGGCGCTCAACTGGCTCCGGTGGAAATTCCGCAACACGACGAAAGAGCAACTGCAATTCCTTTTCCGCTCGCAAGGAATCCAGCTCAACGCCCTTAGATTAATCGTCATGGCCCTACGCGACGGAAAAACCAACGGAAACGTTTCTACCGTTCTTGAGGACCTCGAATCGAGTCAAAAGGAATTCACGGATTTCTTGATAAAAAAATAGGAGGGTGACACATGGGACTCCACCGCGACATAGAAAGCATGGCAGACGCGGCCCGCGAAAAGGCCCGCTCATTCGTCGCCGCGCTCGATGCGGCCGGTGTAAAATATTACATCCTGGAAACCGTCCGAACGCTCAACGTACAAAAAGCCTACTACTCACAAGGCCGCGCCCCGATCGAAAAAACAAACCAATTACGCCGGGAGGCGGGCCTGTGGGAAATCGGCCCCGATGAAAATAAAAAGGTCATCACCTGGACGCTCCAATCCCGCCACCTCTCGGGTCTTGCTATCGACATCGCCCCGCTCAACGACGCGGGACATATCGACTGGAACGCGCCTTTCGAGACGTGGGAAAAGATCGGCACAATCGGCGAGTCCTGCGGTTTCTCGTGGGGTGGCCGATGGAAGGAACGAGACCTTCCCCATTTCGAGGTCACCGAATGAGAATCTACCTCGCCGGCCCCATGCGCGGGATCCCGCAGTGCAATTTCCCGGCGTTCTTGGCGGCGGAAGACTCGATTTTTAGCCTTGAAGAAGGACACGTTCCTGTCAACCCCGCCCGTATCTCTTTCGCCCTATGGAAAAAAAAGAACCTCATCCCCCGCGACGCCCGCATTGAGGAAATGCTCGAATCAATCGACGACCTCGCGCCTTCGTGTGCCGTCGCCGAATACCTCCGCGAAGATTTCCGCCACCTCCTCCGATGCGACGCCATCGCCCTCTTGCCGGGGTGGGAAAAATCCGAAGGCGCGAACAAAGAATTGACGCTCGCCACCTGGCTCGGCCTTAAGGTTTTCACCTTCAAGGAAGGCCAACCCTACCCCTACGTGGGAAAGGAAAACTACCATGACTTTTAACAAAGCCGACGACGTAATTTTCACCCACACGGAAGCCCGCCTCAAAATGTGCGAAGTGAAAGGACCCGAGTACGCCGACAGCGCGGACCGTCTTGCCAACTTCAAGGAAATCGCGGCCGAAACGGGGACGACCCCGGAGCAAGTCCTCCTCGTCTACCTCTCCAAACACCTTCGCTCGATTCGCCACTTCATCAAGGGCGGATGCAAACAGATCGGCTCAGAACCGATCGAAGGCCGCATCATGGACGCGCAAAACTATCTCGATCTTCTCGTCTGCCTCTTGGCGGAAAGAAAGGAAGGCGAATGCCCACGCAAGGCGAAATCGTAAAAGAATACCTCCGCAAATTCCCATCGGTCTCGTCGAAGAAACTCGCCGAAACGATCATTGTCGACGTTCCGGGGCTGTTCAAATCCTACGACACCGCCCGCGCTCTTGTTCGCTATTATCGTGGCGCAATCGGCGAGAAGAACCGCAAAAATCTTGCCTCTGAAAATTACACGCCCCGTGTCTCTCTCCCTCCCGGCGAACCGGAAAATTATGAACCGTACATCCTCCCCGCCGATAGCTACCCGCTCATCGTCGGCGCCGACGCGCACATCCCCTACCACGATCAAGACGCGCTCGAAATTTTCATAGAACGCGCCCGCGCGATGAAGGCAAAAACAATTCTCCTCCTCGGCGACTGGCTTGATTTTTACCTCCTCTCGGTTTTCCTCAAGGACCCCCGCTCCCGCGACGCGGCCGAGGAAATCGCCACCTTCCGCGAAATCCTCATCGTCATGCGCAAGGCCGTTCCAAAGGCCAGCATCGTCTACAAATACGGCAACCACGACGAACGTTTTGACAATTACATCATGCAAAACGCCCCGGCGCTTTTTTCCCTCGAACAGGTCCACCTCGACGCGGTTCTCGGCCTCGCGGATTTCGGCGTAGAAATCGTCCAAAATAAGCGCGTCATCCGCGCTGGCCACCTCAATCTCATCCACGGCCACGAGTACCGCTTCGCCATATCCAACCCCGTAAACCCGGCACGCGGTCTGTATCTCCGTGCCAAGAAATCCGCCTTGTGCGGCCACTTCCACCAATCGAGCGACCACACGGAGCCCGACATCGCCGGGAAAACTACCTCCTGCTGGTCGCTCGGCTGTCTTTGCGGCCTTCATCCGCAGTACATGCCGCTCAACAAATGGAACCACGGTTTCGCCGAAATCACGATGGAAGACGAATATTACAACGTCCGAAATCGTAAAATCGTAAACTATCGGCTCTTGTAAAAAAAGGAGGAAAAATTGGACGCAATCATCAATTTCACGGCCGATTTTGGCGCATGGCTTCAAGGGGCCGTCGTCGTCGTCGGTCTCGTGCAATGGCTCAAGGGGCTTTTCGCCAAGGCCCCGTCATGGGTGTGGGCAATCACGGCCCCGGCTATCGCTATAGGCTACGCCTTCGCCCCGGAAGCGATACGAAACGCGGCGGGCTTCTTGGCGGTCTCTCAACTCAGCTACGAAACGATCATGCAGCGGTTTTTCGGAAACCGCAAGGAAGGGTAAAAATGTTCTGGATCGGTTTTTCTGCGGTATCGGGCTTGTCGTCGTTCTCGTGGTCGCCGTGATTCTTTTCATGCGGCGGCATAACATCGGCAATCCGCAATAAGGGGAGGGTATCAATGTGTGGACCAAATTCAAATCGATATGTGCCGTTCTTGGCGCTCTTGCTCTCGGTATTGGCGCTTTTATCATTGGCCGGAAAAGCACGGGCGGAGGAAATCAGGCCGTATCAAATGATGACGGACGAGGAACTTTTGACCGAATTGAACAAGGAAAACAGCAAGCTGAAAACGGAAAACGAGACTATGAGGCTGAACAATCTACAGCTCGGGGTGCAGTCTCAGCTATTGACGCAATCGCTCGATCAAATGGCGAATCTCTACAACGTTCAGGGGAATCTCTTGACCGGAGCGCTGAAATTATCGGAGAGCTACAGCGAAGAAGCCGAAAACGCAAAAACAGCAAACCGGATTGAAACATGGTTTTGGCGAATCCTCGGCGTCCTCGGAGCGGGCTATGGCCTCTACCAAGCGTCAAGGTAAGCGGCTGAAAAAAGCCCGCGAAATCGAGGAAACCGCCGACCTCGACGAAATGCGGGAACTGGACCGGCTCGAACAGACAACGGCCGAACGGGAAGAAAAAGGCGAAACCAACCCGCTCGACGGCGCGGATTGAAAAAACGTGTTAGCAAAGGCCGTGGGCGCATGCTACACTATAGGGGTGATAGGTGGACGCTGAACGAAAGAAAATCCTTAACATCATCGACCGACGAATCGACGAGATAGTCAAGGACACCGCCCACGGAAAAGTGATCGTCACCATTCAGGGCGGAAAAGCGGTACAGGTGCTCACCGAAAAATCGGAGCTTATCCGACCGGAAAAATGAATCGGTTTTACAGTTTGTAGGGCTTGTGTAGCCCGAAACGCCGACTTGAAGACCAAGAGGCGGTAGGCAAAAGACCTTGAAAAAGGCCCTTTGCTTGCCGCCTTTTTTTTATTCCGCCCGCAGGAGGGACAACGGTTTGAAGAAAATACGAATCGCCGGTTATATCGGATACGACTATTCGTCCGGCTCAATCGCCATCGACCTCAAGGATGCGGGCGGCGAAGACCTCGACATACAAATCGCCTCCCCCGGCGGCTCGGTTTTCGACGGCATCGACATTTTCAACCAAATCCGCGATTACCGCCGCGATTTCCCCAAGGCGCAAATCACCATCACCCTCAAGGGCCTTGCCGCGAGCATGGCCTCGTATATCGCCGCCGTTCCCGTCGCCGACAAAGTCCGCGCCGAAGACAATGCCGTTTTTATGATTCATAACCCGTGGAGCGCTTCGATTGGCGATCATCGCGAAGCGCAAAAAACCGCCGATTTCCTCAAGGGCCTCGCGTCCTTGCTCGCGGACGCATACGTCAAACGCTCCCGAAAATCCCGCGCCGAGATCGTCGCGATGATGGACGCCGAGACCTGGCTTTTCGGCGAGGAAATCAAAGAGGCCGGTTTCGTCGACGAAATCATCGAATCGACCGACGACAAAGGCAAGCCGTCCGCCTCGGCGAAAGACAAAGCCGCCGCGATCGGTGCCGCCCGCGTGGAATTCGTCAAGATGCAAAAGCTCATGAGCGACGCCGAGACGCCCGAGGACATCGACAAGGCCGCCGCCCTCATCCGCCCGCTCGTAAAGTCCGCACATGCGACCCATACCACCGAAACCGAAAACCAGCAAACCCCCGGCGTTGCCGGACAATCAATAACCACCCCGGAAGGGGAAGGAAAAGAAGGTAAAACGCATATGACGCTCGAAGAGCTCAAAGCGAAAGAACCCGCCCTCTACGCGGAGGCCGTCGCCGCCGGGGTGAAGAAAGAAAACGAACGGGTGACTAAATGCCTCATCCTCATGGAGAAACCCTCCATGAAAACCCGCGACACCATCGTGGCGCGAATCGTCAAGGGCATGAAGGACGGCGAAGAGGTTGTCACCATCCAGGACGCCGCCATGTCCCTGCTCGACGCCGATCTCGACAGCGCCGGTCATGTCGCCACCGGAATCACGAATACCGGCAGCGGTGAAAGCGACGATCCCGCCAAGCAGACTGAAGTCAAGGCCGAATGGAAGCCCGGCCAAATCGAGGAGGTTTAACCCATGACCACGTATTACCCGAACGAATACATGTTCTCGACCCCGTTTCTCGGCATCAAGTCCGTGAAGGTCACCAACAACCTCGGCCGCACCGCCGAACTCGCGGAAATCGTCTATCTCGACGGCTGGCTCGGTGAGGTGCAGGAAGTCGATGGCATCGCCAATCTCGCGACCGGATACATCGGCATCGACCACGAACGCGAAATCAAGACCGCGCAGATCAATACCGCCGCAACCTTCGTCGTCGGGAACACCCTGTATTTCAAGCCCGGCTCTTCGTCCGTCGCGGGAACCCTCGAAAGTTCCGCGTCCCAGGCCTACGCCATCGGCAAAATCACCGCTTTCGGCGGCACGGCCGGCGCTCATACATGGGTCCAGTTCAAGCCGTTTTTGCAGAAGGCCGACGTAGGCGACCACGAAGCCCGCATCACCGCCCTCGAAGCCGACGCCGTTACCGCTCAGGCGACGATCCCGATCCCTCTCACGGCAATCACCAACGAGGACGGCACCGCCATGACGAAGCAGGCCTCGACCGTTGCGGGATTCGCCCAGCTCGCCAACAAAGAAATTGTCATCGATATTCCCATCGGCTGCACGGCGGGGGAAAGTCTGCAATTCACCACGCCCATCCCGCAGGACCTCGACAACACAAAAGCCATTACGGTCCACGTCCTCGCGGGCAAGGCGGCGAACAACGACGAACTTACCCTCGATTGTGAGGTCTACCCGTGCGCGGCAGGCGACACCGCGAACGCCGACATCCAGGACACCGCCGCTACAGCGATCACGCAGGCCGCGTCCGAACTCGTGTTCACGTGCGGCGCGGACGGCGTTCTTCCGGCCCCCGGCACCCTGTCGGTCGTCCTCGCCCTCGGCGGGGAAAACGATGGTGACGCGGTGTACATCTACGGCGCTTGGATCGAATACACCAAGAAAGTCATGACGGCGTAAGGAAAAAGGAGAAAAAACACCATGGAACACGAAACCATGAAAGTCATCACCCGTGACACGCTGGCCCAGGCATTCCAGGCCCGCAAACTCTCGGGCGGCGTCTATGCCGAGTCCCCCGTCGTCATGGCGGAGACGAAGCTCGGAAAAATTATCAAAAACCCCCAAGGGATCGACCCTATCGCTCTTTTCAAACTCGCTTTCTCGGCGAAGACCTACGGCGAAGGCGTACCCATCCCGAAGATCACCGGCAAGTACGGAACCATCCTCGCGGCTCCCTTTGCGTGGGTAGACGGCAAGACGGAAAGCGTCCTCGACCGTGTAAAGCGCGGCGCGTTCGCCTCGACCTCAAACACCCTCCTCCCCGACTGGCAGCAGCTATGGGAGGTCATGAAATTCGACCTCACCGCCCGCAAGGAAGCCAAGCCCACCGTCCGCCAGATTCTTTTCAATACCCTCGACCGGCCCGACGCGGACAAGACGAACAAGGCGATTGCCTACCTTCCGTGGGACATCACCTTCGAAATCGTCAACGCCAACGGTCAGCCGATCCCGCAGGGCTCGAAGTACGGCGCGATCACCGACACCTTCGACATCGAAGTCTACTCCGCCGGCTTCACCTGGACCCTGCTCGCGGCCCTCTTCGATCGTTCCCTCGACATGACGCAGATGAACGACGCGGTGGCTGTCGGCTACAACTCCAAGCGCGACGCCCTCGCCTTTGATCTCCTCATGGCCTACAGCTACGGCGACGCCGGCACCGCGAAGCACACCGCCGCCGACACGACCGGGGCCGACAAGTTCGAAAAACTCTACCTCACCCTCGAAAACGCAATCGAAGGCCTTTCCGTCAGGAAACACCCGCTCCTCACCGAAAACTACATCCAGGCCAACGACCTCATTTTCCTCGGCTCGTCCAACTCCTGCCGCCACGTCTCGAAGGTCGCCATGGGCTTTCCGTCCGTCACCAACAACCGCCGGTATCCGCCCCTCGCGGAAATCTCGACGCTCGTCGCCTACGACGGCGAAGGCGCGAAGGGCTACAGCGGCATCGGCGACACCTTCGGCTACCTCGTGAAGCGGAACGAGTTCATGAACATCATCACGAAGCGCGGACTCACGGCGGAAATCGACATGCAGCCCGACGTGAAGACCCTCGCGCAAGAGGAGCGGGCCTGGTGGTTCGCCGAGGGCATCTATACCGGAGGCGATTATGGCCTCGGGTCCTTCATCCAAAAAATCACTCTCCCCTCGTGGAGCTGATGAGGTAACGCTATGCCGTTGATCGAAGAAAATTACAAGGTTCTCCCCGGTAAGATGATTACCGGGAAGCACCGCGTCTACAAGGCCGGGGAATTTCTCCCGGCCTCCGAATCCTGCGGGGATATGGCGGCCGCGATCAAAGACGGCATCGTCGAAAAGATCGCAGTCGAAGACCTCGCCGCCGCCAAGGAACTCGCCGCCGAGGAAGCGAAATCCCCGAAGGCCGCCGCCGCGAAAAAGTCCGGCGCCGGTCGCCCGAAAAAGGACGCGCCCGAATGATCGCCAACCGCCTCATATCCATTTCCCTCAAGGGGTCCTCGTTCGTCATCAAGGCCGGGGCACCCGTCCCGGCCCCCGTCCTCAGGCATTGGCAGGCGACGAATCAAGTTTCCAGGCTTCTCGCTCAAGGCACCATCACTGACGACACCGCGCCCGCCGCCGCAAAAAAGAGCGCGAAGAAATCCGCGTCCGACACGTCCGAAGGAGCGGCCGACTAAATGGAATCCCTGCTCGACCGGGTGAAAGCCGACAACAAACGCATACTCTCCGAAGCCGGGGCACACGCTCCGGTAACGTTCACCCCGCCGACAGGGGCCGATCAGGTCGTCGAATGTTTCTACGTCGACGTAGCCCTAACCGGCATCAACCTGCAAACCAACGCGCCCATCATCGGCCGCAAAATCGCGCTTACCGCACACCTCGCGGATTTCGTCATCACGAACCCGGCCGACACCGTCGGCAACTGGAAAGCGTCGTTCGTCAACAACATGGGCGAAACCGTCACCGGCTACCTCGAAAACACTATGCCCGACCGCACCCTTGGCATGGTAACCATGACGCTCCACGAAGAGGAGCCCGCGTAAATGGCCTATACCCCCGTCTCTCTCCCGGCCTACGCGGTCGTCCGGGAAAACATCAAAGACCTCATCCAAGAGGTCGCCACCGCCGAGGCAGCCGTCGCATCATGGCGCGGCTTCACCGTCTGCAAAGACCGCACCCGGCCGTGGCTTGAGAAAGAGCAGAAGGCGGTCAAAGCCCTCGTCAACATCATCACCGACTCGAAAGAAGCGATCGGAAACGCCCGCTACAAAAAAGACGAAGTTACGTTTTTCATCGACCTCTACGCCTTCGGCCGCGCGAAAAATGTAACCGTCGAAGGTGTTACCTCCCTTCTCCCGGCCGATGAAGCCGCCGCCGCCCGTCTCGACCTTCTCGTCGAACAAGTAGAATTCGCCCTCACCCGAATGAAGAACCATGACCTCGGCATAACCGCGGGGATGATCTCGCGGAACATCTCCTCGACCCTGCAATTTTGGAGTCAAGAGGCCGAGGACTCGACCGGCCAATATGCCCCCGCCCGGTTCACGATTCGCGTCAACCTCGCCTACACCGTCGCCGACGACGGGACGACCGCCGCGATTTCCAAACTCACCACGACGACAACGCTTGCCGAGGGCCTTGAGTCCTGGAAGCAAGATTTCACCTATATCCCCTAAAAGGAGGCCCTGAAAAATGATCAATTTCACCCGTTTTCCATCCACCTACCGCGCCTCGACCGTTGCGATAGAGATGGAAGGTAAAAAGCGATCCACGGGAGGCGATTATATCCCGCCCACGATCTTAATCGTAGGCATGTACCTCGCCGCGAAAACGCCGACCGACTATGTCCCCGTCCAGGTCTACACCGCCGACGAAGTGGCGAGCATCGCGGGCCTCGGCTCGGAGGCGCACCGGCAAGCCCTCAAAATCTTCGGTGCTCTCGGCGGCTTCTCCGAAAACGTGTGGTACGTCCCCATCGCCGCGCCCACGTCCGGCACCCCGGCTGCCGCATCTGGCACGATCACGTTCTCCGGCACCGCTACCACCGCAGGCACCTTGTATTTCAACATCGGCGGCGAGGTCTATGAAATCCCCGTAGCCAAGGACGACACCGATGACGACGTAGCCGCCGCACTCGTGGCCGCGATCACCGCCGATGCCGACGCCGCAGTTTCCGCCGCCGCAGGTTCGGGCGAATCCGCGAACATCGTCACCGTCACCTGCAAATGGGTCGGCGTCAACGGCAACGAAATTTGCGCCGTCCTCAATCCGGGCGGAACCACGCAAACGAATCTCAACCCGGCAAGCATCACCGTGTCCATGCCCGAGACTGGCCTCCTCACCCTCGGGGCCGGCACGCCGTCGGTAGAAGACGCGTTCTTCGACGCGAACGGGGCCGACATCCTCGGCGACCGCTGGTATACGATCATCACCGCGCCGTACAACGACGACACCAACCTCGAACTTTATAACGACCTCGGGGAACTCCGCTTTGACCCCGACGCGAAACGGTTCTTCGCCGCGTATCCGGGCTACGTGCAGAAAACCTACAGCGAAGCCGCCGCCCTCCCCGCGACGCTGAACAGCAAGTGGATTTGTCCCGTGTGGGAAAATCGCTCTCGCGCTCCCGCGTGGGAACTCGGCGCCGCTGTCGCTGGCCGCGTCGCCGCGTCGTGCCTCTACGACCCCGGCCGGCCGTTCAAAAACCAAGAACTTGACATTTCCGTCAACCCCGCGACCGCAAACCGGACCGGCGCGCAAAACAACGCGCTCTTCAAGGCTGGCATGGGCTACTGCAAAGTAAGCGCCGCCGGGAATCTCATCCTCGGCGATCTCCCGACCACCTACCGGACGACTCTCGCCGGGGCCGCGACCGAGGAATGGTTCGACGCGGTTTCGATCCATCGCCGACAGCAAAAAGCCTATAGCCTTGAACAGCTTTTCCTCTCCTCGCCCTACGACCGGGGAATCGTCGGATCGAACGATCTCGTCACCGCGAAAAACTACGTCATAAAGCCGAACTCGGTCATAGCCGACCTCTGCGCGCTCGTGGACTGGTTCGCCGAAGAGGGCTGGACGAAAAACCCCGACACGGTGAAAGCGTCCATCGTCGCCGAAATCAACGCGACAAACAACAGCCGAATCGATGCCAGCATGGAAGATGACGAAGCCCAGGCGCTTCGGATCATCGCAATGAAATACGTCTTTTTGACGGATTAAGGAAGGAGGAACACATGGACGGTGGAATCCGCGAAGGGACGCCCCGCGAAGTACTGATCGACTCGAAGGAGTACGAACCCTCCGAGGGCTCGAAACTCGCCTACCAGCTCTCGGGCAGGTCTGGCGCCGTGAAAATGGCCGGTAACCGCACGATGTACAACGAAAGCAACCCGCATCCGGGCGGTTTTGAAATCGAGCTCTCGTGCGACGATACGCAATTCGCCGCGCTCGCCGCCTTGCAGACCTCGCGGCGGTTCGTCGCCGTGGCGGTCACCTCGGCCGGGGACAACCTTTTCGTCGGCCGCTGTTGCGTGGCAAACGCCGACCCGCTGAAACTCGACAACGGAACCGTAACGGTAGAAATGAAGGGCGAATTCGCCAAGCAGTAAACCCGAAGATCGGGAAAGGAAAAAGAATGTCCGAAGAAAAAAAGAAATTAACAAGGGACGAAGCAGAAGAAATCATCCGTGATTGGGCTGACTACTTCGAAGCCGACAACGAAGACACGAACGACGCTATCAAGACCTTATCCGGTGCGGTCATGAACGAGCGTCTTTCCTTCGACAAGGAAACGAAGAAGTTCCGTCTCAAGCTGTTCGAACCTATCGAATTCGAGAATTTGCCAAAGATCGAAATCGTAGAATTTCAAGCATTGAACCTTTCAGACATGAAGGTTGTTCAACGGTACAAAGATTCAGAATCGATCGATAGAACGACCGCAATGCTCGCAAGGTCTTCGGGCCTTCCGATCGGCTCGGCATCAAGGATGCACTCTAAGGACGTCGCCGTGTTCAACGAGATCAACACGATTTTTTTAATGTAGCCCGCATGGTTTCAGGCCGGTTCGGTCTCGAATCGGCCTTCGACCTTGCAGGGCTTCTTGCGAAGCATTTCGGCGGTGCGCTTCCTTTCGAACGCCTTGAATCAATGTCTCGCCAGGAAATGCTGTTTTACTATCGCATTTATGAAAAGCAGGCGGAAGAAGAAAACGTCAGTAGAGAATTTTCGAGAAAAAACAAGGCGATCCCTGATCCGTATGAAATGCGGAAAATAGTGGATAGGCGGATAGCGGCCCGGCGAGATGAAGAGCGGAAAAAGAGGGAAGGGCGATAAATGGCAAGAAAAAAATTAAGCCTTGAAGCATTGCTTGAACTCAAGGACAACTTTACCGCAAAAATTACTCGCGCAGAACGCAAAATGATGATTTTTCATCGTAACATGCAACGGGCGCTTCCCGGTATGGGGAAAATGTTCACGGGCGCGATGGCTGGAATGAACCGGCAAATAAACAGTTTCGCCAAATGGGGCGCGATAGGCGCGGGCGGCGTCCTCGCTCTCGGCATCAAGGCGGCGACTGACGAATACATTTCGTTCGACAATTCCATAAGGCAGGCCGGCGCGAAATTCAAAGACCTCGACGTCCGGTCGAAAGACTATGAAAAGACCCTGAAAAAAATCGGCAAGGCTTCCCGCGAAGTCGCCGCGATCACCGAATTTACCGCGACGAACACGGCCGACGCCTTGGATAAAATGGCAATGGCCGGTTTTACCTCGGAACTTGCAATGTCCCTTCTCTCGGGGACTTCCGACCTCGCCACGGCCGCAGGAACAGACCTCGCAACCGCCGTCGGCATCGCCGCCGACACCCTCGGGGCGTTCGGCCTCATGTCCGACGACGTGGGGAAGACGACAACCGGCCTAACTCGCATCGCCGATGTTTTCGCAAAGACGGTCAACACGGCGAATACGGATCTCCTCGGTCTCTACGAAGCCGCGAAATCGGGCGCTCCCGCGTTCACTCAGGCAGGTCAGAGCATGGAGACGTTCGCGGCGATGGTCGGCACAATGGCAAACTCCGGCGTTAAGGGCGAGGAGTCCGGAACGCAAATCCGCAACATGATGCTTCGTCTCGCCGATCAAACGCCCGAAGCGACGAAGGTACTCCGAAAGCTCGGCGTCACGACCCGCGACGGCGCTGGAAACTTCCGCGATATGTTCGATATCCTCCAGGATTTTGAAAAGGGCCTCAAAGGATACGGAACCGCGCAGAAAACCGCCGCCCTTGCCACCGTCTTCGGCGCTCGTGCCGTGACGGGAATTTCCATCATGCTGAAAGAGGGGTCTGAGGGCTTGCGGAAATACCGCGCCCAACTTGAAGGCGCTGGCGGGGCGGCGAAGAGAATGGCCGATGCGATTCGTAAATCTTTGGGAAACCAGATCGAAGTCGTGAAATCCGGCCTCGTTGAACTTGGCCTAAAATTCGTCGAAGCCTTCGAGACGCGGGGATCCGCCGCGCTCGCAAAGCTCACCGACAAAATCCAGAAATTCGACATCAATCCCGTCATCGAAGGCGCGGACAAAGCGATAAACGGCGCAATGTCCTTTTTCGGCTTCCTCCAGGACAACTGGAAGGCACTTCTTTGGATCGTCGCCGCAACGAAAGGATGGGCGCTTGCCCAGGCCAGTGTCAACGCTCTCGCAACGCTTACCGGCGTATCGATGGCCGGGGTACTTGGCCCGCTCACGGCAGTCCTCGGCATCTTCGCCGCATGGGTAATTTTCAACAAAGAAATACAGGAATTCTTCACCTGGCTCGACGGCATCGCGGGAAGCGTCGGGAAGTTTCTTGATAAGTTTTCCCTCTTCGGCCGCACAAATCCGGGCCAAGGATACGACATGATGGGCGAGACCGACGCGAACGGCGTACCAATTTACCGCAACTCGGGGACGGCGACCTCTGAATCGATCTACTCAAAATTGGAAAAGCAGGTCCACGACGTACAAATCCACGCGCCGCAAGGATACCGCGTATCGCAAAACGGCCAGCGTCTCGTCCCCGTCCTCACGGTCACGGCCGGGGGAAAGCAATGAGCGACTACATCCTCACCCCGAAGCCCGAAACAAACGACACGACGGAAACGTCAAACACGACCGCCGCCACGCAAAAGCCCGCCGTCCCCGAATTCCTCTCCCGCCTCCGCGACTGCTGGTATACGTCGCCGAAAGGGGTTGTTTCGCACCTCTACTTCGACGACCTCGAACGCTCGGGCGGCAAAAAGGCGACCGTCCACGAAATCACCGATTCCGACGATTCGGTCATTCAAGACCTCGGCTCGACGGCCCGCGTGTACCCGATGGAAATTTACTTCATCGGCGAGGACTACGACGAGAAAGCCGACGCATTTTTCGAATCGCTTTTCGAACGCTACACCCCCGACAAGCCGGGACTCCTCACGCATCCGCGATGGGGCGACATCCCGGTAATTCCCTTCGCGGTCACGCAAAAAGAGGCGTTCGTCTCAGGCGTAGGCATGGCACGCTTCACGGTAGAATTCCGTGAAACAAAAAGCCTCTCCTATCCCTCGTCCGCCGCGCAGTCCGCCGGGAAAGCCGCCGCCTCCGTCGACGACCTCCAGGACGGCGCCGGCGCGGTAGCTGACGGCATCGACGTTTCTTCCGCGAGCGCCTACGCGCAAATGAAGGCGACGCTCAAAACCACGACGAAAAAAATCTCCGATGCCGTCGACGCCGTGTCCGACGCGATTTCCGACGTCAAGGAAGAAGTGGACGAAATAAAAGCCGAACTCGACACGGCAATTGACGCGCTTTCCTCCCCGGCGACGTGCATCGCGCAAATCGGAAACCTCGTTAGGACAATTGCCTCCGTCGTCACCGACACACCCGCGAAAGTCGCGCAAATCGCCGACCTCACGCAAGACCTCATCGCGGGGTACGTCGCGGAAATCAAGGCGCTTGTCCGAAACGACGAGAAGAAAAACGCCGCCGCGACGCTCGAAACCGTCGGGGCCGTCTGCACCGGGGCGCTCGTGGAAGCGGCGCACAACACCGACCTTGCGACCCGCGAGGGCATGGGCGCGATGATCGATCAAATATCCGCGACCTACTCAGCCTATGCCGAGGCCATCGACACGGCGCGGGACGAGTTTTCCGGGACGATAAATACCCTGTACCTCCCAAATCATGACCTCCTCGCGGGATTGCAGGCGCTCGTCAAAGAGGCGCAAAGCGTTTTAATTGACAAATCGTTCGCGCTCAAAACCAAGCGCACCTGGAAACTCAACGCGCCGTCCGATCCCTTGACGCTGACGTGGGAGATTTACGGAAACATCGATTCGGAGACGATAGATTTTTTCTGCAAAACGAACCGCGTAACGCGGGACGAGTTTATCGAACTTTCCGCCGGTCGGGAGGTGGTGGCGTATGTCTGATAACAAACCGACTCCCGGCAATTTTTATGAAGTTAGAATAAATGATACGATTCGGAGTCTCGCCCGCGCCGCGTATGGGAACGATCAATCGCAACTCGTCGTCCAATCCAATTGGGAGACGCTCCGCAAAAACCAGCTCTCCCCCGAGGGCCTTCCCTACGTCTATCCCGGTAATCGCCTATGGTTCCCCCCGTCAACGAGTCGTTACGGGAAGCGCCAAATAACAGCCGATTTCGACACGGAAATCACCATCGAAATAAACGGCGAAAGGTTTCGCGGCTTCAAAGCGTCCCGCATCGTCCGGGCCCTCAACAACATCGCCGACGGCTTCGTCTTCGAGGCGCCTTTCGACTACCGTAATCGCGCCCTTGTGGAAGCGCTCCGTCCCTTCGGCTACAAAACCGTTGTCCTCTACATCGGCAAAGAACCGTACCTCGCGGGCCGGGAAACGAAATGGACTTTCCGCGAAGACGGCGCGCAAATAGTCGCAACGGTCGAAGTCCGGACTATGCCCGGCGACATGATCGAATGTATGAATCCTGCAGGGTGTACAGAGTATCGCGGAGGACTCCTCGAAATCGGCGAAGAAGTAGCCAAGGTCTACGGCCTCCGGGCCTATTCCGCTAACGGCCGCCCCGATCCGTTCCCCGAAAAAGTAAACAAAGAAAAAACCGAAACCGACGCGGATTTCCTCTTTCGCATTGCGGCGCAACAGGGTTTTCTCGTGACATCCTCGATTCCGTCCTACGACGATTCGGGACATATCTCCTCAACGGATGTCGGCGTCATGTTCGTCCGCGCCGCTACCGAGGCGAAACCCGTTGCTACCCTCAAGGCAGGAGAATTTCCCGTCCGTTCGGTCGGCGCTACTTATGACGGCACGAAGCGCTTTTCCGTGTGGACGGCGGTCACCGACGACAACGACGAACCGGGAATTTCAAAAACCCTCCAGGACAAAGGTGTTCCCATCCTCCGCCCGTTCGTCTTCCAGGCCCCCGACGTGAATGCCGCGATGATCGAGCAGGCCGTCAAATGGCGCATGGCGAAATCAATCGCCGATTCGGTTTCCATCCCCGTCCAGGTGGTCGGTTGGCGCAATGCCGACGGGCAGCTCTGGACGGAAAACATGAAGGTCGTTTTGTACGCGCCGTGTGCGTTCGTTTTCGAGGAAATGGAATTTCTCATCCAGGGCGTTGAACTCACGAAGGACGAAGGCGGCGGCGACATTGCGAATTTGGCGCTCGTCCTCCCGGAAGCGTACTCCCTCGGCATGCCCGTGAAATTCCCGTGGGCGACGTTCTTCAAAGACAAAGACAAGGGGCCGGTATAAATGTTTGAAATCCGTTTCGGCAAAATCGAATCGACCACCGTCCGGGACATCGCCGACGGAAAAAAGCGCATCGAGGCCGTCGTCACTTCCGAGGCCGGCGCCGCAGGTACGGCCGACGTGTACGGCTTCCACGGCTTCCAGTCCCGCCCGGCAAAAGGCGTCCGGTGTCTCCGGTTATCAATCGGAAAACTCAATTTCGTTTTTTCCGCGTTCTCCTCGACCGTGGAGCCTCCCGCGAATCCGGGGGAAGTGAAAGTCTATTCGACGGATGCCGACGGCGTGGAACAGGCGTCCATCCTACTCGACGCGACCGGGAACGTCATCGTCAACGCGGGCACCAACCACGCGACGCAATATGAGGCGCTCCTCACCGCGTTCAACCAGCTCAAGGCGGACTTCGACGGCTTCGTTACCACCAAATTCAACCTGCACACCCACCCCGGCGTATCGACCGGAAGCGGTTCGACCGCCGTCACGCCGCTCGTCGGCGCGGCAAGTACGGCCGACATGACCCCGGCGAAAGTAGAGGAGGTAAAAATACCATGACCTATTCCGGCGACATTCTCCTCCGCGAATCCGACGGCGACATTGACGCCACGTTCGTCAATGGCCAACCTTCCATGACCGAGGGTTTCGAGTCCGCCGTCATCCTCGCGGTTTTCGGCAATCACAACACCTGGCAAAACGCGATAGCCGCGACGCCCGAGGAAAAATACGTCTCGACCTTCCCCGACGTGATCGATTCCGGCCGCGTTGACGAGGCGACGAAAAATAACGGCATTGAAGCAATCAAACGGGCGCTGAAATTTCTCGTCGACATCAAGGCGGCCGAGAAAGTCGTCGTCACCGGTGAAATCGTTTCGGTCTACGCGATCGGATGGCAGGCGGAAATTTACAAACCCGGTTCCACCGTCGTGACCCGCTACCGGCTCAACTGGGACAAAGGAATTCTTACGACACAATTTAAGGAGGCTACCTGATGGCCGCGCCCACAATCCCCACGACCGCTGAAATAAAAGCCCGCATCGTTTCCGACTTCGAAACGGCGCTCGGGCAAACAGCTCCTATTCTCCCGAAGGCGTTCGTCCGCGTCGTCGCCTCGGCCCTCGCGGGGCTTTTTCTCCTCCTCTACACGTCGATTTTTTGGGTCTACGCGCAAATTTTCCCCGAAAAAGCCGACTACGAAAATTTGATTCTCCTCGGGAAGCTCGTCGGCCTCACGCCAACCGCCGCAACAAAGGCGCTCATCGTCGCGTCCGTCTACGGCACCGACGGAGAGACGGTCCTCACCGATGAGCAGTTCACCGCGAACGGCCTTGTCTACAATGTCACCATCGGCGGCACCATCGCCTCGGGTTTCTGCTCCTGCACGCTCGAATGCGTCACGGCAGGCGACGCCGGGAACCTGGCAAACGGCGAAGAGCTTTCCGTCGTCTCGCCGAAAGCCTATCTCACCGGCTCGGCCATTGTCACCGCGACAACGACCGACGGCGACGACGCGGAGACGGAGGACGATTTTCGCACCCGCGTCGTGATCCGCTACAAGAGACGATTCACCGGGGGATCCCCGGCGGATTATGAGCTGTGGGGCCTCGAAGCGCCGAATTTCGTTTGGGTTTCACCCTATGCCGATGAGGACGTGCCGGGGAAGGTCATCGTCTACGGCAAAGTTGACAACCAAACCGACGGCATCCCGACCTCGGGCCAGCTCGTAACGCTCCTCGCCTACCTCACGGCGAACCCCGACACGCTGAAAAAGGACCGCGCCCCCATCGGCGACACGATCGAATGCCTGCCGATCACCCGCTATTCATTCGACGTGGAAATCCATATCAAAAACGGCACGGACATTCTCAAGGCCGCAATCGAAACCGCGATCCAAGAATATATCGAGGAAGTCCTCCAACCCTACAACGAAGGCATTTCCGCGACGACCAACAACGCCGTGACGAATTCCGGCATCGCGTCCATTGCCTTCGACCTCGCGGCGGAAGCGGGCGCGACGATCCTGCAAGTCGTGCTGACGGAAACCTCGACCGGGACCGTTTTGAATAACTACATCCTCTACGGCGGCGAGTTTGCGAAACTCAATTCAACCACCTTCGTCGACGTGGTTTAGTCTGGCAGGAAAAGGAGAGAAACGCATGGCCGACATATCCGCCGCAATCGCTCGAACGCTTCGCCGCCTCGCCGACCACCCGGCCGCGCTTACGGGGCAGGCGTGGCTACCAGCGATTTTTAACGGGCTCGCGGGAGAGTTTAACCGCGTCGTCGATTTCAAGAATTTCGTCCTCTCCGCCGCCGTTCCGAATGACGCAATCCCGACCGACGCGCTCGACGACCTCGAAGCAAAATACGGCATCAACAATTTCCTCGGCGTCACGACGGCCTACCGCATCGCGCGCGTGATGGAACGCGCCTACAATCAGGGTTCAGGCGGCTCGGGCTGGCTCCAGGACCGCATCCAGGAAGCCGGTTTCCCGCTCTACGTCATCGAAAACACCCCGCAACCAGCGACCGCGATTCAATTCGATTCGCCCACGCCGCAATTCTCGCCCGCGATCCAGTTCGGCCAAGTCACCAGCCGCATCGATCCCGGCACGGTGTACGGGGAACTTATCGTATCAAGTCCGCCGAAAAAACTTGGCACGGTTTACACGACGCAATATGGCGTTGCGACGCAATACGGCACCGTCGAATACGGCACGGTCGATCCGTCCTACTCACGGCCTCAGCCGGTGCAGTTTTCCATCCCGACCGACGCGACAAAATGGGGTTTCTTCTTTTTCCTCTCGCCCACGGAAGGCGCTATCGTGACGGACCCGGACGACCTCTACCCGGTGACACCGGAGGAGTTTCGCTATCTCAAACGGCTTATAATCCAGAGCAAATTTTTACGCAATTGGTGCATCGCTCAAGTTGCGGTGACGGAATGACCAGGCTGACCAGGAGGAGAAAAAAGACATGAAAGACCCACGCGATTATCTCACCAACTTCACGCCGCCGTCATCGGGCTACTCTCTCGGCCGCCTCAAGGACGATCCCGGCGACGAAACCGGTTCGGGGATTACCGTTTTGACGCACAATGATTTCCTCTACGCTCTCCTCGCGCCGATCCTGAAATACAAAGGCGCCGTGTCTGAAACCGACGAATCGGAAACCGCGTCCGACATGCTCGACGCCCTCGAAATCATGGCGGGCCTGAAAAACACCGATGTCAACGAATGGTCGGCCGCGACCACGTACGGCACGCTCGGCACCGTCGTTTTTCATCACGGGATGCAGTTCATCAATATCCTCAATTCCGGTAACACCAACAAACCGCCGTTCGAAAACCCGACGTACTGGTTCCCGGTTCCCGAATCGCGGATGCTCTACCGGATGTACGCCGAAGGCATCATCCAGCCAGGTACATTGTCGCCCTTGCACACGCTCGGCGGCACCTACTACCAGCAAACCTTTTCCCTCGGCTCGCACCGTTTCGGCGGCGCGTCGGGCGTCGTGTTCAACGCCTACGGCATCCACCTCGACGGCACGACGGTTGTCGGCGGTTCGACCTTGGCTACGGCCGTAGCCGCGCATTGGGCGAAAGACATTTTCGCGCCCGAGGCGGTCGGGGTCCGCACCTTGAAGGACCTCCGGGAATGCGTCATCCGTTCTATGGGCGCGGCGGGCGGAAACGCGGCGACCCTGGCGGAGGTGCAAGCGGCGATGATGCAGGACCACGGACATGCGTCGAGTGCGAGCGCTTCGGGGACGCTCAAAGATTCAAACGGATACTATCTTTCCGACAACAATCCAGTGACAGGCGCGAATAATAGGTGCTATGTAAACGGAGGACTTGTCGAACCAATAAAAGGCGACGATTGGCAGGTAACCGTTGCCGTCACCCCATCCGTCACCAACCCCAACTCCGGAAGTCACGGCGCGGAAACTCGCGGCAAATCCTTCGTCGCCGGCGTCCCGTACGTCGTCGCGATGGTGGCCGCCTGATGCGTCCCGCCCGCCCTTCCCGCCACGCCCTGACTGCCACCCCAACCCATAAAAGGAGATAACCCATGCGTAAAATTTCAACCCTTTTCGCAAACTACACGGCCGCCTCTTCCGGATTCTCGGAGGGCCAAATAAAGGACAACCCCGGAGACGACACCGGTTCCGCCATTCTCGCAGCGTGGGGGACGGACGTACTGTACGCGCTTTACGCGTTCATCAAAAAATTCCGCACCGGTGACCTATCCGACGGCGCGGAATCCGAATCGGCATCCGATTTTTGTGACGCCTTCGACGAGGCCCTCGGTCACACCGTCGACGGCGTAACGGCGTGGTCAAGCACAACCACCTACTCGACGGTCGGGGAGCTTGTCACCTATGCCGGTATGCAGTTCGTGTGCGTCAACGCGACCAGCAACCTCAACAAATCGCCACTCACGAATCCGACCTACTGGCTCGCGTGTCCCAAGGGCGCGGAGCTTTTCCCGCTCCATTCCGCCGGGCGCGTTGTGGCGGGCGATTGCCACCCGATCCACGATTACAACGGGGCGCAGTATTTGCAAAAATTCTCCCTCGGGCGTCACCGTATCGGCGACGCTTTGACCGGCACCGTGTTCAACGCTTGGGGCGTGCACCTTGACGGCACGTCCGTCGGCTCGGGCACGGCGCTTGAAACGATCATCGAGGCGTGGCACTTAAAGGCGCTGCTCGCACCCGGCGCGACCGGCTCACGGGTATTGGTCGATGCGCGGAATCGCGTTTTGCGCTCGATGGGCGCGACTGGCGGTGTTGCGCCGACTTTGGGCGCGGTGCAGGCGGATCAGATGCAGGGGGTTAGATATAATATTCGGTCTCCCGATTATTTAGATAATTTTGCATCTGATGATGCTCCCAACGGTAATGGAGCACGAGCTGTAAGAACAGCGGTTGCTGGAACATCATATTGGTATACGACTAATCCACAATCTGATGGAATCAACGGCACTCCGCGTATAGGCCCGGAAACCCGCGTCAAGGGCCTCGTGGTCGGCGTGCCGTATGTCGTGATCCTCGTCCCGGCGGCGTGAGGGCGGCCAGCGAACGAACAACCAGAAGAAAAAGAAAGCCGGGGCGATGTGTCCCGGCTTTTTCGTTTCCGCTTACTCGCCGACCCACAGTTCGAGGTCTTCTTCATCAAGCCAAGAACCGCCCGCTTTCGTTTCGACGTAACACGAATTTTTTGATCCGTCGGACATGACGTTCGTGACGAATCCCTTTTCCCCGAGGGGCGTCTTGACGAAATCCTTGACTTTGAATCTGAAAGTGATGGTCATGATTTTCTCCTTCCTGAAATATTTCTACCGGCCAACGACCGGAATTTTCATCTCCACAGCCTCCCCGCCTCGGCGACCGGGTTGATGCTCGTCCGGTTTTTCGGCCAGAACGCGAGACCGCAGGCCCCTGCGCCGGTGTTGCCGGTGGTGAACACGAGGCCGTTTTCCGTGAGAAGGTACGCGTCGACCATCGGCACGCGGACGGGGCCGTACCCCCTGGGATTCGTCGTCTCTTTCGCGAGGGCCGCGCCGGTGTTGTAAATGTCGGTGTACTCGACGCCCTTGTAGACGGTGGTGTAGAACGCGAAGCCCTCGAGCGCGACGGTCTGGCGGATCGGGGCGGAGAATTCGAACGAGTTGCACGCGATTTCATCGATGTCGTTTCCGCCGACTGCTTGTCCGAAATACATGTACTGTTTTTCCCCGGCTTCGTTCGTTCCGTTTTCCACCTGCACGGCTATCATACCGTCCGCGATGCAGAAAGCCTCCACCACGACGGGCTTTTCCGTGCCGTCGACCATCTCGACGATATCGATTTTCACCTTGTCGTGTTCGCCTTGACACGTCGCGGGTATGCCCCACAGGACGCCGTTCAGGTCGAAAAAGTACGCCGGGAAAATGGGGAGCGGTTTTAAGGTCATGGTTTTTACCTCCTTAGGTAATTTTCCTCGATAACGAGGGTGGTTGTTTCACCGGCCATACCCGCCGGTTTGGTGACTTCTTCTGGTTCGTTCGATTCGCTTGCTTTCATGCCTTCCCCCTCGGTTGATGCCTCCGTCGGTTCCTCCACCGGCGGCAGGAGCGGCGTTCCGCAAATCGGGAGCGGGTCGGGCGGCTTCGTGGTGGCGGCCGGTTCGTCGTCGTCCGATGGGAGGGAGCAGGCCGCGAGCAGGAGGATTGCGAGGAAAGGGTAAAGTTTTTTCATTATTGCGGGCCTCCTTCAAAATAATACGTCGTCGTCTTTTTTCGCGGTGGGCTTTTCCGGTTCGGGCGGCGGTTCCTCGGGCGGTTCGGGCGCGGAAGGTTCGGCCGGTTTCTCTTCTCTCCCGGTTCTCGGCGGGGCGTCCGGCGCATCCGGAGCATCAGGAGCTTCCGGGAACTGATCGAACGCGGCGTCAAGGGCCCGGTCAAGCACGTCCTCAATGCCCTTTTCCGTGCCGTCGGTCTCGCCCCGGATTTCGTCGATGGCTGCTTGCGAGTTGCGGACGCGGATGTATTTCGCAAGGAACGATTTTCCCGCGCTTTTCCTGAGCATTTCCGGTCGGTCCGGGCCGTCGTAGGGGTTTTCGATCTCGTCGAGGAAAAGTTTCTTGTCCCACGAATCGCCGCCCTTTTTGAACATCTTTTTGACGATGTACTCCCGGCCGTTTTCCTTGAGGACTTTTCCTTCGGTTCGTGCCTGTTCGAAGGCGGCGACGTCCTGGAGAAAATAGCGATACGATGCGGAATGCTGTTTTGCCTTTTCGATGAGTCTTTCTACGGTGTACACCTCGCCGATGACGTGGCCGTGCTGAACCGAATGGCCGTAGACCGCGACGGAAACGACCTCGCCTCGATCGGGTTGGATGCTGGTAAATTCCAGGGAGAAAGCGCCGTTGACGCGGGCGATTTTCACAATGTCGTTTTTGTAGACCGGCTCGATGTGAATCCACGAAAAAGGCGCATTCTTCCCCGTCGTGAGCGCGAATTCGTAGGCTTCGACCGACGGGATGAATTCCGCGATACCGTTGTAGGGGACGAAACAGCCCATGTCCGGGAGCGTTGCGCCGAGGGAGAAGGCGTCCTCCAGGGCGTCGATGATCGATTGTATCCCCTCGGGCGTCGACCACACCTTGTTCCAGGCGTCGCCCTTGAGGCCCATAACGTACCGGATATTTTGTTTCACCATCCGGGCGAAGGCGGAGCGTTCCGACCGGACGAAGGGCGCGGCGATGGCTTGGAATTCCGCGAGGCGACCGGCCGCGAATCGGGGGAGGTCTTCGGGACGGGCGGGCGGGTAGAACGGCTTGTCGGCGAAAGCGTCGGGCGTAGCCTTGGCGAAGGCGTCGGCGGCGGCTTTTTCGGTCGCGCCGATCCCCCGGCGCCCGCAAGTCTCGCACCATACGGCGTAGGTGGTGCCCGACGAGTCGGCGCGTTTTCCGGTGCGGGCGGGCTTGTTGCAACAGGTGGCTGTTTTGGTGGCGGTTTGGGTCAATTCGTTTCTCCTTCTTCAATTTCGCGTTTCGCTACCGACACATACCGCGTCGGCTTGCTTTCGATGATGAAGCCCCGCACCTTGAGGCGGTTGTACTCCTCGGGGGCCTCCTTCTTGATTTCCTTCGCGCCTTTCACGCGCTCGCCGCCGTCCCTTGTGACCCACCCCGCGATCTTCCCTTCTTCGTCGCGGATTTCGGCGCGGTCTTTCAGCACCACGGCGAGGGCGTCGGCGGCTTCCTCTTTTCGCGCGGTCCAGATTTTTACCTGCCGATCGGCCTTCGCGTGGGCGTGGGCGTATTCGAGGGCCTTGTCGCGCTCGGCGCCCGAGAGGTAGACGAAATCTTCGGTGAGGGTCGGGTACAGGGCTTTCACGTCGGCGGCGTTCATGGCGAGTTCTTTCGGCGGCGTGTCGGTTTTGATGTACCATGCCATACGGCCGGCGAGGTCGATGAGTTCGCCCTGGATTTTTTTGTCGGCGCGGATTTCCCACACGTGGAAACTTGAGGTGTCATAAATCAAGGGCAGATAGCAGATTTCGACTTCCATGAGCGCGAGCTGAAATTGAATCTGCACATAGTGCTTGAGCGGGATGCCTTGCCAGGTTTTGAGGTCTACGTCATACCCCGAGACGAGGGAGCCTTCCGGACGCCGGGCGGCGAAAAAGCGGGCAGACTTCGCTTCGATGAGGAAGGGGCGGGAAAGGTCGATAATGTGGCCGTGAGCTTTAATTGGTTCCCTGAAATCATCGACAAGGCTCGGGTTGAATGGATCATGCGCATCATCCCAATACGGCGGCACATACACCGTATCCGGGTGGACAATAAATTCCTCGTTGTAAAATTGCACGTTGTGACGCCACGCGGGAAGCTGGAATTCGGCGGCTTTCGCTTGGTCGCCGAGACGCGCCTTGAGGATGTCGTACCGCGCGCGTTCCATGAAATATTCGTCGGCCTGTCGCCGGTCGATGCCTCGGATAAAAAGCTCTATTGCTTTCGCTTCGAGGTAGTGCCCCATTTCGGCCGGGAATCCCGCCGGTTCCCGTTCGCGGCGGCCGGTTTTTTCCTCCCATACCGTGACGGCGGTCCTTTCGTACCCGGCGAGGCTTTCCGTCGGCTTTTCGGGGTTAGGGATAAGCGCGGGCACATCGCTTGCACCGATGCGCCGGGAACGCTCCTTGGTGAAGTCCCCGGAGATGTACCAAAATGTTTTCAATCCTCTTTCCCTCCTTCCTCTTTCTTCTCCCTAAAATCCACGCGCGACGCTACGAGGCGGACGTAGCCCCCCTCTTCGTGCAGCCGGGCCGAGACGCGGACGAAGTGCCCCGGCTTGAGATGCGACGCGCAGAATTCCGCGCAAGACCCGTATGCCTCGACATCGAAAAACGATTCGTGTTTCTGTACGCCTTCCGCGTTGCGAAAATAGCGCGGGTGAACCATCGTGAATTTCGCCGTCGGGAAACCCGTTTCGGTTGCGCCGGGCTTGACGGCGGATGTGACGAAGCCTTCGATTTTTTGGTCGTTGAGCAGATTCATTTTTGCTTTTCCTCCTATGGTTTTGCATACGTCGCATGTGCGGACTTTTTAGGACTTCATAAAAACTCTCTCACCGCCTCGCTGAAAATCTTCCGCCGGTTCGTGAGTAGCCCTTCCCGTAGAAAGTGCGCTTTCCCGCCGGGCGACATTTCCGCTTCCTCGGCCTGCATCGCCGCCGCCGCTTCCTGTTCACGGAGATCGGCTTGCTCCTCGCGGATTTTCCCGGCGCGCTCGCGGATGGCTTCCGCTTGGCCGTCGGATTCTACCGCGACGAGTTCCCCGTCCACCATCGCGGGAAGGTGCCGGGCGCGGGCGCTTCGCGCGGCTTCGTCGTCCAGGTTCCGGCCGCAGAAATGGCACGTCGTATTTACGGCCGCGCTCATCACCCCACAGAAGGGACAGATACGCATTGTCGCGGCACGGCTGGACCCGTCCGCATCGATTCCCGCAAGACCTTCGGGCGTGAAACTGTCCAAGCCCCATGCGCGATCCGCTTCCGGGAATCCGTGAATAAAGAGATTGCCAACAGGGTCTAGGATGACTCCGTACTTCTTCCCCTTCGCCGCCCGGAGGGCGCGGCCGATGAATTGCAGGTAAATCGTGAGAGAAAGCGTCCGCCGAAGCCATATCAGCCCGTACAGGCCGGGGATGTCCATTCCTTCAATCCCGATTCCGACCGTGCACAGGCCGTTCAATTTTCCGGTGCGGATGTCGCGGATCATGCGGGCGCGGTCCACGGCGGACAGGCCGGAATGGATATGCTCGAATTTCCAGCCGGCGGCCGTGAACGCTTCGGCCATGTCTTTCGCGTGGTCGAAGGTGCTGCACGCCACGAGGACCGGCAGGCCGCCGAAGGTGAGCGTATAGTTTTCGATCACGTTTCCCACGATTTGCGTTTTCCCGAGGGCGGCGGCTTGCTCCTCGGGGTCATAGTCGCCGTTTTTTATGGCGATTTTGCCGAGGTAGATTTCTGGGACGATGGGGAGCGGCCGGGCGAGGAAGTGCCGGTCAATGGCCTGCCGCATGGTGATCGTTTGAACGATGTCCGTATACCCTACGCCGGGACGGTTCAAGGGCTTTCCGTCGGTTCTGCGCGGGGTTGCCGTGAGGCCGAGACGAAGGGCGCGGGGAAAAAACCGGTAGATCGTCTCCCACGTGTCGGCGGCCGAATGGTGGCATTCGTCGGTAATTATTTCGTCGGGATAAAACGCCTCCGGGAGATACGGGAGCAGGTTGACGAGGGTTTGCGGCATGACGACGTAGACGCCACGCGCGCGGCCTTGGATGCCCTTGCCGTCGATGGTGCCGGGGTTGAGGCCGGCCGCGACGAGTTCCCGCCGCCATTGGTCGAAAATCTCGACTTGGGGCGTGAGGACAAAAACGCGGCGGCCAAGGGAAAGGCGGTCGGCGATGATGACGGTCGCGGTTTTCGTCTTGCCGGTGCCGGTCGGGGCGACGAACACGGGATGCCGCGAGGCGTTGAGGAGAGTGTTGATTTGGAAGCGGGCCTCGGTTTGGTAGTCGCGGAGGGTGGGGGTCATGCTTGCGGGGCCTCCTGGCGTCGTTTTTCCGGTCCGCTGTACGTCCCGGCGAAAAGATTTCTATAGGTCAAGATTTTTTCGTTCGCCTCGCGGAACATCGGTTTTTTAATCTCGAAACCGTAGGCGCGGCGGTTGAGGTTGTCGGCCGCGATCAGCGTGACACCCGAGCCCGCGCAGTGGTCGATTACCACGTCGTCCTCGTCGGTGAAAATCTCGATCAGCCTTTCAAGCAGGGCGAGCGGCTTTTGATTTGGGTGAACCTTCGGCGTGTCGTTGTCGCGGGGCCAATCCATGCAGTTGAAAACCATTTTCCCGCCGTTGTTGAATTTCGGGAGCTTGTCGCGGTAGAGGAGGACGGCATATTCAGAGTTGCCGACAATGCGCATGTTGGCCTTGAGCACCTGCGGGGAAAAGTTTTTGCGGAATACGAGATTGATGTAATTCATGAGGCCGTACCGCTTCCCGAGTTCGATCATTTCGAACTGCTGTTCGAAGGAACAAAATACGATCATGCACGGGGCGCGGCCTTTTTCCTTCGGCTCTTTGACGAGCATGTGACTGCAAAAATGCATGAACTCGGGCGGGCGGAAATCGTGGTCGGTATCGAAAAACGCTTTCCCCGCCAACTCGCTCGGGCCGTTGACGTTGTCGCCGTCGACGTACCAGGACGGATTTGAACCGTAGGCGTTTTTCCCGACGTTGTACGGGATGTCGGTTAGAACGAGTTGCGCTTTGGGGATTCCGTAGACCTTGTAATTTTGGAAATGGTCGTTGAAAAGCTCGATACGGTTCAAACTTTTTTCCTCACTTCTTGATATACGCGTTCACGCCGATCGTGACCGGTTTTCCCTCGACGGTGACGGAGGTTTTCATGTTGCCGTGGGTCGACGCGACGACGAGAGTTTTCCCCGACGCGGAGGGCGTGGGATCTTCCAGAGGCAGGGTGATGATGAGATTTCCGTCTTTGATTTCTGTTTTCATGATTCTTTTTTCTCCTCTTTTAGTTTTTCAGGGGGCGACTACCGCGTCCTCCTCGGATTCTTCTCACACCACAAGCTGACGGCCTTCTTTTTCGCGGGGCCTTTCATGAGGAGGTGCCGCGAGAGGAAGCCGAAGAAAAAACGCTTTTCCGCCTTGCCGCATCGCTCGCAGATGCGTTCTGGATGGCCGCCGTTTTTGCGGTGCCGATAGAGGTGAAGACCCATGGCGCAAGCGAGGCGGCCGAGGAAGGACGGGCGGTGGAGGCGCTCTTCGCGGGCGGCCATTTCGCGTTCCGTCCACGCGAGAACCTCGGCGGCTTCGGCGTGGGTTTTCCAGGTGCGGCGGCCGTTTTTGTCGGTGAGCATGACGGTCGCGTTTTCGCCCGTGGCAAGGCGGACGTGGGCGCGGAGGATGAAATTGAGAAATTTGGTCATGACGATCGACGCGGAATAGATTCGCGTGATTCTTTCGGCCTTTGTGGGTTTTGTGGGCTTCGGGCGACGGCGCCGAAAAAGCCTTTTGAAAATGTTCATCGAATTACCTCCCATTCCTTCAATTTTTTTATCGCATCGTCCACTGATCGGACGATGGCGTACGGGACGCCACAACGAATACATGCCGCCTCGAAAAGCCGCTGGCTGTCGGACTGGCGGCCGGTTTCGGTTTTCACCTCCAGGCAGTAGGCGCGGCCCGCGTGCAGGACGATGAGGTCAGACACGCCGGGGAGGAGGCCTATTTTTTTGAGGTTCGTCAAGAGGGCGCAGATAAGGGACTGTCTCAGATTTCCCGTTCCGGCGGCCTTCAAAAAACCTTCGTTCGGGACGGCGAAAAAGACGAACGGCGACGACGGGCGGCCCGCGAGGAGGGAGAAGGCGGAACAGATGTTTTGTTGGATGGTGGTTTCGGGGGTCATGATGGTTTTGGTTCTCCTTTTCCCCGTTAGGGACGCTCCCTAACCTTGGGTTACTCTCATGCTTTGGCTCGCTCAGCTATCGCGGGTTACTCGATTCTTGTGGCTCGCTCCTTCTAAACGGGTTTCTCCCTTCCCAATGGCTCGCTCCTCACTAGTGGGGTTCTCTCTGTCTACGGCTCGCTCACGCATCACGGGTTCCTCGCTCTCGTTGGCTCGCTCTCGACGCTTGGAATTCTCTGTTAGAGCGGCTCACTCTTCCCCGAATTCGTCCTCTTCCTCTTCGCCCGGAACGTTGCCGCACTTCGCTTCAAGGCTTTCGAGGTACGCCGGGTCAACGTGGTGTTTTCTGCCGAGGTATTCTTCCGCGTAGGGCGGACGGACGGAAAGCCCTTCCAATTCTCGCCACGCAGGGTAAAGGTCGTATTGAAGGAAACATTTGATCATGTACCGGACGGCGGCAAGGCGGCGATGTCCCGGCCGGGCATCTTTCCACATGACGATTTTTTTCGCGCCGCCCTTCTGGATTTCCTCGACCGTGTTTTCCGAGTTCATCAGGCGGTTTTTGTATTCGAGGTATCTTTGCCGGGAAATAGTGCCTTGTGATTTTTCGAGGGAAAACCCGAGGCCGCCGATGAGATAGGTTTTTAAGTCCTGGTTGAAGCCGGTCCCGCCTTTGACGCGCCGATCCCGGCCGGGAGCAAGTCCCGCGTAGGCGCACATTTTCGAGGCGTTTTCGGCCTTTTCGATGTCGAAACAGGCGATGAGGACCCCGGCGGAGAGTTCGGAAACGCCCTTGTAACCTTTCAGGATTTCCGTCCACAGCGGATGTTCCCGGACTGCTTCGACGATTTTCTTATCCGTCGCCTTGAGTTTTTCGCGGGTGTCGCCCATGATCGAATTGAGATGTTCACGGTATTCGGCCGTGACCGTGTAGGCGGTTGCGGATTTTTGATCTTTCCCGTCCTTCTTTATTCGGAGGGAGTTTCCGAATTTCACGATCCATCTTGTGTAGCTCACGTGGTCGCGGAAAAGGGTCTTGAGCGTTGCGCGGATTTCTTCTTTCCTTTCCCGGCTGATGGTTGCGCCGGTGTCGGCTTTCTTGACGGTCGGTCTTTCCATAACAGTACTCATTTTTTCATAGCCTCCTCGATAATTTTGATTAGGACAGAAAAATCTAACGAATACGATGCGGGGATCTTCTTTCCGTGCTGGGCCTGTAACAGCTTGAGCAGTTGCGAGGCGTGGAAAGAAATTTGCCCCATGTAGATGGAAGCGATTTCCTCCGATTCGGGTGGCTCGGCTCGCTCACGGCGAATGGGTTGCTCGTCGGGCGTGACTCGCTCGGGTTGTTTGGGTTCCTCCAACGTAACGGCTCGCTCGCACCCGGCGGTTTTCTCTGCGCGTTCGGCTCGCTCCAGCACAGTGGGTTTCTCCTTCCGAATGGCTCGCTCCGTCGATGCGGGAAAGTGAATCATTTTCGTCTCGTCCCATCTCTCGGCGTGTCCCTCCGTGATTCCGAGGGCTTGGGTAGCCCGTTTATGAGTCCATTTTAATTCCCGCGTCAGGCGGTAATAAAGCGCTTCTTTTTCGCGTTCGGTGTACATTTTCCCGTGACCGCGATTATCCAGGATGGCCGCTTCCATCATCGCGGAAAAGTCGGGGCATTCGATTTCTTTTGTTTCGACTTCGCCTCCGTCGGGCATGGCGCGGCGGTAGGCTTCGAGGCGGTTGAATCCGCCGATGAGGTAGAAGGTGCCGCCGGTTTTCGTGACGGTGAGCGGCGGAAGATGTTCACCGAGTTCTAATTGCTCGCCGAGATGCCGGACGTATTCGGCGGAAACTTCGCGGGTTTGTAGCTTCGGGTCAATCTGGATTTCTTTGATGTTTAGTAACATGTTTTTCTCCTTTCTTGAAAATTAAGGACGCTCAAATCAATCGGGTTGCTCGACTGTTTCGGCTCGCTCACGGTTCTTGGGGTCCTCATTGTTACCGGCTCGCTCACGATTTTTGGGTTCCTCATCAAAGACGGCTCGCTCTTTCCTTCCGGTTTACTCGTTGTGCTTGACCCGCTCATCTACATTGGTTTCCTTGCACCCATCGGCTCGCTACACCCCCTCCCCCACCGCCCGCGCAATCGCCCGTACCTCCCACCCCTCGCCGCCCGCCCGGACCGTCGCCGCGCCTACCTTCCACGCCGCCGCCGCGTCCTCCCAGTTGCCGAACGCGACGTACAGACGCCTGCACCATCTCGCGGCCGCGTCGATTGCTTCCTCGGGCGAGAACGGATCGAACCAGCCGAGGACGCCGGGCGAGCGGAACCAGCCGACCCACGCGGAATTCCAACCGACTACGCCAAGGTCATAGGTGCCGTCGGCGTTCGGCCCGGCGATGAGGAGGACGCGGCCGGAGGACTCGGATATGACGAGACGGGCGAGGAAGAGAAACGGGACGCCTTGAGAGGAGGAGACGCGGCGGATGATGGCGCGGATTCGCGGGGAAAGGTATTCCGGGCCCGGAATGTGCGGGCGGGAGGGGGATGAGAGCAAGGCGGCTTGTCGGGCGTCGGCGTGTTCGGTGAGCGGGGAAGAGGCGGGAAGCGCGACGGCCTTGGCGTGCCAGTCCTGCTGGTCGGCCGCGCCCGGATCGGACGGGGACCACGCGACGAGAGCCGCGAGGGAGGAAAGCGCGATTGCCAAAACGCCGAAAAGTTTTAACACGATTTAACCACCTTAAAAACGTTTGGGGGCGGAAGGATTTGAACCTACGATTGCCGGGATCAAAACCCGGTGGCTTGCCGCTTGCCTACGCCCCTCTAACGGAAACCGCACCGGCAAAGGAGCGAGGAGTTTGCTCGTTTTGCCGATGAGGCAATGGCGTCTCACGACGCGGTACGTGTAGAGCACTTCTTCTAACGTTGCCCAGTCCATACGGACAAGGGCCAAGGCGGGTGCGGGAGTCGAACCCGCTGTTTTCGGCTTATGAGACCGGCGTGGAAACCGTTTCACTCACCCACCAAGCATTTCGTTTTTCGCAGGCCCCTTTTCCCTTAGCTACCTCTCGGGTCGCCGAGACATTCGACGGGGGCCGCATACAATTACCCTCCTGTTTAGTTTGGAACCGGCCGGAATCGAACCGGCGGACTCCCGCTTGCAGGGCGGGCGCTCTACCGCTGAGCTACGGCCCCGGGAATTAAATACTCATACTCCCCTTCCTGCACCAGGACGCCGGTGAGGTACGCATCCATTCCCGGCAACCGGGTCGGGGAAAAAACGGCCTGCTCTTGCCCCGTCGCGGATTGCGGTGTCGCCGGCGGGGCGAATAGGTCGCCTTGGGTCACGTGCGGCCGCCTTTGGCTTTTCCGACCGCATCTCTCAAGGCGGTGAACGCCTTACATGACAGCCACACGTCCGCGCTACAATACCCGGCCGCCTCGCGCTGATGCATCGCCGCAAGCAGTTTTTCGCAAAACGCCAGCAGTTCCGGGGCCGCCGCGAAAAGATTCGCCGTCTCGCGGTCGTAGGCCGTGCCGACGAGTTTCCCGCCGTCGATGTCGCGGATGATCGGGTAATACAATAGGCCGAATTCGTTGCGGCGTTCATTGCCTACGCCGAAGGTCATCCCGCCACCGCCGCCAATACCGGCGTTCTCCGCATTTCCGACGTGCCGTAATACGGACAGGCCCGAGAACAGCCGAACCCGGTGCCGCCGTGGACACATTCGGCGCAACCGGCCGCCCGTACCGTGAGCGGGCGACCGGGGCCGGGGTTTTCGGCGTCGTAGGCGCGGGAGAAAATGTGACAGTTTCGCGTTGTGCCGGGTAGGTTTTTGCGCGGGCTGTCGTCGCCGCGATTGCCGCCGCGCTTACCGAAAAATAGTTCCATCATGGGAATCCTCCATTAAAACGATTTACAGACCGATATAGGCCATGAGGCCGAAAGCCAGAGCGAAGGACACGACGAGGACGAAAACGAACCGGAGCAGTCCCGCGCGGCCGTAGAACAGGGGGCGGCGCTTCATCGGGGCGGACCAGGAGGAAAGCGGGCGCGTCATTTTGCACCTCCCCGGACAACCGGCCGACCGAAAGGATCGAAGCCGACGCCGCAAGATTCCAGCACCGCGCGAATGGTGCGGCCGCCCGGCGTCGGGGCCGCGAGGAAGGCATGGCGGCGCGTCGTTTCGGTGACGGGCGGCGTCACGGGCGCAAGGGTGAGCTGCAAGGGCGCGGGGTTGGTTATGGAATTTCGATTGATGATTGCTTCACTCATGTACTCGTTCTCCTCCCCCTTCGGCGCTCTTCGGGCGTCAGGGGCGTTGACATCCAATTTTCTACGCGCTCGATTTCCGAGAGGGTGAAACGATGCGTGCCGGGAAGTTGCCCGAGGACGCCGCGCTCTACCCATCGCCTCAAGGTGCGGTCACTGATCCCGAGGCGCTCGGCGACTGTTGGCGGCTTGACAAGTTTACCGGCCACGTTCCACGACCTCGGCGGTCGGCACTACCGGGATGTCGGAGCAGAGAATTTCAATCTGCTCGACGCATTTTAGGATTTCCACTTCGAGGGCGTGGCGTTCTTCCTGAAAGTGGCGGGCGATTTCCACGGCCTCGGCGAGCTGGGCGGCGGGCACCTTGCGGCCGGTGCGGGCGAGGTCGGCGAGTTCCGCGAGGCGGACGGACGTGTCGAGGGGGGCGGGCGGGGTGATGGCGATGGGCTCTTTCCCGTCTTGGGCATCCGCAGTTTTTGCGGATAAACCCGCAGTTTTTGCGGATGCTGTCTTTATCCAGTTTCTTACCGTCGATTCCGATACGTTCGCAACTTCGGCGATTTGCTTGATGGTCATGCCGTTCATGCTCATGCCCCAACCGTCTCAAGGGCGGTTACGTCGATTTGTGTTTTTCCGGCCCGAACCGCGTCGATAACCTTTTTTTCCTTTTTCGCTTGTTCGATGCCGAGGGAGAGAAGATAGCGGAATTCGTCGGACGGCGTGCGGCCTGAACGTTTCGCATCTTCAGCTATGAACTTTTTAGTTTCATTGGCAAGCCTAATAGATGTTCCAGCCTTTAATTCGTCTTTTGTTTTTTTATTGATTGTTTTTTTCATTTTTGCCTCTCTGCTACCGTTAGCTACACTGTAGCATACTGTAGCATAAGTGTCAAGCAGAAAAATAATTTTATTAAAGTATTGATAATTGTATTACGATGAGTTACAGTGTAAATGTAAACGATATAATTTAGAATGGAACAATATTTGATTCACGCGGGAACGATGTTTAATAAGAGAATTTCGGCTCTTTATGATGACCTCGCAATCGGCGAGGCGTTCATGCGTTACCGGGAGGAGCTGTTTCACGCGGGGTTTAAGATCGAAAAAGATATGTCGAAACTGCGGATTTTTAACAAGGTCGCGCAGAAGATCGGCGACCGGCGGGCGCTCAAGGCATTGCCGAAATTGACGTATCAGGAATTTTACGAGCTCGCCTATCCGAAATTGACCGACGAGAGGAAAGAGGAGGCGGAGGCCCGCGTGGAGTTTGGGTATCAATCGCTCAAGGTCGACGGGCGGGTGATCGTGACGCGGGAAAAGATCATGAAGACGCTCGCGGCGGGAGGAACCGTGAGCGTGTTTGCGTTTCGGGATGAGAAAGAGGAAAAGGCGACGCGGGTTTTCGTGAACCGGATGCGGAGCGGGAAAGTCAACTGGAAGGTGCTGATGAAGGGGGCGGAGGAGGGCCGGGAGGAGGGGGAAGAGGCCTGCGATTAGGCGGGCTTTAGGGTCGCTTACGACTTGGATGCTATCACCCGGGCTTTCCCATGGGAGAAAATCACCCAGTATTCCCAGGCTTCGTTTTCCAAATATCTGCCGAACTCAATATGATGAGCCATTTTGTAAGCCGCTTTAACCGCGGCGTATTCGTTGGATGCCTCATAATACATCCCGTCTATTTCGTACCTGTTCATTTCCTCTCACCCTTCTTCTTCAAGATTTCCGCCAGCCCCGCCTCTTCATCGGCCGTCAACTCCGGGTCATGTTTCATATTGTGCCAATACCTCTTGGCCTTGACCGTCGCCCGACGGAGGTCGCCCGCGTGGTAGGCGTCAAGGATGGTTTTTTTCTCCTCGGCGCTTAGGCCTTTTGCGAGACCGTTCCGCGAGAGCTTGCCGGTCGCGGTGATAACGTAGCCTATTAGGTGGTAGGCGCGAGGCCGTCCGCGTTCGTTCTTTCCCGGCTTGGGCGGCAGGTTCGCCTTCTCGCGGTTAGCCGAGGTCTTCGCGGCGCTCGTTTTCTTTCCCATGTCGGCCGCGATATAGGCGACAGAAATTTCTTTTCCACAATGCGGGCAGTTCATAGCGTCCTCCTTTTTCTCACTTCACCAGAGTCCAAAACTCGTCAAAACCCATCGTCCGAAAGGTCACGATCGGGAGGTCGGGGAGGCACTCTTCGATGGCCTGCTCGCCGGAGGATTCTTTGAGCATGGAGAGAACGGTCGAAGGGCGTGAAAAGGCCTTCGTTCTCAATTCGACCTTTCCGTCGCTTCCTTTTTCAAACCAAGCCTTCTCGTCCTGGCTTAAAAGTCCATTTATATAAACCCGTTGCATCCCGTTCTTTTCCCACTTTCCTATCTTCATTTTCGGCCTCCCTACTCTTGATAGTATAATAATAACCTATCAGATAGGTATTGTCAAATATATTCGATAGGTTTTATGCTTTTTTCGCGGAATTTCAGGATAAACTACTATACAGACGTTTCTTTTCAAGACAAAAAAACCGGGCGGCCGTGTGACAGCGCGCGCACTTAGGGGTTTCCCCCGGCGTGACGGTTAGCCGCACTTGGCCGCCCGGAAAATTATAACACGATTATTTGTCGGCGACGGGCTTTTTTGGCCTTCCGCCCTTCTTCCCGTTCTCCGCTGACGTAGCGGCTTTTTTCGGGGTGCTGATAGCTCCGAGGGTGGCGGCGGCTTCTGAGGATGAAATTGGTCCGAAAGGTTTGTTTTTCTCTTCGATAATTTCTTCGCCATTAAAAATGGAGTAGTGCCTAACTTCCGATTTTCGGTATTCCATTGCTGCGTGTAATTTCGCGGTGGATAAATCCGCGTATTCATTTTTGATAAAATAATTGTCAATCCCCTTAATGATTAATGCATACATATTTTTATCCTTATCTATGCGGTGTGAATGGCTATCAATGCAGCGGTGTCATCGCACACGCGAGTGATCTCATCGGCTGTTAAGGCACCGATCCCAGTAAGATTAGGTCCAATCGAGGAAGATACCCAATCAGACCAGGTCTTCATTCCGCTTGACGTTACATCGGTATCAAATTTTGAGCTTTGTAAATAGTCGACATGACCCTCGATCCAGATTTTTACCTGATCGTGTATTTTGTCTGTCCGTGCAGTCCTGGTAGGTCTATTCATTTTCGTCCTCCTCAATCACTCTTATATATAATATATACCTATCGTTAGGTTTTGTCAACTAAATAATCAAATAATTTTACGATTTTTGCAGGATTATTAGGGTAGGCTAAGTTTGCGGTAATTGCTTGCAGGATGAGGAGATATGTTATTTTTTTTGGATTCTCGCCAGGATGTCGGGGTAATATTCGCGCTCCCATTCGGTGCGGCCCATACCGTCGGCGGTTGATCCCGCGAGGGAATGTGTTCGCAAGCGGTCGCGTTTCCACCTGCCGCCGCCGAGGTAGCCGTAGGCCGGCGAGGGCGAGACGTTCCACGAGGAGTTCGGGGCGGACGAGGATTTCCGAATCCTCAAGCATGACGGGGAATTCCTCTCTGCTCATGGCGACGGGAGCGCGGAAGATGAGCTGTTTTTGCCCTGAATCCGCGAGGATGATGGAAAACGGCGGTTCTGGCGGATTGAGGACCGCTTCCCGCAGGTGCCGAATATGCGCCTTTGTCGCCGCGAGACGAGAGGACGACGTAAGCACCCACGAGTACATGCGGGGTTGCATGCCGCGTGAGTTTTCGCGGTGCTTCGTCGTGCCGTCGATCATTGCAAGTTCGTCCGCGCCTTGGCCGAGGGATTCGGCGCACCCGGAGCACACATGGGCCGATCCGGGGAATTTTACTATGTCGCGGTTGGTGAACGTGTCCTTGACGTAGTCGGCCGTGAGATGGTCGGAGGAACACGGCGCGCCGCAATAATAACAGCGGCACGGGCCGGGGTGGTAGTTTTTACCGGCGAAAAGGATAGATGCGGTCATGGCTGGGCCTCCCTCAAAACGGAATATCATCTTCAAACGCGCCCGGCTTTCCCGGTTCGGCCGCTTGCGGTCCTCCTCCTGCCGTCGACGCGCCTTTCGGGTCCGCGAGAAGCTGGACCGATTCGGCGTTGATCTTGACGCGGGAATGTTGTTGGCCGTCCTTCTCCCATCGCTCCTGTCGGAGTTCGCCGTCAATTGCAACCTGTTTTCCTTTTTTCAGGTTCGGAGCTTTCGTTTCGGCGAGTTTTCCCCAAATGGTCACGTCGAAAAAACTGGTTTCGTTTTGCCATTCTCCACCGTTTTTGGGAGGAATGGATTTCCCGACGGCGATAGAAAAATTGCAAAGCGCGGTTCCGGTCGGAAGGGTTTTGTACTCGGCGTCTCGGGTGAGGCGGCCGATGAGGGTAACGCGGTTCAGGTCGGACATGGTTCGTGGGTCTCCTTTTGGTTTTTGATAGCGGGATCTCTCCCGGATTTTTCCCATTCTCGGTCTCTCGCCGCGTCCACCGGATCGGGCCAGGGTTCGCGGGCGGGTAATGGGCCGTCGGCGAATCGCTCGTAGGCGGCGGAGTCGAGGAGGTAGTTGTCGTGGGGGTCGCCTATTTGGGGCATGGGCTTGCTTTTCTCCATTCATCGAAAATGGGTTGGCTGAAAATCAAGTAGGCGATTTGAGGGACAATGGCATTACCGAGGCATTTAAGTCTGTCCACCAGAGAGGGTACTCCGGTCACTACTCGATCAACTCCAAGCCATTCGCCTGTAGGCCAGTCCGCTCGTCCATAAGCTGCCAGGAAGCACCTATTTTGATCTTGCGGAAAAAGGGACTCCCATGCCGAAGCAATCGACTCCGATGCGTCTCGCACAACCCCATTCGCTTCGCAGGCTTTCCGCATACGCTGCACAAAGCGGGATGCCGTCGCCATGCTTTCTTGCCCTCTGCCCAATGAATAGATGTGTGACACTTCGGGCAAAGCGTCTGCAAGTTCTCGGGCGAGTTGTTCATCCGATCCCTGTCCTTGTGATGCAAGCCGAGACGCGACTTGCCCCCACACTTTTCGCACTCTGTTTTCTGATTTTCCAGACGAACAGCCCATGGGATCCATTCCTTTACCATTCAAACCTCCGTCCAATCTCGAGGATAGCCCATCAGCCATTCCACAAACGTCGGGTTCAACTGCCCAGTCGGGTATCCGAGTTCCGCCGAAACAGCGTCTTCCAGCTTCCGGATGCCGCCGCCCGGAGTCGTCCGTTCCACCTGCCCGCCGCCCGTCGGGGTTTTGGGTGTCGGCCACATCTTGTTGAAAATCTGAGCCTGTAAATGCTTTTGACCTTTCCCGAAATATGGCCCTTTCCTGTTTAACGCCCTCGGGTTGGCATCCGCACAGGACGGGGTATCCCATTTTTCTTGGGTGGGCAACAATCCATATCCGTTCTCTCCGGTGCGGCGCTCCAACGTCGGAAGCGCGAATATCCGCCCATTCCGCATCATACCCGATTTCGGCAAGGCTCCCGAGAACGGAATCAAGCCCCCGTCGAGTGAGAGCGCCGACGTTTTCCATGACCGCGAATCTCGGTCGTAACTCGCCAATGAGACGCGCATACTCGAACCATAGGCCGGATCGTTCGCCAGTGATCCCGGCACCCTTACCCGCACAGGAGATGTCTTGACAGGGGAATCCGCCGGCGATGATCCAGTCTTTTTCCACTCGGCTATGTCCGTCCTGAGGCTCCGCCCCATTCCTCCGCCGTGGCTCCCGACCGCAGCCCCCGCCGCCGGCGTCGCCCAAAGTTTCGGCCGTAATTTTTCGCACGTCTCCAAGGGGAACAGCGTCGGGGAATCGT
>CAZWQW010000015.1:6759-45951 GCA_964635955.1 uncultured bacterium | reverse complement strand
AACCGACATACCCAACAAACTCATCCAAAAAAGTGTCCAAATCTAAGGGCGCAGTACAAGGCGTAATTCCGGCCCCCGAGTTTATTTACCGGGCGAACCTGCGCGTGGCGCCGGTTCGTAAGGGCGAGGCATGCCGTGCGCCCTACTCGCGACCCATCGTATCTCCGATGGACACCCTGCCACCGACCGTTTTCCCGTTGAACGACACACCCGGTACGATTTAAACGCCTTGCCATAGTGCCCTCCCTCTGGGGAGAAACACGGCAAACTGTTATACAACGTCATTACAGACGTCAAAACACCATTCACGTGTTTCCGGAGGATTGGTAGGGAGAATGCCGATGGATTGGGAGGAAGTGTATGGTCGGGGCGAGTGGATTTGAACCACCGACCCCCTGCTCCCGAAGCAGGTGCGCTAGCCGGACTGCGCTACGCCCCGAACCAATTCAGAAAGTTTAATGTATTCTACATGACCGGACGGTGCAAGTCCTTCGTGCTCATTCGTTGTTCTACGTTATTCCTTTTCCGATTTCGCAAACACCAGTCGAATCACCATGATTCCGAGGAAAATCGGGAATACGTATCCGCGTAGCACCGCGCCCGGAATGATATTCGCAAGGATGACTCCCGTGATCGCTCCCACGCATCCCGGTACTACGATGGCAATTACCGATCGCCAGAGCACATTTTTGTGACTCGCATGGGTGAATGTTCCTGCGAGCGACGTTGGGACAATCATCGCCAATGACGTGGCGCGCGCGGCCTGGAACGACATCTCGTTCACTAAAAAAAGAAGTCCCGGTACTGCGACGATACCGCCGCCAATGCCCAGCATGACCGAAAGCGTCCCGGCGAGACCGCCGAGCGCGAGCACGGTTAGTATCCACGCGGAGCATATCTCGGTGCGATCAAACAGGCCTACCGCCGTATCCCCAGGTATCAGTCCAGCGAGCTTCAATGCCGTGAATATCAGCATAACGATAAACGACCAACGAAGAACGTTGTTCGATATCCGCGTGCTGAGCCATCCGCCAAGACGAACGCCGGATTGTGCTCCCACGGCGAGCATGATCGCGAGAAACCAGTGAATGTTATCCGTCGTAATCGCTTCGGCGATTACACCGACGAGTACAACGCCGAATACGGACACGATCGAAATGCCAACCGCGCGCTTGATCGGTACGTGGAACCATCCACTCAGCAGGGGTACGATCAGCACTCCCGAACCGATTCCGAGCATCGCGCTGGCAATACCCGCAACTAATCCGATTGCCATATAGCCGCCAAGCCATTTGCCGCTCGGCCATACGTTGTTATCCGTCCATGGGTGACCACTCAGTGAATTGTGCAATGTACTGTGGTCGGACAACGCATACTCCTTTCTTACAGGTTCCTATCAGACGCTGCTCGGATACGACCGATGCGATCTGAGGTGCTCGTTACGCCGACGACGGGGGTGTTGTCAGTGCGGTGCTACAACTCGCCGGTCTGTTTGAGGCTGATCCAGCGATCTGCAGCAATAATGAAATGATCGATGACCTCGATACCCATGATCAAACCCGCTTCGATCAGACGCTGTGTCAGGTTGAGATCATCGCTCGACGGTGTCGGATCGCCCGACGGGTGGTTGTGCACCAGAATCATCGCGGCGGCGTTATGTTCCAGGGCGGGTGCAAACACCTCGCGCGGGTGCACGAGCGACCCGTTCAGCGTGCCGACACTGATCGTTGCGCGGTGTATGAGCTGCGTACGCGCGTTGAGATACAGGCAGACAAAATGCTCCTGCCGTTCTGTACCGAGATCGGAAACGATTTTTGCCACATCCGATGGGCGCAGCAGCTTCGGCAGACCCCCAAGACCGCGATCAAGACCCCGTTTCGAAAGTTCGATCGCCGCGGCGAGTGCTGCCGCCTGCGGTTCGGTCAGGCCCGGTACGCGACGCAATTCGTCGTACGGAAGCGTGACCAAGCGTTCAAGTGGGTACTGTTCGGCGATGGCGTGTGCGGTGCTGACCGGTGTTCGTGCGGATCCGAGGACCAGTGCGAGAAGATCTGCGTCACTTACCCCGGTTGGACCGTGTCGTTGGAGGAGAAGCAGAGGTGGATCGGGCGGTAGTTCGGTGCGCTGCTTCTTCATCGTTGCGAACTCCTGTCGATCACCATCATTCGGCTACACTCTTCACGCGATCTCCAACGCGTATCAAATCGACACGACGCCTACCGGATACTTGCGATCGGTCTACGGCGAGACTCACGTCCTGCGAACCGATCGGCGCACCGTGCGAACTCCATGCGAGACGCTCGCTCAGAACCGTTTGTCGCGAGTCTTCGCTCGGCAGCGGAACGAGTGTCGTCAGCCGCGATTGCACGTGGATCGCTACAAGCCGCGCCTTGATCATTTCCCACTCGCCAAGTTCCTCGTTTGTCTCCGGATCGACCACCTGTTCCATGGTCTGAACGACGACGAACTCGTCTCCCACGGATACACCGGAAACTGAACCGACGTTCGCGATGAGCGTGCGTTCGTCGATAATCCGAACAATACGACCTTCGATCATGATGCAGTCTCCGAGCGTTTCAACAGCTCATGCCGATTCTCGTATACCTTTCGAGCAGCGGTCACGATGTCGTCCATATCGGCTTTCGAACCGAGAAGCACGTTCTGTGTGAGCCAGCACGCTTCGCTTTCGCAGGCGTGTTTAGCGACCGGTACTTCGATCTTTGTGAAGTCGATATTCTGCGCCGGATGGCTCAAATCGAAGCGTTTCTCGGTGAATACTGGTTGCTCGGTTAATGGAATCGAGTAGCCCTGGTACGCCGGTACACCTTCCTTACGCATCGTCTCGAGGAATGTATCGCGCGGGAGTCCGTCGAACGCTTCCGCGTCGTACCGCCAGATGAATAGATGCCATGCGTGACGCGTCACCTTCGGCGATACCGTGGTTGGCTCAATCCCGGGAATCCCGCTGAGGCGTTCTGCGAGGTACGTTCCGTTTTCCGCCCGTTTTGCGAGCGCTTCCGGGTACCGAGCGAGCTGAACGCGGAGCAACGCCGCGCACATCGCCGGCATGCGGTAGTTTCCGCCGACACGGTAGTGCCCGTACCACAACCCGTCGCTCGAACGACCGCAGTTCATGTAGGACCGCGCCGCTTCTGCCGTCTCATCGTCGTCGGTGACGATGATGCCACCTTCTCCCGCGGTGATATTCTTCGACGACTGGAAGCTGAAGATGCCCGCACCACCGATGTGGCCGACACCAACGCCATCCCACTGCGCGCCCCATGCTTGCGCGGCGTCTTCCATGACCCAGAGCCCGTGCTGCGCCGCGATTTCCATGATCGCGTCCATGTTCGCAGGAAGCCCGGCGAAATGAACAGGAACAATTCCGACCGTACGCGATGTAATCGCTGCTTCGATTGCTTTCGGGTCGATGTTGTACGTCTTTGGGTCGACGTCCACGAAGACCGGTATTGCGTTCAAGTCCATGATCGGACTGACCGTTCCGATGAACGTATACGCGGGCGCGATAACCTCGTCGCCCTGCCGAATACCGAGTGCCTGCAACGCGATACGAATCGCCGTCGTTCCAGTGTGCACCGAAATGCCGTGTTTTGCGCCTTGGAACGCTGCGTATTCCCGTTCGAATTCGGCGATTTCCGGACTCTTCGTGCCCCATACACCGCTTTTTATTGCACGGGTAACCGCGTCGATATCGGTTTCATCCCACACGGGCCACGATGGAAAACTCTCCGTGCGCACCGGTGTGCCGCCGAGAATCGCAAGTTCCGACATGGGTAATCCTTTTGTTACGGTGAAAACACAATTGGTTCTTTAGATACTGTACGCGGAAGTCCGACGCGGACACAAGCGTCTCCGCGCGGTGTGTAGCGAGTCGATTTCTTATTGTGCCGCGCCTACCTTCGATTCAAGTGCGAGGTAGTGCTCGATCAACTCATCGGCGATACACTCGTTGTACCGGTCCCACACGAACCCTTGCTTCCGCACGTATTCGTTCCGAAAGATGCCCTTTCGCACGAGAAGTCTCTTGAAGAACGTGATCGATGTGAGCAGGTCCTGATTCGTATAGCTAAGAACCGGTAGGATCTCGCGAAAGAGAGAGATTGCTTGCGCGCGATTCCCAGTACGATAGGCTTGATCGATAGCGTGATAAACCGGGATCATGGAACTTTCGGGAATCATTGCGTCGACGCCTCGGTCCAGTGCCTCGATCATCTGCGGAACAGCCCATCCACCGGCGGTCCAGAATTCATCGCCGAACGCCTCGCGCGCCTCGGTGTACTTCGGTCCCGCCGGTACCGTTTCAACCTTCAGACCGACAAGCGTGGGTACCGCATCGCGAAGACGGCGAATCGTGTCGATATCCATGCCGGGTCCGCTAAATTGGAGATCCTGCACCACGAGCGGCAGTGAGGATTGCGCTCCTACTGCTCGGAAGAACGTGACGATTTCATCGGGGCGCGTGTACAGCGTGGCAGGCACGGCGACAAGATACGCCGACGCACCGACTGCCTCCGCATCAGCTGCGTACGATACACACTCCTCCACATCACCCGACGATGCCCCCACGATCAACGGTACGTGGCGTGACGACTTCTCGATTGCATTGATAACCACATGGACGAAGTCGGCTCGCTCGGGCCGCGTTAGCATATCTACTTCGCTGGCAACCACCGGTGCGAGGAAACCATCCACGCCGCCCTCGATTGCGTGATGTACGAGTCGAACAAGCGCGGTTTTATCAATACGACCACTGCCATCGAATGGCGTTTGAAGGACACTGACGATACCGCGAGGTAGTCGTTGATAGGGCATCTGTTCGCCTCACTCTGTTAGCCGCGATCGATTTCGACAAGTGCGTAGCTCTTCACTTCGGGAATAACGACCTGACCATTTTCGATGCAGGGCTCGTCGTCGATTCCTTCCGGCGTCCAGTACCGTGCGTCGATGCCCTCGAACGGAAGACGGACATTCTGAACTGGGACTACCGCGCCGGATACCCCTGTCGCGCGGACCGGAAGATCGTAGTTGACCAAATGCACAAGGATTCGGTTGCGTTCCGGGTCGATAAACGCGCTGATACGTAGCGTGTAGGGCATCTCATCGTCAAGTTTACGCAGGCGCGCTCCTGTGAGCTGTTCAAGCACGGTGATCAGTGAAACCTTACGTGCAACGTGCGCTGCACGTGTCGAACTCACGCGGTCAGGAAGGCCGAGTACGTAATCGATGTTGTTAAGCTGCTCTTCCGTCAGATCAAACAGTTCCGGTCCACGCGGTGGGACGACATCGTCGAGACTCGCAACATACCGGACGTTCGGGCCGGTAATCCGGTCGGAGAGATAGTTGCCGCGTGGATTCAGGCGCTCGTCGAGGCCGCCGCACTCGCCGATTATCAGAAGTTTCCCGCCTTCTGCGACAAACGAAGCGAGCGCGGTTTCATGCTCCGCTGTGAAAACGCCAACTCTCGCAACGACGACTGCGTCGAACGTCCCAAGTGTCTCCGCAGCAAGGTTATCCTCGACGATGAAGTCAAACAGTACGTGGTTATCCGAGAGTGCTTGCCGGATGCGGTACACCGATTCGATATGCATGCGATCATCGCGGAACATCTCGTCTGCGAAAAACACCACACCGACGTTGTGAACCGAGCGTAGCCCGTCATGGCGTTCGCGGTGATGTGCGAACCAGTCTGTCCAGAACCGAACGGCGCTTCCACCTTCGAATCCGGGATGCACGAACATCGCGCCGCTATTCGCCGCGCATTCAGCATTGGCGAGCCGTATAGCGGCTTCATCGGTGGCATGGTACGGGAGGACGGTACTTCCCGCGCTACGAGCGAGCGCATACCGGTATTGCAGGATATGATCGTTGATTCGATCGGCGCCAAAACGGCCCGGTTGCTGCATTTCTTCGAACACGAGGTATCGGCACGCACGATGCAGGTAGCGAATTTGATGACCGACTTCGCGCCGCTCATAGAACGCGTCGACGGACCCCATTGGTGAGTTATTCGGATACACCCAGAAATCGGGGACGTGCTTCCTTCCCGTGTCGCGCAGTTCGGCGAACAGGCGTCCCATGGTTACCGCGCGGTACCGCAGTGTCTCATACCGCAGAAGCGTTCCCTGCTCGTCGCCAAATCGTATTGCGTCGTCGGAGTCGAAGCCGAAGAGTTCTGCGCGTTCCTTCGCTGAGTAGCGATCGTCAAGGTACTGGGTGAATGCTGCGAGATCGTATTTACCGGTTCCCCAGTAGGCGTTGACGTCGAGAAACGTGCCGTCATAGTCGCACTGCGCGGCGAGATCGACACACACGTTGAGGAAACGTCGCCAGGCAGGAGCGACGACACTCGGTTCGTAGACGTTGTGCACATGGTCTTCAGGAAGCGGACGCACCGGTGATTGGTTCCAGTCGACGGGATCGTCCTCTGGTTTCTCTCCAAGACCAAGATGCGCGAATTCCTCCCAGCGGTCGAGAAGTCGCCACCATCCGATGCGTGTGTCGGGATTCCCGCAGCAGAGCATCGTGCAGATGTAGGGTATCACGGATACCGCGCCGGCCTCGTGGAGCTTGCGCACATGCGCGCGAATCGACTCTATACGCGCCGGTATCTCCTCGGGATCGAGATACTCCACGTCGGTGAGGCCGTGAAGGATTACCGGTCCCATCCACGAGCTGACGGGGACATCGTGGCCAATATGCACCAACATTGGTTGCGCGTCACGAATCTTCTCGTAAAACGACTCCGCGCCGAAGTTTTCGTGTTGGTATCCGATCTCGCACGTAATAGGATTGCGACCGAACCAGTGTGTGAACGCCATCCTCGCCACCCCTCCTCGAGCGATGCTCAGTCGAAGCGCGTCACCGTCGTGATGCCGAATACGCGGCGGATTGTGTGCTCTTTCGTACCGACGAGGATGTTCACGTCGGATGGATGCTCAGCAGATAGGTGGCCCGTCACGTCGTCACCATTGACGCTGAGATCGATATCGAGCGGGCCGCTGTCGGTTTTGAGTGACATCGGCGGGTATCCGTCGCGCGAAAGTTCAATCCGCTTCACTCGGTGGGCGAAAACTCCATAGGCATCGACCCACAATGCGGCCGCGTCGGTTGTGCCCCAGTCGCCGCTTAGGGTGTTTGCTCCCTCGTTCAGGACCACGAGCGCCCCGTTGACATCAAGGACAAACCCGTCGTCTGACGGCCGATCGATAAGGCGCACCGGATTCGGACTTTTCGCACGGCTGGCGGGTACGAGTACGGTAATGAAGTGATTGGATACGTCGCGACGCATGAGACGACGACGGAATAGGCACGTGCGGGTGACGTGCGCCGAGTCGTGGAGATCGAAGCCGGAACGCTCCTCCTCTGTCATATCGGGTCGCAACACGTATTCCGGTTTCGACTGATCAACCTGTTCGTATCCGTCGCCGTCGATGGATTCGACCGTGCCGAGCGGGTCGCAGATGAGCAGCCGCGCATCGGACTGCCGTGCGTTGACGCCGTTCCCGCCTCGGAAATCGGTGATTTCCACTTCGACATACGCTGTACCGCCGGTGACTCGGCGGTCGCGGACGTGCTGCGTATGCCAGATCGGTGAGCCTATGATGTCGTCGGAGTACGGAATGACCCGGTCACGTACGACGAGTTCGCCGGTTCGTCCGAGTAGGACGGTGCGTTCACTGTAGATCGGCATCTCGTTTGGGCCACGGCACTCAGCGACGATCATCTGCGCCACGTTTCGACCGGTCAAGCCACGCACCTGAAAATCGCATGGTCCGAAGCTGGCGACTTTCCCACGCTTCCGGCTCCAATCGCCGGGTTGGTAGTCGAGCCACGGCTCCGACTCGCGCGCCGCGAAAAACAGATTGTGATCGACCGGCAGTTTCTGATCGTAACCATTGTCGTCGATGAGCACCTTTTCATCGACCGAAAAATGGTCGATTGCGCCGATATCCATGTGATCGTGCCAGTACTGACGGGCGAGCGCCATCATGCAGAACGGCGCCGTCGGATCGATGCCGAGTCGCAAAAGGCCTTTGTCTGGTGTGCGCGGTCCGGGTGTTGGCGGTACCAGTGACCACGAACCGTTCCGGATGAGGTCGTGTGAGGGCATGACGCGATGGGTAATCGTCGGCATGATGTCGGGTGGAACCAGACGGACATCGGCCGCTTCGGTGAGGAGCAGGTGGCGTCCTTCGGCCAGATAGTACGCCATCCAGACGACGTGCCACCAAATGCGGTGGGCGGTCTGGAGAATCCGAGCTTCGGGGCGGTCATTGAGACGGGTATTCAGCGCGACCCATTCGTGGGTGCCGTACCAGCGAACGATCTGCTCAGCCGCCCACCGCGCGCGGCCCTTCCGTTTGAGCGCCGCCGCATCCGAACCGGGTGACCATGCGGCGATAATCGCCATGAGGCCGAACCAGTCGCCCCATAGCTCCGTGCTGTGCGAATCGCCGAAGCCGGGGACGAAGCCAATCGGTGGGATGTGCTCGATTCCGCGATCCATCCATGCGAGCGTCCGCGGGTCGTTCACGACACGGTCGAGTTCACCGCGACGCTTCGCCCAGTGGAGGATGTGGCATTGCGCGAAGGCCTCGTAGTTTGGCGCGCCTTCGATGTTCTCGCCGAGGATCCACCATTCATTCCATACACCTTCCGCCTCTTCGGCGTACCGCTCCGCTTCCGCCGAATGTGGCCACAGACGATACGCGACATCGGCGAGGCTGGCTGTAGTGACCGCGTGATTGAAGATGCGGAATCCGGGTGTGCGCTCGAAATGATGATGGCGAACGCCACCGAGGAGCTTCATTGCTGCGCTGTAGAGATGCTGTTCGTCCGCATCGGTAAGCACGTGATTCCTGCGGAGTCCATTCACCGCCACCCAGAGCGCATTCGCGCCGAACGCCATGACCGGCGTGGGGAGTCGCAAGTATTCACGCGCGAGGCGCAGATGCTCGTCGTCACCGGATTCGTCGTAGAGGTATACATGCGCGGCGGCGAGATACGAGGCGATATCGCCCTGCACTTGGAGGCCAAGTGATAGAGGTTGCGATTCTTTCCCAATCGCCTCGCGGTTCTCTGGGAGCTGCGACGCTTTACACAGCGCGACGACGATGTCGTACGCGTAATCGAGATAGCTGCGCATGGTATCTCCTGCGGTTCTTAAAGGAAGTGCGGCGTATAGGTTACCGCTCAACGTGCAAAATCGAATGCCACCTCGGTGATCCCGGCTACATTAATTGTTCGCTCGGCCTTCCCGGATGTGGTGCGTACGACAAAACGTACCGGTGTGTCGCGTTCCGCCGATGCGGTGCCGCTGATATGGTCGTTGTTCCAGACGAGATCGACATCGACGTATCGCGCGTCGCAATCGATTTCTACGTGTTCGGATACGAGATGCTTTACGCGGTGTGCCAGCAATGCATCAGGCTCCAACCAAAGGGTATTCGCGTCGGATTCACCCCATGCACTGCGGACCGTGTTACTTCCATCGTTGTGGACGAATATTCCGCTTCCGACGCGACAGGCAACCACATCGTCCTGAATCGGGTCGATGCGTTGCACGGCAGCCTCTGGCGACGCGACGTTTTCCGCGGGTACAAGAACCGTGACGAATCTGTTCTGCGCGCCGCGTTGCAGGGGCCTTGGACGGTGCACGCATTTACGCGTGACGAAACTCGCTTTCCAGTAGACGAAATACCGCGTTACGGGTTCGACGTAATGCGGCGAGTTATACGGATCGGGGTTATCCAAATCGGAGACATCCCATCCGTCGGGATTCAGCGGATCGGCGATGATGACGGATCCCTCTGCGTTGGGAAATGCCGGTCCGTTCATGCCGCGAAACTCGTCAATCGACACCTCTGCCCATGAGGTCGATCCGGCGACACCGCTGCTGTGCACCGTCTGGGTGTGCCAGAGCGGCGATCCAACGAGACCGCCAACAAACGGAATGATGGAATCGACGACAACCATCGCGCCCGATCGCGCGAGAAGCACGCGGCGTTTGCTGCGAATGGGTAGACCGTGATGCGTGTCGCCGCGGATTGTTAGCATCTGCGCGGCGCGGGTACCGGTTATGCCCGCGACATCGTACGCAACGTGTCGATTCTGTACTATGTCTTTCTCTCCGTACGCGAAGAAATCGGCGTCGGCGTCCGCGGCCCAGAAGAGGTTGTGAAATATCGGATAGCGCTGCATGTACCCGGGCGAATCGAGAAGGACAACTCCGCCGAAGGTGTAATTCAGTATCGCTCCGCTGTCGGTATGGTCGTGCCACATCTGCGGTGCGAGAGCGACCATCGCCTGCGGCGAGTCGGACTCGATACCGAGGCGCAGGATCGCCTTATCGTTCAGTGCCGCTCCCGGACGACTTGAGACCGTGGACCATGATCCGTCGAGATCGATTCGATGGAGCTCGTTCCAGCGTTGGGTAACGGTAGCGGTTGCTTGCGGCGGTTCGGGCACTACGTTGCGAGCGCGGTTCGAGAGAAGATATCGGGCGCCGAGAGCGAGGAACCATGCGGCACGCGGTATCTGTCCCCACGCCTGACGTGCGCGGTAGAGATCGTCAGATACTTCGTTGATGATTTCGGTGTTGCGTATCCAATCGCGGTTGCGACCCCACACGAACATCCGCTCGGCGTTCCACCGTGCGCGTCGTGCTTCACGGCCCGATTCGACAGCGGTAAGCAGCCCGTAGAATCCGAACCAGTCCTGCCACAGCTCCATGGTGCACGTGTCGCCGTACCCCGGAACGAGACCGATCGGAAGCATCTGCTCGTTTCCGCGCCGAATCCACTGACGCGTGCCCGGATGTTCGAGAAAACCGCTCAGTTCGCCTCGTCGCTCTGCCCATTCGATGAGCGTTACTTGCGCGAACGCTTCGTAGTTTGCCGCGTCTTCAAGATTGTCACCGAACTGGAACCACTCGCTCCATATCTCGTCGGCCCGACTGCGAAACACCGGCGATTCAGGAGCATCAGACCAAAGCCTCGCGTATACGTCGCACAGAGATGCCGCCGTGACGGGATGGTTTGCTCGTCGCCAGCCGTAGTGATGGGAGAAGTGGGTGGTTCCCCCTTTCGCCGCGGGAAGCGCGGAGCATCGTATGCGTTCCTCGTCGGATTCACTCAGCAGATTCGCAGTACGGAGTGTCGTTACCGCGTGGTAAAATGCACCCGAGAGGAACGTGTGGACATTAGCCGGTAACAATAGATACTCTCGCGCGATGTCGAGATCGCGTTGGTCACCGTCGAATGCGAACAAAATCGTATGTGCGCCGGCCAGCGACGCAGCCATACTTCCTTGACCGCCCCATTCGCCAGGGAGTTCGTCACGCACGATTGTCTCACGGGCCGGGCCGAGTGATGCATCGCAAATACGTCGAATCCATTCGTGAACGTCGGCGAGCCACGAAAGCTCGTCGGGAAGTGCTTCGTCGAATCTGGTTGTCATCGAATGCGCCTTCTGGCGTGTCGCGTTGGAAACTGGTTGCGGTATTTATGCGCTCCGATATCGCCGCGCTTCGTCGAACATTGCTTCGATATTCGCGGGCGGGACGTCGGGCAGGATCGCCTCATGGCTTGGACTGATGACGATGGCGGTTTCGAAGACATCGATGATGCGCCGGACCTCGGCGCGGACCTCGTCCGGTGTTGCATGGCTGAGAAGTTCCTGCGTATCGATACCACCGATGAAGCAGAGGTCGTCACCGAATTCACGTTTGAGTCGGACCGCTTCCATATTGGAGGCCTTCGCCTGTATGGGATGGAGCGCTTCGACTCCGGCATCGATGAGATCGGGGATAACGCCGTGAACCGACCCGCATGAATGCAGCGCGACCTTCAGCCCATACGAGTGCGCCTGATCGGTGATACGGCGGAATGACGGCAGAATGAATTTGCGGAACATCTCCGGACTGACGAAGGTGTTGATTTGCGTGCCAAAGTCGTTTCCGAAGAAGCAGACATCTATCACGTCGCCAAGTTCGCTGAAGATGATCTCGTTCACGCCGAGGTAGTAATTCACGACATGGTCCGTAACCGCTTCGACTACGGCCGGATCGGTGTACATCTTGACGAAGTAGTTGTCCATGCCGAAGTAATCGCCGACGACGTGGAAAAACGGCGCCCACACTCCGCCAAAGATCGCGTGCGTGTCTTTCCACGGCTCGATCGCGCGGCGATTGCCTTCCACGTCGGCGTACTTTGGGTCGGGCCAATACGCGCGTTCTACTTCGGCAACGTTCGTTGTATTGGCGAATATTCCCGGCTGGTTGTGGGATTTTTTAGGTTTGCCACCCATGGGATCGAGTCCGGGTAGCCCGTCAGGATGTTTCCAACCGGCGGGAAACCAGCGCATGTCGTCGTCGATCGCGGTTTGCAGGTCCAGCGTGGTTGTCACGCCGAAATGTGCGAATAGGCCGGCTTGCGAATCACTGTGGGGGCATCCCAGCCAGATTGGAGTGCGATCAGTGGGCTTATGATCGATGGCTGCGAGAATTCGTTCCTTATGCGTCATGTCGCAATCTCCGAAGGAGAACGGAAGGTACCGCGTTTGTACGTGGAAGGTACCGGCGTGATGTGATCGGGCAAACGGCGGCGGATGGTGGCGCTCAGCGAAATTCCGGGTTGCGTGAGCCGACCGGTGCTTCGAAGACCTGCGGTCGCCACTCAACACGCGCCGATGCCTGTACGATCCGGTCGCCGGCGTAGGGGATTATAGCGACGCGGATATCGCCGAAACGTGAATTGGGTGTGCGCATGAATCGGTCGTACGGGAACAGCCCGAAGCGACACACGAGCGTCGTTCGAGTGCGACCGTCGGCGCCGGGAACCGATTCATGAAAGAACGATGTACGATCTACGTAGACTTGACTGTTGTAAAGAAGCCGAGTCGAATCGAGCGGGCCGGGTGCGAGGAAGTCGGTGTCCGCGAGGGCGTCTTCGATGCGGATGAGGCCGTTGCCATTCATGATCGCGACGGTGCGGCCATCGGCGTCGACAAGCTCGAAACTCACATCGAGGCCGTCGGCCGTTTGCTCAATACGGAGGTTTTGAATCGCCTCGGGCGGCGTCAGCGGAACGCGTCGGCATGACGCGATGCACACGAGTACGGTGCACGCGATTGCGATGCCGAAGAGACGGTACGGTATTCCCCTATATCGAGATGAAGGCATACGAATCAAAGTACAACGGGGATGGCCGCGGCGCTATGAAACAAAAACGGCTGTCGATCTTCGCGATCGGCAGCCGTTTCTTGATTCATGGCGGGGTAGACGGGACTTGAACCCGCGACCTCCGGATTGACAGCCCGGCACTCTAACCGGCTGAGCTACTACCCCGCGAGACCTTGTATGTTGCGAGCGGCGAAAGAATGTGTCCGCCGCATCGGTATTCGAAGCGTTAGAAATATAAGGATACCACGTTACACGAATGCAGTCAATACACGAAGGTGATTCCATGGACAACTTTTTAGCGGCAAAAGGTGCCGCTTCTGTGGGCTACGTATTGGCAGAGAACGTTGGACGGGTGTTACGCGGATTCACTCAGTCTTTGCATGTACGCGGGTATCATGCTATCTTCAAGAGTCTCATTCTTAACGGAGTAAGCGGAGCAGTTCATGTTCGAAAGCCTTAGCTCACAGCTTGACGACGTATTTCGACGACTACGCGGTCGCGGCACCATCTCCGAAGGCAATATCAAAGACGCCATGGGGGAGGTGAGGCGCGCGCTTCTCCAAGCGGATGTAAATTTCCGCGTTGCGAAGAACTTCGTCAAGACCGTAGAAGAGAAGGCGATCGGGCAATCGGTTGTTCGCAGCATCAGTCCGGGCCAGCAGGTTGTGAAAATTGTTCACGACGAGTTGGTGGAGCTGATGGGCGGAGGCGCCTCGCAGCTCGACCTCGATGGCGATCCGGCGATCATCATGCTCGTCGGTTTGCAGGGGTCCGGTAAGACGACGGCGTCAGCGAAGCTCGCGAGTCAGTTGAAGAAGCGCGGACGGCATCCGCACCTCGTCGCGGCGGACGTTTACCGTCCCGCTGCAATCGAGCAGTTGATGCAGCTCGGTGAGTCGATCGGCGTAGCGGTGTTTCGCGCACCGGATGGCACCGATCCCGTCGATATTGCGAAGCAGGCCGTTAAAGCGGCGCGCAAAGCCGGCGACGACACGGTGATTATCGATACCGCGGGTCGGCTGAACATCGATGAGCAGTTGATGCGCGAGCTCGAACGGATTCGCGCCGCGGTCTCGCCGAACGAGATTCTCTTCGTCGCCGATGCGATGACGGGACAGGTCGCCGCCGATGTGGCAAAGGACTTTGGCGACCGGCTCGATTTCAGCGGCATCATCCTGACGAAGATGGATGGTGACGCGCGCGGCGGTGCGGCGCTGAGCATACGCGAAGTTTCGAACAAGCCGATCAAGTTCGTCTCAAATGGCGAAAAGCTCGAAGATCTCGATGTGTTTCATCCCGAGCGGATGGCGTCGCGGATCCTTGGAATGGGCGATGTCGTATCGCTCGTTGAGCGCGCGCAAGAGACGATCGACCGCGAAGAAGCAGAGCGGCTTGAAGAGCGGCTGCGTAAAAAACAATTCACGCTCGACGACTTTTTAAGCCAGCTCCAGCAGGTCAAGAAAATGGGTTCGCTCGAGCAGATCATCGGGATGTTGCCCGGTGTGAACTCGAAGATGCTCGACGGAGCGCTGGACGATAAGGCGCTCAAGCACGTCGAGGCGATCGTGCACTCTATGACGAAAGTGGAGCGCGCGCATCCGGATATTATCAATGGCAGTCGGCGCCGGCGCATTGCGGGCGGGTCCGGCCGATCGATTCAAGAAGTAAACCGCCTGCTCAAACAGTTTGACGTAATGCGGAAGATGCTCACGCGCGGTAAGCCGACGCAGAAGTCGGGTGCACAACAGCAGCCACGCAGAGCGAAGCATTTCGGGAAACGGCGCAAGAGCCTGTTTTAGTGGGATGCGGCGTATTGACGCCGTCCCGGGAGGAACACGCGTGGCAACAGCCATACGCATGAAGCGGGTCGGAGCCAAGAAGGCCCCCGTATACCGCATCATCGTGACAGATGATCGGAAGAAGCGCGACGGCCGAGCGATTGAAGTGCTCGGTATGTACGATCCGCGTACGAAACCGGCTTCGGTCGAGTTGAATAACGAGCGGGTGCAGCACTGGCTCGGAACCGGCGCGACACCGAGCGAAACGGTTCGTAACATTTTCCGGAAAGTCGGTTTCTACTCGCCGGAAGGTCCGTCGGTCGAGCGTTCAAAGGAACTTCAGCGTGCGGTGTCGGTCATCGCCGGCGAGAAGACGCACGCCGAAAAGGTGCAGGAAATCGCCGTCGAGACTCAGGCTGCGCCGGAGTCTGGCGAAGAAGAGTAACGGAGCTCGTTTATGCGTCCCGAACGCGCGGTGATTGGTCGCGTACTGCGACCGCACGGGGTCCGGGGCGAAATGCTCGTGCTTCCGACGACGGACGTAGCGAATCGTTTTCGCACACTGAAGATGGTCTGGCTCGTTCGTGATGGCGAAGAGCTCGGGAAGTACGAGGTCGAGAACACGCGCACGATGACAAAAGGCGTCGGTCTAAAGCTTCGGCGCATCGATGATCGCGACATCGCAGCGAGATTTCGCGGCGCTGATGTGACGGCGCCTGCGTTGAGTCCGAACGAGCTCTCTGATCGCGAATACTTCGTCTTCGATCTGGTCGGGTTGGTGGCGAAGAGTGATACCGACGAAGTGCTCGGAACGGTCGCCGAGGTGATCGACAATCCGGCGCACGCAGTGCTCGTGATCGATTCCGACGGCGAACGATGGCACGTACCGCTCGTGTCCGAGTTCGTGAGCGACGTTGACATCGAAGGCGGTGTCGTCGTGCTGCGGCTCATTGAAGGGCTACGTGACCTCTGATCGCGGCGGAAGCGCAATGCACATCGATGTCATCACGTTGTTTCCCGATCTATTCGCGGCGCCACTCGCAACGAGTATCGTCGGAAGGGCGCGTGACGCGGGTCTCGTCGATGTTGACGTGCACGACCTTCGTCGATGGGCGTCGGATGAACGCGGTACCGTAGACGATGCGCCCTACGGCGGTGGCGGCGGAATGGTGCTGCTGCCGGAGCCGCTGACGAGCGCGATCACCGAGTTGAAAGCGACGCGACCGGAGCCGACGCAGACGATTTATCTTGCGCCGGACGGTGAGCCGCTGACGCAATCGATCGTCAACGAGTTGGCGCTTGAACAGCGGTTGATTCTCGTTGCAGGTCACTATCGCGGCATGGATGAACGCGTACGGGCAACGTTGATCGATCGAGAGTTGTCGATCGGCGATTACGTGCTGAGCGGTGGTGAGCTTCCGGCGTTGGTGCTCATTGACGCGATCGTTCGGCTGCTTCCCGGCGCGCTCGGGAACTTCGAGTCGGCGCTGGAAGATTCGTTTCAGGATGATCTGCTCGATTGTCCGTGGTACACGCGCCCGAGGGAGTTCGCCGGAATGGCTGTACCCGCGGTGCTGTTGAGTGGCGACCGTGAGGCGATCCGTAGATGGCGACGCGAGCAGGCGTTACAGCGGACGCGCGAACGGAGACCGGACCTTCTCGCACGAAGAAACCGCACCGGGCGCGGTTGAGCGTACGAGTTACGATCACGAACCCATATATCGGCATTACACAACACATTTGGCGACGGCAGCGATGTCGTCAGCTACCGCTCAGCGAGTGAGAAATGCACGGTGCGGACCGCGATTGTCTGCGGTGCGTCCGTCGCTGTGCGGAGTTCATGCAGAGCGGAGGATAGGACGATGGATCTCGTAGACCTCGTAGAACGGCGACATCGCCGCGACGAAGAAGAAAAGACAGCCGAGGGCGGCGCAACGATTCCCGATTTCGAAATCGGCGACACGGTCGATGTTCACGTCTGGATTATCGAAGGTGACAGCCGTCGCGTGCAGGTGTACCGCGGAATCGTCATCATGCGAAAAGGCCGCCAGACGATGAACGCGTCGTTCACCGTGCGGAAGGTTACCGCGGGAATCGGTATCGAGCGGACGTTCCCGTTGCATTCGCCACGTCTTGCAAAGATCGAAGTCGTGCGACGTGGTAAGGTTCGCCGGTCGAAGCTGTACTACCTGCGCGCACTGCGCGGGAAGGCGGCTCGCGTCAGCGAAAAACGCGCAGTACCCGGCGCGAACGCATCGAAGAAAGCAGCGGCATCCGAGTAACCGTATCGCCACAAGCGATACGCCTTGGGGACACTGGACGTTACCCACGCCAGTGTCCCTTTCTCTGTGTACAGTTGGGAGATCACTCGCGGCTGTGTACAGCGTCAGGGAACCGACCCGCGCGCACGTCGGCCACGTACGCGGCGCATCCGGCGCGGGCTGCCGGCGCGAGTTCGGCGAATCGTTTCGCGAACGGTGGGAGAAAACTCTCGAACATTCCGAGCACGTCGTGGATTACGAGAACTTGTCCGTCGGTGTAGGGACCTGCTCCGATACCGATCGTCGGTATGCTCAGCGTGTCGGTGATCTTACGCGCGAGACTCGTCGTGAGATTTTCCAACACAACCGAGTAGCATCCGGCTTCCTGCAACGCGACCGCGTCATCGAGTATCCGTTGCGCTTCGTTCGCGTCACGCCCCTTGAGCTTGCTGTCGGTCGTCTGTGGTAGGACTCCGACGTGCCCCATCACCTCGATTCCGGCGTCACGAATCGCCCGAACCTCGTCGATGACGCGGCCTTCGATTTTCACCGCGTCCGCGCCGATTTCGGCGAACCGCTGCGCGTTACGAACAGCGTTGGCGGGCGTGTCGAAGCTCTGATACGGCATGTCGGCGATGAGGTGCGTGTTCGGCGCGCCACGCCGTGCCGCAGCGACGTGGGTGAGCATGATCTCCATGGTGACGTCGCGTGTGGTCTTGAAACCGAGCACGACCATCCCGAGTGAATCGCCGACGAGTATCATGTCGACGCCCGCCTCGGCAACGAACTTCGCGGTGGGATAATCGTATGCGGTCAGCACGGCGATCTTCTCGCCGGACGATTTCATGCGCTGGAGCTGTTCGACCGACTTACCGGCCATTGCCGAACCTTCTTTCTACTCGTCGAATCGGTGTTGCAGTGCTTCGATCTGCGCTGTCGATTGTGGGAAGCGCGGCTTCCCGCCGGATTCGCCCTGTGTGTACATCAGGAACTCGCTGATTACCTCTTCTTCAGGCTCCTTGATGACGAGCCGCGGCACGATTCGCTGCGAAAGTTGGTAGTCGAACGCCGTTGCGTGGGCGAATCGAGTGCCGTACGGCAACGTTCGCGCGAGGTCATCGGCGTAGGCGAGGTAGCGCAGGATGTCGTCGCGCACACGGTATCCGATCGCCACGCCCGCGCCTTCCAGGATTTGCGCGACCTCCTCGATCTCTTCGTTCCACTTTTCAACCCATGGGCGGTCGATAACGCTGAGAATATCCCGGTACGGTCGTTCTGCGACGAGCAGACGCCCGAGTCCGGTCGGTGTCAACACTTCCGGCGCAAGTCCCGGTCGCAACGCGTCGAGATTCAAGTCGGGTAGGCCGAACTCGACAACGTTGGAATGCGTTGCGACGACGTCGCCAAACCCGTCGTCGCCCATGGCGGTGAGTACGAGGAACAGATTGTCCGGCAGCGGAAGTCGGCCGGGAAGCGTGCGTCCGTCGGTTGTTTCGACACTCCGATATCCGGGCGCGAGCAACAGATCATCCGCGACCCATGTTCGGTCCGATGTCGCGCGGCGGGTGTCCTGTACGCGTAGCCATTCGGAGAACCACGCCTCTTCCTGCCATCCCTCAAATGTGTCCACGCAGATGATGACTGCGCGTTCCGGGTTTTCGTGCGCTTCGAACACCGCGTCATACCACGGCTCGGGACGGAACTTACCAGAATGCGGATCGAAACTGCCGAAAAGGTCACGCAAACGAATCGGCACATCCGGTGATCCAGAACCGGATTCGTTTGTCATGGGCATCTGGCGGAACGACGCGCCGGACGCCTCGGCCATGGCGCGAATGACGAGGTTTTTTCCCGTGCCGGTTGGGCCTTGAAGCGCCAACATCGGGATGGTTTTCAGCGAGAGATAGAGATTGATCATCCGCTCGAGGCTGACGACGATACCTGAGTGACGCAGATGTTGATACAGCGCGAAGACCGCCTGTCCCTCGTTCGGTAGCTCCGATGTTTTTTCGTCGGCGGATTGCCGAATAGTGACGTGCGCATCGGGGAAACGTGCGGATTTGTCCGTCATAGATCGCGATCGACCGTCGTGGCTCCTGCGATGTGTCTTTTCGCGTTTATTCTGTCGTGTGAGGAAGAGATCGACCGCATCGAGGCCGTCGAAGCCGAACTCATCAGCGAGCTGTTTCGCGATCATGCGGTACCGGTCGTAATCTTCGACTCGGTCGTGTAACGCTTTTTCGACGCCAAGTTCATTCAGGCCATGGACCGCCGGGCGATGATAGGTGATGTGCTCCGCCGGGTCGAGAATCATGAGAATGCCGGTTGCGGTCTCCGGCCACAGCGCCGCGACGGAACGCCGCATTCGCGCGACTCGGCTGCGTAGCGGTAGTTCCGCGTTGAGAAGGTGCGCGAGACCCGCGCGGAGTCGCAGTGATTCGGTGTCGCTTTCGCCGAGGGAGATTTCACCGCTCCACGTCAGATTACCCTCGGTGAGGAGTGATCGGCTCTCCGCCATCTGGTTGATGTCGTCGACCGAGCGGTCCTCAAGACGAGTGAGCGCGTCTTCAATCGAAAGCCGTTCATCATCGAGAATCACCGCGCCGAAGTGCGCCAGATCGTGAGTGAAGCGCTCGGTGGTGACGTCCGCGAGGACTTCCGGCGTGAGAAAACGGCGTAACCGCGTGTAAGCGATGCGGCGCAACGCCAAGACTCGCGCTGCTTCGGGATCGGCAAGGAACGCCGCCACCTTCTCGGTAGTATTCGGGGCAAACGTAACGGCCGCGTCGGGTGCGTCGGTTTGCGGTTCCGGTTCAGCCGACTGTTTCAGACTGACTGTAGGTTTTTCCGGCGGAGTGACTTCCGGGAACGCATCTTTTGGGAGATTCATTGCTTCAGCGAATCCCTGTTCACGTGCGCCGATAACCGCGATCAACCGGCTGGTAATCGTCCGACTCAGCCCGTAGATCATCTGATCAGGGCGCTGAAGTACGGGCACGTCGGCGAGTACGGAATCGCGTTTACACTCGCTCGCCGTTACTGGCTGGCTAAGCACGAGGTTCCGTCCGACGCGAATCAGCATCTTCCGCTGATCGTCTTTCGCGCGGTATGCCTGCGTCTGAATTCGTCCGACGCCAACGATTCGTCCGGTATCGTCGCCTTCCCAGAAGAAGACGAGATCGCCCGGACTCATGAGCGTTGCGTGCTGGCGCGCTCGCCATTCATCGGAAGACGCCGATTGTAACCGTTCTACGACGGGATCGGGCGACCGGAAAATCCACGGCATGCGGTACCTTCTATCTGCAATTTGGACGTTTTCGTGGTACGTGATCGGCTCTCATTTGAGCCGACGCCCGCTTATGATGGTCTCGACGGATACGGAACATCTCCGTCGGGTGGGATATGCGTGGCGTATTCGTCGTAATAAATGTACGGCTCCATCGCACGAGAGGACAACCGACCTGACATACCGCGTCGGGAACGATACGACGGCTTCAATCGTCCAAATCCCGTTGCATCTCCGCTTCGTGGGCGTACCTTCATTCCATGGAAACTACATTGCTCCCTCATATTTACCCCAAAGGTTCGCGCGAGGTGATTTCCCAATCGCTGTCAGTGTCGCGACGCGTATTCGCAGTGTTCCTCACGGTCGGTGTCGCACTCTCGCTTTCGGCGTGCGATAACGATCCGGTGTCGAGTTCTGGAACATTTCAGTCGGGTGCCATTCTCGATGCGCTACGGATGGTGGATCTGCGTGGAGACGAGCCACGGATAATCGACACGGTAGCTGTTCTCTTCTCGGGGAGCAGCACAGTTTACGCGTACAACGTCCGTGTAAACGACGAGCAACTCTCGCTGGTGGCGTCCGCGGTCGGTCAGGCCCTCTACACGGGTTCCGTCGATATTGTACCCGGCGGACCGCTCACTCTCGAGGTGAAAACCTCTCGCACATTCAATTCGAACACGATGCAGCTTCCCGCGGTACAACCGATGCTCATCGAACCGGCGATGGACTCTGTGTATGCGCGGGGGCCGATAACGATTTCATGGAGCGAACCGACGTCCGGGACGCTTTCGATCGAGATTGCCGAAGAAACCGCGACTGGCGCGCTCGGAGACTCACTGTGGTCTGCGGAAGTTGACGCGTCGTTGGGCAGCGTCGTAGTGCCAGATTCCGTTTGGAATAAACTCGACGAAGAAGCGGTCGCTCTGGCGGTGTGGAATACGAGTTACCATTACGGCGAAGGTTTCGAATACGGGATTGTCATGGTCGGGTGGTTAGGGACTCGACAGCGTTTCGGCATGCAAGCGCCGTAGGGAACCTCGCGGGCGTTTTACGCGTCATGAGTATCCCCTGCAAACAATCAGAACGCGTGTGAACAATACACGTCCGATCAGGAGTGTTTGGGTATGATATATCGCGTTTCGACGGTGTTTGTCACGACGCTCATTCTCCTCTGCTCCGCAGGCAACGCGCTCGCACAGGAAGTGAGTGCGGATTCGCTCGTGTTATTGGCGAATCGCGCGTATGCGAATAGCGATCCCGATAGCGCCGAGGTCCTGTATAATCGCGCACTCGCTCGGAATCCTGAACACGCGCTTGCCGCGGTTGGCCTCGGACGAATCGCCGTCGATCGCGATGAGTTCGACCGGGCGGACCACCTCTTCACATTAGCGGAGACCTGGGAGCCACGGAAAGGGCATCGACAGTACGGCGAGGGGTTGGTATCGCGAAAACGCGGCGACAACAACCAGGCGAAGGCGAAGTTCCAGGAAGCGTACCGGCGAAATCGTTCTCACGCAGACGCGCTCATCGAAATCGCGAAGATTCAGATGAGCGGGCTCGTCGAAAAGTTCGCGGCAAAGCGCACACTTCGTCGCGCGGTGCAAGCGGACTCGCTCCACCCCTCCGCGTATTACGAACTGGGTAGAGCGCTCGAGCTGGAGGGCGATATCGCCGGCGCGGTGGATGCGTATGAGAAACAGCTCCTCGTAAATCCCACGAGCGGTATAACGCTCATGAATCTCGGATTCGCGCTACTCGACGAGGGGCGTTACTGGCATGCGCGTCAGCGGCTCTTCGATGCACTCGCGCGCACAAGCGGCCACGAACTGGAGCTATCGCTCGCGTTGGCCGCGTCGTACGTTGGCGACCGGCAGTACGATCAGGCGCACAATACCTACGTGCAGGCCATGCAGATCATGTCGGAGGAAGAGCTTGCGCTTTACGAGGACATTACCGAGATCGCGACACCGGCCGAAGCACGATATATCGCGCGAATCTCCGGCGAGCAGCGTCTGCTCTTCCTACAGAAATTTTGGCTGCGCCGCGACCCGACACCGGCGACGGTCACCAACGAGCGCATGTTAGAGCACTTTCGGCGTGTATGGTATGCACGTCGCCATTTCTCCGAAGGGAATCAGCCGTTTGATGACCGCGGAAAGGTGTACATCCGCTACGGGGAGCCTGATCACCGGTCAACATCGCGTCAACCGAGTATGATCACCGATTCGGATATCGACGCGATTCGCGATCGGAACCTTCAGGCGATATACGGCGCGAATGTTCCCGACGTGCTCACGCGCACACCGCTTCCAGCGTATCCACTCGTGAATCCGAACGAGTACAGCGCCAACCTCGACCAAGGGCAGTTCCTCGACAACTGGTTCACGTGGCATACGGCGACGAAGGAAGATTACAACACCGACGATACGTATTTCGACCCATCAGTACCGATGCAATCCGAGGCACCGCAATTTGGTATCGAGTCGGGTTTTGCATCGCTTACTCGGTGGGAAGAGTGGACTTACACGTACGTGACCAACGGTCTACAGGTCGCATTCGTGGACCGAATCGGGAATGGCGACTATCGTTTCGCGACACCACCACACACGAACGACCTCAACATGGCGGCGAAGCTTGCGCAGTACGCGCCAGCGGAACAGTATGACGTCGCGAAACGCATCGAACCAGATCAGTACTACTACAACCGCACGCAAGACCCACTCAATTTCTACTACTACACGGCGCAATTCCGCATGCCGGACAATGCCACTGAGCTCGATGTGTATTACGGACTTCCGATGTCCGAATTGACCTTCCAATTGGACTTCTCCGGCGGCTACACATCACGGGTCGCGAGCGGTATCGCCGTGTTCGATACGCTGTGGAACGTCATGGCGCGGTATTCCCTCCCAATGAAACTCACTGCGCCGGAGATGCCGTCGCAGGCTCGGGGCGATATCCACGTCGACCAGCACGCGCCGCTCATCATAGACGGCGGGAAGCGAATTCTGCTGAGCGTTCAGGCGGAGGACGTCGCAACAGGTCGCTTGCAGGCGTATCAGGAGAATCTCCAAATCGCCCGATTCGATTCGACGACCCTCGCGATGAGCGACGTTGTGCTTGCCGGTGACATTCGCGAAGTCGGACCGGATGCGCAGGGCAAGTTCATACGAGACGGTCTCCGCATCGTTCCCATGGCGTCGCTTATGTTCCGTCGGAATCAGCCGATGCACGTCTATTTCGAGATTTACAATCTCACTCGCGGTACAGATTACGGTGAGACCGAGTACGAGGTGGAACATGCAATCCGCGTTGCCGGTCGTGGTGGCGGGAGTATTCTCGGAAGCGTCGGACGCATACTCGGTGGCTCGGGACGGTCGGTGGGAATCGGCCAGGTCGTCGGCGGAATCCGCGATATGGAGCGGCAGCATTTCGAGATCAATACGTCGAACCTGCAATCGGGTGAGTACACGCTGATCGTCACGGTTCGCGATATGAAGAGCGGTCAGCAAGTGACAAAGACGCGGTCGTTCTACGTCGGAGAAAACTAAAAACGCACAAACACCACATGAGTTTTTGCGACGCGACCTCGGTTTCCGTATTTTTTTGGGGAGACGAGGTCGCGTTTTCTTACGGGAAACGGCATGGTGACCCATATCTGAGGTAGTTATTTGGTGTTGTATCGTTTGATCATACTCTTCGGCGCGGTTTTCTCGCTTTCGTTCGCATCGGTCGGCAACGCGCGGACGGAAACCGTCTCCACGGATTCGCTCGTGGCGCTTAGTCATATGCTCCACGCGAACGGATGGCCGGATAGCGCAGAGACGATTTTGCGTCGTGTGTTGGATATCGACGTGAATTCGGCTCAGGCGATGGGGCGTCTCGGATGGATTCGCGCCGAGCAAGGTCGGAACGACGAGGCAAATGAACTCTTCGACCGTGCCGAAGCCCTTGACCCGCGAACGGGATACCGTGTGTTCGGCGACGGTGTGATTGCGTTCCACGGAAAAAAGTATCCGGTCGCGCGCGAAGCGTTCGATCGCGTTCGCGAAACGAATCCGCTGTACGCCGACGCTTTACTCTTCAACGTCTACATTATTCAACGGGGACTCGGTGAGCGGTCGTTGCTCATGTTGGCGTTCGACGGGATTCTCCAGACCGATCAGCTCCGTCTTTCACGAATGATCGAGCGCGCCATACGGGCGAATCCGCGACATCCTACCGCGTACCGTGAAATGGGACACCTCCGTCGAGGTCTGCGACGCATCGATGAAGCGATTCGCCTTTACGAGCAGCAACTCGAGGTCAATCCGAAGAATGGCGAGACCTTGAAGGCGCTTGGGCTCGCGCTCATGGAGACGGGTCGGTACTGGCACGCACGACAGCGGCTCTTCACGGCGTTGACAGAGTCCGGTCGCACGGAAACGCTTGGATTGACACTTGCACTGGCCGCCACCTATCTCGAAGATCGCCAGCTCAACGTCGCTCAGGATTACTACTCGCAGGCGTTCCAGATGATGTCCGACGAAGAACGATCGTACTACGAGGACATCAGCCGAGTCGGCACAGCGGATGAGGCAGCGGCGGTGCGAAATCTCTCGGAAGAGGAGACGGCGCAATACCTACGGCGATTCTGGCTTCGTCGCGACCCGACGCCGGTGACGCAGGTGAATGAGCGACTCCTCGAGCATTTCCGTCGCGTGTGGTATTCGCGGCTGTATTATTCCCGCGGTAAGACGCCATGGGACGACCGCGGCGAAGTCTACATCCGATACGGTAAGCCGGAGCACATATCGAGTTCGGCCTTCCCCAATTTCGAGTCGTCACACGATGTCGATCAGGTGCGCGAACGTTATCTGCGTGGTATTTACGGTTCTCGTGCGCCGGATGAACTGCTTACCGGAAACATGCCGATCTACCCGCTGGTTGATCCGCAATTCTACCGCAGCGAGTCGAATCGGTCGAGTATGGGTGCAGATCAGTTCTTCGACTATTTCCAGAACAGAGATTTCGGCGCCGACCGGACAGAAGCGGAGGACATGAGCGCGCGATTCGGCCGCGATGCCGGCAGCACGGCGAACATCCGGTGGGAGACGTGGACGTATACGAATATCGGTAGCGGCTTCGTTTTCACGTTCGTCGACCGATTTGGTACGGGTGAGTTCCGTTTTGCTGAGCCGCCACCAACGGGCGACGCGAATCTCATATCTACGCTCGAGCATTATGCTCCCGCGCAGCAGTTCGCCTTCGCACAGCAAAGTTCGCCCGAACACTTCGCGTATACGACGACGCAGCAACCGCTCAACTTTTCGTTCTATACGGCGCAATTCCGTCAGGACGACGATCGCACTCAGGTCGACGTGTATTACGACATCCCCGTAAACGAGCTCGTCTTCCGCGAACGTCGTCACGGGTCCGGGTACGAGGCGATCGTCGAGAGCGGAGTTGCCGTGTTCGACTCCGCGTGGAATGTTCTCGTGCGCAGCAAGGATCCGATGTCGTTTATCGCGCCGGAACGCCCCGCCGCCGATGTGGGTATGCGGCAGATTGATATGCGATCGATCATCATGGCGGGTGGCGGTCGTATCCTGCTCAGCGTGCAAGAACAGGATGCGCTTTCCGGCCGCTTGCAGGCGTATCAGGAAAACATCGACGTTGCTCGTTTCGACGTAACCCGGCTTGCGATGAGCGACGTTGTTGTCGCCGGAGTCGTACGTAAAGCGACCGACGAGGACGACGAAAAGTTCCTTCGCAATGACCTGTATGTGCTACCGATGGCGTCCCAAGCGTTTCGTCGTGAGCAACCGATGCATGTGTATTTCGAGATTTACAATCTGACCAGAGGACCGGATTACGGAGAAACGTCGTACGAGGTCGAGCATTCGGTCAGCATCAAGGACGATGAATCTGGCGGGAGTATTCTCGGCAGCGTCGGTCGGATTTTCGGTGGCACAAGCAGGTCGGTCGGCGTCGGACAGATTATCGAGGGCATTCGCGCGTCGGAGCACCAGCACTTCCAGATCGATACGTCGAATCTGCAGCCGGGTGAGTATACACTGACGATAACCGTACGCGACCTCAAGAGCGATCAGCTCGTATCGAAAACGCGTCGTTTCTTTGTGTGGGAGCAGTAAGAGCAACACCGAAGCGGAGACAAAAAGAGCCGTTCGGAAGTGTTTCCGAACGGCTCTTCGCGTTATGTATCCGCTGTTAGGCTGACTTACCTGCATTCACGCCGGTGCCACTGCGGCGGCTTCCCGAGACAAAGCTGCGGGTCGTAGCGAATCGACCGAGGAAGATGATCGCGATAATGCCGACGGTAATCCAGACGATTCCGGAGATACCCAACCAACGGCCCCACGTGTCGCCCATCTGACCACCGAGGTAGACGGTGAAGATCACAAGAACGATCAGAGCGAGTGCGTTGAATACCTGTCCTACGATGTAGTCGACTGTCGGGTAATGCTTCGAAGCGTACTTCGAAACGAGCGGGCGCCATCCGAACACGATGAGATCGAAGACGATGATGATTCCGAGGAGCTCGAGGAAGAAGAATGGATACTTCGACCCGAAAACCAACGGCGCTCCCTCGAACATGGTCGAGAACAGCGCACCAATTGACTGCATGAGATTGTCAGCGAATTCTTGCACTGGAATGCCTCCGAAATCGTGGCGGACGGACCGCGGTGGCGTCGTTACGATATACTGCGGGGGAGACCCCGGATCAACTAAGATAGGTTACAATGATCGCCGTGCCAATCCACAGCGTCACAGATCACTTTTTTCAATCGAGGATGGCACGATTTCATCCGCATTCTTGGCCGACGCGAGTTGGCGCACGGTGATTCCGCCGAACTCGTTACATAGCTTGGATTCAAGGTTTTTCAGTGCGGCAGTCACAGCCGGGTCACCCTGCTGCTGTAACCTTTCCTCGGCGGCCGATCGGTTTCGCAGCGCCATGACGACATCCGCGAGTCGAATAAGGTCGGGCTCGCGACCCGGAAGCAATCCGCGAGCAGAATCGGCGATGAGCCCCGCGGCCGTGATCCGGTCGAGGAGATCGTGCGCGAGATCCTCGGGGACGCTAAACTGCAGTGCAAGTTGCTGTACCGTCGGTCCCGGTTCTTCGCTGACGAACTTCTGCGTTACCTCGACGAGCATCGATACGGCGAGCCATTCGCGGTATGCCTGACTCGTATCGCGATGGGCGAGTTTGAGACGGTGGACGTCGACATTCTGCCAAGCGTAGGCGAACTCCGCACCGAAGAGTACGACAAGCCAGATCAGATATACCCACACGAAAAAGACCGGGATCGCACCAACCGCGCCGTAGATCGCGCTGTAGTTGATGAGATTCGTGACGTAGTAGGTGTATCCCGTCTTCGCCACCTCGAACGCGATTCCCGCTACGACGCCACCCGCCAGCGCCGCCCGCCAGCGCACCCGCGTGTTCGGAACCACAACATACAGCGCGGTGATCGCCACGATAGACACGCTCAGTGCGAAGATGGTGTTTCCCATTTCCGCACCGAAATTGCGCTCGACAAATCCAAATACGGCAAATTCCTTGAGGATCGAATTGACGAATGTCCGGAGCGAAAGCCCGATAAGGAGTGGTCCGACGATGACGATCGCGATGTAATAGACGATTCGGTCGACGAGGCGGCGACTGCGTCGCACGCTCCAGATGATGTTGAACGAATACTCGATTGCGCCTAAGAGAAAAATGACGATCACGAAGAGGACCACGAGGCCCGCTCCGGCAATTGCGCCGGAATGAACGTTCGCAATGAAGTTATCAAGACCGTCAATGACGGCTTCACTTGCGCCTGCGGCAAGGTACTGATAGATCAGTGCGCGCATCTGCATGTGTGCGTCGTTGAGCCCGGGGAACGCAGTGTAGAGAGAGAACGCAACCGCGAGTAGGGGAACGATGGAGAGGATGGTCGCGTATGCGAGTGCTGTGGCGCGGATGAGTAGCTCGTCGGCCCAGAAGCTCTTCCACGCAAAGGCGAAGATGCGCGAAATCTTCAGTACCCGGCTGCCGATTACGCAGTGTTGCAGCGGATGGTCGATTTGCCAGAGCGGGGTGGTGAAAAGCGCTCTGAACCAGTTCATATTCGCGTCTCCAGATTGCGCCGCGTGAGAACAGCGTACCTTTGCGAATCGTACGGTAAGATACCGAATGTTGGGCGTGTGCCAAGGTGTATCCGTGCGGGTGGCTGGGAACGATTTCGCGAAGTCGGACGAGAGAATGTAAATCGGGCCGTAAAAGCGTTGTTTTATCTGGTATTCGCAGCCCATCAGGTCGTTGTTTTCGCCACGTCGATTTGGTATCTTTTTATAGTTCCGGAAAACGATAAAACAGGGGGAACGCCACATGCGTGTAGAACTCTCTCAGGGTGACTTCCTGAAGATGCTACAAACGGTCATCGACGCCGTTCCGGCAAAGGGTACGTTGCCGGTATTGTCGACGATTCTCATGACGGCGGATGGCGGCACGGTATCGCTGTCTGCGACCGATCTGGAGTTATCGGTAACGACGCGGCGATCGGTCGAAGCGCTCGAAGAAGGACGCGCCACGTTCCCGGCGCGTAAGGTGTTCGACATCGTACGCGAATTGCCGGATGAGAAGCTGACAGTAAGCGAGTCCGACGGCAAGTTCGTGATATCGTCGTCGTTCGGCGAATACACGATGCTGAGTATGCCCGTTGTCGAGTTTCCGAAGGTTCCCACCGCGCTCGAAGGCACCTCTCTCAAGATCGACGGTGATCTGCTTCGCCGGATGATCTCGAAAGTGGCTTTTGCGGTTCATCCCGACGCCACGCGCCCGACGCTGAACAGTGTGTCATGGCGCGTATCGGCTGGTCAGATGATTATGGTCGCCACAGACGGGCATCGACTCGCAAAGATTGTGGAAGAGGTCGATCTCGACGGAGAGAACGTATCGGTGATCGTACCGCCGCGTGTGATGCAGCAAGCGGTCAGGCTATTACAGGACGATCAGGAGCTGACGTCGGTGACAATTGGCGAACGCCAGATACATTTCGCGTACACCGACACCGATATGTTCGCCCGACTCGTTGAAGGCGCGTACGTCGATGTTGACGCTGTGATTCCGAAAGACAACGACAAGCATCTGATTGTCGAGGCTCAGGCATTAGTGCCGGCTGTCCGACGCATGCAGATTCTCTCCAGCCAGCAAACCCACCAGATTCGCCTCGCACTCAAAGAGAACGAACTCGAGCTTTCAACGCTGAACCGCGAGGCCGGCTCCGAAGGTCACGAAAGTATTCAAGCGCAGTATGAATCCGACCCGATGGAAGTCGGGTACAACGCCAATTATTTGCTCGAAGTGCTCGGGAAGATCGACACCGATCTCGTCAGATTCAAGTTTCGTGAGCCGGTTTCCGCTGTCATTGTCGAGCCCGCCGAACAGTTGAACGGAGAAGACTATTTCTGCTTGCTCATGCCGTTGCGGTTGGTGGATACGTAATGGGTCGAGGCGTGCGCGTCGTGTCCCGGCATATCGCGCGCAAGCCTGAAGGAGCCCGTTTTCGATGCACCTGACGGCGTTGGAGTTAATCGATTTCCGTTCATACGCCCGCGCGATGATCTCGTTTGAACCGGGTGTCAATCTCATTGTCGGCGCGAACGGGCAGGGTAAGACAAACCTCCTCGAAGCAATTGGCCTGCTTTCCGTCGGAAGGTCGATTCGAGGTGCAAACGACGCCGATATGGTGAAATGGGACGCCGAGACTGCGCTGATCGATGGACGGATCGCGGAGAACGGCGGAGCGAAGCTTACCATGCGGCTTCGTCCCGGCCAAGCAAAGGAAGTTTCGATAGACGGTGCGCCGCTTGCCACGTTGAGCGAGCTGGTCGGTATGTTGCGCACGGTGCACATGACTCCGGATACGATCGATCAGGGATTCCGATCACCATCCGGACGTCGTCGCATGTTGGATATGCTGATCTCGCAGGTGGATCGTGCGTATCTCGACGCGCTGAAACGACATCGACAGGTCGTTGCGAACGTAAACGCGCTGTGCAAGCGAATCGGTGATGACCCGTCGAGCGCTCGCGAAGTCGAAATCGAGGTCTGGGAGCGGCAGCTTGCCGAAGTCGCCGTGGAAATCGGGCGACGCCGCGCTGCAATCGTCGCAGCGCTGAATACTGCCGCGCAAACGCGGTATGCGGCGCTCTTCGATGACGCGCAGCTTGAACTCAGATTGCGACCGTCGCTTCCCGTCGAGACCGAGGGTGATGGCGAACGAGTAAGTGACGCGGACCGAGTCGATAGCGCGGCGCGCGTCTTGGCCACAGGGCGTGACAGAGCCGTGCGAAGCGGATTCGTCACACGCGGTGCGCATCGTGACAGACTCGAGGTACTGGTGAACGGTCGCGATATCGAGTCGCACGCTTCGCAAGGTCAGATCAAAGGCGCGTATTACGCTTGGAAACTTGCCGAAGGTGACGTCATTGCGTCGGAAACGGGTCACGAGCCGGTGTGGTTGGTGGACGACCCGTTCAGCGAGATGGATCGGGAGCGAGCGTTGAGCTTGCTCGATGCGTTCCGTGAACGTGGGCAGGTGCTTCTGACGACGGCGCGGGACGAAGACCTCGGACTGGACAGCTTCGGTTTCGCGACGTGGCGAGTTCGCAACGGAACACTGGAGTCGGTAGTATGACCGCGATGGTGACCATGGACTGGCAGAGCCTCAACGCGCCGATGAAGAAACAGGTGCAGCGCTGGGGTCGCGAGCCGGAGTACCATCTCGGGCGCTTGAAGGCTGTTTGGAGTGACGTCGCGAGCGAACCGTGGATGCAGCGGATCGAGTTCTCACGGATCGATGCCGAGCGAAGGTTGCACGTGACGGTGCCGCAAGCGTCGGCGCTTCGTATGGAACTTGGGCATCGCGGCGACCGCTGGAAGCAACTCTTCGAAGCGGTTCGCCACGCTTGTGACTACGAGATTAGCGATCTCGTGATCGGGGATGCGGATCGACGGAACACCTGGCGCCGTACCCCGCGAGGGTAACCCGCTCGGACTGTCTCCCGACGGATTAGGTCGTATCAGAAAGGACAGAGTCGTATGACACAGGATAACGCTCCGGATATTTCGAACGTCGTGGGCGAGGTCGCGAACACGGAGAAACCGAAGGTAGTGCCGGGTTCGCAATACGATGCCGAGAGTATTCAGGTTCTTGAAGGACTCGAAGCGGTTCGGAAACGTCCGGGTATGTATATCGGCTCGACGGGAACGCAAGGTCTCGTGAACTTGATTCGCGAGATTGTCGACAATGCCATCGATGAGGCGCTCGCTGGTCACTGCGACACAATCGATGTGACATTGAACCCGGATGGCTCGGCTACGGTAGTGGACAACGGGCGTGGAATCCCCGTAGGAATCCACCAGAAGGAAGGTATTCCTGCGGTGACCGTTGTCATGACGAAGTTGCACGCGGGCGGAAAGTTCGAGCACTCGGCATACAAAGTTTCCGGCGGTCTTCACGGTGTCGGTGCGAGCGTGGTGAACGCCTTGTCCGAATGGTTGGAGATCGAGGTCCGTCAAAACGGAAAGGTCCATTGGCAGCGGTTTGAAAAGGGAACACCGGTCAGCGGTCTGGAAGTTCGAGGAGATGCGAACCAGACAGGCACGACGGTGACGTTCAAGCCGGACTCGACCGTTATGACCGAGACGGTTTTCGATCATGACGCGCTACATCACACGCTGCGAGAACAGGCATTCCTGACGAAAAACGTGCGCTTCACGCTTCGCGATTTGCGTCCGGAAAACCCGGAAGATCAGCGGTATGATGAATTCCACTTCGAAGGCGGTATCGTCGAGTTCGTGCAGTTCGTCAACGAAGGCAAAACACCGCAACATGAGCCACCGATCTACATCGAACGCGAACGCGACGATGTCATTATTGAATTGGCGCTCCAGTACAACGCATCATACGGCGAATCGGTTTTCACGTACGTGAACAACATCAACACGGTTGAAGGCGGAACGCATCTCGCCGGATTCCGTGCGGCGTTGACCGGATCGGTGAACGCGTACGGGCAGACGTACAACCTGCTCAAGGACCTGAAGGACGGTGGTCTCTCGGGCGAAGACGTGCGTGAGGGGCTTACCGCGGTACTGAGCATGAAGATTCCGAATCCGCAGTTCGAATCTCAGACGAAGATTCGTCTCGGGAACCCGGAGATCCGCGGATTGGTTCAGTCGGTGGTCAACGAGGCGCTTGCAGAGTACTTCGAAGAGAATCCGCAGGTTGTTCGCAAGGTCATTCAGAAGTGCGTCGAAGCCGCTCACGCTCGTATCGCGGCGCGTAAAGCACGTGACCTTACCCGCCGAAAGAGCATTCTTGACGGTGGCGGTCTGCCGACGAAGCTCGCCGACTGCTCGATCACCGATCCCGCGGCGTGTGAAGTGTTTCTGGTTGAGGGTGATTCGGCCGGTGGGTCAGCGAAGCAGGCACGCGATCGTCGCTTCCAAGCAGTGCTCCCGATGTGGGGCAAGATGATGAACGTCGAAAAGGCGCGCATCGATAAGGTGCTTGGTAACGACAAGTTTCAGCCGGTGATTCAGGCGCTTGGCGCGGGCATCGGCGAGGATTTCGGCGTCGAGCGACTTCGGTACCACAAGATCATCATCATGGCTGACGCCGACGTCGACGGATCGCACATCCGCACGCTCCTACTGACGTTCTTCTTCCGCTTGATGCGTCCGCTTGTTGAACACGGAAACGTCTACATCGCGCAACCGCCGCTGTTTCTCATCAAAAAGGGCAAAGAGGAACACTGGGTATACACGGTCGATCAGCGCGATGAGATACTCAAGCGGTATGAAGGTCAGCGCGGTGTCAGTGTTCAACGATACAAAGGTCTCGGTGAAATGAGCGCGGAACAGCTCTGGCGCACGACCATGAATCCGGAGACCCGCACGCTGCTTCGTGTGTCACTCGATGACGCCGTCGAAGCGGACCGGATCGTCACGGTACTGCTCGGTGGCGATGTCGCGCCCCGTAGGCGTTACATCGAACAGAATGCGCGGTACGTGAAGGATCTGGATGTTCACGCGGCGTAGAGCTCACTGAAGTGAGCTCTACGTTTTGGTCGCCAAGACGGCGGCCTGATAGCGTAGACCGATGATGATACCTCGTTGATTCGATTCATCACCGGAATACGAGAGGATCGACTAAGGAGTACTCATGCTCGAACCGACACGACAACAGATCATCGACCGGGAACTCGAGAAGGAAGTACGCGAATCGTATATGGAATACGCCATGAGCACGCTCGTGGCGCGCGCACTACCGGATGTTCGCGACGGACTGAAGCCGTCGCAGCGTCGTATTCTCGTCGCAATGAACGATCTCAACCTCACCCCGGGATCGAAGTACTACAAGTGCGCGAAGGTTGCCGGTGACACATCGGGTAACTATCACCCACACGGCGAATCGATTGTGTATCCGACCCTCTACCGCATGGCGCAGAACTTCACCATGCGGTACACCCTCGTCGATGGGCAGGGGAACTTCGGATCGATCGACGGCGACCCACCGGCCGCTATGCGATATACCGAAGCGCGCATGGCTCCTATGGCTATGGAGCTGCTCGCCGACCTCGATAAGGAAACGGTCGACTGGGTTCCGAACTATGACGACCGCCTGAATGAGCCGCTCGTTCTGCCGGGTCGTTTCCCGAATCTGATATGCAACGGATCGACGGGTATCGCGGTGGGTATGGCAACGAACATCCCTCCGCACAACCTTACCGAGGTGTGCAACGCGATCATCAAGCTCATCGAAAAGCCGGACCTCTCCGACGACGATCTCATGCGCTACGTCCGTGGGCCGGATTTCCCCACTGGCGCGATTATCTACGGCGTCGAAGGCATTCGCGAGGCGTATCGAACGGGCCGCGGACTCATCAAGGTGCGGGCACGGGCGAACATCGAAACGGGTAAAGGTGATAAGCAGAGCATCGTGATCACCGAGATTCCGTATATGCTGAACGCGACCACGTTGAAGGAGAAGATCGCCGAAGTCGCACGGACACGGACGGTCGAAGGCATCTCCGACTTCCGCGACGAATCGGACCGCGACGGTATGCGCATGGTAATCGAACTGAAGCGCGACGCGTATCCGGAAGTGACGTTGAATCAGCTCTTCAAGCATACACCACTTGAGAGCACGTTCGGTATCATCAACCTCGCGTTGGTGAATGGCGAGCCGAAGGTGTTGTCGCTCAAGGAGATGCTCCAGCACTACATCAATCATCGCTACACAATCGTCAAGCGACGCACGGAGTTTGATCTCGCCAAAGCACAGGCGCAGGCGCACATTGTCGAAGGCCTGCTCATCGCTCTGCGCGATATCGACCCGGTGATCGAGACGATCCGTTCATCGGCGGACGGCGCAGAAGCGAAGGCGCGTTTGATGGAGCGATTCGGCCTTTCCGAGCGACAGGCCGAGGCGATCCTCGACATGCGACTCCAGCGCCTGACGGGCTTGGAAGTTGAAAAACTCGAAAAGCAGTATTCCGACCTGCAATCCGAAATCGAGGAATACAATCGGATTCTCAGCAGCGACGAAAACATTCTCGACGTTGTGCAGGCAGAAACTCGCCAGCTCCGCACTCGGTATGGTGATGAGCGACGCACGGAAATCGTCGCGTCGACGGCTGACTTCAGTATCGAGGACCTGATCGCTGAAGAAGATATGGTCGTCACGATTACGCACAGCGGCTATATCAAACGTCAGCCGATCTCGACCTACCGGCGGCAGCGCCGTGGCGGTCGCGGCATCGCCAGTATGTCCACGAAGGACGACGATTTCGTCGAACACGTCTTCATCGCGTCGACTCACAGCTACTTGCTGTGTCTCACGGAGAAGGGACGGTGCTACCGACTTCGGGTGTTTGAGATACCGCAGGGAAGCCGGTCGAGCCGCGGCCGTCCGTTGGTGAATCTGCTCGAGGCGGCGAAAGACGAGCAAATTGCCGCGATCGTGCCGGTGCGTGAGTTCAACGAAGACATGTATTTGGTCATGGTCACCGGCGAAGGTACGATCAAGAAGACGCCGTTGAACCTGTTCGCGAACATCAATCGCCTCGGTGTCATCGCGATCAACGTACAGGACGACGACCGTCTGATCGAAGCCGGTACCACCGATGGTTCGTACCACATCATCCTCGCGACGAAGAAGGGATTCGCCATCCACTTCCCGGAGGAGACGGTTCGGCCGATGGGTCGCACCGCACAAGGTGTACGCGGCATTCGACTTCGCGACGACGACAAGGTGATCGGTATGGTGTGTAACAAGCATCAGGACCGGACACTACTCACCGTTTGCCAGAACGGGTACGGCAAGCGCTCCCCGATCGACGAATACCGCCTGACGAATCGCGGCGGGAAGGGCATCATCAATATCAAGGCCAATAGCCGGAACGGTGACGTGGTCTCGATCAAAGAGGTGCTTGACGACGACGAGCTCATGATCGTTACGCAGAAGGGTACGCTCATCCGCGTCACCATTGGAGATATCGGCGTCATCGGTCGGAACACCCAGGGTGTGCGTCTGATTCGTCTTGAAGAAAAGGATCGCGTAATCGACGTAGCGCGCCTCGCGTATCGTGGCGAAGGCAACGGCGATGCGGAGATTCAGGAAGAAGACGATGATGTCGAGGAAAATGGCGACCTCTTCGGTTCGGAGATCATCGCAGCAGCCGGAACGGCGCCATCCCTCGAAGAAATCGAAGAAGATTGGGACGACGAAACCGAGAATGAAGAAGAGTAAACTCGGTATTAGTTGACGGTTAGAAGGGCGAAAAGTACGTTTCACTGACGCGTACGGTTCGCCCTTCACTTTTTTAATGGGCAGCAACATGCCGACGGAGATTCTCATTGCCGACGGTTCGCCGACGGTTCGGGCGACATTAGCGGATGTATTCCGTCGCGAAGGCTATGAGACCGTTCTCGCTGAACGTGCAGGCGACGTGCTGAGCATCGCCGAAAAACGCCGTCCGGTACTGTTCCTTCTCAACCTCGACCTGCCCGACATCGAATCATTGAGTTTTTTCGACGAACTTCGAAGTCACGCGCCGACGGCGACGATCATCGGGCTCTCGCCCGATTCACGCTTCGGACCGCATCTCGACGCGATGCACCATGGCGTCGATGACGTGCTCGACCATTCGATCGATCCGGAACACCTGATAGATGTCGTTCGGCGCGCCGAGCAGCAGGCACGCGAGCGAATCGTCGTTACTGGTCGCGGTGACGATGGCGATGAGTTAGTCGGCGTCCCGGCATGTTACCGTCTCCTCGAATGTGGAGCGAGTTCTATCGCGGTGCTCGGCGCCGACGGCACTGTTCGGTACGCGAACCGGACGCTCCTTCAGTTGCTCGGTGCGAATCGCGAAGATGCGGTGAACCGGTCCCTTGTAGATCTCTTTCGCGAATGTAGCACGGCTATCGACGCGGAGTTCGTCGCGTTTCTCGAATCGGCTGCAGAATCCGACACGTTTCGGCACCTCGGCGCGCTCCATGTCCAGATCGGTAAGACCGATCGGTATTTCGATGTATCGTTGACGCCGGTCGACGGCGCGGGAAGCGGCGATCGCGTCCTTGTGACCCTCTACGAAGTGAGCAAGTGGATCACCGACCATCACCTGCTCAACGGTGTCGTAAACGATCTCCGGGAGGCGGTAGTCGTCACCGACAACGATATGCGAGTCCGTTTCTGGAGTGTCGGCGCGGAAGCGCTGTTCGGCTATTCGCAGTCGGAGATTATCGGGAAGACGCTGTCGATTCTCTGTCCGGACGACGACACGATGCCATGCTTCAGTGACGCAGTCGCCTCGGTCGATGCCGTCGGAGATGAGGAAGAGTCGATTGTGCATCGTGCGCGGCGACTTCGCAGAGACGGTGTGACGATCGACGTGGAATTGACGCGATCACTGCTCACCGATCATCGCGGTAAGCCAGTCGGTGTCTGCGAAATCGTTCGAGACGTCACCGTCGGACTCGAACGTGAACGGCAGATCGAGGCGCTGAGGCTCTTCTACGAGCGCGTCATCGACACGATATCCGACGGTATTCGGGTCATCGAAACCGAGAATCGACGCATCGTGCTTGCGAACTACGCGCATCTTGAATGGGCTGGTCGTGAAGCTGGCGACGTAATCGGGTTGACGTGTTCCGAGGTGCCGTGGGGCGCGAATAGCCGCGGTGAGCCAGTCGACGTCGAAGAGCTCGTGAATCGAGCATTGGAAAGCGGCGAACCGGAGCGCGCCGTGTTCGATGCGGGGCCATCGGCGGAAACAGGCTCGCATTGGTCGGATATCGTCGCGTACCCAATGCGTGGGACACGCGGCTCGGTCGAATATGTGGTGCTGGTTGGACGAGATATCAGCGATCGGATGAAGATGGAGGCGATGCTCGCCGCCGAGCGCGACCGTCGCGAGCAGGTACTCCGTTCAACGCCGATAGGTATCCTTACGACGGACGCAAAAGGGACTATCGAGTTCGTGAATCCGCACGTTGCGAAGATATTTGGCGTACCGGACCCCGAGGAGATTCGCTGGCGGAATCTTTTCGATATCCCGCAAGTCCGGCAACTCAATATCGGCGATGAGATACGGCGGATTCTGAAGACGGGTGAGTCGATTTCGCGCGACCGGCAGACCTGCACGACTCGACACGGCCGAGAGATTGTCATCAATATTCGCGCGCGACCGCTTTCGGATCAAAACCGACAGATCATTGGTGTAGTGGGCGTCATCGAGGATGTGACGGAAACGGTAAGCCTCCAGCGGCGTCTCCGCGCCAGCACGGCGGATCTGGCGATGCTTGCGGAGATCGGCGAGCTGTTCCAGGAGTCGCGCGATATCGATACGATTCTCCAAGCGATTCTCGTTGGAGTGACTGCGGGCGAAGGACTCGGATTCAACCGGGCGTTCCTGCTGACGACCGACTGGGACGCGGGCGTCCTGTGTGGGAAGTACGCCATCGGACCGGCGGATCGTGATGAAGCGGGTCGCATCTGGGAGGCGTTAAGTAGGCGTCGGATATCGCTCTACGAAATCCTCGTCGGATATCAGCGCGAGATCGCGTCCGGCCATATGCGTATCAACGACATTGCGGTGAATCTTCGGCTTCCGCTTGCGGACGCTGAGAATATTGCGGCGCGCGCGGCAATCGAACAGAAGGCGTATCTCGTACAAAACGGCCGCGAACACCCGCTTGTGCCGCGCGAACTGGCCGAGCGCCTCGGGACGGACGAGTTCGGCGTCGTACCGTTGCTCTTCAATAACCGCGTCGAGGGCGTGATCATCGCGGATAACGCGATTACCGGGAAATCGATTACCAACGACGATCTGCGAAGCCTTGAGCTGTTTGCCCATCAGGCGACGCTCGCGGTGGAACGTTCACGGCTCTATACGGAACTTGAGAATAGCCTGCGCGATGTGCGAACAGCACACCGTCAGCTGCAGGAAAATCACGAAATGATGGTGCGCACCGAGCGTCTTGCCGCCATGGGACAGATGGCGGCGCAGGTCGCGCACGAAATTCGCAATCCGATGGTGTCGATAGGTGGATTCGCTCGCAACGTTCTGAAGCAACTCGATGAGAATGATCGAGCGCGGCAGCAT
>CAZWQW010000015.1:0-6659 GCA_964635955.1 uncultured bacterium | reverse complement strand
CGAAACCTCATGACGAACGCGCTCGATTCCATGACGCGTGAGTCGTCTCACATGGATCTGACAAAAGACGAACCGGTGGGAACGCTTCGTGCATCGCTTACCGTTGAAAATGGGAGAGTCGTGATCGCGGTGGAGGACACCGGTGTTGGGATCGTGGAAGGTGAAACGAAACAGTTGTTCGAGCCGTTCTATACAACGAAGAACAACGGTACCGGTCTGGGCCTCGCCATTTGCAGCCAGATCGTGAACGATCACGGCGGGGAGATCAGTGTAGCGAATAACCAATGGGGTGGCGCGAGTTTCTTCGTCACTCTGCCCGTAGATGAGGAGGATTCCACGAATGGCGCGAATACTGGTCGTTGACGATGAAAAATCGTTGCGCCTGCTTTATGAACTCGAGTTCACTCAGGACGGGCATGAGGTCGACCTTGCCGGCAACGCCGACCAGGGCATCGAGAAGGTCAGCGCGAACGAATACGACGTAGTCATTCTCGACATCCGTATGCCCGGTAAAGACGGTCTCGAAGCGCTCGGAGAGATGCTCGCGGCGCGGCGCGACGTAAAGGTGATCATCAACTCGGCGTATACCACGTACAAAGACAATTTTATGAGCTGGGCGGCGGAGGATTACGTCGTAAAGTCCTCCGATCTGACGGAACTGAAAAAGAAGGTGAATGAGGTGCTCGGCGCATGAATCCAACCGCCGGACACCTCAAGTACGATCACCGCGACAACGATCGAGCGAATAGCGACCGAGCGAGCGGTATCGGCCAGATTCTCCGCGACACGCTCACGGTGATTCTCGCCGGCGGTCAGGGCACTCGGTTGTACCCGTTGACGAAGCACCGCGCGAAGCCAGCGGTGCCCTTCGGTGGCATCTACCGCATTGTCGATTTTACCCTGTCGAACGCCGTCAACTCCGGTTTACGTCGGATTCTTCTGTTGACGCAGTACAAGTCGCTAAGCCTCGATAGACACCTGCAGAGCGGCTGGAACATTCTGCGCGGGGAACTTGGCGAGTTCATCATGCAGCTTCCGCCGCAACAGCGTCTCGTCCGTTCATGGTACGAAGGCACCGCCGACGCGATTTTTCAGAATATCTATTCACTCGAAGAACAGCGCCCCGAATACACGTTGATCCTCTCCGGTGACCATATCTATCTCATGGATTATGTCCCGATGATTCGGAGCCTCGTCGAAAACGACGCGGACCTCGTCATCGCCGCGATCGAAGTCGATCGCGAGGAAGCCCAGCGATTCGGTGTGATGTCCGTTGACGAAACGGACCGCGTCGTGGATTTCCGCGAAAAGCCGGACGATCCGCCGACGATTCCGGGCCGGACTACGTCGCTTGTTTCCATGGGTGTGTATGTCTTCAAAACAGCGACGCTTGTGCATCGTGTGCTTGAGGATGCGAAAAATCCGGCGAGTGACCACGATTTTGGGAAAAACGTCATTCCTGCAATGATCAAAAAAGATCGTGTGTTTGCGTGGCAGCTTCGAGGTCGTAACGACCACTCACCGTACTGGCGCGATATTGGAACACTCGACAGCTACTGGGAAGCGTCAATGGATCTGCTCAGTCCCGATCCGCCGGTGGATATATACGATCCGGCGTGGCCGATTCGCACGTACCAGGAGCAGCGGCCCCCGTCGCGCATCGGTACGGATGTTGACGGGAATCAGCCGGTCATCGTCGACTCGATCTTCGCGAAAGGCGTACGGATTGCCGGTGCAAAAATCGAGCGATCGATTCTCTCCACAGACGTCGTGATCGAATCAGGCGCGGAAGTATCCGAATCGGTACTTATGAATGGTGTGCAGGTGGGGCGCGGCGCACGAGTACGGCGAACCCTCATTGACAAATCAACGAGTATCCCCGCAGGCGAGGTGATCGGTTACGATACCGAAGCTGACCGCCGCCGATTCCTCGTGACGGAAAACGGTATCGTCGTCATACCGCGGGATTTCGTCTTCGCGTAACGATACATCGGCTTCGTCGCTAATTGGCGAGCCTGAACGGAGAACATATGTCGGAATTGCGGAAAGATCCGGTAACTGACCGGTGGGTTATCATATCGACGGAACGCGGGAAGCGCCCGTCGGATTTCTCGCCCGTCCCACGGATAGATCGGCCGAAGCTCTGCCCATTCTGTCCGGGCAACGAAGAGCGGACACCTCCCGAGGTGTACGCGGTGCGCTCCTCCGGCGGCACGGCGAATAGCCGCGGTTGGGACGTGCGTGTCGTCCCGAACAAGTACCCGGCGCTTCGCACGGAGACCGAATTGAAGCGCGAAGGTATCGGGATGTTCGACTTGATGAGTGGAGTCGGCGCGCACGAGGTGATCATCGAGACACCGCATCACGAAGAGCGATTCTGGGACTACAGCGAGAAGCATATCGAGACAATACTCGACACATACCTCCAGCGATACCGCGATCTACGGAAAGACTTCCGGCTGCGATACATCCTCATTTTCAAGAATGAAGGTGAGCAAGCCGGAGCGTCGCTTGCGCATTCGCACTCGCAGCTCATCGCGACGCCGGTAATCCCGAAGCGGGTCCGCGAAGAACTCGACGGCGCCGAGCGGTATTTCGTGTACAAGGAGCGCTGCGTCTTCTGCGATCAGATTCGCGAGGAGACGCGTTTCGCCGAGCGTATGGTGCATGACAACGAGCACTTCGTCGCATTCTGTCCGTTCGCGTCGCGATTCCCGTTCGAAGTAACCATCATGCCGAAACGACACGCGATTGATCCACTCGGTATCAACGCGGTCGAACGCGCCGCGTTGGCGGAGATGCTGCGGACGATCACACGGAAGCTGAATGAAGCGCTCGACAGTCCCCAGTACAACTGGATATTCCACGTCGCACCGGCGAATCGCTCCACCAGCCGCGATCCACACCTCGACGAGTGCTATCACTGGCATATCGAGATCATTCCGCGCCTGACGAAGATCGCCGGATTCGAATGGGGAACCGGCTTCTATATCAACCCGACGACACCGGAAGACGCCGCCGAATATCTTCGCGAGGTACTCGGACGCGGGTCGGACAAGGAGCCCGCGAAATGACAGCGCACCGTTCGACGGGTTTCACCGCGCGGAGGCGGTATGCCTCCGATTGATGTCGCAGTCTTCTGGCACATGCATCAGCCCGACTACCGCGATCCCGAATCGGGACGGCTGGCATTGCCGTGGGTACGCCTCCATGCAATAAAAGGCTACTACGACATGGTGCACGTACTCCGACGTGCCGCCGAGAGTGCGCAGTCGGATACCGAGCACAGCGTCCGCGCCGTGTTCAACTTCGTACCGATTCTCGTTCGACAGATCCGAGGGTACGTCGACGGCGAATTCACCGATACGTACCTGACGATCTCGGAAAAGCCAACCGCTGACCTCAATCCTGACGAGCGCGCATTCGTCGCGGAAAACTTCTTCCACGCGAATCGCCGGACGATGGTCGATGTGCATCCACGGTACCGTGAGCTCCGGCAGAACGCACACACGCCAACAGGAAACGTTCGCGATCTTCCCGAACAGGATCTCCGCGATATCGTCGTCTGGTTCAATCTTGCATGGTTCGGATACACGGCGCGAAAGCAGTATCCGCGGCTTACTGAGCTCATTTCCAAGGGACGCGACTTCTCCGAGGAAGAGAAGGCAGAGGTGCTTGGCATCCAGCGAGAGGTTCTTGGGCGCGTGCTGCCGGCGTATCAGAAGGCGGAAGAGGACGGCCTCATCGAACTCACAACGACGCCGTACTACCATCCGATCTTGCCGTTGCTCTGCGATACCGACTCTGCCAAACTCGGGCTTCCGGGACGAGACCTGCCGAGCCCGCCGTTTCAGGCTCCCGAAGATGCGACTGAGCACGTTCGCCGCGCATTGGCCTCGCACGAAGAGACGTTCGGAAAGAAGCCGCGCGGTATGTGGCCCGCCGAGGGATCAGTCAGTCCGGCGGTGATCGAGATTCTCGCCGATCAGGGCGTTCAGTGGATCGCGACCGATCAAGACGTGCTCTTGCGGTCCGATGGTAAGCTGAAGCAACGTGACGTGTATTACCCGTACCGCGTTGGAACAGGTGAAACCACGGTAAATATGATCTTCCGCGATCTCGGCATATCGAACGCGATCGGTTTCACCTATACGAACATGGAGCCGGAAGACTCCATCGCCGATATGATGCGTCGCCTGACCGCCATTCGGGATACGATCGAGCGTCCGGAACAAGCGCTCATCAGTATCGTTCTCGACGGCGAAAACGCGTGGGAATACTATCCTGATGGTGGCGAGCGATTCCTTACGCAAATGTACCGCGCTGTGGCGGATTCAGACGACTTCCGTTGGACGACGATCGGTGACCGTATCGCTGAACACCCGCCGGAACGGAAGATTGAGCAAATCTTCCCCGGATCGTGGATCAATGCGAACTTCGATGTATGGATCGGCGCACGCGAGGAAAACGAAGGCTGGGCGTATCTTCGCGATACGCGGGCAGCGCTTGTTGCGGCAAACGATTCGCTCGACGACGGTGCACGCGAGCGAGCGTGGGAAAGCCTCTACGCGGCTGAAGGGTCGGACTGGTTCTGGTGGTATAGCGACGACTTCTCCACCGCGCTCCAAGCCGAGTTCGACCGACTCTTCCGCGCGCATCTGGCGGAGGTGTTTCGCGCGATTGGCGAACGGGTGCCACGATGGCTACTCACGCCAATCAAGCGAGGTCAGGCTGCCGTAGGAATTGCGCCACGCGACCTCGTTGCACCGAAGATCGACGGACGCGTATCGAGTTACTATGAGTGGATCGATGCGGGCGTTCTCGACGCTCGTAAGTCGCACGGAGCCATGGCACAGGAAGATCAACGCGTTACGAAGCTCTACTTCGGATCTGACCGCGAACGCATCGTATTTCGGATCGATCTATCGCGTCCGCCGGCAGACGATACAATACGCGCCACCGAGTTCGTTTTCGAATTCCCCGGTAAGCCAGAGATTTCGCTGCATGTAGAAATGCCGAACGGTACCGAGAGTCCGCGGATTTACATCGACGATGCGGGGCGAAACGTACGTATGGACCTCGTCGCCAAAGCGGACCGGATCATCGAGTGTGCGGCACCGTTTACGTCACTCGGATACAAGCAGGGCGATACGGTGGAATTCGTCCTCGTTGTGCGGGATAACGGCAACGAGATCGAACGGTGGCCGCGCGATTCGCTACTTTCTCTCACGCTACCGACCGCCGATTACGATCTTGAGCATTGGACTGTCTAACCGACGTTAGGAGAAACACCATGCGACTGACGAAAGAACAGATTCAGCGGCTTCGCGACATGTCGCCGGAAGGGATTTACCAGAGCATCCGCAACCTCGTTCGCGAAGAGCACGGCGTCGTCGATCGTGATGAACTTTCCGAAGCGCTGGATGACGCAATCGAAGCGGATTTACTCGAAGAACGTGAGATTCGCCGCTTCGAAGACTGACGATAGCGCGGGGCGCGGCGCACGACGGCTCGGTGGGATACGTTGGCGTTTCCCCTTGCCGGGAATCCGCCTCGAAACTACACTTTTATACTCTCTCCATCGTGGTTTCGATGGACGTTCGTACCGCGTACTCCGCAGCGTTTTCCCGATACGCTGGGGGAGATCCCCGGTTCTGTATACTACCCTTCTGACGACAATAGGAGAATGAGGTTATGGACAAGGCAAAGCGGGAACAGCATATCAACACAATCCGCTTTCTCGCGGTCGACGCAATCGACAAGGCCAATAGCGGGCATCCCGGTATGCCTATGGGTGCCGCGCCGATGGCGTACGCGCTCTGGACCGAAGCGATGCGGTACAATCCGCGGAACGGCGACTGGTTCGACCGCGACCGCTTCGTCCTCTCGGCGGGCCACGGATCGATGCTGCTCTACGCCATGTTGCATCTCACCGGCTATCCGGTGTCGATGGACGATCTGAAGAACTTCCGTCAGTGGGATAGCCCAACAGCAGGTCACCCGGAAAAAGGTGATGCTCCGGGTATCGAAACGACGACAGGACCGCTCGGGCAGGGGTTCGCCACGGGTGTCGGCATGGCGCTCGCCGAAGCGCACCTCGCCGCGCGTTTCAACCGCCCCGGTCACGAAATCATCGACCACTATACCTATGCAATCACCTCCGACGGCGACCTCATGGAAGGCGTTGCCTCGGAAGCCGCGTCACTCGCCGGTGAGTGGGGGCTCGGTAAGCTCATCTACCTCTACGACGACAACGGAATCACCCTCGCCGGCGAAACCGACCTTGTCTTCCGGGAAGACCGCACGAAGCGATTCGAATCGTATGGCTGGCAGGTGCTCTGCGTCGAAGACGGAAACGATGTCGACGCAATTCTCTCAGCGATCAATGAAGCGAAGGCTGAAAAGAACAAGCCGACGCTGATCCGGGTGAAGACGGTCATCGGCTTCGGTTCGCCGAACCTCCAGGGAACGAGTGGAATTCACGGTTCGCCGCTTGGCGCCGATGAAGCGAAAGCTGCGAAAGAGCATCTCGGTTGGCCGGTGGAGCCGACGTTCTATGTGCCGGAAGACACGCGAGATTTCTACCTGCAGGCGGTACCGCGTGGCCGTTCGCTGGAGAACGATTGGCAGGAGCGTTTCGACGCGTATGAGAAGGCATT
>CAZWQW010000014.1:40653-48385 GCA_964635955.1 uncultured bacterium | reverse complement strand
CGTTGAGATCGGCGATGGTATGAGCAAGATCCTCGGCGGCTTCTCGTTCAGGGAAGATCACGCGAGATACGTGAAACTCCCGTAAGACACGGGAATGATCTTCATCGGCCGCTTTCACAATGATGTTCTTCGCATGAAGATCGCGAAGATGAAGACAGGTAAGAATACTGGCATCGAGTCGATCACCGAGACTGACGACGACATAATCGTAGTCTTGAACACCAAGTTCTCGGAGCGTTTCGACTTGGGTCGCGTCGCCGATCATGGGACGCTGAACGAACGTCTTTACCGATTCTACTCGTTCGTTATCGGTATCGATTGCCGCAACGTAGAAGTCGCTATTCGACAACGTCCGTACGAAATGGTACCCGAATGAGCCAAGTCCAATCATGAGTAATGACGGCATAGCGCTATCCGATCATCACGTCTTCCTCGACAAACGAAACACGGGACGTCGTTTTTTTACCGAGGAGGAGCGCAGCAATAGTTAGTGGCCCAATACGGCCAACAAACATGAGAATCATTATAACGAATCGGCCCGGTGCTGATAGAGTCGGCGTGATACCGGTGCTCAGACCAACCGTGCCAAACGCGGAAGACGCTTCGAATAATGAGTCGAGGAAACCACCGTCAGAAAGCTGATGGGAGATTCCATATAATTCGGATATCTGAAGACATAGTGTACCAAACATGATGATCGCGACCGCGCCAGTGACGAGAGCTGCCGCGCGAACGATTGTGTCGAAGGGAATACTTCTGCGGAACACTTGGGGTTGAACATGGGATCGGTAACGAGCAAATACGGCGAGCGCCAATACAGCGACAGTTGTCACTTTAACGCCACCCGTGGTGGATCCGGGAGCACCTCCGATAAACATAAGAAGAAGTAGAACAGACAGCGATGGGTTTGAAAGTGTGCCTATGTCGATGGTATTAAAACCGGCGGTGCGAGCCGTCACGGATTGAAATACAGCAGTAAGTACCCTCGTTGTGTTTGACATGTCCTTTTGTGCGCTGTGAGCTTCGAACAACAGAATGAAAATCGCGCCGCCGAACATAAGAATAATATAGGTAAGAATCACCAGCTTCGTCTGAATAAGTAGCTTGAACCATCGTCGACGACCCGTCATCCAGCGCCAAAGCTCGAACGTGACAACGAATCCGAGACCTCCGGCGACTATCAAAACACAGACAATAACATTGAATAGTAAATCACTTTGGTAATCGATAAGGCTATTCGCGAACAGCGAGAAACCAGCATTGCAAAACGCGCTAACCGCATGAAAGACGGAGTAGTAAATCGCTTTTGATGTGTCGAATTTGCTCGCGAATTGGGTGTACAACGCGACGACTCCAAGGGATTCAATAACGAACGTGAAACTGATTATCCACACGAGCATACGCGTCGGTGGGAGTTTCCGGTCGTGAGAGAATACATTCGCAAGCCATTCGTTTTGCTCAGGAGATCGTCGTTGTTGCACGAACACGACGATCGCCAGAGAGTATGTCATGATGCCAAGCGCACCTATTTGAAAAAGAATAAGTATGACAATCTGACCAAATCGCGAAAGTTGAGAGGAAATATCAATCGAAGTTAGTCCGGTAATGCAGACGGCGCTTGTGCTCTGAAACAGAGCGTTGACGTATGATATACTATGACCATTGACTGACGAAATCGGCAGCGACAAGAGGAATGAGCCAAAGATGATAAGAAAGAAAAAACCTGTGACAAAAAACGCCGGAGACGTCCATGGGATGCGGTAACCTATATGTCGAATGTAGACGGGCATCGCACAGTCAGCTTTCGTTCATCACGTAGATATGACTAACTTGCACCACTGCTCAATCCGTGTTAATCACCATCACTCTGGCGAATGTCGCCTCAAGTTGATCACCGGGTCCGATTGCCACGAAATGGATTTCCGGAACCTCCGATAAAAACACATTGACGGCGTCTTGCCACGACGAATGCTGTTCTGTGGGTATCAATACAAAGTGCAAACGGACTTCTTCGATATTCGGTATTGTCGAAAGAGTCTCGAGGATTCGCCGAGCATTCACGCCCGGTATCACCATATATCTCGTCGCGGAATCGTGTGGGTCGACGACGGTCACGTGATCAACCGAATCGGTCACGTGTAATACCAGTAAGTGCGGGTACTGCTGCATCGCTGCGTATTCGAGCATAAACAGCACTCGTTCCCGAACTCGGAAACCTCCAACGCAGACGGCAACGGCTCGTTCCCGCTGTAGATTGAGTTCGCCGCGATGCTCGAGCAGAATCTCATTTTTGTATTTGTACCATGCGCGCAGCCATCGAGGATGACCGTAGTATGCGATGACGATGACGACTAACACGAAAAGGTAGGTTAGTAACGCTCCGAGACGCTCAACCGAAGGGCGAGCTGAGAGATGCAGGCTCACAAGAGCTCCACCCACGAAGACGAAACCAACGAACGCGCCGAACGGGACCTGAAATCCCGCTATGGGCACGTTGAACGGTGCGCGGTAAGGACGCGGTGCATGCGGAAGAAAATACCGTAACAAGACGATGCCGATTACCCCGGAAAACAACACGAGCCCGAATGTTCCGCCGTACCAGTGGCCGAGCACTTCGATGTCGGCGTGCGCACCAATCGCGAGGAGTGCGATTCCGAGCAAGAATACGATATGAATATTGCGGTGTGTGCCGAGTTCACGATCGGTGCGGAGGAAAAATCGCGGCATAAGGTGATCTTTCGCCATGGTCACCCACAATCCGCGAATACCGGCAAACGATGTGTTTGTGGCGCCGATGAGCGTGAGCGCGGCGTCGATGACGATGATCGTTTCGAAAACCGTTCCCAAAAGCACGGATCCTGTGATACTCGCCATGGCCTTGCGTCCAGCCATGGAAACGAGAAAGTCCTGACCGGTTCGCAATTCCGTCGGATCGAGTACGACGAAGATCATGAGCGTCACAAGTCCGCCGAAAAGCAGCAGGATACTGAGCATCCACCGGTAAATTTTCGGAATCGCTGTTTTCGGGTCGTCAAGTTCCTCGGGTATCTGCATGACGCTTTCGACGCCTGACGCGCCGAGAATAGCGTTCCCGAGCCCCGCAATGATTATCGCGATGGTGAGTCCGTTGAGACCGGTAAGTGTTCCAGTTCCCGACATGATCAGACCGAAATCGAAACCGTGTCCGAACGCATAGACCAGTCCTAACGCGATGAAGACCGCCATGACGCCGAGGTGGAACAGGAAGATGACGCGGCTGACCGCAACCGATTCACGAAGTCCTTGATTATTCAGCGTGAACAGAAGAATAATGGGGTTCATCATGACGACGACAGCGCGTGGAAGAAACGGGCTCAGCACGATCGCGACAAGCGACGTAATCAGCACCGTCCGCAGTACCGTCAGCCTTCGACTCCACATCACCCAGAGACCAAAGCCGAGCGATGGAATCGCCGAGTACACGACACCTAACGGTACGCTGTATGAGTCGACCCAGTGTGTTAACGCGAGGACATAATAGCTGAACGAGAGCAGGCTGACGATGGCGGTGGCGATGTAACTGACTGATGTGATGACGCCAACCACTGCGGCGGCAGTCATGTTCGAAAACGGCAGCTTCTGTAGCGCCGTCCGAATCATGTTATATGTTCCACCGTTCGACAGGGTCATGAGCACCGCTTCAACATAGAGCGGCGCGAGAACGAACAGCAGCGCGTAGAGACCAATGATGAACAGAGGACTCGCGTAACCGACGCCGGCAGCAAGAAGGAGACCCGATGCGTAGAAGAGGCTTGTTAGCGGATCGGGTCCGACGAGGAATAGACCGTCTCGCCACGATATCTTCTTCTTTACTTCGGGCACGAACGGTTCGGACATGGACGATACCTCGTATCGGTCGGCGTACGCTCTTTTGTGACGATTAAGCGCTGGTGGCAAGTGTGATTCGCGTTCTAATGAATATCGGTACCAAACTACCGCATCGTCACTTCTCCTCCTACCCCACGGAGGTAAACGAATACGAGGTGCTTGCAGGGTGACGTGCTTGACGTGAAATGTTATATTCGGCGTTCTGATAATTCAGTAACAGACTACACATTCGGGATACGATATACTGAGCACCGCGTTTGTAACGTACGGTGATGCGAATCGAACAGCGCGGACAGCAGTGATACGAGAGAAGGCTATGGCAGCGAAGGAACATCGACTGATTCTCGATCAGTGTTCGATTCCGGATATCCACAAGCTCGACGTGGCGAGGAAGAACGGCTACTACGAGATGTGGGAGAAGGTTCTCCGTGACATGACACCGGATCAGGTTACCGAGACGGTGACAGTGTCGGGACTTCAAGGTCGCGGCGGAGCGTGGTTCGGCACAGGCATGAAATGGTCGTTCATGCCGAAAGAGCCTGATCCCGAGCGGTATTCGATACTCGCGGTAAACTGTGACGAATCTGAACCGGGCACGTGCAAAGATCGCTATCTTCTCGAAACGAATCCGCACATGCTACTTGAGGGGATTCTCATTTCCGCCTACGCGATTCGTGCACGCGTCGCGTACGTCTACATCCGTGGCGAGATGTGGGAAGGTCTCGCTGCGCTTGATAACGCGATCGCCGATGTATACGATGCGGGACTGGTGGGAAGGAATATCCTCGGAACGGGCGTCGACATCGACGTATACACCCATCCGGGCGCTGGCGCGTACATCTGTGGCGAAGAAACCGCGCTGATGGAATCGACCGAAGGGAAGCGCGGCTATCCTCGGAACAAACCACCGTTCCCCGCTGCCCACGGCATATTCGGCCACCCAACGACGATTAACAACATCGGCACGCTCGGATATGTCCCGTGGATCATTCGAAACGGAGCTGACAAGTTCAAAGAGATCGGCGATCCGAACTTTCCCGGTACGCTCATCTATCAAGTTAGCGGCGACGTCGAGAAACCAGGTCTCTATGAGACGGAAATCACGGTGACGCTACGTGAACTGCTGGAGCTTGCCGGTGGCGTAAAAGGTGGACATGGCTTACTCGGCGTGATTCCGGGTGGAAGCTCGATGCCGATACTCACGCCGGATGAGATCGACACGGTTATGTCACCTGCGTCGTTTATGCCGCGCGGTCCGATCAAGAGCGGCCTTGGATCCGCCGCGGTTATTGTGTTCGACGAGACACGGGATATCGTCGATATTGCGTTTAATCTTATGACCTTCTACCGTCACGAATCGTGTGGTCAGTGCACGCCGTGTCGCGAAGGTTCGAAGTGGGTTTGGGATATCCTCAAACGGCTACACTCTCGTAAGGCGCGTCCGGGCGACGTTGATCTCATGGAGGATATTCTGGTCAATGTGGGCGATATCGATAGATTCGAAACGAACAAGACGATCTGTTTGTTCGGTGTATCGTTTGGATGGCCGCTCACCATGATGGTTCGGAAGTACCGCGACGCGTTTCTCGCGGCGGAACGTGAAAGTTCGGCTCCGCCGTTGCCGCTTCCGATAATTGCAGCAGGTCACCTGAAGTAGCATCTTTGTCTGTTCGACGCGTTTCGAGACGATGGTTGGTCGCGACGAAATCTGGCAATCGGGACGAAGATCCGAGGTCTTATGGCGACGCTTACCATAGATGGACATGAAGTTACCGTCGCGAAGGGTACGAACCTTATTGAGGCGGCGAAGCAGATTGGGATCGAGGTCCCTCACTACTGTTATCATCCGGCACTGAAGATTGTAGCGAGTTGCCGGATGTGCTTTGTTGAGGTAACACAGGAAGTACGCGGGAAAGCGCGTACAGGTCTTCTTCCTGCGTGCAACACCGCTGCTGCGGACGGAATGGTCGTCAGCACGACGAGCGACGCAGTCAAGAACGCACAAGGTGATATCCTCGAGTTCCTTCTGATAAACCATCCGGTCGACTGTCCCGTGTGTGATCAGGCCGGAGAGTGTAAACTCCAAGACTACACGTTCGAGCATGGACTGCGGTCGAGTCGAATGACTGAGCCGAAACGCTTCAAGCCGGTTAAGAAACTCGGCGGCGGAATACGGTTGTATACGAATCGATGCATTCTGTGCGACCGCTGTGTTCGATTCCTCCGTGATTTCGTTGGTACCGGCGAGTTGACCATACGTAACATGGGGAATGCCAACGAAATTGATATCATGCCCGGTCATCCGATTGAGAATCCGCTCGCGACGAATATCGTCGATCTTTGTCCGGTCGGTGCGCTACTGGCTGAGGACTTCCTCTTCAAAGCGCGCGTCTGGAACCTCAAACCGATGCCGTCCATTGATCCATCGGATTCTCTCGGTGCGAATACCTACCTCGACGTGATGAACAACGAAGTGCAACGCACGCGTCCGCGCGAGAACGCGGCGGTAAACGGATACTTCATGACCGATGAAGGTCGGTTCATGTACCACACGATCCGATCGGAACATCGATTGGTCACGCCAGTACAGCCCGATCCTCAATCGGGTGAGTTACTGGAAGCGCCGTGGGACGCTGCGTTGGAGTTCATCGACGAAAAAATGCGCGCGGCCGGGTCGAACGCGGTAATACTGTTGTCGACACACGTTACGCAGGAAGAAGCCGTTGCGGCGAAGGAGTATGCGGCGACGATTGGTACGGATAAGGTCGGGTATATACCGAACGCATACGTTACCGACGATCAGAAGTTCCCCGGTGGATATGTGATTCCGGGTGACAAGTCGCCGAACACAAAAGGCATCACTCAGGAGGTGCCCACCAGCGTTGATGACGTCGATATTACGAGCGAATCGGTGGTGCTCGTAATTAATTCTTCTGTTCGGATGGAAAACATCGCGGATGCGCACTTAGAAAAGGTACTCGGTGCTGACTTCGTGTTCGCAATCGATGTTTTGAAGAGCCCGCTTGTCAACCGCGCGTTTCTCTCTTTGCCCGGACGTATGTGGGCGGAGAAGTCGGGGACGTGGATTAACCGCGATGGCATAGCGCAGGAGTTTGGTCCGGCGGTGATCGGACCGATCGGGTCGCGAGACGAACGTGATGTGCTACGCGACCTGGCGCAGCGCGTGAAGAATCCGCGAGCGCATAAAGCGCAATCGGAACGGGTAACTACGTCATAGATCGGGAGCCCGAAGCGTGATCTCAACACCGCAATTGATTGTATCGCTCGTCCTCGGAATCGTGATGCTCCTTGCTATGCTCGCCATTGCGGGCCTGTACACGTTCTATGAGCGGAAAGTCGCCGCGTGGATGCAGAACCGGTACGGACCGAATCGTGTCGGGCCGAAGGGATATTTCCAGTTCATGGCGGACGGAATCAAGTTCTTCATGAAGGAAGACGTGATTCCGGCGTATGCGAACAAGCCGATTTTTCTTCTTGCGCCGGTGATGATTATGGTTCCGGCGTTGCTGTTATTCTCAGCAGTTCCTATTGGTATGCCGTTCAACTGGAACGGCTACGAGATCAATCTCAAGATCACGAATCTCGATATCGGTATCCTGTTCATCCTCGCGGTCGCAGGAATGGGCGTGTACGGAGTCGTACTCGGCGCGTGGGCGTCGAATAGTAAATACCCGCTGTTCGGTGGATTGCGTGCATCCGCGCAGATGATCAGTTACGAGCTTGCGATGGGGTTGAGCATCGTCGCGGTGGTGCTCATTGCTGGTGGATTGAGTCTGACGACGATTATCGGGCAGCAAACAGAGTATTGGTTTGGATTCATTCCGAAATGGAATGTTCTCGCAAA
>CAZWQW010000014.1:0-40553 GCA_964635955.1 uncultured bacterium | reverse complement strand
CGCTGGACGTTCCCGCGTATGCGTTACGATTTACTGATGCGGCTGAGTTGGAAAGTGCTACTGCCCGTCGCGTTGGTAAATGTGTTAGCAACAGGGGTGTGGTTAGCGTTTATTCGGTAATATTCGTCATTACGGATCGCGTAATAGCGGTTCTGAAGTTCTGATAGAGGGTTTCATGGCGGCCAGAACGGTCAAGGTCAATCGTCCGAAGAAGCTTTCCTGGTCGGAGCGCATCTACCTACCGGCGATTCTCCAGGGATTGCGCCTTACGTGGCGACACATCGTTGGTGAGCGCGTGACGCTGCAGTACCCGGACGAGGAGAAGGCATTTCCTCGCTCGTTTCGCGGTGTACATCGGCTGAATAAGGATGAAAACGGCCGCATCAAGTGTGTTGCGTGTGAAATGTGCGCCGCTGCGTGTCCCGCTCATTGCATCACGATAAAAGCGCAGGAAGTCGATTGGGAAGATCGGGACAAGGTCCCCAAGATATTCGAGATTGACGAACTTAAGTGCATCTTCTGTGGGTACTGTGTTGAAGCATGCCCGGAAGACGCGATTCATATGACGTCGCACTATCGGCTTATCTCGCGAACTCGAGAGGATATGGTTTTCGGCCTCGATAAGCTGCTTGCGATCTACGACGAGACCAAGGATGAGCCGACGTTGCGCGGTGTGGATTTTGGCGATCAGCGGGTGCTGACGAAGCGTGAGCACGGCGTGCCCGCTAACGGGCCATCGGATGTGCAGCGAATGGCGTATCCGGCTGTCGGAATCGTTACGAAAAAAGCGGCCGAAAAGACGTCACATTAGTCGCTCATTGCGTACCGTGATTATACGTGAACGGCGTAAATAGGCTCCGAGGAGGCGCTCCGTTTCATGTCACAGTTTCTGTTCTATTTTTTTGGCGCGATGGCGATTGCCGGTGCACTTGCGATGGTTCTGTCGCGGAACCCAGTGTACGGGGCGATATTCCTGATTATGACGTTGATCTCTATCGCGGGCGAGTTTCTCATCCTTGGGTCGCCGTTTCTTGCCGCGCTGCAGGTCCTCGTGTACGCCGGCGCGATTATGGTGTTGTATCTCTTCGTGATTATGTTACTCAACCTCGGCGCGAGCCCTGATTGGCGATGGTGGCGGAGTTGGCGAACCTACGTCGGGTTTGTGCTGACGGGGATAATAGCGGTCGTTATCGTCGCGAGTATACGTGGTGAGTCGCCAATTGTAGCTGTTGCATACGCCGGTGAAAACGTAAAAGAGATTGCGACGCTGTTGTTTTCCGATCCAATGATGTTGTTCCTCATGCAAGCGCTTGCGGTACTCCTACTTATAGCGGTAATCGGTGCGATCTACCTCGGAAGGCAACTGACCACCGAAGAAGAAGCGATTATTGAAGCACGGCGCGCGGCCGAAAACCGATTTATTCAACCCAAACCGCTTACCGCGTCTTCGGAAACCGTAGACGTTGTCGCCGAGAAGAACTCCGGTGAGGAGCCCTCCGTATGATACCGACCGACCATATCGTCATACTGAGCACGATCCTGTTTACCATTGGGGCGGCGGGAATGCTCTTTCGACGGAATGCGATTGTCATGCTCATGTCGGTGGAGGTCATGCTCAATGCGGCGAACCTCGCACTTATTGGTTACGCACGTGCATTTGACAGTCTCGAAGGTCAGCTCTTTGTGATTTTTATCATGACCGTCGCCGCGGCCGAAGTAGCAATCGGACTCGCGCTTTTTGTGACAATATATCGCACGAAACGAACGATCAATACGGACTCCGTCGATTTGCTTCGTTGGTAGGCGGTAGGCGACGTGACAGTATTGTGTAGCCGGTTGGTCTAACTGGCGCGTTTACGAGAGGCTCTAATGTCCACGCTGATCACATTGATCCCGCTGCTCCCGCTGATCGGGTTCACGGTCAACATACTCTTCGGGAAACGCCTTCGTGGCGCAAGCGCATGGATCGCGATCGGCGCGCTCGCGGTGTCGTTCGTGCTGAGTGTCGTGGTCTTTTTCCAGGTTCTGGGTGATACCACTCCAATCAACATCGCGCTCTATTCGTGGATACCTGTAGGCGGATTCGAGATACCGATCGGATTTCTCGTCGATCGACTCACCGCAGTATACCTGCTCGTTGTAACTGGTGTCGGCACGCTAATCCATGTGTATAGCGTCGGATATATGCACGGTGATTCGCGTTACAGTCGCTTCTTCGCGTACATGAATCTGTTCGCCGCGATGATGCTCGTGCTCGTCCTCGCCGATAACTACGTCGTGATGTTCCTCGGATGGGAAGGCGTTGGTCTCTGCTCATACCTCCTCATCGGATTCTGGTTCGAGCGTCCGTTTGACAACGGCACTACGAATGACGCGGCACGAAAAGCCTTTATCGTCAATAGAATTGGCGATTTCGGCTTTCTGATTGGCGTCTTTCTCATCTGGACAACGGTCGGCAGCGTAAGCTTCAGTGAAATCGGTACCGCTGCGGCAGGCGGGGCATTTGTTGCCGGTGGCGTGTTGGTTACCACCATTACGCTGCTGTTATTCTTTGGCGCGACGGGGAAATCCGCGCAAATCCCGCTCTACGTCTGGTTGCCGGACGCGATGGCGGGTCCGACCCCCGTCAGTGCGCTCATCCATGCGGCTACCATGGTGACCGCGGGCGTATACATGGTAGCTCGTTCGAGCTTCCTCTACGATCTGGCACCGCTTTCTCAGAGCGTTGTGCTGTGGATCGGTGCGTTGACAGCGCTGTTCGCTGCGTCGATGGGCGTGGCGCAGAACGATATCAAGAAGATTCTCGCGTATTCAACGATATCGCAGCTCGGATACATGTTCATGGGCGTCGGTGTCGGAGCATACGCATCAGGTGTCATGCATGTTATGACGCACGCGTTTTTCAAAGCGTTGCTCTTCCTTGGCGCAGGTGCCGTCATTCACGCGCTTCATGAGGAGCAGGACATCACACGGATGGGTGGCTTGAAGAAGCACCTGCCGCTTGTCTACTGGACGTTCCTTGCTGGAGCCCTCGCACTCGCAGGATTCCCGTTGACTGCCGGATTCTTCTCGAAGGATGCCATTCTCGCGTTTACGTTCAGCGAAGGTCACTTCTTCGCGTGGACGATTGGCGTGATGACGGCGGGGTTAACGGCGTTTTACACCTTCCGACTTGTGTTCTTGACGTTCCACGGACCCGAGCGGAACGATGCTCACATCCACAGACCGGGTCCCTCCATCCTGATCTCTCTCGTGATTCTCGGTGTGCTGAGCATCATCGGCGGTTACTTCGAGATACCGCTGCATTTTTGGGCGGGCTTTTCCGGATTCCTCGCACCGGTGGTTGGCGAAGCCCATATCGCATTGACAGTCGGCACCGAGATAATCCTCATGGTGGTGACGCTCGTACTGATTACGCTCGGAATCTATGGTGCTTGGGGGTTGTACGCGAAACGCCCCGTGGATGTCACCCGTGCGGAGTCGATCGCAGCGGAACCGGTCGGGTTTCTGCGAGTACTGCGTCATAAATGGTATGTCGACGAATTCTACGCTTCGATCATTATCAATCCGCTGAAGAAGGTTTCGCGGACGGTTCTCTGGCGCGCAATTGATGACTGGGTGATTCAGGGTTTTTTTGTGCAGTTCGTCGGCGGACTGATGTGGAAAGCGATCGGATTCGTTATCAGTTTCTGGCACACCGGTCGCGTGGGAAGTTATGCGTTTGGTATGGTGCTTGGTGTATTGCTGCTTCTTTGGATGGTCTTGTAAACGTGAACGCCAGATCGTGGTAACGCGGTTTGAGAGGCGCGACGAAGATATCGAGTATCGCCGCCGAAAACAGGGAAAACCACAACAATGAGTTTGACGTATCTCATATTTGGGCCGGCCGTCGCTGGTTTGATTCTCGGCTTTCTCCCAGAGAAACGAAAAGGGCTTGTACGCTACGTCGCCCTGCTGCTTTCGCTTGGTGTTTTCGGATATTCGCTCGGTATTTATCTGACGTTCCGTTCGCAGGCCATGCCGATTGAGTTCAATGTCCTGTGGATTCAAGATTTCGGGATACACTACCATCTTGCCGTTGATGGTTTGAGCATCTGGCTCGTTCTTCTGACGACGTTCCTTACACCACTGGCGATTCTTTCGAGCTTCCGCAGCGTCAACGACCGTGTGCGACTCTTCAATTCGATGTTGCTTCTTCTCGAAGCAGGTATGCTCGGTGTTTTCCTCGCGCAGGACCTGATTCTCTTCTACATGTTCTGGGAGCTCATGCTTGTTCCGATGTACTTCATCATCGGAATCTGGGGTTACGACGAGCGTATCAAGGCAACCATCGTGTTTGTGATCTACACGATGGTTGGCTCGTTGCTTATGCTCGTTGCGATGGTTTCGCTCGCAATCGTCAATGCACAGAACCTCGCGATGCGGTTCGGCGGATCTGTTTGGCAGTGGCTCTCGTTCGATCTTGGGCGCATTGATCCGACGCTACTGACACCAGAGCAGCAATTATGGCTCTTCGTGGCATTTTTCTTCGCATTCATGATCAAGGTGCCGCTGTTCCCAGTTCACACATGGTTACCGCTTGCACACGTTCAAGCGCCGACCGCGGGATCAGTGATACTTGCAGGTGTCTTACTAAAAACCGGTGCCTACGCAATTATTCGTTTCTGTCTCGGTTTGTTCCCGGCGGCATCGATGCAGTTCGCACCGTGGATCAACACGCTCGCGGTGATAGGAATCGTGTACGGAGCACTCGTTTCGCTTGTACAGACCGATTTCAAGAAGCTTGTGGCGTACTCATCGGTAAGCCACATGGGTTTCATCATCTTGGGAATCTTCTCGTTCACCGTCGAGGGCATCACGGGCGGCATCGTTCAAATGGTGAACCATGGGATATCGACCGGTGGATTATTCCTCTGCGTTGGCATGCTTTACGAGCGTTCGCATACACGAGAGTTCAGTGAGCTTGGCGGCGCGGCGACAGCAATGCCGGTATATGCAGGGTTGTTTCTCATCATTACGTTATCCAGTGCGGCACTACCCGGTCTCAACGGCTTCATCGGTGAGTTCCTCACGCTGGCGGGTGCATTCAAAAATCCCGCTACACGGTGGTGGGCGGTCGTTGGCGCATCGGGGATGATCTTCGCCGCCGCGTACCTCTTGTGGATGTTTCAGCAGTCGATGTATACAACGAAACCGGGTGTATGGCGTGAACGCACGTGGCCCGATGTAACAAGGCGTGAGATTGCTGTGCTCGCTCCAATTGTCATCGCCGCGCTGTGGATCGGTCTATATCCCAAACCGGTGCTTCAGCCGATGGAAGTGGCAAGCGAGCAACTCCTCAACTACATGCATCATACGGTCGCCGCGCAGGAACAAGTTATGAACGACCGGCTTACGTCGGCGCAGGAACGGTTGGATTCAGTGCTGAGTCTTGGGGAGGTCGTTCGATGATTACTTCGGCCGATTTCGTCATTATACTCCCCGAACTCGTGCTTGTTGGTGGCGCGATTGGCGTCCTGCTGCTTGACGCGTTCTGGCCGAAATTCGTCCGCAATCTCGGTATACTGACTGTCGCTGTGACTGTATTCGCCGCGCTATTCGTACTTCAACGGACTGTTGCGGGCGATACTCTCGCGTTCGGCGTTCTTCTCAACGACGATTTCACGAAGTTCTTCGGCTTCATCGTTCTCATATCCGCGTTTCTGGTTGCGATGCTCTCGACCGAGTTCATCGAGCGAAGAGAGGTTCAGGGCGGCGAGTATCTCATTGGGATACTGATTTGTTCAGCGGGCATGTTACTCATGACCCGTTCGACGAATCTCATGGTAATATTCGTCGCGTTGGAGATTTTGTCCGTCGCGCTCTATATGATGATTGGTTATGACCGCGTCAACGCTGATAGCGGCGAAGCGGCTCTAAAATACTTCCTACTTGGAGCGTTCGCGTCGGCGATTTTCATCTTCGGCGCCGTTCTTATTTATGGTCAGACCGGGAGTATGGTGGTAACGGGCGGCGCGGTTCCCCTCTGGAGCACAAAGGTCGGGTCGATCGGTATCGTAATGCTCATCGTCGGTATGGGATTCAAGGTGTCAATCGTTCCGTTCCATCTGTGGACACCGGATGTCTACCAAGGCGCACCCGCACCTGTTACGGCGTTTCTCTCTTCGGCATCCAAAGCGGCCGCGCTTGCCGTGCTGCTGCGTATTGTGATCCCCGGGATATCGACCGAAGTCTGGTATTCCATGTGGCCGTGGCTCGCCGCAGCAACGATGTTGCTTGGCAATATCATCGCGCTGGTGCAAGAGGACGTCAAACGAATCCTCGCGTATTCGAGTATCGCGCATGTCGGTTTCCTCTTGATGGCACTTGCCGCGGGTACCGGGTTAGGTGCTGCAGGTGTCATCTTCTACATGCTCACGTACGCGCTCGCGACAATCGGTTCTTTCGGTGTTATCGCAGCGCTTCCCGGAGACGAACGGGGACGCGTCGACTTGCATTACATACGAGGACTCAGCCGGAGCCATCCGTGGTTGGCGGGTTTCATGGCACTGTTTGTGCTTTCTCTTGCCGGCGTACCTCCACTAATTGGGTTCACGGGGAAGCTTGTCGCGTTTCGTGCTACGCTCGCGTCCGAACTGTATACCCTCGCGATCTTCGGTGCTCTCAATGCCGCGATGGCGGTATACTACTACTTGCGAATCATCATTCGGATGTACATGGAACCGCGTGCGGAACCGCTTCGCTTTGGTGTTCAGCAGATGACATATGCGTCACTTACTATCGTCGGTATAAGCGTTGTGATGCTCGGAATCTTTCCAGATCATGTCATCGATCTTGCCAAGCGATCTGCGGCGGATCTACTCGTGGCGACGGGAATGATGGTGGGTTTTTAGAGCCGATTGAACGGTACGGCGAGAAACGGGCGTTCTATCCTCAGATGGAACGCCCGTTTGCTTTCCGACACGCTACTCTGTTATGTGCGTAGTTCCTCCGGTAACGGCGAAACTGGCACGTGAAGAAGCTCCACACCGGATTGGCGGATCATTTCCTCGATGGTCTGCACCTTATACGGTATCGCGTAGAAAATACGTTTCATGCCTACGTTGATGATCACCTTCAGACAGTGTATGCACGGTGTGTGTGTGACGTAAATCGACGCACCATCGATCGCGTTTCCGTTTTTTGCCGCTTGAGCGATCGCGTTGATCTCAGCGTGAATCGTGCGGAAACAGTTCTCCTCGACTGTACCGTCGGGCGTTGTGGATCGGTAAATCAGACACCCAACGTCGAGACAGTGCGGGAGACCTGACGGTGCGCCGTTATATCCCGTCGCGATGATACTTCGATCTTTGACGATTACACATCCGACTTTTGCACGATTACAGGTGGAACGCTCCGCAACAAGCTGTGCGATGCGCATAAAGTATGTATTCCAATCGAGGCGAGTATGTGCGTGTTCCACAGGCATACCTCCGTTCGCCGATGGTGATGCGTCGAGACCACGTGCGAAGGTACTCAATCGACGCATACCAACGAATCCCCCGAGTAGGGTTTTCTACAGACCACAGGAATCAGTATTCTCGTAGAGAGTATTGAATGATCGATACATACGGGAGTCGAGCGTGCGACGTATCATTCTGCTGATATTTGGAGTGTGGCTCCTCCTGGTTTTTCCGGGAGTTGCGCGGTCCATGGGGCCGGAAGACGTCGTCGAACAAGGTATCGCGTCAGTCGATAACGGAATAGACTGGTTAAGGCAACGACGGACGTTCAACATGAACGGTGTACCGTATGGTCTTACCGGTATGCCTATCGTTTTCTACACGCCGTCGAGTGGCTTTCATTACGGTGGTTGGATCGAGGTTGCCAACTACAAAGTCCGACCGTATCGGTATCGCTTCAACGCGCAATGGTGGCTGACAACGGAGGGAATGCGGAATCATCACATCCGCGTCGAAGCTCCGCGAATATGGCGATTACCGGTAAGTGTTCGTTTTCTCACACGCGATTTGAAGAATACGGGCGCCAACTTTTTTGGAATCGGCAACGACACGGAGATCAACCAGCGCCAACTCCGAAACGAACCCGATTACTACCGCTATCTCCTCGAACAACAGCGTACCGGAATCGATATCGAGACGAACCTCTTCGGCGGACTGTCGTTCTTCTGTGGTCTTCGTTTCAACCGCGCGATACCGACCCGTATCGATCAGACGAAGAACACGTATTTCGTGTTTCTCATGCCATCAGACGAGGTGCCCGGTCGCGAGGCAGGCTGGTCGAATTTCTTTGCGATTGGTTTGATACTCGATAAGAGAAACGACGAAGAAATCCCAACCGAAGGGACAATTACCGAGTTTTCGATGCAGAACTCGTATGGTCGACTCGGGAGTGACTATCGGTACAAACGGTATACACTACTTCATACAAACTACCTTCCACTTCGACCAAAGTGGGTAATGGTCAATCGTCTCGTTGTTGAACGTCTCTCCGGAATGATACCGTTTTACGAGATGACTGAGTTTGGCGGATCGATTCGTGTCTTCGAGATTGGCGAAAGCGCGTCCTTACGGGGATACGAGTCAAGACGCTTTGCTGACCGACAGAAAGCGTATTGGACCACTGAGTTCAGGCGGTTGTTTAAAACTCGGAAGGTATTTGGACAATACCTTTTGGCTCAGGCGAGTGTGTTTACTGATGTCGGCCGAGTCGCACCGAAGTTCAGCGAGTTGAGACTGAGTGATTTGCACTACGACGTCGGAGCGGGGTTTCGGGTAACGTGGAACACTCAGCTTTCTATTCGGACAGACTACGCCGTGTCTCCGGAAGATCGGAAGGTTCTTGTTAACTTTGGATTGCTCTTCTGACGTGTTTCGAGTGGAGGCGTGTTAGGTCGTTACGTACTCGACGAACGTTGCTTCTTCGCGTAGCTTTATAATCGCAGATTCTGACAAGTAGGTTTCCCCGCGCGATCCGCGAATACGGTAATCTTCGATTCGGCCAGTGCGAATCCAGCGATAGAATGTTGGAGCGGTGATACCAATGAGAGGAAGTGCGTTCCGAAGGGGAAACAGGCGGTCCATCGAGTGCGTAGCACGTGTGCTTTGAACGTCAGAGCGATTCATTATAAACTTTCTTGATTTGATATGATAGAGTTACATTGAGATTGCATACAAACGATCGATTCGGTTTCCCGATCAGAGTTGCGAAAGCACCCAGCCGAGCGTTCCGCCGGCAATCGTAACAAGGATCTTCAGCATGGCCGGCGCTGACCCATGTTGACTGCTTGTTGCCCGATTGAGAAGATGCTTCATCGCATTACCGGTCTGAGTGGGTTCATATTAGAGTGTAAAGACCCATATCATAGGGTGTCATATTGAGTATAAATACCGGCGCGAAGATCGTCAAGTGGTGAGGTTATCCGCGACGAGCATCGTGCACCGTTCTTGCGCACGTTTGATTTACCGTCGCACTGTTTCGCGCGCATTCCGTTTGTACCGAGTCGGCGAGATACCGTAGTTGTGCCGATTGCTCGTAATGGCACGGTACATGCACGCAAAACAACGCCCGCAAAACGGGCTTCCGAAGTGATGTAATCGTAATTCATGTTCCTTCCAGCTGCGTGATCTGGAAGAACAAAACAGAGAGGCGGAGCAATGCCCGTCATCATGGATAAGGTGGAGCTCTCACCGAACGTATATCGTATCGAAGTTGACGCTCCGTTGGTCGCGACGCGCCGACGTCCCGGTCAGTTTGTCATTGTCCGCGCGAACGACGAATCCGAACGAATACCGTTGACGATTGTCGATAGTGATCCCATCGCGGGAACGATTACTCTGATCTACCAAGCCCTCGGTGAGGGCACCAAGTTCCTCGCCAAACTCGAAATGGGCGACGAAATCCGCGACGTTGCGGGGCCACTTGGGCGCGCAACCGAGCTGTCGTATGTCGGCAAAGTGGTATGTGTAGGCGGCGGTATCGGTGTCGCGCCTCTGTATCCCATCGTACGGGGTCTCAAGGAGTTGGCAAACGAAGTGACTGTCGTGATGGGTGCTCGGAATTCGAACCTGCTCATACTTGAAGACGAGATGCGGGAGATTGCCGACGAAGTCATTATCGCAACTGACGATGGAAGCCGCGGATTCCATGGGTTCGTAAGCGGCGCGCTTCAGGAGCGGATCGACGCAGGATTCGATCCGAAGCTGTGTGTGACGATCGGTCCGTTGCCCATGATGCGTAGCGTTGCCGAGGTAACCCGCCCATACGGTATCCACACCATCGTGAGTCTGAATCCTATCATGGTAGACGGCACGGGGATGTGCGGCGGCTGCCGTGTCACGGTGAATGGTGAGCGGAAGTTCGCCTGTGTCGACGGTCCGGAATTCGACGGTCACGCCGTTGACTATGCTGAGCTTGCCAATCGCCAGCGCATGTACCGCGACCACGAGCATTGTTCGATCCGTTCGGCTGTTTGATTGTTTATCGTTACGAGATAGATAGAGGTAGTAAATGAGCTCACCAACTGAAGCGCGTAAGCGTACCCCGCAACCGAAGGCACCGCGTAACATCATGCCGGAGCGACCGGCGAAAGAACGTGCGAAAGATTTCAACGAGGTCGCGACGGGATTTTCCGCGGAGATGGCCGTGGCGGAAGCGCTCCGCTGTCTTCAGTGTAAGAAACCGCTCTGCGTCGACGGTTGTCCAGTCGGTATCAATATCCCGGCATTCATCGACTATATTGCGGAAAACGACTTTGCAGGTGGTGCGCGACGAATCAAAGTAGACACAAACCTCCCAGCGATCTGTGGACGAGTGTGTCCACAAGAGAAGCAATGCGAAGAACGGTGCATTGTCGGAAAGAAGCACAAGCCGGTCAGCATCGGCGCGCTTGAACGATTCGTTGCCGATTGGGAACGGGAAAGCGGCTCTGTATCGATCCCCGAGATCGCGGATGCAACGGGGAAGAAGGTCGCTGTCGTCGGTTCCGGTCCGGCCGGGCTTACCGCGGCTGGAGAACTCGCGCGGCGTGGTCACAACGTAACGGTCTTCGAAGCACTCCACGAACCGGGCGGTGTGCTTGTATACGGCATACCCGAGTTCCGCCTTCCGAAAGCGATCGTTCGACGTGAGGTCGACTCGCTTCGTCAGATGGGAGTCGATATCCAACTTAACGCGCTTATAGGCCAGTCGATTACCGTCGATGAGCTTTTCAATGAAGGGTACGACGCTGTATTCATCGGAACCGGCGCAGGTCTCCCGTACTTCCTTGATATCCCTGGCGAGAATCTCAACGGTATCTATACGGCGAACGAGTTCCTTACCCGTGTCAACCTTATGAAAGCGTACCGTTTCCCGGAATATCACACGCCAGTTTATCTCGGTAAGCGTATCGCGGTCTTCGGCGGCGGAAACACGGCAATGGACGCCGCACGCACGAGTCTTCGACTCGGACCGGAATGGGTAAAACTGATTTACCGTCGTTCAGAGGCGGAGATGCCCGCGCGTCTCGAAGAGATACATCACGGGCACGATGAAGGCGTCGAGTTTGTGACACTTGCTGCTCCACTCGAGTTCATCGGTGACGAAAAAGGTTGGCTAAAGGCCGTTCGCATCATCCACATGGAGCTCGGCGAACCGGACGCGAGCGGACGTCGTCGCCCAGTTCCGATTGAAGGCAGTGAGGAGCTGCTCGAGATCGATACGGCGATTATCGCTATCGGAAACGGACCCAACCAGCTTATACCAAATACGACCCCGGGTCTCGATACATCGCGGCACGGTACGATTATCGCCGACGAGAAGACCGGCGCCACGCATCGGTCCGGTGTATTCGCCGGCGGCGACATTGTGACCGGAGCTGCCACGGTTATTCAAGCGATGGGCGCCGGAAAGGCAGCCGCGGCAGCTATAGACGAATTCCTCATGGAACGCGTCGACGATGAGGCGCAGCAGCGACTTTCGAATCGTCTCGACGGGTACTTCGGATCGGGGCAGTCCGAGCATACCGATGAAGAGCGGATGGCACTGTTGTATTCGCTTGGCGTTCCGAATCCCGAGGACTTCCTCAATAAGCCGCTTCCACATTGGCGCGCACGTGTCGACGAGTTGCTCGATCCACACTCTGTGGATATGATGCCGATTCACGTATCTCACGCATATGTGCGTTACGTTCGCGGTACGATTCAGGCACTACCCGAGCGAGCGAAAACAAGGTTGTTCCGCGCGAAATTGGAAGCGACAGGGCTTCTCGACGCACTACGTGTATTGTTCCGGAAGGCGACAGGTCACGACTTGTCCGAATCGTTCGCAGTCCATTCGGTAGACCTTCTTGACGACGTGCGTCAGTCGGTGCGTGTGACAGTTTACGACGGTGGACATCGGTTCGTGTTCGATATGGTTCGATTGAACCCGGAGGCGGAGCTCATACGCGCGAGTATCGCTGAAGTTACCGGTATCGATCATCCGTCGGTTGTTCCGTTTGAGACTGCGTCAGGAGAACGGATAGCGTTATCGCAGGTGATCGAAGGTGAGAACCTCACCGACGGCGACAACATGACCGATGAGTTCTTCCGTCGTCAGTGGCCGTGGCTCATCGATCAGGTTGCGCGACAGGAAGCGCTTTCGGATGTACTTGGTGTAGCGGACCGGACAGACTCGTACCGTCTGAATGTCCGCGCGCAAAAGCTCGCCGTACAGGATGGACTGGAGTTATTCCATTACGTGAAGGCGGCGGAGAGATTTGACGAGCCGATATTGGCTTATATCACCGGTCGAGCGCTTCCCGATGATCCAACGAGTCGTAAACAGGTTGCGTTGGATATCCTTGGTCGCTACGAATCTGCGTATATCGAAGCGTGGAAGAATATCGCGGCGTGTTGGACGGATTTGATGGCCACACTCGAAAAAAATCGGTCGTTACTGGATTCGTACGGAGATGAAAACGCGGATACAGTGCTTCGTGCGGTTCAAAACGTACGGCGGTGGAATCCGGTCGCTCACCTAACGAGGCTCTACGAGGTCCATCTCACAGACATCTGGGAATCGATCGCGGAGAAGCACTGGGCGTGGCGTCGCGAGAACCGCGCATCGGTGTGATTTACGCATAAAAATCGCGAAAAAGCGGGGCTGTCTATTGAATAGAAGGCCCCGCTTTTCATTTCGTGTCACATGTTACCTGTCAAGATCGTCAATGGTGACCCGCCACTCCACGAGCATGCCTCGCGGAACACACACGTTTCGACGCGTGTAGGTGTCACCGTCTTCGTCCTTTACCCGCAGATCGTAGTTACCTGCCGACAGCGTCCACGTTTCCGATGCACCGGGCGATAGGGTCTGATTCGAACTGAGTTGGTCATCTCCCCAACTATTGCTCGAGGTCGACGAGATGTAGACATAGTGAATCGACCACCGACTCAACCCATTCGTTATCCGAATCCGTGTCGGTTCTTCAGCGTTGGTACTCGATGCGAGAAACCCCGTAACAATAAGCGCTGTGAGAACCGCGATTGCGATGAGTGCTCTACGCATTTTGCCCCTCCCAAGTGACGCGAGTCGTTCAGAGACGATATCGCATTTCTAACTTCAGGTGCGTGAAAATCGCATATGGAGTAAATCGTGCTCGGTAACTCGCGTGAGACAAAATGCAATCTGCCACAGCATTTGGGAGAAATATACACGGCGCGCCGAAAAAGCGGTAGATCGCCGCGCCGTGCTATACATAACGGATCTTATCAGTCGTTTCGCTTGTTACGCGGGATTCCGATGCTCAATAGGCAAAGCTGCGTCGCTGGCACGTATATGGAGATCGTGCTGCGGGAATGGGATCTCGATTCCGTCCTGCTTGAACGCTTCGAAGATTCGGTACCGAAGATCGCTTTCCGTAGCAACGCGAAGGGATGGTTGTGGCACCCAGAAGCGTACGACGAAATCGAGCGATGAATTGCCGAAGTCGAGGAATCCAACCATAGGTGCTGGATCTTCCATGGTGCTTTCGTGTTCGGTGGCGAGTCTGAGTAGAATCGCCTCTACCTGTCGCGGGTCGCTATCGTACGACACGCCGACAGTTACCTCTCCCCGGACTTTCAAGTCATCAGACGACCAGTTCTTTACGACCGAGCTGATTAAATCGGCATTCGGCACGAGTAGCAGAATGTTGTTAAATGTGCGTACGTGCGTCGTACGGAGTTTGATATCTGCGACAGTGCCCATATCGCCGTTGACATCCACAACATCGCCTACTCGAATCGGACGTTCGAACAACAGAATCAATCCGCTGATGAAATTCGACGCGATGTTCTGCATGCCGAAACCGATACCAATACCAATCAAACCGCCGAGAAACGCAAGTGAAGAAATCTTCAATCCGACGGTATCGAGCACCAGGAAGACTCCGAGCACAAGTACGATGTAGAATCCGAGGCGTCCGAGCGCGAATTTGCTTCCGTCGTCGAGATGGGTTCTCTTGAGCATCCGATTCACGAGCAGCCGCTGGATGAATCCGGCGACGATCCACGCGAGAATCAGTCCAAGAATCAGTGATACAATGAGGCCAACAGTCAGTGTTCCTTCGCCGACGCTAAGTAACTTGAAATTCCAAATCTCCGATACCGTTGTGCTGAGATTGCTGAACGACATGTGAATTTCTCCAATGAAAACGCTTAAAACGAATACGAAACGCGTGTTCTATTCCTCCTTCGTCCCTAACCGTACATTCTGTGCCACTTGTGCGTGTTTTTCAAGGATACCGATCCTTCGAAAGAGACATTACTACGGGTTACCAATATCGACTACCTTCGGTTTCTCTGGTATTCTATTTTTCCCCCTGTGATGAACTCGCCATCTCGCATCACTTGCTCGTCATCTACCCACATCGACGGGCGAAGCAAGATGCCGTCTTGATGAAATGGTGCGCGAACGCTTCCACCCATTGATCGGTTGTCGCCGAACGCAAGATGCACGGTGCCGAGGATTTTTTCGTCTTCGAGTACGTGACCGACCAGTTGCGCGGAATCGTTCGTCCCTATGCCGAGTTCGGCGAGGTTTCTCGCTTCAGAGCCGGCGGCTTCCATCGCGCGCATGAGTTTTTCCGCGTAGGAATGTCCACTGATTGTCGAAACGAGTCCGTTGCGCACTTCGATCATGATCGGTGCTGTGAGGATACCGCTTTCGCCGATGGAACCGTCGACCGCGATAACGCCTTCGCCGGAGCCTTCGACCGGCGCAAGGAATGCTTCACCGGCAGGGAGGTTCGTTATTCCCGGCTCTCTGAGTATCCCAGTGTCGAGCATGACGGAGCGCCCCGCGATGGAAAACGTGATATCGGTTCCGGCTGGTGTCGTGATACGAACCGTATTTTTACCGCGAATGCGCGACGCAATCGCCTCGGTTCGCTTACGAATAGCCTCGTAATCGGCGACGAGTGTGCGCGAGAAGATCGATTCGGTAATCCCGGGAAGTGTGGCGACGCGCGCACCAGCCGCTGTGGCGGATCGTCGCGCTTCCGTATGAGTGATGGATTTCGATGCGGGCGCAAAAACGACGTTTGCGGTACTCATCGCCGCGGCAACGGGTGCAGGTGGCTCCATACCGTTTTCCGCACGCGGTGTCATTTCGATGAGTAGGGTCTCGGCACCGACATCGCGCGACGCGTTCCACAAAGCGCGCGCAATCGATTGACACGGCGCATCAAAGACGACGACGACCTGCTCACTCGGTTGTACAGCAAGACACTGACGAACGGCAACCCTTGCGGCTGTATCCAAACCCGATTCTTTCATTATTCCTCCTGCTCGTATTGCGCCGCGATGCGATCCACGCGAACTTCGATAGCAAACAGCATTCCGATTTGCATATATCCTTTCCTTAATAGTAGCACGATAAAGAGGTTGAGTCTATGACACTCATGGAATTGATCCAGCAGATCGACGCGAGTCGGCTTACCGCACGCGCGCTCGATATGCTTCAGATTCCCAGTCCGACGGGGCATACGCGAATCGTCGCGGAATATTTCGCGGAAGCGTGTCGCGATCTTGGTGGATCGGTGACCGTCATTGAAGAGATTCCCGACGCGCCTTCGGAGTATGATGCACCGAGTGTCGCCGCATTGTGGCGCTTCGGAGAAGGTCCGACGCTTCAGATCGATGGGCATACCGATACGATTGACATGCCGCATCCGCCAGCGGAACTGCGAGACGGAAGGCTTACAGGACGTGGTGCGGTCGATATGAAAGCATCAGTCGCTGCGGCGATTGAAGCAATAAATGTAATATCCGGTGCAGGGATTCATATACCGGGCAGTCTGCTTCTTACGACGCACGGTATGCACGAAGCGCCACTCGGACACGGTGAGGGCTTGCGCGCACTCATCGCGGCGGGCTTCCTCGGTGATGCCGCGGTTGTCGCCGAAGGTCCGGCGGATGAGCTCGCGCTCGTTGGTCGCGGCATGGCAATATGGGATGCGCATGTGTATGGACCAGCGGAAAGTGGGCACGAGAACTCGACACCGCGTGATACGCCGCATCCGATTATTGGCGCGAGTGAGTTAGTCGTTGCGTTGAACGCTGAACGGTTAAAGCTTGCGCAGAATGCGCGTCCGTACGTTGGTTGCGAAACCTTGTTTATCGGGCAGATCCATAGCGGGGACTTCTACAATCGCTTCCCGACGCAGTGTTATCTCCAGGGAACACGTCGGTATTTCGCCGACCATCAGTTCGAGGACGTTGCGACAGAGTTCCGAGCGCTCTGCGATAGGGTGGCGGCGCGTACGAAAACGCGTATCGAAGTCCGGTGGGATCGAATCCGCGATGGGTATGAAGTACCAGAAGACGCGAACATCGTGCGCGCATATCAGAATAGCTACCGACGAATTGAAGGACGCGAAATGCAGCGTAGCGCCTTCATGTCGGTTGGCGATGTGTCAATATTGGCGGGAGAAGCGGGCATACCAGCTGTCTATTGCGGGAACCGAGCTACGGGAGCGCATTCCGATCTGGAGATCATGCCGGTTAGTGAACTGGTAAATCAAGCGGCGCATTTGATCGGGATTATCGCCGAGTATTTCGGAGTTTGCGAATAGGTAGCGAGTTCCGTTGACTTACTCAGCGCGAAAGTCCTCGAATCGGTGTCGTACGATCTCACCTTCAGTCATGTACACGACTTCCTCGGCAATATTTGTTGCCTGGTCAGCGATACGTTCGATATGTCGTGATATTCCGAGGAGGTGGATGTAACAGTCGAATCGTTCGATATCGCTTTTGATTCCCTCCTTCACTTTTTTATGCATCTTGCGGTTCATTCGATCGACTTCGTCATCGGCCGCGCAGACTTCGCGCGCAAGCGTGCTATCCATGTTAACGAGCGCGTCCAAGCTTCGCCGCAGCATCGACTGTGCTTTCGCCGCCATCCCCAGAAAGTCGAAGGGGCCGGGAATCTGGTCGATCTCGTTCAAATACAAAGCCCGTTCCGCGATATTGACCGATAGGTCGCCGATGCGCTCAAGATGACTGTTGATCTTCAAGACGGAAATGATGAATCGAAGATCGACCGCGACAGGTTGATGCAGTGCAAGCACTTTCAGGCATTCTTCTTCGACATCGACTTCCATCTTATCGATGATCGTGTCGTCGTCGATGACCTTCTGTGCGAGCGCGGAGTCGCGGTCTCCGAGAGATCGCACCGCCTTTTGCACGCTCTCTTCGACGTACGCGCTCAGCGAAAGGAGCATCTTTTTGAGGCCTTCGATTTCGCGCTGTAAATGCATCGTCATAGCGAATTCGTATCCTTTGTCAGCCGAATCGGCCGGTTATATAGTCTTCGGTCTGCTGTTTTTCCGGTTTCGTGAAGACTTGCTGTGTTGGCCCGTATTCGACAAGCGTTCCTTCATAGAAAAACGCCGTATAGTCCGACACGCGAGCAGCTTGCTGCATATTGTGTGTGACAATGACGATGGTGTAGGTCTCGCGTAATTCGCCGATTAGGTCCTCGATACGCGCTGTTGAGCGCGGATCGAGCGCGGAAGCCGGTTCGTCCATGAGCAGAATGTCCGGATCAACGGCAAGTGCGCGAGCGATGCATAGGCGTTGCTGCTGCCCACCGGAAAGGTCGAGCGCGCTAACCGACAAGCGATCCTTCACTTCGTCCCAGAGTGCCGCGCCTTTCAATGCCTGTTCTACGATATCGTCAAGTTCAGCGCGATTTTTCTGTCCATGAATACGCGGACCATAAGCGACGTTATCGTAGATAGACTTTGGAAACGGATTCGACTTCTGGAAGACCATTCCAACGCGCTTTCGCAACTCAACCACATCGGTTTCCGGGGCGTAGATATTGCGTCCGTCGATGAGAATCTTTCCCGAGGTGCGCGTTCCGTCGATAATATCGTTCATTCTATTCAACGTACGCAAAAACGTTGACTTACCGCATCCCGACGGACCGATAAGCGCGGTTACTTCGTGTTCGTGGATGTCCATCGATACATCGAACAACGCCTGAACCGGTCCGTAATAGAAATCCACCGACTCGGCTTGGATCTTGGTTTGTGTTTTTGGTACACCTGTTAAGACGCTCTCTACCATCGAATCTTCTTTCTGAATCGATTACGTAGAACGATCGCGAACATACTGATTCCCAGCACAATCGTTAGGAGCACCAACGCCGTGCCGTACTGCATCGGACGGACCTTCTCAATATCGGGATGCTGTGTCGCAAGTACGTAAAGGTGATACGGTAGTGCCATTACCTGATCGAAAACTGAGTCTGGCAAAGTCGGTAAGAAAAACGCAGCGACCGTAAGAAGAATCGGCGCGGTTTCACCTGCCGCGCGTCCGATACCCAAGATCGCGCCTGTTAGCATCCCCGGGATTGAATACGGTAGCACGTTCCGAGTGATCGTCTGCCATTTCGTCGCGCCAAGCGCAAGTGACCCTTCTCGTAGGTCACGCGGTATCGCGCGAAGTGCTTCTTCGCTGGATACGATGATTGTCGGCAGGATCATGCAGGCGAGTGTTAGACTTCCCGCCAGAAGCGATGCACCAAACTCGAGAAACAACACGAACAGTCCGAGACCGAACAGTCCGAATACGATAGATGGGACGCCTGCGAGCGTGATGATTGCGAGCCGAACGAGGTGAGTGAACCGGTTCTGGCGCGCATACTCGGTTAGGTAGACTGCCGTTGCCATTCCGAGTGGAAGCGCAACAACGATTGCGCCAAAGACAAGATACGTGGTTCCTACGATCGCAGGGAATATGCCACCTTCGGAGCCACTGCGCCGCGGGTACTCCAGCAGAAAATCGAGACTGATTACCGGGAGTCCCTTGATGACAATATCGATGACGATCGACGCCACGATGAGCACGATACTGTACGTGATACCTCGTATGATCCAGTTGATGATACGTTCGCCGATTCTGTTTTTGTTCTGTTTCTGTAGCTTCACAGGATCAACCCATTCGGTATTTCTTCAGCACGCGTTGCGCGAAGACGTTTAATGCGAAAGTAGCGAGTAGCAGCACTATACCAACCCAGAACAACGCTCTGTAGTGATCGCTGCCAAACGGCACCTCTCCCATCTCCGCGGCAATCGTTGCGGTCATGGTTCGCACCGATTCAAACGGAGAAAACGTCATGATCGGTGCGTTACCTGTCACCATCATCACCGCCATCGTCTCGCCGATCACCCGTCCCATACCAAGCATTGTAGCCGCGATGATACCGGGCAACGCTGCCGGTACAGTGACCGTCCAGATCGTCTGCAGTTCACTGGCTCCGAGAGCAAGCGACGCCTGTCGGTACGATACGGGAACGCTTCGAATTGCGTCTTCGGATATCGACATGATCGTTGGAATCGCCATGAGTGCGAGTAATAGTGCACCGGTCAATGCCGTTAATCCGGACGATAGACCGAAGACGCTTTTGACTATCGGTGCCAGCACAACGAGGCCGAAGAAACCAATCACGACCGATGGGATACCCGCGAGTAGCTCGATGAAGGGCTTGAGTACTTCGCGTTCACGATTATTCGCCATTTCCGCGAGGTAGACCGCCCCACATACACCGAACGGTACCGCAATGACCGTCGCGATTGCTGTGACAAGCAGTGAGCCGGTTACGAGCGGATACATGCCGAAAAGCTCTCGCTGGAATGATACCGGCGTCCATCGCGATCCGAACAACTCGCCGATGCCCGGACTCATCGCAAACGGAGCTGCTTCTCGAAAGAGGAAGACAAAGATCAGCGCGACGATGACGAGACTCGTGGATGCCGCCACGATCAGGAAGAGATGAACTCCCTGCTCTTTCCATCTTTTCTCGATCATTTTGCGGTTTCCGATCATATACCGAGTAATTCCGTTACCGAACGACCACATAGCCGGTTTCTCGAACCACGTCCTGCCCTTCCGGACTCAACGCGAACGCAACGAACTCGGCTACAAGACCGCGTGGCTGGCCGTTCGTGTACAGGAACAACGGGCGCGCGACTGAATACTCACCACTCTGTACCGTTTCCGATGACGGCCGAATCGCGTCAGTGTCACTTCTTTCTTTCACACCGATGACTTTTACGCGGTCCACGTCGCCACCTTCAACGTATCCGAGCCCCACGTATCCAATCGCACCACGATCGTCGCCGACCGACTGCAGAATTCCCGACGTGGCTGGCATCAATCGAGCGCGCGGTGAATAATCTTTTTTGTTGAGAACGTGTTCTTGGAAGAAAACGTAGGTTCCCGAGTTACTCTCGCGTGAGAGCACCAGGATATCGCGATCTTCGCCACCAACCTCGCGCCAATTCGTCGTTTGTCCGGTGTATATCTTTTCGATTTGCTCTACTGTCAGTGCGTCAATCGGATTCTCCGAATGCACGATGATGGCGATACCGTCTCTCGCGACAGCGATCTCTACTGGCTCAACTCCACGTGCACGAGCGTTTTCGACCTCGCTCTCCTTCATATCGCGAGAGGCTGCGGCGATATCCGTCGTACCATTGATGAGAGCCGCGATACCCGTTCCCGATCCGCCTCCGGTAACCGAGATTTCGATGCGCGGATGCGTCGCCATATAGTCTTCCGCCCATGCGCTTACCAAATGGACCATGGTATCCGATCCCTTGATCGTCAGATACGTCTGTTCGGTGTTAGCATCACTACTGTTACGACTACATCCGACGACCGCTGCGGTAACAACAACTGCAGAGAGCCACAACCGGAATCGATTCATCGCTACACCTCCGAGGAGAGAAGAGTCTGGTCCATTCAGAGTTGCGAGGCAGGCATCTGCTACCTCCGTAAGTTCGTTGTAAGGAAGATATCGCTGGAGTATTAGGACGCGGTTAGCGTTTCGATGAGGAGAAAAAATACCAAGCGGAAGACGCTGGTCAGGCTTCGACGTAAGGCAGATAGAACGTGAACGTGCTTCCTTCGCCAAGTACACTTTGCACGGTAATGCGGCCGCGGTGCGCATTTGCGATGTGCTTCACGATCGATAAACCGAGACCGGTGCCGCCAAGTTCGCGACTACGTGCGCGATCGACTCGGTAGAATCGTTCGAAGATGCGATCGAGAAACCGTTCTTCGATACCGACACCCTCATCACGAACTGAAAGAGCTATCTCTTTACCAATCAACTCTACCGCGACGCCGACGGTACTTCCCGGTTCGCTGTACTTGATGGCATTGTCGATGAGATTTACGAGCGCTTGCTCTACCAATGGGGCATTCAGTAGCGTTTGGAGGTTTTCGTCGTATTGCGTTTGTATCCGGATGTCTTTTTGCTCGGCTTGCACTTGGCAGAGCTGGACAGCAGCATCTACAACCGACGCGACCCGGGTGAGGTCAACTTCGATGTCGCCATGTTCGGTCTCGCGTTCTAAACGGGACAGCATAAGTAAATCGTCAACAATATGTTGTAGCCGGTCCGAATGACGACTAACGATTTCGAGAAACCTCCGCGCATCTTCTGGATGGTCGAGTGCTCCATCGCGAAGTGTTTCGACAAAACCTTTGATTGATGTTATGGGCGTCTTCAATTCGTGGGACACGTTTGCTACGAATTCGCTACGGATTTGCTCCAACCTTCGCAACCGCGTGACATCGTTGAGCACGACGAGCGCACCGATTCCACGGTCCTGTGCATCGCGTAGGACCGTACCATGGGCTTGGAGGAATCGTTCGTCAACACGTTGATATGTCAAATCACCTTCGACTGGACCATCGCTGTCGAGCGTACGTCGGATAAACTGATGCAGTTCAGTGTTGCGGATCACTTCCTGCATGAGACGTCCAGCCACCGTATTTACGTTTACACCAAGTAACTGCGCCGCGGCACGATTCACGGATATGATCCGCTCTTCCATGTTTACCGCAATCACACCTTCTACCATGCTCGAGAGAACCGCCTCTTGCTCGTTGCGTTGCCGTACGAGTGTATTGACGCGTTCTTCCAGTAGGGCTGCAGCTCGGTTCATAGCATTCGACACTTCGACCATTTCGGAAGAAGCGTGAACAGGCACGCGGACACGGAGATCACCCTCTGCAAGTTGTTCTGCAGCCCGACGTATTTCCTCGGCGGGTTTCGCGATACGTCTCGCGATATAGAGACTGACAACAGCCGCGATACCGGCGATGACGATCCAACCGACGAAGATGCTTACGTAGGAACTCCGCAGAACAGTCTCGATACTCGATACTGCCACCGCCACACGCGTTATGTGATGGGTTGAACCGTTGCGAATACCCGGTACCGCGACGTAAAGCATCGGCGTGCCGAGTGTGTAACTGAATCGTGTTGCGACACCCAAACCACCCGCGATCGCCGCTGACACTTCCGGTCGATCGGCGTGGTTATCCATCGTAGCAGGATCTTCGTCCGAGTCGACGATAACACGACCGTCCGGATCGATCACGGTTATTCGTGCATTCGCAATCGATGCAATATCGTTTACCGCAGAAGCCACCGGGTGCTGATCGTCGATCGAAAGAGTCTGATCGATTTCGCGATCAACGAGACTCGCGATAGTAATGAGGTCATCTGTAAGGTGAGATATGTAGAGGTTCTTTATCGTTCGCGTGCCGAACACCGCGACTGCAAGCAGCGATAGAAACGTGATTACGAGGAACGATGGAAAGATTTGCCACATCAGCCGATGATGTGTCATGTGTCAGTCTTCCTTGAATCGGTAGCCAATGCCCCGAACGGTTTCCACGCACGTGCCGACGTCGCCGAGTTTACGTCGTAAGCTAACGATATGTACGTCAACAGAGCGGTCGGTAACAGCATAGTTGTCTCCGCGCACGGCGTCGAGGATCTGGAGACGTGTGAAAACCCATCCCGGCCGAGCGGCAAGAAACGCGAGAATCTCGAATTCGGTATATGTTAGCTCGACCAACGCATCGTCGACCATCACTTCGTGACGCCCAGGGTGAATCGTGAGTCTACCTCTCACAATCGCACCGTTTGCGAGTGCCGCGTGTTTCGGTGCGCGACGCAACACTGCTCGCATGCGTGCGAGGAGAACTCGTGGGCTGAAGGGTTTCGCAACGTAGTCGTCGGCGCCAGCTTCGAGACCCTGGACCACATCCGCTTCTTCGCCGCGTGCGGTCAACATGACAATTGGAATATCCCGTGTTGTTTCCACTGACTTCAGCCGTCGGCAGACGCTCAATCCGTCGACTTTCGGAAGCATGAGGTCCAACACAATGAGATCAGGTCGGATTTTCTCGACGAAATTGAGCGCCTGCTCGCCTGTCGTCACGGTGCTTACACGGAATCCGTCTTTTGTGAGATTGTATCGGAGCAGTTCGAGGATATCTACCTCGTCGTCGACAACCAGCACATGCTCAGCCATCGTCTGACCGCTTTCTCCCGCTGTCTACAGAAAGATCGATGCACCTGCGTGAATATAACTATGTTATAGTAACGTGAGGATTGTGTGAGGACGGTGTCGCAAAAACAAAAAGTCGGTGCGTACCGAGAAGTACGCACCGACGAATGTAGTTACCTAATTTATGGAATCCGAAGCTTGCTACTCGTCGTTCGCTTCGAGTTCTTCGATCTGCTTCTGGATTTCCGCGAGCGCGTCGGCGAACCCGGCCGCCTGATCCTTCAGCATCGCGAGCTGCTGTTCACGCGATACCGGAGCTGCAGCCGGAACGGGAACGGCACCGGCGACAGGGGCATTCCACGCGGGAGCGTATGCTCCCGCTCGCTGCCACCCGGTAAGGCCGGTTGCGTAAAACATATTCCGCCGACCGAAGCCACCCCCACGTCCAAAGCCGCCACCCCATCCGCGACCACCGCCGCGGCCGAAACCACGTCCGCCGATCGGGTTTGCGTACCCCGGAACGCTGTAACCCGCGCAGTACCCAGCCGCGCGTCCTGTCATCGGACCGTATCCGAGCGGTCCTGTGCGATCTCCACCTGGCATTATGTACCTCCTTTTTTTTGATTGGCAATATGTATGCGATTCTCTAAGGAAATCCCGCGAGTCACACGTTCGATGCTCTGCGACCTCTTCGCCGTCCTTCGTTACGCTGATTCGATTGCTGCCGAAGCCAAATCGAGAGCAAGGTGACGATGATACCGCCCACGACTGGCGCCCACGCGATCGATCCAGATTCAGTGCGACGCGCGCCGAACAACGACTCCATTGCGTCCTGCAACGCCGCGCGCGACCGATCGGACAGAGCAAGACGCTGCAATACACTCATTGACATGTTTCTCACCTCCCGCTCACGTCCTATCGTCCACCGCGCCACCGCCTGCGAGCGCGTCTCCTGTTGCCCGTACCCGGCATCAGATACGCATGCTCGTCGGCGAGATTCCCGCGCTGAAACGCTGCGAGCACCTCGTTTATCGGACCGCAAATATCGGTTATCACCTGCACACCCGATGCGTGTAGAACTGCCTTGAGTGACGGAGAAATCGCGCCGCAGATGAGGACGTCACATCGCTCAGAAGCCACACGTATCGCGCGCGCTACCGGTGTCTCGTTCGAGAACGAGAGCTCGCGACGTTGTATCTCGCGCATCTGATCGACGTCAACGACCATCACGGTCATCGCGACGTCGAAGAGGGGTGAGACCCGATTCTGCCATTTTGGTAGTGCGATCCGCATGCATTCTATTCTATCAATCTTCGTGCCACTCGGCTGGTACATACCAGGAACACCCATTTCGTCAACATTAGCAGCTCGTTGTGACAAACTCACATTGCTCAGAATGCCCGCGATATGCAACGGTAGATCAGATTATATCTTGCAAAATGCAACACTCATTAGGTATTATTCGCGGTACGACACGAACACATAAGATATCCGGAGTGTACATGCCCACAGATGCGCACCATCACGTGATTCTCGACTCGCTCAACGATGGGGTCTTTACCGTCGACCTCGATTGGCGCGTAACCACGTTCAATCGTGCAGCCGAACAGATCACGGGGATCGACCGAAAAGACGCTATCGGCAGACCGTGCTGGGAGGTATTTCGCGCAAGTGTGTGTGAGAGTTCGTGTCCATTGAAGCACACGTTATCCACGAATCAGCCGACGGAAAACGCACGCGCCTATATCGTCACTCCAGCGGGAAAGCGAGTTCCAATCCGAATTTCCGCTGCGGTTCTTCGCGGTGACGACGGAGAGGTTATTGGCGGAGTAGAAACGTTTCAGGACTTGAGTAGAGTCGAGGAACTTGAAAAAGAACTCCGCGCAAATTATACATTCGAGGATATTGTCGGGCGCAGTCCAGCAATGACGAGCCTGTTCGAGATCCTTCCCCAGATCGCCGCCAGCGATAGTACCGTGCTCATTCAAGGCGCGAGCGGCACCGGGAAAGAACTTTTCGCACGAGCAATACACAATCTATCGCCACGCAAGCGGAAACGATTCGTTGCAGTGAATTGCGGAGCGTTGCCCGATACGCTTCTCGAATCGGAGCTTTTCGGATATAAAGCCGGTGCATTCACCGACGCGCGACGAGATAAACCCGGACGTTTCGCTCTTGCCGAAGGCGGGACAATCTTCCTCGATGAGATCGGCGACATCAGTCCGGCGATGCAGAGCCGTCTTCTCCGAGTCCTTCAAGAACGTTTTTACGAGCCTCTTGGCGGAGTTGAATCGGTGAAAGCCGATGTTCGAGTCGTAGCAGCATCAAACCGCGATCTCAGCGATCTTGTCGCTGGAGGCGAATTCCGCGAGGATCTTTTCTATCGCATACGTGTCGTTCGAATCAACCTACCGCCACTACGCGATCGGAGAGAAGATATTCCGCTTCTCGTTGAGCATTTCATCGACAAGTACGCGTCACGAACCGGGAAATCGATTGAAGGACTGACTGACGCGGTGATGGCTCGGTTTATGCAGTATCAATGGCCGGGGAATGTGCGCGAACTCGAGAACGTGATCGAACAGGCGTTCGTCATGTGCAACGGGTCGCTGATCGACCTCCATCACCTTCCACCGGAGCTACGTCCTTCGGATCTGGGCGGCGGTAACAGTATAACGGCATACGCGTCGATCGAATCGATGGAACGTGTTTTAATTGAACAGGCGCTTCGCAGAAACCGCGGGAATCGACGTCGTTCGGCGGAAGATCTCGGCATCGATCCGAGTACGCTCTATCGGAAAATGAAGACGCTGGGTATCGAACCACCACAAACCGACGGTAGAAGTCGGGAATGATATCATTGCATTATGCAATGATATACGGTGCATGTCGTTCACGATATTTTCCGGGCATGAGCGCGACGAGGAGTGAGGTCAACAATGCTGAGGATAACAGTTCTCGCAGAAAACACGGCTGGTGGCCGCAATCTTATCGCAGAACACGGTTTGTCGCTGTGGATCATAGCCGGCGATCGGCGTTTGCTCTTTGACACTGGCCAAGGAATGGCGCTCGGTCCCAACGCACGCGCTCTGGAAATCGATCTCGGTACAGCCGACGGAATCATTCTGAGTCACGGCCACTACGACCACACCGGCGGACTTGCACAGGTTCTGCCATTGACACGTCGAATTTCAGTATACGCTCACCCAAACGTGTTTGAATCAAAGTTCAGCGTACGTTCGAGCTCGGGTGTTCAGGACATCGGAATGCCGTTGGATGCAGCAGACAGCATTCGAACGTACGGCGATTTCTCTCCGGTTACCGAGCCGACGGATCTCGGTAGTGGAGTGTTCCTAACCGGACCAATACCGCGACTGACCGATTTCGAAGATGTCGGCGGACCGTTCTTCCGTGACGCTGCAGGATGGGAGCCCGATAACCTCGTCGACGATCAGGCGATGTATTACGTCGACAATGAAGGTGTCGCTGTCGTATTGGGGTGCGCGCATTCGGGAGTCATCAATACGCTTCGATACGTTTGCGAGTTGACGAACGGACGACCGATTCGCGCCGTAATCGGCGGTATGCATCTCGTCGCCGCAACAGACGATCGAATGAGAAAGACTATTGAGGCACTTCGCGAGTTCGATATTCGGTTACTTGGTCCGATGCACTGCACGGGCCCGGGTGCCACGGCCAGAATCTGGTCAGCATTCCCCGACCGATGTGTTGCCTTGCCAACGGGTAAAACCATCGATTTGTAAGACGTCGTGAGCAGACTCGGCATCACGACAGGTAAGCGTCACATCGTGCACCTTACGACGACGCACACTTTCGATCTCACGCTCACACTCGAATCACGATATATTTGAGTGCAGAGTCAAAATCCCGCCGAATTGAACCACCATATAGAGGGAAACGTCGCGCTGTGAGGAGTCCAGTGCGCCGTTTTGTGCCGGCACGATCGCAATCTTCTGCGGTCAGGGAGAAATACCGATGCAGGCTATTCTCAGTAACTACGTTCGTTTCGCGATGGTGACCGTCTGCACGATCCTGTTCGCGTCGATCGGTACCGCACGGGCCGATACGTTTGTTTCGGGTCAGGCTCAGACCGGAACATGGACACAGGCTAACTCACCATATCGCGTAACCGGAACGATTACGGTGCCGACAGGCCACGTGCTGACGATTGAGCCGGGTGTCGATGTCCTGTTCGATGCGAATGTGCAGTTCATTGTCCAAGGCGCGATTAGCGCGAACGGTACGTTGTCAGACAGTATCCGATTTCTTCCAAACGTGGACGCCGGAATCACACAATGGGCGGGCATGCGTATCAATGGCGGTCAGACGAATCAATTCCGCTACGTCCGAATGAGTGGTGCAAACGCCATCGGTTCCGCGCCAGACGATCGAGGAGGAGCGATATACGCTGTTGACGAAGGCACGGTACTCGATATCGAGAATTGCGTATTCAGTGGTAATCGGGCTGCGACAAGTGGCGGTGCGCTCTACGTGACAAACGGTGCTGCATTGACGATGGTCAATTCACGCGTGACCAGTAACACTGCGGCGAATGGCACAGGTGGAGGCGTCGCTGTGTTGACTGGGCAGGCGAACCTCTCCAACACGACTATCGATCGGAACACTGCGTCGGGGCAGGGTGGAGGTGTGTACGTTAGCGCATCACACCTTGCGATCGAGAGCTCGGTATTTGAATGGAACAGCGCAACGGGCGCAGGTGGTGGTCTTCTACTCAGCAGTTCGACTGCGACAATCGTCAGCGCGGTGTTTGACACGAACGCCAGTGGCAACGACGGAGGTGCGATATGCCTGTACAACGCTTCCTCGGTCGATCTGTCATCCTCGCTCATTACTCGGAATAAAGCATCGGATGAAGGCGCGGGGCTCTTCGCGAACGCGCAATCAACCGTTACCATCGATGATACGCCATTTCGGGAGAACCGCAGCGCGGCATATTACGGTGGTGGCGGTATCTATGTCGACAATTCAACGTTGACGGTGACGAATTCTCCCATCGAAGGGAACTTCGCGACCGGCTCGTATGGCAGCGGCGCTGGCATTCGCGCGTCGGCTTCCACGGTGCGGGTGTCTGACTCGCCACTTACCGGTAACCGAGCTACCGGGAGCAACGGTAACGGCGGCGGTCTCTACGCGTACAACTGCGATCTCATTCTCCTACGATCATCAGTTATAAACAATTTCGCGTACGATGAAGGCGGTGGTATCGCACTCTGGAACTACGGCACGGCGATCATCAAAGACAGTCCGATCCGTGGGAATGAGGCGGCAACGCTAAACGGAGGAGGCGTTCGCATCTATAACCGCCCACAGGTAACTATTGACAATAGTCCCATTATCGGTAACACAGCGACACTGCTAAATGGCGGCGGTATTGCCGTTACTACGTATTCGGACGTGCGACTCATTGACTCCCCTGTCGACAGCAACTTCGCGGGGCAGCACGGCGGCGGTGTGGCCGTCTGGGATAACGGTATCCTTCGTCTTACGAACTGCGCCGTCGGTAACAACGAATCGGCACAAGATGGTGGCGGTGTGTATGGCGAAACCGCCGCATTGTCAATGCTGAACTGTTCGGTTACGCGGAATACCGGTGTTCACGGTGGAGCCTTTCGACTCGTAAAAACTGGAACCGGCGCCAACCTCGTCAAACTTGTGAATATCACCGTGACCGAAAACGTCGCGACCGGTACCGGTGGCGGTATACGAGCGTTTCAGGCATCAGCGACGATCATGAACTCGATATTCTGGAATAACCTCCCGGTCGAGTTCTACACGGACGAGAGCGCGATATCCGCAACGTTCTCAGACATCGCGTATGAGTTCGAAGTCTGGCCGGGAGATGGGAATATCAATGCTGACCCGCTTTTCGCCGACCCGCTCAACGCAGTGTGGTTGCCCGGACCCGGTTCGCCTGCGATCGATTCCGGAAACCCGCAGGATCTCCGCGATAAGGACGGCACACGTATCGACATGGGAGCGCTTCCGTACCGTATCGCTGAAGTTCGCGGCACAATCACCGAAACGGTATGGACGCACGCCAATTCACCCTACCGTGTCATCGGGACAGTAACCGTTCCAGCGGGGCAGATTCTGACGATCGAACCCGGAACGGACGTGTTCTTCGATGTTGATGCACAGTTCATTGTCAACGGTGCGGTTCACGCAAACGGTACCCAGTCTGACAGCGTGCGTTTTCTTCCGTGGCTCGCCGATTACTGGGGTGGTATTCGAGTCATGAGCGCAGACAGCAGCTCGTTCGCCTTTACGCGTATCGGACAGGGGTACGCCCGCGGGTCGAGTGGCAACAACCAAGGTGGCGCGCTGTTCATACAGCCGGGTGGGCGCGTCGGCGTTGTGGACGCGGTTATCAGTGAGAACCGTGCCGATAGCTATGGCGGCGCGGTGTTGGTCGGACAGAATGCCATCTTTACGGCAGTCAATAGCGTATTTCGACATAACTGGGGATATCGAGGTGGTGCGGTCTCAGCGGAAAACGCCAAAATGCTCGAATTCCACAGCTCGTCGTTTATCGCGGACAGCGTGTTCGGGTATTACGGATACGGTGGCGCGGTATGCGCAATCAATGTCAAAAACGTTACGTTCATCGACTGTGTACTTGACACCAATATCTCGACGAACTCTGGTGGTGCTGGCGGTGCAGTGTACATCTCCGGACCGAGTTCCGTACGAATCGAAGGGACACGGTTCACACGAAATGTGTCGAATGGTGATTACGGAGGCGCTGTTTTCGCATCCGCTGGCACAGTGTTGGAAGTCAAGCGTAGTGAGTTCACCGATAACCGTGCGTATTCTGCCGGAGCAATTCATCTGACGGGATACGGAACCGTCGGTCGTTTCGACTTCACAACCGTATCGGGTAACTACTCGCAAGTGAACGGCGGAGGATTTCGGCTCAACGATTACGCTGAGCTGACGATCCGAAACAGCATCGTGTGGGGGAACTACTACGGAGTTACACCACAAGAGATTTACAATCACCTCTCGTACCCGGTAAACGTATCGATCGAGTGGACGTTGATCAATGCGTCCGAACAGTGGCTCGGGTTGGGACCCGGGAATATTAACGCAGACCCCATGTTCGCCGACACGACGAACGGTGATTATACGCATCTTGTTACCTCACCAGCCATCGACGCGGCGAATCCGAACGCTCAGTACGATCCGGATGGCACGCGAGCCGATATGGGAGTGTGGTACTTCAACCAGAGCGCGCACAGGCTCGAGTTACCAACGCAGATCCACCAGATCGACGCCATCATGGAGGGTGACACGGTTCGAGTTCCAGTTCGCGCATGGTTTGAAAATGCCCGTGGAGTTGAGCTCGAGTTGGTCGTTGACAGAGAGACACTCTTACCAGCCGACTCAGCATCTTTTGTCGAGAACTCAGCGTTCGCCGATCTCGACGATTTTCACGGCGCGTGGACGCAAAGCGGTGACACGATTCGTGTTGCGCTGTCCGCGAGTGATGCCCTATCTCTGTCGGGTGAGGAGCTTCTGCGATTGGTCTTCGTTGCATCCGTTGACCTGTATCCCGGTCTTCAGCTTCCGCTCGCCTGGCTTCCGTATCCGGCTACGAATGTGAACGAACGCGCAGTAGTCACCGCGGACGGCTTGATTGCGATTGAATTATTTCCGCATGAAATCCATTATGGTGACGTAACGGACGATGGACAGATTACTTCATATGACGCGTCGCTCATCCTCCAATACGTGGTTGCATCGCTCGACACCATTAGCACCGAGGTGGCTGACGTGTCGGGAAATGGCTTTGTCTCGGCGTACGACGCGTCGTTAGTGTTGTACAAGGTCGTCCATCCCGCGTACGTCTTCCCAGTTCTCGGTGGACCGCTGCTCAAGCCCGCCACAACAACCGAGCGGATTCTCACGTGGATTCTGAGGAACGGTGCGTGGGAGCTCACCATCGATGACGCATCCGGCCTCGCCGGTGGCATTCTGACGATCCGAGTATCGAGTGCGGATTCTGGCACTCCGTCAATTGAAGGTGCCGGATTGGTCGCGTCCCGTTACGACGGTGACGAGATCATTATTGCATTCGCTCGCGTTCCGTCGGATGAGACGACGATATTGAGAATCGCCGGTACCGATCTGGATGATGCGCCGAATCTGACCACGTACGAGCTTAACGACGGAAACATCGCTATTCGCGACGTCATTCGTCCGATCGCGTTTTCACTTCGCCAAAATGCACCGAATCCATTTAATCCGTCTACGACGATTCAGTTCGGGCTTCCGGAGACGAATGCTGTTTCGCTCGTCGTATACGACGTAAATGGCCGTACTGTGCGAACGTTAGTATCGGGTGAACGAGTGGCGGGTGTGCACGAGGTGACGTGGGACGGCATGGATGATACCGGTCGCGCTGTCGCGAGCGGTGTGTACGTGTACCGGTTGGTTACGGGTACGAACGCGGCAGTACGGAAGATGGTTTTGGTGAGGTAGGTTTTACCTGCCGATGGGTAGCGACCGCGTTGACAAGTTGCGGGAAGAGGCGCATTACCATGCGCCCCTTCTCGCTTTTTTTGGCTATTCCTCTACGAATACTTCGACACCCATCTCAGTTCGTCCTTTGAACAGCGCGTAGACAAGCCCATCGTCTCCGACGACGGCCGTCGTTTCGGTATGCTCTGGTGTCGAAAATCCCCATTCGGTGATGAAATCGCCGTTGTTGTTGTATTTCATGATGCTAATGTGCCGAGCTCCTTCGTCCGAAAGCGCGCCTTGGTAGCCTGAACGAGAACGAACCATTACGTAGACGTTTCCCCATCGGTCACCGGCGACGTTGTGGAAATACACCGGTCCCTCCGGCGGATCGCCGTGACCGAACGAAAGGAGGTAGTCACCAACACTATTGAATTTCTGCGTCGGTCCATAATATCCCGTGACGAAAACATCAGCGTTCTTGTCGACGAAGAGACCGTGCGGTGCGTTGAACTCTCCCGGGTTTAGTCCTTCGGTGCCCCAGTCGTAAAGCCATTGGCCCTCGCGAGTGTAGACGCTAACGCGCATGTTGTCCACATCGACGACGTACAAGCGCTGCATCGGGTCGAAACCCATACCGTGAGCACGTAGTAGCATCCCTGGCTGCATACCCTTTTCGGCGAAGATGCGGAGGAACTCTCCCTCATGCGAGAAGACCTGTAACCGCGGGCGATCACCTTTGCTGTCACTGACGAAGATGTTGCCGTCGACATCGATCGCGACGATACGCGGCTCGATCACTTGTCCCGGACGGTTACCAGTGCCTTTGTCGAGTCTTCCGATGTACTCGCCTCGCGCGGTATAGCGATGTACCGAGCTTCCCATCTGATCTGCGATGAGGATATTCCCCTCGCGATCGAGGGCAATACCGTGCGGATCCGTCAAATGTGCAGACGAACGCGTACCGTGAATTACCGGTTCGGACCACATATGGTGCTGTCGGTACGTTGGGCGACCTTCACCGACGATCACGGTTGCCCAAAGAAACCGGTTCGCGGCCTGAGGAACTTCTGCGCAGATATGCACTTCACGCGGAGACGGTATACGTGCTGGAGCGCGGTAGACGCCGTTGGCGTCGATTGTACCAATTTCCGAGTTACCACCAGGAATATCGTTTACCGCCCATCGTACTTCAGAGGGAACATCAGCCGCCATAAGCCGGGTAGCAACCATAACGATCTTGAACCGCTGCGTTCCTCCGGGTTGCAGATTCACGACCGACGGGGAGATTGTCGCGCGATCGGAATCGGCTGGTTGTTGCGCGTGTACGATTTGTGCACCGAGTAAGAACACGCCATACGCGATAAGAGCGGGAAGCAGGCACCTTAACGAGGCTTTGATTCTCATTGTTTCACCGATCCCTTCTCGTCCGGGTTCGGACGATCAACAGCTTATCCGACGGATACTCATTACCGGCCTTCTAATCGATTATACCGTGTCGTGGCTCGCGACACCATGCAACCCTGTGCACATTTTCGTACGTGTACGCAAAACGTACCATGGCCTCGCAGGAATCCAACGGCCACACACAAACGGCTCCGCTTGCCCCAAACGAACAGTACCCGTTAACTTGGCCAATCAATAGACATTTAGGTCGAACCTTACGTTTTACGCCATGGAGCGAACTCGAGATGAGCGTCTTTTCTGTCGAATCGTTTCGCGATCCCGACGCGGAGTTTCGGCCTCTGCAAATCGTCCACGGTTTCAACCACAGTTTGAGCGACCCGAAAAAGCTCAGCGGTGTAGAGGGTATCGATCATCGCCTCGATACACTGCGCCGACTCGGAGTCGGTGGCGTCGTCAGCAACGTTGGTGGAGGCTTCGGCGAGTATTTGCAGAGCGAGCGTCAGTGGGAAGTATGGATCGAGGGAATGCGTCGCGCCGACGAGCGCGGATTGGTACTGTGGTGGTACGACGAAAAAGGCTATCCAAGCGGTACGGCTGGCGGAGTCGTGACACGCGCCGATCCATCGCTCGCCGCACTCGGACTGGCGTGTTACACGCACACCGTGACGGGGCCGAGCCGACTTCGTCTTGATCTTCCAGCGAGCTGCTTGAGCTTCGAAGTGGCGTTCGCAAGTCGTAACTTCGTCACCGGTTCGCGTGATGAAGTGATCGATCTGACTGGGAGAGCAAAAGGCAGTGGCGAAATCGAATGGGATGTTCCGAGCGGCGAGTGGACCATTTTGTACCTTGCGCAACGCTATATGTACGAAGGCACCCACTCCGCAGCGAATGTATCCGAGTTTAAATACTACGTGAATCTTCTGGAACCGAGAGCAACGGAACGCTTCCTTCGCGTTACCCATACCGAGTACTACAAACACACGCCTACTGAGCTATGGCGAAAGATACGCGCGGTGTTCACTGATGAGCCGTCGCTGATGGTCGGATATGCTGGGCCGTTACCAGAGCGATATCAAGGGAATGTGCCCGTAATCGACGCACCCTTGTTTACCGATAGGCCTGTTGCGGTACCATGGTCAAGCGGATTCACCGATGAGTTTCGCGAGAGGAAGGGATACGATCCAAAGCCATCACTCTGGTGTCTTTTCTGCGGACAACAGGATGACGCGCGGGTGATGCGTCATGATTACTACGAAGTAGTTACGGAGGTTTACACCGACGCGTGCTATCGGCAGATCAGACAGTGGTGTGACGAGCACGGTATCGCGTATTCTGGTCATCTCATGGCAGAAGAATCGATTCACTCACATGTATCGTATCACGGCAGCCTATTCGCCCCGATCCGTCAAATGAACCTTCCAGGTATCGACATGCTCGATTCCGATCCGTCTTCGATGCTCGAAGGTCTCGGTTTCATGACGGCGAAACAGGTTTCGTCAGTGGCACACCTGACCGGCGGGAAACAGGTTCACAGCGAGTGTTCCGACTGGGTACAGCGCAATTCTGGTCACGGAGCGACGCTCGCACAACGCCGGGGACAGGGAAATATCCTCTACGTACTCGGCGTGAATCAGGTAACCTCCTACTGGCAGTGGAACGATATCGGCGAAGACGCATATCGTCGGTATAACGACTACATGGGACGCCTCGGTTCGTTACTCCGTGGTGGAATTCATCGATGCGACGTTGCGGTCCTCTATCCGATCCGCACGGCATGGCTCGATTTCCTTCCGCACGCACCGAAGGGATATCCGGCTCCACCACGTAGTAACGCTCACGATCGTGTGGACGTCCTCAACCGGGAATACTCTGGTATTGTGCGCGACCTTCTTCGATCGCAGATCGATCTCGATATCATAGACGAACAGGCGGTATGTGAAGCGACCGTCGACGATCGGCGCATGTATATCGCCGACGAATCGTACCGTGTGATTGTACTCCCCGGCTGCGAGGCGTTATCTGCTGAAACGGCAAATAAACTCGAAGAGTTTGGTCGTGCGGGAGGCATCGTCGTCAGTATAGATAAGCCTCCGTGTTTGTGCGCGTCCACTTCGGCAAACGATCAGGTCGCGGCGGCGATGCATCGACTTTTCGGAGATGGCGAGCAAGGCATCGAGCTCCAGCGTGAGAATCTTGTCGAATACTTGCGAGATGCAGGTTGTGCAACGATAGAGTTGTCGGAACCGAATACACAGATTCTCTGCACCCAACGCGAATTGGAGGGACGCGGTCTGTGTTTCGTTGTCAATGCGAGCGCGGAACCGCAACGTGTTCAGCCCCGTACGCGCTTGAATTCGCCAGTTGATCTGTACCGACCGGTGGAGGGATCCATCAGCCCGTACGAGTCGCATACACCGCTATCTCTCGACGCGTACGAAGGCGTATTCATTGTCGAACGGAGATAGAAGTTCGGTAGCGACATGCGGATCATTGCGCGGCGCGGCCTTCGTATTGACCGAAGGCCACGCAGTCTCTATTTTTAAACCTTTGCATACCAACCCTTCGAAACATCCGGTCTTAACACAAACACGCGTGTACGAGGAATGCAATGAAGCGTACGTATCAGCCACATAACACCCGGCGTAAGCGGACTCACGGATTTCGTGCTCGCATGGCTACGCCTGGCGGCCGCAATGTCATTAACCGACGTCGTCGTAAGGGGCGGAAGCGGCTCACCGTCTAAGCACCGTGACGATACGGCGCTACGTCCGATCGAGATACCGTGCGTCGCTTGACTCGAGCGGGACACCGCATCCGCGCTGTCCGCGACTCCCATGAACCTGTCCGCGGTCGCCTCATGCTCGTATGGGTTGGCCGAGTTCTCAGTACGGAGTGTGCAGGCAACGCACGCAATCGACGTTTCCCGATGGACAATACCGACCCAGAGTGTTGGCGCGCAATACTTGTCGGCCGACGCGTCGGTAAGGCGTGCGACCGGAATCGCGTTAAGCGACGCATTCGGGAAGCCTTGCGTCGGAGCGAATCGCTGATCAAACGTCCCGTAGTAGTGCTTGCTCGAACAGCGGCCCGTGATGCGTCATACCGAGACTTGAAGGATGAATTGGAACGCCTTCTGCCACGAGCCTGTAGCACGGCCGACGAAGCGCTCGAACGCACTACGAATCCTCCGATTGACGTGGTACATCCTTGAGCGAATCCCCATCGCGATCATGGTTCTTTTCATACAAGCATACCGTTATATCATCTCACCGTTGCTTGGTGCGACGTGCCGGTTCGAGCCGACTTGCAGCGCATATGCTATCGAGGCGTTCGAGCGGCACGGTTTTTTTCGCGGTCTCTGGCTGAGTATTCGACGAATTGGACGGTGTCATCCGTACCATCCCGGCGGATATGATCCGGTGCCGTAAGTAGTTTATGGCGCCGAAGTAGCGGCGTTGTCTTCCGAGAGGAATCGTTTTCCGTGGATCGTAATACAATCATTGCTCTCGTGCTCGTACTCGGGATTTGGCTGGCGTGGCCGAAGTGGATGGAGTGGATGTATGGAACGGACGAAACTCGTCCCGTACCGTCGGATTCCACCTACGTCGCACAGCCCACAGTTGATTCGCTCAGTGCGCCGGATCCGGCGCGTGTAGATCGGCAGACCGAGCGACGGAGCGAGCCGCGTATCGACGTGTTCGAGGACGATGCGCCGATTCGGCGAATCACAATCGAAACCGAAAAGTATTCCGCGGTGCTTTCGACACGTGGTGCTGTTCTAAGAAGCGTCGCGTTGACTGAGTTTGCCACTCCAAACGGCGATCCGGTGAATCTCTTGCCGTCTGACGGGCGCGGTATGGGCATGTTGATTGGCCCACGTGGCGAAGAGATCGATCTCACGGAACGAGTATTCAGTGTCGATACCGATTTGGATCACTTCACGATTGCGACCGGTGATAGTCTTACACTACGGTTCACCTGCCGCCTCTCCGACGGTCGTCGCGCGTATAAGACAATCACGTTCTTTGGCGGACGCTATTACATGTCGTTTGATGCCGGAATGGTTGGAGGAGGCGAATACGAACGGATCGCGCTTACGTGGAAAGGTGAACTACCATCGACGGAAGGTGATTTCACCCGGGAAATGCAAGAAATGAAGGCGCAAGCCTTCGTCGGTGGTTCTGTTGAGAATATTCAATACTCGGGAAAACCGAAGAGCGAGTCTTTTGTAGGACTGACCGATTGGGTTAGCGTGCGGAATAAATACTTCCTTGCAGCATTCGCACCAATATCGCTCGAAAGAAGTGAAGTTGAGCTCACGGCAAGCGGTGTTCCAAACGTCGCAATCAACTACGAATGGAAGATCGCGCCGTTTGATGTCACCCAACGCAATGTGCGCGGGTTGCTTTATCTCGGACCGATCGATGTCGACCGCCTTGTTGTTATCGGGCATAATCTCGAACGTGCCGCTGACCTCGGTTGGACGCTCATCCGCCCGATTTCCAAGGGTATCCTCTGGACATTCCTCAACTTGTACAAGGTGATTCCGAATTACGGCCTCGTGATCATCATCTTCTCGCTTCTCGTGAAACTGCTGCTGCATCCACTCACGAAGAAGAGTTACGAGAGCATGGGCAAGATGAAGAAGCTTCAACCGCTCATGCAGGAGTTGCGAGAGAAATACAAAGACGACCAGCAAAAGCTCAATACAGAGATGATGAAGCTTTACAAGGAGCAAGGTGCAAATCCACTCGGTGGATGTCTACCGATGTTGCTTCAGTTTCCGGTGTTTATCGCGATTTACGCCGTACTCGGCAACAACATCGAGTTTCGACAAGCTGAGTTCTTTTGGTGGATCAGCGACTTATCGTCTCCGGATACCGTCCTCATTATGCCGTTCTCAATACCGTTTTACGGCGATCGACTCAACATACTACCGCTGTTATGGGCGGCGTCGATGTTCGTTCAGCAAAAGCTCATGATCACCGACCCGAAGCAGAAGTTCATGATTTACATCATGCCGGTCGTTCTACTGGTGATGTTCAATCGTCTCGCATCGGGACTGGTGCTCTACTGGCTTATGTTCAACGTACTTTCCGGCATACATCAGTACATCATGACCAAAAAGCAGAATGAAGCGGACGCCATCGCGAACGGCGAGGTGATTGCGCCGCGTCGAAACAAAACGACGAAAGCACGGAAGCGGTAACGCCGCGCGTTAGGCGAGTCCAGATTTTGCAGAGGGAATCCGGGGATGCGGCGGCGTGAATGCCTGTTCGCATCCCTTTTTCGTAATGGTTCGGAGTTCTCCCATGGCACCACATCCAATAGCCGACCATGACACAATCGTCGCGCGCGCGACACCGCCCGGCGAAGGCGGTATCGCTGTCGTTCGCATGAGTGGACCGGACGCAATCCGTATCGCGGTAGAACTCTTTGACGGTGCCGCCTCGCTTGACACGCTTCCGACCGGCAGAATCGTCCACGGTTGGATACGCATACCTGAATCGAATCTCGCGGATGAGGTTGTTCTCGCGCTGATGCGTGCGCCACAAAGTTACACGACAGAGGATGTTGTCGAGATCAGTTGCCATGGTGGTATGCGGATTGTAGAAGAGATCGTCAGCGCGTGCATCAAACGAGGTGCCCGTCGCGCGGAACGAGGAGAGTTTACCGAGCGCGCGTTTCTCAACGGTCGTCTCGATCTTACGCAAGCCGAGGCCGTACTCGATCTCATCCGAGCTCGCACACGCTCCGGACTTGCTGCTGCGTGTTACCAGCTGACTGGTCAAATGTCTGAACGTTTGCGCGACATTCGCGAAAGAATTGCGTCTTCGCTTACACAAATAGAGGCAAGCCTCGAGTTTGCCGACGAAGACCTCGGTATTGGCGAACCAAGCGCCGAAGTCGAATCGATTAGCGGTGCGCTCGATTCCGTACATCAACTTCGCGAAACGTACGATCGCGGTCGAATAATGACAGAAGGAGCGACCGTGGCGATTGTCGGACCGCCGAATGTTGGGAAGTCGAGCCTCATGAACGCCATACTGGGCATGGAACGGGCGATCGTCTCTCCGATACCGGGAACGACCCGAGATCTCGTCGAAGGCGAGGCAGAAATCGACGGATTGAGAGTAAGGCTCGTCGATACGGCGGGGCTTCGCGAGACCGGTGACGTAATCGAGCAGGAGGGAACGCGTCGCGCGGAAAGCGCTGCGAAAAGTGCCGATATGACGGTGATTGTATGCGACGCGTCCGGCCATATTCTACCGCCATCGCGGATTCCGACCGCCGACAACGCAATCGTCGTGTTGAACAAGATTGACATCGCTGACAAGGAAACCGTTGAAAACCTGCTCGCGCAGTTCGCCAACAGATCTGTGTACCGCGTGTCGGCACTCCTGGGCACAGGTATTGAGGAGTTTGTCGCCGGTATACGACACGCGCTCATTGGTGATTCGAGCATTTCTGCGGAAGGCGGTGTGATCACCCGTGAACGCCATGCGGTCGCACTCGAGGATTGCGCCGAGAGCCTGGGGCGGGCACTCGGACAGATTCGTATCAACGGGTCGCCCGATCTCGTTGCAGCAGACTTACGCCTCGCGCTGGATGCAATCGGTCAGATAACTGGCGAGACGACGCCGATCGACATCCTCAATACAATCTTCGACGAGTTCTGTGTGGGGAAATAGGACGACGAAGGCGGCGGTAACGCCATGTTAGACGACAAAAAACGGCGCTACCGCGTCTCTGCAGTAGCGCCGTAAGTTGTTGTATCTATTGAATGAGCCCGGCGGGAGTCGAACCCGCGACCAACAGATTAAAA
>CAZWQW010000013.1:48130-49439 GCA_964635955.1 uncultured bacterium | reverse complement strand
TCGCGGTCTTCCTTGCTGAAACCGAGTCCCTTCGACAGGTGCGTGCGTACCACGTCACCATCGAGAATCGTCGCCTGCCGACCGCACTCGAGGAGGTGGATCGCGAGAATCTCTGCGACAGTCGACTTACCCGCGCCGCTGAGGCCGGTGAACCAAATACACACGCCTTGCCGACTCCGTGGTGGATACGCTTCGGCGAGTACTTCGGCGACTTCCGGCCGCGTGAACCACTCTGGCAATGGCCGACCGTTGTTGAGGTACTCGTCACGCACCTGTGTGCCGGAGATCGACGCTGTGCGCGCGCCTTCCGGCACCTTCGATATCTCCTCGTACCGCTGCTCGTCAGGCATGTAGACGAACATCTTGAACGGGACGACCTTCATGCCGAGCTCTGCGGCATGCTTCTCCGCAAGTTCCTGCGCGTCATATGGGCCGTAGAAAGGCGTACCGTTCGAATCGTTACCCGGACCCGCGTGATCCCGTCCGACGATGAAGTGGTTCGCGCCGTAGTTACGCCGGATGATCATGTGCCAAATCGCTTCGCGCGGTCCGGCAAGGCGCATCGCAAGCGGGAGCAGCGAGAGTTGGATTCGATCCGGATCATAATACTTGTCCGCCAATGCCTTGTACGTGCGGACGCGGGTGAAGTGGTCCACATCGCCCGGCTTAGTCATGCCAACGACCGGATGCAGCAATAGGACGCCATCGACTTCCGCCGCAGCGCGCTTCGTCAGTTCTTCATGCACGCGGTGGAGCGGATTCCGAGTCTGGAACGCAACGACGTTTTTGTGACCGAATGACTCGAGTTGTTCGCGAGTCTGTGCGGGCGTCAGGCGCATGTCGCGGAAATCGTAGTGAATGGGAAGCTGTAACGCGCGAATCTTGCCCGAGATGTTCACGGAACCCCAGCGCCGCATCTCGGCGACAAGCGGATGTTTCTGGTCGAGTGTGCCGAAGACTTTCTCTGCGACCTCGTCCCGGTCCCACTCGTACATCTCCTCGACATTCATCACGGCGAGCAGATTGTTCTTCGTATCGCGCAATGCGACATCAACCCCGATTTTTACGTCCGGATGCGCCGCCGGATCGATCGAGAGCACTACGGGGATCGGGAAAAGATGCCCGTTCGTCAACCGCATGTCATCGAGCACGCTCTGGTGATCGCTTTCGCCCATAAAACGGTCGAGCGGCGAAAACGCACCGGTCGCAAGCAGTTCGAAGTCGCAGATCTGACGCTCGGTGAGTTGAATCGAATACAGGTGACCCGCGTAATCCTTCACGGCGTCAAGATCGTCAGGCGGAACCATCA
>CAZWQW010000013.1:46944-48030 GCA_964635955.1 uncultured bacterium | reverse complement strand
ACGCCGATATGTGTCGTGATGATCGGTGTTTTGAGATCGACGGCGAGATCGATGACCTTCTTCGTCTTGCCGATGAGCTCGTCGAGCCCTTCCTCACGATCGTATGGCTTCCCGAAGTCACCGCACAACGCACTGATTACCAGCCCGTGGCTGTTCACGAAATGGAGAAAGTCACGTCGACCGGATTGCGAGAGGTTGTCCGGGTACATTTCGCCGTTTGTGACGTAGACCTGAAACCCATCCGCGCCAAGCTCGGCAGCTTTCGCGATTCCGCCCCGCACACCGAGTCGGAACGACTCGATCATTACACCAACCTTGAGCCTGCCCATGTTTCGCCTCCTGTATCGTCCAGTGGGAATACGATGATATGCGAGACTCGAAGGTAGCCGTCTGCGTACGCGAACGCAACTGGATGTACCGTTTATTGGCTCCTCGTGACTCCTGCGCGGTCGGCCATAAGTTCTCGCAGATTCGGGTAGATTCGACGATAGAGTGCCTTGAGTTCCGCGTAGCGTTCGCGTCGTGTCCCATCGGGCGGGAGAATATGCGAAGCGGCGTCGCGGAGTGTCGGAACATCGTCTCGTCGCGACCACCATCCGATGCCAATACCCGCGATGATTGCCGCACCGTACGCAGCGGCCTCATCAAACGGCGCACGTTTGACAGGAACACCGAAGACATCCGCTTGCATCTGCCGCCAGAGATCACTCCGGGCACCACCACCCGTCGCGATAATCAGGCTCGGTGCGACACCGAGGTTGCGCAGCACGTCGAGTCCTTCATCGAGCGCGAATACGACACCTTCCATTACCGCGCGAACAAGATGCGCGCGAGTATGGCGCGGCGTCAGGCCGAAAAACACACCGCATGCGTTCGCATCGAGGTGCGGCGTTCGCTCTCCCGTGAGATACGGCAGGAAGAAAAGTCCTTCGGCTCCGGTCGAAACCGACTCGGCCATATGAGAAAGCTCCGCGTACGATGGCGCATGTTCGCCAAACAAACAACCGCGCAACCATCGGAGCGAGAGCCCCGCCGAGAGTATCGCCGCCATGGCGTACCAGCGATCGCTTGGCACGTGGCAAAATG
>CAZWQW010000013.1:42795-46844 GCA_964635955.1 uncultured bacterium | reverse complement strand
ACTTCGTCTGACCACGCACGGTTCGCCGTGTCGAACATGAGCGTGCTGCACGCGTCCGATGGATCTGTTGCTGCGACCCCGGTCATACGAAAGCGAAGCCAGTCCTTCGGAAGAAAAACGTACCGGGCCGCGTCGAGCGATTCCGGTTTATTTCCTCGCAACCACAGCAAAGTCGCAAGTTGAAAACCAGTGGCGAGGGGATTTGCCGTCAGCTCAGCAAGTCGGTCGATACCGAATTCGGCGCGAAACGCATCGACCTCTCGCGATGATCGTTGGTCGGACCAGATGATTGCGGGACGCACCGGTTCGCCGTTAGTGTCGCAGAGTACGGTGCCGTGCATCTGTCCCGAGAAGCTGATCGCACACACGTTTGGCTGAGCGGCGTCCGTAAGAGCCGATGCAACTACATCGCAGGTCGCTCGCCACCAGGTATGAGGATGCTGTTCGGACCATCCGGGATGCGGAGAATCTACGGGGTATTCGCGTGCTGAGGTTGCGATCGGACGCCCGTCGGGATTGACGAGTGTCGCGCGGACGCTGGAGGTGCCAAGATCGATGCCGAGAACAACATCCGATTTCATCCGGCACCTCCAGCGAAAACGTTACTTACCAGCCGACGGCGGCTTTGAGCTCAGCGATGCGATTGGTCTGTTCCCACGGGAATTCGGGACGACCAAAATGTCCACCCGACGCCGTGACACCGTAGATTGGGCGAAGCAAATCAAGCGTCGTGACGATCCATTTTGGGGTCAGCGGGAAGACTTCGCGAACGGCCTTTTCGATCTTTGCTTCGTCGACCTGATTCGTGCCAAACGTATCCACCATGATCGATACGGGTTCCGAAACACCGATCGCGTATGCAACTTGAATCTCGCACCGTTTTGCGAGCCCTGCCGCGACGATGTTCTTCGCAGCCCAGCGTGTGGCGTACGCAGCGCTCCGATCGACCTTACTCGGATCCTTACCACTGAACGCTCCGCCTCCGTGCCGAGCGAAACCACCGTACGTATCTACGATGATCTTGCGACCGGTCAATCCGCAGTCGCCCTGCGGTCCGCCGATGACGAATCGACCTGTCGGGTTGACGTGGTAGCGAGTCTCTTTCGCGAGGAATCTGTCGTCGATAACCGGTTTGACGACGTGCGCGACGATATCTTCGCGAATCTGCGCCTGCGACACAGTCTCGTCATGCTGCGTCGATACAACCACGGTTTCGACGCGTACAGGTTTGTCGTCTTCGTACCGGACACTCACCTGTGCCTTGCCATCGGGGCGAAGATACGGCAACGTGCCGTCTTTCCGCACCTCAGCGAGGCGGCGAACGAGGCGATGCGCGACCATGATCGGCATTGGCATGAGTTCCGGTGTTTCGTCAGTGGCGAAACCAAACATCATTCCTTGATCGCCGGCACCCTGTTCATGGTCTTCTTTCTCATCGACCCCCATCGCGATATCGGGAGACTGCTTGTCGAGGGTGGTAATTACCGCGCATGTGTCGGCATCGAAACCCATCGTTGCGTGCGTATAACCGATGTCGCGAATGGTGTTCCGTACGAGTTCCGGAATGTCGACGTACGTCTGTGTAGTCACTTCACCGGCGACGAGTGCCATGCCTGTGGTGACCAACGTTTCGCACGCAACGCGGCTCTTCGGGTCATCCTTGAGCATTGCGTCGAGTACAGCGTCGGATATCTGATCGGCGACCTTGTCAGGATGTCCTTCGGCTACCGATTCTGACGAAAACAAGAACGAGCTTGCCATAAGTCTCCTCGTAAGTAAAACGACGATTACGGAGTGAGTATACCTCGTTCGGAGAACGCGTGTCGGACCAGATTCCGTACGTCTTCTCCGGTGGTCTGCTCCAATGCCTCGCGCGCAACCTGTTGCGCATCTGCGAGAGAGAATTGTCGAATAAGCTGCTTCAATTCGGGAATGCCTCCCGGTGCCATGCTTAAGCCGTCGATACCAAGGCCAACAAGGAGCATCGCGGCTACCGGTTCATGTGCCATTTCGCCGCAGACGAACACGCTGATACCTGCGCGGTGCCCCGCAATTACCGTTCTATTGATCAGCCGGAGAATCGCCGGATGTGAGGTGTCAAACAGCGCTGCAACGTGCTCGTTGTTCCGATCGACTGCAAGTGTGTATTGCACGAGATCGTTTGTTCCGATACTGAAGAAATCCGAATCTTGCGCGAGTTCATCTGCAATCATTACCGACGCAGGAGTCTCGACCATAATCCCAACCGGCATGTCTGGATTGTATGCTTCGTTTCGCTCATCGAGTTCGGTCTTCGCCTGTTCAACGTGCTCACGCGCCTGTCGTAGCTCCTCTACACTGGTGACGAGAGGAAACATCAGACGAACATCGCCGTGTGCGGAAGCTCTCAAAATCGCGCGAATCTGTGTGCGGAATACCTCCGGCTGCGCAAGCGATATCCGAATCGCACGCCATCCAAGGAACGGGTTATTTTCCGGCTCTACACGGAGACGACGCGCAAGTTTGTCGCCACCAACATCCATTGTCCGTATAGTAACAGGTCGACCAACGAAAGCTTCCGCCAGTCGTGCGTAGACCTCGTACTGCTCATTCTCTTCCGGCCAGTCACTCCGCGCGAGGAAGAGAAACTCGGTTCGAAACAGTCCCACGCCGTCCGCCGCGAACCTCGACATCCGAGCGATTTCGTCGGGCAACTCGATATTGAGTTCGAGACTCACACGGTGACCATCTACCGTTTCCGCCGGCTCCGTAGCGAGATCTTCGAGTATCCGCGCACGCTCGGCAAGGCGCTCTTTCCAGCGATGTACCTGTTCTTGGAGGATCTCGTCGGGGTCGATATAGATATGACCAGAATAACCATCGACGATGACCGTCGCTCCGGGAGGGATTGTCGTCGATGCCCGCGCGCAACCGACAATCGCGGGTATCCCCATCGATCGAGCAAGGATCGACGCGTGACTGGTCGGACCGCCAGTGTCCGTTACGAATCCGATAACCTTGTCCGATGGCATCCGAGCGGTATCCGACGGTGTCAGTCCATGCGCTACGACAACAGCTTCCGAAGCGAGGTCGCGTTCCGGGTCGTCGGGATCATCTCCTGATAGCTGATGAAGAACCGACGCACGAACGTCTTCGAGATCCGACGCGCGCTCTTTGAAGTATTGATCTGTGGCGAACCGGTCGATGATGTCGATCGCTTCCTGCAACGCGATGTAAAAGCAGTAATCTGCGTTCCGACGTTCGTTTCGGATTCGCCGAATCGTCTTCCCGATTAGCTCGTCGTCCTGAAGAAGCATCACGTGCGATTCGAAGATTTGCGCTTGCCCGTGCCCGAGTGTTTCGCGGGTTCGTTGAATGAGATCCTCACGCTCCTTGATCACGGCGTCTACGGCCGCGCGGAATCGTATGATCTCCCGATCGACGTCAGCCTCGTCAATGGGACGCGCTGCCACCCAGATATCGGAGTTTGTGTGGAGATAAACGGGGCCAATGGCAACGCCGGGTGAACCGGCGATGCCGTGCAGGACGCTGCGATAGTGTTCCTGCGGGTCTATACCGAGAGATTTGTTGTTCTCGAGCCAGGTCGAGAACGAAAGGAGGCTTTCGTCACTGATACCCGGCAGCGAGGAACTCCTCGGACCTTTCACGCCAGTTCCTCGTCAAATCCCGCTTCGAAGAGTTCAATCATCGTGTTGATTAAATCGTTTCCCTGAGGACCGCGAGCTCTAAGCTTGAGTGGCGTGCCCTGCTCTGCGACGAGCGTCAGAACCCCCATGATACTTTTCCCGTTGACTTCGTAATCGTCCTTCTTGATTACGAAATCGGCATTCGGGAACTTTGCAGCCGCACGTACGAGGATTGCAGCAACACGCAAATGGATACCCTGCGGATTCGTCACCACGACGTCCGCTTCATACACTTCGTCTTTCCCCGTCACGTCAGCTCCAAAAGTATCAACCGAATCGGGAGAGTACTTCGACACCAATCGATACCACACCTACCCACGCTAAGCCCACTGCTAAAGCAAACGCAGCCGACTTTCGACCGCG
>CAZWQW010000013.1:7761-42695 GCA_964635955.1 uncultured bacterium | reverse complement strand
CCAGTCGGAATAGTCGCTCGTTCGCTTAGCCTTCCCTCCGGTCCGGTATCGGTCATGACAGATACCGTCCGACGAGAAGCGCTGCAGCGGTCGCTAACGCACCCACGACAGCCGCACGACCGCGGCCGTACCGCCACGTGACACCGAGCGCGATTCCACCGCCGGTACCGAAGATCGCCGCCCAGAGGACAATCGGCGAAACCGTCGCGTCGATTACCGTTGTTATCGATGGTATGACGAATACGCCTATAGAAAGCCCGACCAGTGCCGTCACAGCACCTCTCGCTCCCGAGATGACCCAACCGCTCATGTGGCGAACACCGATCATTCCCGGTGAGTCGTCGGAGCTCACGCTATCGACGATTCGCCCGTTTGCTCTTCGCTCGACAACGGTGAGTGCGCTTCCGAGGTAGCCAACCGGTACCATCCAGAGGAACGCAGCAGCGCTTCCGCCTACCAGTGTGCCGATCGCGACGGCAACGACGATGCCTACGTTCGCGTCGAAGAATGCCGCCATACCGGCGGGCATCGTGCCACTCCAGATAAGCTGTGCAGCGATTCCAAACAGCACGCCAATGGATACATCACCAACAATCCATCCGGCGATTGGGCCGGCGACAATCGGTTCGCAAAAACGAATCTGCGGGCCGGCTGTCGTATCTTGCGCGACGAGTCCCGCGAGCAGAACCAGCAAACACCACTGTTCCACCCCAATCATCGAATCGCCCGCCGCGAAAACGCCGTCGCGCACCCTTGTGCGCACCTGCGTAACACCCTACTGTCTTTCATCAACCCCGCGAATGGGAAGAACAAAAAAGATACCGGCGCAGGCGCGAAAGGTCAACCAAGCGCCGACTTTGACAAACTCTTGAGGAGAGGCTCCAACGTGCAGTTTTCCGGGCTTCGAACGGTATCCGTAACGTTGATTTTGCTTTTGACGCTTTCAGCGTGCGGAGACAACCGTACACCCCTCGTTGTCTACTCTCCGCACGGGCGCGAAATGCTCGGTGCCTACGAAAAACTCTTCGAAGAAGCATACCCCGACGTCGATGTTCGCTGGTTCCCGATGGGTGCCGAAGTCGTTCTCGAGCGGATTCGGTCCGAACGGGAAAATCCGCAGGCGGACATATGGTGGGGTGGTCCCTCCGTGCTGTTCGAGCAAGCCGAACGAGAAGGACTGATCGCGCCATACACTCCCACTTGGACTGAATACGCTCGTCCGGGTTCGCATAGTGCGAACAATGCGTGGTACGGTACGTTCCAAACGATCAAGGTAATCGGCTATAATGACGAGGTACTCGACGCTACAACCGCACCATCAGACTGGGACGATATCCTCGACGAACGTTGGCGTGGGAACGTCATCATCCGTTCGCCGATGGAATCCGGAACAATGAAAAGTGTCTTTTCAGCAATGATCTACCGCGATTTCGCCGAGACCGGGTCGCCGGAAGGCGGGTACGACTGGCTTCGCAAACTCGACGCGAATACCAAAGCCTACGCAGCGTCTCCGGCGGCACTTATGCTCATGATTGCACGCCGCGAAGGAACAGTGACGCTGTGGGATCTTACCGACATCCTCCTACAGCGACGAGAACAGAACGTGCCGATATCCTATAAGGTCCCCAAAAGCGGTGCGGTTGTTCTCAACGAGGGAATCGCCGTCGTCCGTGGGACGAAACGTGATGAACTCGCAACACGATTCTACGAGTTCGTTACGTCGAAGGAAGCGCTTACTCATCAAGCGGAGGACTATTACCGCGTCCCGACGCGTATGGACATCGAACCGGCAGGCCTACCAGAATGGCTCCGCGAACTGGAATACACCGAGCTGCCCGTTGATTGGGAAGTTGTCGGCGCGCATCGCGATACATGGATGGGGTATTGGGACCAGAGCATCAAAAATCGAGGTGCCTCTACCACGCCTTAACGGTAGGCAATCGGTCCTATCTCCACTGAAGGTCGTCGAACGGTGTGGAACATGGATGCCCGGTCGCAATCTCAAAACATCGATCTGCCGGTGACGCAAGCAGCGACCAGATTGTACCCGATCCCCCGTCTTCAACGTGACGTCGTCGGATAACGTCGTACTCTCCCGCGCAGATACCACCCATATGGTCCGCCAATACACGCGCGATATCTTCGCGGCCTATTTGACCGACTCGTTCGTTAAGTAACCCCAACGCGCGTTCACGACGTCTACGCGATGCCTCGTAACGTGGATCATGTATCGAATCGTTGCCGACGCGGTGGTTCGTACCGACGAGAATCCCACGTTCCGGAGCATGGACGGTCACACGATTAGGTGCCGCTTCAACCAACCGAGCGTTTCTCGCATCGACGACGAGATAACTCAACGAACGGACATGTGGTATCGCCGCGAGAATGTCAACGGCTTCAGCGACATTCGTGCTCCGGGTCATGACGAGATCGACGACGATATGCCATTGAAGACCCGGCGCTACGTTACCTACTGCCGGAAGTGAGGCGATACAGATCGTGACCCCGTATTCGTTCATCGCGTCACAGAGGCCACCCCAATGGTGCGTGTACCCAATTCGCCGAGGCTCGTCTGTCGGCGTAATGAGTCGTGCTTCGCACCACTGTTTATCGACATATGCCCAATCGTAGTTGCGCCCTACGAGTGTCGTACCGTTATCTGTAGCGTCGCCGGTTACCGCGATATTCGTGCAGCCGCCCGCATACGGCGCGGTCCTCCCGAAGTAGTAACTCTCGAATTCGTCTTCCGGAAGGCCACTCGCACAAAGCATCCCCTTGTATTCATCGATCATCTGTGGATGCCACCGTTCGACGCATCGTTTACATTCAGCGCCAAAAGAGTGGTCAATACCGTGTAGCGGAGGTAGTCGGAGCGAGCGGATACGTCGGCCTTGTGCCGTGCCGATTTCGTAGCGGGTTCCCGAATGAATTGTCTCTGGTGGTCGCATGGAAGAGTGATACAAAGAAACGAGGGCGCCGGTCAATGAGACCACACGCCCTCGAAAACCGCATGTATGTTAGTTGATTACGAACCGCCGCCCGTTCCTGAGTTATGCTCGACGGCACGCAGTTCCTGACTCCGAGTCATGGAGCGACTCTGGAATTGATACGCCGCTGCGACTTTCGCTACAGCAGCCGGCTTGCTGCCGCCAACGTTGATCGAAATGATGTAGTCGTCGATGTTATCATATACCCAGTATGTTTGAATCGTTGACGGATCACGCTTCACGGTGAGGGTCACTTCGCGCCCGAATTCCTGACCGATGATGCTTCCCATGACGCCTTTGAGCCACTCCTGCGTCTTCGCAGTATAGTTTGACCCCTCTGGGAACACGAGTGTCGGCGTGTATACGAGCTTTATCTCTACGGGGTCGCCCGGGCCAAGTGTACGCGGCGGTCCCACGGGTGTTGATATCGTTGCGGACACCCGCTGCGGAACGAATCCCGCCAGCGCGCTCACTAACGCCATATCGTCGATCTGCGCGGTTACCTGGCCAGTGACTGGATCGACGGAACCGACCGCAACCTGCGTCCATTCACCCGTTATATCGTTGTAGGCGAATAGCGGAATCGACGTGCCCGCGGGAAGATCAAAGGGCAATCCGACAGCAACGGTTGCCGAGCCGGAAAGCGGGTTTGTTGACTCGATAACGATCGCACCGAGAGCGATCTGTCCCGGCGGTGGTGACGGAATCTGGTTGTTCGCTACAGTCGCGATGGTAACCGTTGTCGAACCAGTAAACGAGCTCCCGTCGAAGGTGATCGCGGACTGAGGAAGCGTCGGTACTGCTACCGTGGTTACCGTTCCGCCGCTCTGATCGATTACACCGACGCTCGCATCTGCAAGGCTCGTGATCGGCCGCATACGCAGTGTGCCGACAACTACGCCTGTGCGCTGAACCTGCGCAAACGCGGAGGTGCCGATATAGCCCTCTTTCCGAGCGTAAAGGAGGTATTGTCCCTCTGCCGGATCGATGAATGTAACAATTCCGTTCGCGTCTGTTTCGCCTTTTGCGACGCGCTGAGCTCCGTTACCCGCTCGTTCGTAAAGCGATACAGTTGCGCCCGGCACCACGGCATCGTTCATATCCAGAACGAGTACTTCCAGATCGGGTGCGCTATATGGATTGAAACGCTGCGTGTCCGACGTAGTAATACGAGTCTCGCAGCCGAACACCGCGCTGAACGCGAATGTCGCTACGAGAGCCGCAGTCCATCGGCTGGTAAATATCCTTTTCACGCGCATTACTCCCTCCATTCGGAATCCTGTGACTCCGAAAGCGCCTCTTCCCACGACGCAACCGGGCCGGTGTGATGCCCCTCTTGCCGAGCCGTGACGATCAGGCGCCGTAACTCCGATTCTGTAAACACTCGCCACTTACCACGATCACGAAGTCGCGCGTCAGGCACGACACCGCGTTTGACCCACGTGTAATACGTCGCCGCGGTTACGGTTGCACGGTCGAGCGCTTCGCGAAAGCGGTACAGGCGCGTTCGTCGCCCAGAACCATCTTCGAGGTAGAGCTCGCCCAACGCATTGGATTTTATCCGCTGCCTGTTCGGATCCACGTATGCTTTCTCCAAAACCGGCACCTTCGACGTGCAGCACCCCGCGATGCTCGTCGCAACGAGACGCGAATCCGCGCAACCTTCGTGTATTCGCGGTTTTCAAATCAGTAACGGTATCCTTCGATTACTATCAATGGGTATCGCGACACAGTGAATATACTACACCCGTTGGCGTTGTCAAGCTCAAGAGGAAAATATTTTATCAAGGGGTGTCAATTGATCGTGCTACGGAATCTCGTAAAGCTATTGCCGCGGTCCGGTCGCTTCCCATCGCGCGTTGTGGTTCGAGGATGCGTACGCGCCACACGCCCGGAATAATGTCGAACCCTTCGGTGCGATGGCGTTCATACGCGCCTTCAAAGCGTATCGGATATACCGTCGCTTCCGCTGTGGCGGCGAGGCGAAATGTCCACAGTCCGAACTCGCCACGTTGACCAGACCTCGTACGCCGACCCTCCGGAAACACTACGAGAGAACCGCCCGCTTGTAGATGATCCTCGGCCGCTCTCAGCGTTTCGCGCGACTTCAACGGAGTCGAATGGCTGAGTGGGAAATGCCGAAGTGCACGGATGATACGTCCGTACAATGGCCACGAGAAATGCGTGTCCAGTTCCACGCCGGGTACGTGATATGGCATCACGGCGCCAATAACGACGGGATCAAAAACACTCACATGCGGAACGATCAAGATGGTTGGTTTGCCGGAAAGTTCGGGGAATTCACCCGCAAGCTCGACTCGAATCCCTACAGCGCGAAGGAGTAGCCGACACCACGGTTGTATCATCCTATAGAGTCTGGGACCACTCAGGAAAAACGTGGCCGGGACGACAATAACGGCGCCGAGCAGAAACACGATCCATCCGCCCGCCCAGAGGAATGCTGATCGAAACGTAATACCTATGCGCCGAAGCACGCCTTACCTCACGAAACGAAGCGCGTTCGGGACGACTTGAACGCTCAGCGGCGTCGTGCCCACCACTTCGCCGTCAATGAGCAACGGCATCGGTCGCCCCGCGTTGACGGTGCAGCGAGTTGCTTGCGTCAAGGCGATTTTCGGACGGTTGACGTGTCGGCCGGAAAAGATGAGTGGAAACTGGCGAAGCAGTTCCAACCGCGTGAGTTTGTCAATGAGGAGAACGTCGAGAAAGCCATCGTCTACCAGCGCGCCCGGACTGATATGCATCGTGCCACCGGTATACTGCGAATTTGCGATGTTCAGCATCGTCATTCGTCGTTCGTGCAGAGTATCGTCAACCGTTACGCTGAGCGTTGGCGGATTCAGGCGAATGACTTCGGTAAACACACCGATCGAATAACCGCGATGTCCGAGTGGCTTGAGGCGGCGATTCATCAGCGCGCCGACATCCGCACCGAATCCTACGATGATGTTGTTGAGTACCCAGTGTTCGGTCGGAGCGCCATCACGTTGAATTGTACATCGAAGCAAGTCGCACGGTCGCGCATCACCACGTATAATACGATTGACCGCTTCGTTTGGATCGTTCATTGCGAAATCGCGGAGGAACGAATTGGCTGTTCCGAACGGCAAGGTCGTTATCGTGTAATCCGATAAACGGCCGGTGTCTGCCAAGCCGTTGAGTACTTCATTCGCAGTTCCGTCGCCGCCGGCGATGGCGATACGCGTATGTCCGCGCTCAGCAGCTTCGTAGGCACATGCTCGACCGTCACCCGGAGCTCGCGTCCAGACGACTTCGACGCCGATTCCGTGTCGCTTCAGAGTGTCAACCGCTGCGCCGAGGCCCCGCATACGTCGACCTTTTCCCGCTACCGGATTTGCGATTACGACCCAATCCGTCGACACCTGTGAGGCCTCCGAAATCCTACTTAGCAGTCCGCTCGATAGCCGCCGCAACGATAAGCGGCAGCGCAATCGTCGTATCGCAACTAACTCGGACGTAGCGTGCGTTTACGTCGTATTTACCCCACGAAATCGACTCGCTGAACGTGCAACCCGACATGCCACCATAATCCGGCACATCGGTCGTAATTTGAATGCCGTATTTGTATCCCGGAAGTGATCGTTCGAATTCTTCACCAGCACCCAGATTCAAGTACTCAAGCAGCGGTGTAACCTGCTGTGCCCAGTTTCTTGGGACCCCTCCGCCGCAGATGACGATTCCTTGCGTATCTGTATGCTTCATCATGTCCGCGAATGATTCGTTGTCCGCAAGACCGTCCCACCGCACCTGATGTCCGCCACGATTGAGGTGATTGTACCGGTTCAACGCGATACCGAGCTCGCTGTCACTCAGCGCGGGAATAAAGATCGGCACATCGTATTCCGCTGCCGTTTTCAAAACGCACGGTCGTTCAACGATTCCGCCGAGATACCGCGTCAGATCCGCCGAGGTAATGCCGTTGTAGCCCTTGAGGTGTGGTAAAAGCTTTTCTTCAGTGCCCGCGAAGGCGTCTTCTGCGAGATACGTGTCATATATACGGTTGATATACGCCTCACGAAGCTCGAGATCGGTCTCGAGGTCGGTGTTGCGGAAGTGATGGAATCCGAATCCTTCAACGAGGTCATGCGACATATTCGCGCCCGTACTGATGATTACATCGATCATCCGATGCTCGATCATCTCTCGTATGGTTCGCGACATCCCCGCAGGGATGAGCGCACCGGCGAGCGTGAGCACTTTGAAGAGCCCCTCCTCACGCGCCATCGTCGTAAGTAATTCGGCCGCCTGTCCGAGATTTCGCGCTTGAAAGCTCATATTGGCGAACGCAGCCATCAGACCGTCCGCACCCGGGTGTTCACTCGGGCGAATCGGACGCACGGGATCGTTAATGTGCCGATGTTGGTCGGACTGGCTCATATGTCGGCCTCCATTCGGATATACAGTGGCATTCCACCGCCGTTTCTGTCGAAACAATCGATTAAAAAGATTACCGTCGCAATCGCCTTGGTGAGAATCCCCTTTCGACGATTGCGACGGCTTGCGTCTTTGGTGTCTTACGAGTAGGCTGGCTCCGAGGGTACCGGCTTTCCGTCGAACTCAAGCTCGATAATCGACATGCACGGATCGGGTGGGTATTGCGGTAGTCCGCGCAAGACCACGCGGTCTCCAGTCTGTTCAACTATTGCTTCGGGTCCGTCTGGATGAACCCGTGCGCGCAGGATTTTTGAACCGATCCATCCAAGAGGCACCGTTTCGCCCGGCCACCGCCACACATGGATGTACGTCCGATTCCCCGCATCGACTGCGTGACCGAGTGCGCGTGCGCAGAATGCCGAACGCCCGGCGCCGTAGATCGCAGCTCCGTGTCTGCGCATCCACTCGCCGATCTCCGTGAATCGCTGCACGGCATCTGCGGGGAATACTCCATCCGGATCGGGTCCGACGTTCATGAGAAGGTTCCCATTGTTCGCGACACACGTCGAAAGGAGATGTAGAATCTGTGTCGTGGACTTATAGTTCCGATCCCACGTTGCGTATCCCCACGAGTCGTTCATCGTGTAACAGGCTTCCCACGGACGTTCCATCGGTCGGATGTTGTTTTCGGGTGTACCGTAGTCTTCATCCGGACCCGATCGGTTGTTTATGATGATTTCCGGCTGCAGTTGGCGCGCCATCGCGTTCAACTCCTCAGCGCGCCAGACCCCCGGCGGGAAACCGCCGTCGTACCAGAGAATATCGACCTTTCCGTAGTTCGTCATGAGCTCACGAACCTGCGCGTGCGCCTGTTCGACCATCGGTTCGTACACCTTCTTGTCTTCGCGAATCGGAAGGTGCGGAAGCTGCTCAGGGAATCGCCAGTCTTCCAGTGAGTAATAGAATCCGAGCCGCATGCCCATGTCGTGACACGCATCAGCAAACTCAGCAATAAGGTCTCGACCAGCTGCGGTCTTCGGCGCGGTAAACTCTGACACCTTACTATCGTACAGGCAAAATCCGTCGTGATGTCGCGTCGTAATAACCATGTAGCGCACACCGGCATCCTGCGCTACCCGAACCCACTCACGCGCGTTATATCGCTGCGGATTGAAGCGATCTGCGAGCCGCGCGTATTCTTTCTGCCCCCAGTGTTCCTGGTAGTACACCCATTCGCCTCGACCGGGAATCGCATACACGCCCCAGTGGATGAACATGCCGAAGCGAGCGTCGCGCCACCACGCGAGTCTGTCTTCGCTTTTCATCGATTTCTCCGTTTCCCGAATACGCGATTGAAACGCACCAAATGACGGTAATACAGAGCGCCTATATCGTGAGTCGATCGATTGGATAACGTTACTGCCCAGAGAGTACGGGCGCACTCGTCGCGATACAATGCACACGCCCTTTGTTGATATCGGCCCGAAGGGCTACCTTCGTAATACTATCTTACTATCAACGGAGAAGGTTCGTGCCGCAATTCGATGACCCCATCAGGTCAGTTTCGCCCGATCGACTCGATGAAGATCGCGCGCTCGATCTCACGCTACGTCCAACATCGCTCGACGAATTCGTCGGGCAGGATAAGCTGAAAGAACGGCTGAGTCTTTTCATATCTGCTGCGCGAAACCGGCACGAAGCTCTTGACCACGTGCTGTTCCACGGGCCACCCGGCCTCGGGAAAACGACGCTCGCACACGTCATTGCGAACGAGCTTGGCGTCAACATCAAGGTGACGAGTGGCCCGATTCTCGAACGCCCGGGCGATCTCGCGGGCCTGCTGACGAAACTCGAAAACGGTGACGTGCTGTTTATCGATGAGATCCACCGAATCAACCGTGTGGTCGAGGAGTACCTCTACTCGGCGATGGAAGATTACGTCATCGATATCATCATCGGACAAGGACCCGGTACGTCGTCCGTTCGTGTCGAGTTGGAGCACTTTACGTTGATCGGCGCGACGACTCGCACAGGTCTGCTCACGTCGCCCATGCGCGATCGATTCAGCATCGTCGAGCGGTTGAATTACTACACCGTCGACAATCTCACTTCGATTGTTCGACGGTCGGCCACAATACTTGGTACAAAGGTTGACGAAGAAGGTGCGCATGAGCTCGCGCGACGCTCCCGCGGAACACCCCGTGTGGCAAATCGACTGCTTCGCCGTGCACGTGACTTCGCGCAGGTTCGTGGAGACGGAACGATTACCCGCGATGTCGCGCAACGGACGCTTCGATTGATGGATGTCGATGAACTTGGCCTCGACGAGATGGATAAACGCATCCTGACGACGATTATCGACAAGTTCGGAGGCGGGCCGGTCGGCATCAATACGATCGCTGCCGCAGTGAACGAACAACCCGATACAGTGGAAGAGGTGTACGAACCGTTCCTCATGCAGGAGGGGCTTCTTCAACGAACACCGCGCGGCCGACTGGTGACGCCGATCGCGTATAAGCACTTCGGACGAAAGCTCAGCGCCGACCAGCGCTCACTATTCGAATCGGAATAACCCAACGACGGATTTTAGGTTTGGCAGGGTATATGGCGATCACCACGATTCTCTTTGATCTCGGTAAAACACTCGTAGACTTCGACTTTGGACCAGTCAACCAGCGACTCACCGAGTCGTCGAAACTCCCCGCGGAAGTTGCGAAACAACGAACCAAAGACGGATACAACGCATTTTGCCGTGGCGAGATGAGCGCTGCAGAGTGGCAGAAGTTCATCGAAACCGATTACGATCTCCGGATGTCGGCAGATGAGTTCCGGCGTTTCTGGGCGGATATCTTCTGGCCGATCGAGGGAATGTTCGAGCTCGCTCACCGGACGAAAAAACGCTATCGCCAGTATCTCCTCTCGAATACCGACGAAATCCACCTCCCCTGGTGTATGGAGCGTTACGCCGACCGCTTCGAAGGATTGCTCGACGGGATGATCCTTTCCTACGAAGCGGGCGCGATCAAGCCCGATCGCCGCATCTTCGAGTACGGGACTGAACGCTTCAACCTGATTCCCGAGGATTGCGTGTTTATCGACGATCTGGCGGAAAACATCGAGGCGGCGCGCGAGTTTGGTTTCCACGGAGTCGTCATCACGTCGCCAGAACAGGTCGAACGCGATCTGCAGAAACTCGGACTCGAGACGACATAACGACGAGGCTTACCGCATCATCCGTTTGATGGTCGTTTCAATGGCGATTGCCTGCGCGCGAATCTGGAAACCCGGGGGAGCGTCCAGTGCATTGTTCTTGATCTCGGTGAAGATGATCGGCATGCGGCGGTGAAGGTCGCCCCAAGTCCGTACGAAGTACCCCGCCTGTTGTCCTGAGTACGGTAACGGACGCGGCTCCGGCATCGGATCGAACCCCACTGAATCCCACGCTTCGACTATCTCTCTACCCCACTCGAAGATTTCGTTGCGAATCGAAGGTGATTGCGTGTCGATCGTCTGCTGTACCGGCAGGATGACCTCCGACCGATAGGGCGAATTGACAAATTCCTGTTGATGGAGATCGAGCCACAGGTCGAACCGGATATCCGCGTCCATTCGCTCGAACAGCCGGAAATACGACGACGCACGGTCTCGATTCGGTTCTACCCACACGTTTTCATCGATCTGCTCGTACACGATTCCCGGTCGATTCGGTGCATTATGCGTCCGGTCATCGTACCGATCGTACCGCTCCCACATCTCTCCGGGTTTATCCGGATGTTCGCCTCGCATCCAGCACCAGAACTCGGCGTTCGAATGGGTGGCGCCTGTCCACACATCGACTGGTGCGCGGCTTCGTCCCTGTGGATTTCCAGTTGGATTGAATGTATGAACGCACTTTCGTAGCACGCTCTCGCAGTCGAGCTCCGTCGGCGTTCCGTCGAGCCTGTGTCCCGTCAGGATCTGTTCAATCACATCGACCATGCCCGCGGTCGCACCGGGCTCATGCGCGTGGGGCTGCGAAAGGTACAGCGCTCGTTTGTGCGCGCGCGGAACCGTTGGCTCCGTCAATGTTAACGCGTGAAGCCGATGCCCGCTGTACGTTGGTAGGCTGTCGATTCGAAGCCTGTTACCGGCGATTCGGCGCCACGTGTCGATCTTCGCTTCGATGTGGTGAGGTTTGCTTGGGAAGTACGTCATAGGTACAAAGTTACGGCCTCGATTCCACAGAGGAACCGAGACCGAATTCTACGATCGACTACCGGATCTACGCGACGAGATACTCTCGAAGTGCGCTGCTTCTCGAGAAATGGCGGAGTTTTCTCAGTGCGCGGTCTTTGATCTGTCGAATCCGCTCACGCGTCAATCCGAAATCCGCCCCGATCTGTTCCAGCGTCTGACGGTCTCCAACGAGCCCGAAAAATCGTTCGATGATGATACGTTCGCGGTCAGTCAGCGCTTCCAACGCTGAGTTGATCTCAGCGCAGCGACTGCTCTCGACGAGCTCCCGATGCGGATCGTTCGCATCTTCGTTGAACACGATGTCGAGCAGCGCCACGTCTTCTGAGCTCGTGCTACCATCGAGCGAGCTGACGCGCGGCTGAAAGAGGAGCATCTCCTGGACGTCGTCTTCGCAGGTGGCCACTTCTTCCGCAATATCACGCCAGTCGACCGAGCCACCGCGCTTCTGCTCGAGACGCCCATTGGCCTTCTCGATGCGGTAAAGCAGGTTCGCCCGCGCAGACGGCAACCGCATCGGACGCGCTTGCCGGGAAATCGCCTGGATGATTGCTTGCTTGATCCACCAGACGGCGTACGAGATGAACTTGTAGCCAAGCGTCTCGTCGAAGCGGTCGACGGCTTTCACCAAGCCAACGTTGCCTTCCGCGACGAGATCAACGAGCGATATCCCCCGGTGTTGATAGCGTTTCGCGATACTGATCACAAAACGGAGGTTCGCTTGCACAAGTTGCGCGCGAGCGCTGTTGTCGCCGGCGCGGGCACGCTTCGCAAGCGCGATCTCCTCCTCACGACTCAACATGGGAATCGATCGAATATCGTCGAGATAATGGCGCAGGCTGTCATCGGCACCAAGGCTGTTGGCTTCGAGTTGTGCGTGCGTCGTCACTGGTTGTCCCCTCTCTGTAACCGAGGTGCCGACCAACTCCGAACGCTACCACACCTACTTGGTCGGCCCGCGCCGCGCGGCACCTCAGTCCATATTATTGATAATCGCGGTGCCGAACTCCGATGTCTTGAGGAGCTTTGCACCATCCATGAGCCGTTCGAAATCGTACGTTACCGTCTTCGCTGCGATAGTCTTCTCAAGTCCCCCAACGATGAGGTCGGCCGCTTCCTTCCACCCCATGTACCGAAGCATCATCTCACCGGAGAGTATGACACTACCGGGATTGACCTTGTCCTGATCCGCGTATTTCGGCGCTGTTCCGTGGGTCGCCTCAAAAATTGCGTGGCCGGTTACATAGTTGATGTTTCCCCCCGGCGCGATACCAATACCACCAACCTGGGCCGCGAGCGCATCCGAGAAGTAATCGCCGTTCAAGTTCATCGTCGCGACGACGTCGAATTCAGCCGGACGTGTCAGTATCTGCTGGAGGAAGATGTCAGCGATTGCGTCCTTGATCAGAATCTTCCCCTTCGCAGGCTTTCCGTCGCACTCTTCCCAGCTCACGACCTTATCGGCGTATTCACGTTTCGCTAACTCGTAGCCCCACTTCCGGAACGCGCCCTCGGTGAACTTCTGGATATTACCTTTATGCACGAGCGTAACGCTCTTGCGGTCGTTCTGAATCGCGTACTCAATCGCCGCGCGAATAAGCCGCTCGCTCCCCGAGATGCTGATCGGTTTGACGCCAATTCCGGAGTCGCGTCGGATATTCCAACCGAACTCTTTCGCACAGAAATCGATCAGCTTCGCCGCGTCTTCGGTTCCTTGCTCCAGTTCGAGTCCGGCGTATACATCCTCGGTATTCTCGCGGAAGATCACCATATCGACGAGATCAGGCCGCTTTACAGGACTCGGTACGCCCGCATACCACCGAACGGGACGCAAGCACACGTAGAGATCGAGAACCTGCCGCAGTGTGACGTTTAGGCTGCGGAACCCGCCTCCGACCGGCGTTGTCAGCGGACCTTTGATACCGACGAGATAATCGCGAAACGCGTCGACGGTTTCATCCGGGAGCCAATTGCCAGTCTTATCAAATGCTTTACCACCAGCAAGGACTTCCTTCCAGACGATGCGACGCTTGCCGCCATACGCTTTCTCAACTGCCGCATCGAACACACGAACGGACGCGCGCCAGATATCCGGTCCCGTTCCGTCGCCTTCGATAAACGGAATGATCGGTTCATCCGGCACAGTCAGCGTGCCGTTTTTCATCTCAATACGTGCACCATCGACGCTCATTATCGACCTCTCTCTGGTTTTAGCATGTCCAATATTCATGCCAAACAGGTGAACAATTCAGAAAATGCTGTTAATACACGCATTACCGAGTTTGTGTGCGTGCGGGATTACGCTATTGGGTTGGTGTGGCACCCCGATTGGGGAATATTCCCCAATCTTTTCTGTGATCGGTGTCACGTTGTGCGAAGACGTATAAACGCCCGATACGTGGAGCAGAAAACGTGGGGGAAAGAAACCAGTCACCGTTGGATACGTTTACTCATCACGTCCCACGAGTATCAGCGTTACGTGAACCCGGACGCTGCAAGTATCCAGCTCTGGCGTTCCCCCGATTGCCATGCTGCCCCGATACTGAACTTGTTCGCGTTCCCCGGTACGAACCGGAATGCTGCTGTCGTGACCCGTATTCCTGGTTGAGAAGCAGATTCTCATCAATCACACGGAATTCATCGACTTCTTGTACGAGGTCTTCGTCTGTATTCTGCGCGAATCCGTAGAGTTCGACTTTCGGTCCGGCTGCATGAATCTCACGCACCAGCGGGAGCGTGTCGCCGTCGGCGCCTACGAGAACCGCAAGGTCGAGATTGTCGAGATTCTCCCGGACATCGGTATGCATCGGTATTGGCGAATCGTCGGGCGCGGGCGTGTCGTCGGCGCGATACGGCATCTTCTCGCGGACGGTATAGCCATTCTGTTGGAGCATAGTGATGAAGTTGGTCTGATCGACATCAGGCGAGAAGACGAGATATGCGACTGCTGTAACCAAGTCGCGGCCTTGACCGGCGATATCGATCAGTTTCTTGAAGTCGAGTTTGCGACCGTAGAAGTTGCGCGCGTTATAGAAGATGTTCTGTACGTCGACAAAAAGTCCGATACGAAGGCCGTTTGATTCGTTCACCTTCGTAATAGGGTGAATCTTCGCCGTTTGCGGCTCATTTTCGACATTCATGCGAAGTGCTTTGATGAGCTTGATTAGTTCAGCGCGCTCGCGCCGTGCTTGATCCAGCTCTTCCATAAGCTCTTCGTACAGACGATTGAAATCGATATTCTTCTGAATGCTCCGTTCGTCGCCTTCCAATGTCATCTTGTCAACTCTCTCACCCATACGTGATAAGGACACATTGCATTACATACCGATAGACATAACCCAATATTCAATACGCAAGACGGAATATTCAATCAATCTTCTTTCATACACAGCGCGATTGCCGCCATGTCGACGATATCCTCTGCGCTGCAACCACGCGAGAGATCGTGCGCAGGCTTAGCCAAGCCCTGCAGAATCGGTCCAAGTGCCGTCGCCTTTGCGAGTCTCTGAACGAGTTTATACGCGATATTCCCTGCACCGAGATCCGGGAAAATGAGGACATTCGCACTGCCAGCAACCGAACTGCCCGGCGCCTTCGACTTCCCAACCGACTCGATAAGCGCCGCATCGGCTTGAAGTTCGCCATCAACGAGTAACGACGGTTCGGCTTGACGTACCCGATCGGTCGCTTCGATGACCTTGTCGACATCCGGATGCGACGCGGAGCCCTTGGTCGAGAACGAAAGCATCGCAACGTGTGGCTCATTCCCGGTGAGGGCGTTATACGTTTTCGCGCTCGCAATCGCGATCGATGCGAGTTGCTCTGCGTCCGGATCGGGCACAACACCGCTGTCAGCGAAGTACAATGCCTGTTCTTTACCCGTACCGAGGTAATCCGGAACCACCATCAGAAACGCACCGGATACGACCGATATCCCCTTCTGAACGCCGATGCACCAGAGTCCCGCGCGCACAACGTCACGGGTCGCATGAATCGCACCACCGACGGTGCCGTCGGCCTCGCCGAAGCGTACCGAAAGCGCTGCACATACCAATACATCCTTGACCAATTCATCAGCCTGCTCGCGCGTCAGACCTTTCTTTTCACGCAATCGGTGGAGTTCGGCAGCGAATTCATCGCGTCGGGTATGTGTTGCGGGATCGACTATCTCTATTCCATCCAGCGACAGACCGACGCTTTGTGCCGTTTTTTCGATTTTTGCAACTGGTCCAAGCACGGTAACCGCGCACGTTTTCCTATCAATCAGCATTCGTGCCGCGCGAAGCGTTCGCTCGTCGACACCTTCGGAGAGAAGGATTTTTCCGTTCCGCGCGGCGGCCCGTTCGTGGATTTTCTGGATAATTGCGCTCATAGCGTGTACCTCCGCGTGCGATGCCGATGGACGTTCTCTATCGATCAGTCTGTGCTAATGTGCTCGATCACGACCTTCATGTTGGAATTTCATGCAGAGCGCTTCCGCGACAACCGGGGTTACCATTCCACTGACGTCTCCGCCCCACCGCGCAACTTCGCGAACAGTCGTCGCGCTGAGGAAGACGAAGTCGTTTCTCGGCATGAGAAAGAGAATCTCAAAATCATCGGCAAGTCGGCGGTTCGCCAGCGCCATCGCGAACTCCGCTTCGAAGTCCTGAACAGCGCGCAAGCCACGAATAACCGTCGGTTTGTCGAGGCGCTTCCAGTGATCGACCAGCAACTCGCGAAATGTGCAAACGGTAATGCGGGAAAGATGCTTTGTCGATGCGCGGACGAGGTCGGCACGTTCTTCGGCGGTAAACAAGCTACCGGGCCGAGTATCAGCTACCGAGACGACGAGTTCGTCGAAGATTCCCAAGCTGCGTTCAATAATATCGAGATGCCCGAGCGTAATCGGGTCGAATGTTCCGGGATAGAGTGCTCGTTGCATAGAGATGAGCCTTTAGTGGTGTGTCCGATGCACCCAGACATGTAACGGTAGTGGCTCTTCACCATGTCCATTGGGACACCGTATGATTACGGTGCTATCAGCAGACAAACTATAAAGATATGGCGCGTTATTACGAGGACATACCCGGTCCGCCCACGCGTCCGAAAACGACTCAGCGGCCTTTGCGCGCCGTAGCTCACACTCTTCTTCCTGTTCTGCAAGCTCAAGTCGCGTCAACGATGGTAACGCGACTGCCGCGAGAACGATCAGTCCGGTCAAGAAGTGGAAGAAGACAGTGAATCGCATACAAAACCACGACGGTTAGTCTGGTTCGACAGAAGCATACGGACGAATCGATTCAACGATACCCCGGCCGATGCCGCGTATTCGCATCAATGAGTCGACGACGGGATACGGACCGTTCACTTCACGATCCGCGACGATTGCTCGCGCTCGGCTTTCACCAATACCGGGAAGCAGTTGAAGCTCCTCGACTCCCGCGGTGTTGATAGGAATCGCTCCGATGATTTTCTCGTTGGATTCCAGCGCTTCTGCACGGAGAACTTCCACGTTCGGACGGTCTCGAATCCCGATCAGCGCCACCCCGATAACGAGCGACAGAGCAAGAATGAATACCGCGGAATATTCCCGACGGGTGAAAATGAACGGGTTTCGTCTTTTTTTAACGGTATCAGTAGCCATAAACGAGTGCAACCAGCACGCGCGTCACCGACGCGAGACTCTCAGCGGAACAGTGTTCCGGAGTGTCTTGGTGCGTATGCCAATAGGGGTAATCGAAGTCGATGATATCGATCACCGACCACCCTTCCTCAATCAGCGGTACATGGTCATCCCACACCGCTGGACCGACTGCGGGGACGAACGCGGTCTCCCCGATACGCGCGGCAGTACTCCAAACACGCTCCACCAAGTGCGGAGCCGCCTGCAGCGATATCCGTTCTTTCGGAATTCGGAGGTCGCTGTCGCCGACCATGTCGACGAGTATGCCGAACTCCGGTGGATCGTGCCAACGTTGCCGCGCATACTCTCGTGACCCGAGGAAGTAATCGTCGAGGACGCCTTCCTCGCCCCAATCCTCGCCATCGAAAAACACGATATCGATGCCTACGTCCGGTGGGTGATCGTTGAGAATGTGCGCGAGCTCGAGAAGCACCGCGACGCCCGACGCGCCGTCGTTCGCACCGAGTATCGGCTCATCACGACGGGTCGGATCGGGATCGTGGTCTGCGCGCGGTCGCGTGTCCCAGTGAGCGCAAAAGAGATATCGCGTCGGACGGTCGACACCGATTCGTCCGATGATATTCGTCATCGCAGGCAACCGTATTCCGCGCGAGTCTATCGGCTGGAAGTGCATCAATTCGACAGTATCGGCAAGCGCGCCAAGCGTCTCAATCAGCCATGGCAAAGCCTGCGCGTGACCCGGTGTTCCGGGTGCACGGGGGCCGAACTCCGTCTGTCGCACGAGATATTCGAACGCGCGATCACCGTTCACGGCAGAAAGCTCCCGCGGTTCGTCGCGCTCAGACGCTGACAGGCAACCGACCGCGAACAGGCCGATAGTAAAAGCAAACGCCATATATCTCTTACGCATCAACGTTACCGTCACTCTCAGTTGAAACGAAGCTCACCGGAGATGCTCACTGCACGTATATGCGTCGTACGGTGGAGTTTGATGTCCTTTTGCTGGCCGATCTCCATATCAGCCTGACCGGTGAAATTCTGGCTGAAACGATACGACGCGCGCGGTTTGAACGACCACGAACGGGTATGCGACTGAAGCAGGTCGACGTTGTTGTATCCACCGCCCGGGACGATCGACTTCCCGCCGCCGTAGCTCGCATCGGCACTCATGTTAACATTGCCCTTCAAGCGTATCGTTCTGCCAAATAACGGGATTCCGCGCGCGGTCTGCAACTCGTAGTTCGCGGTCAGACCGATACTCCAGTTTGTCGAAATCGTCGTCGAAAACGAACCGTCACGTGCGCTTCCTACCGGAGTATCGGTATACGATCGGTCCCACGTCGACCTCAAGGTCGATCGTACGTTGTTCTTCCAGAGTATGTTCCACGCGAATAACGGACTCAGACGGTACGCGGTACGCCGAGACGCCAAATACTCACCCTGCGATGCTTCGGTCGATTTCCACTGCTCGGTAAGCGACCGCTGAAACGCCGATTGAATATCGCTATTTGTCGCTACCACATTGAGTACCGGGAGACTCTCTAACCCGTTCCACGAGTAATTGAGGTCGGGGAAGGTGACCTCCTGAGAGCGTGTGGTGTCGCTAATGGTAAACTGCCGTTGGTGACGGAATGAGTATTTCCCACGAATTCGCATGTTGAACGGTAGCCCGATGCCCGATCCAATATCGTATTGGAGTTGCTGTGAGATGGAGTTTCGACGACGCACGCCGAGGTTCGCTCCCGCATCCAGCGGCGGCTTGTCGCCATACCCAAACACCTGGTACATCAGACCCGGTCGTAAGTCTTCAGGAAGCTGTGCACCCGTGTATTGATCGGTATATCCCACGCGACCCGTGATATTCTCGATATACCGCGAGAGAAACGATGCCGTCGGACGAACTGCTCCACTCATGACACCACGTGACGACGCCGAATCCGCAGGCAGGGCGGCGTTGTTTCCTCCACGTTGTCCACTCGGCGTTGATCGTCCAGCCCCGCCGAAATTCGAGAGTATCTCGCGAATCCTAATCGTGTAGTTTGACAGATTGTACGATTGCTGCGAATTGACCGAATACTCCCGACCCGTGGTGAATCCAGCGCTCGTGCGCGGGTCACTGTCGTCGGTATACGTGTTGCTGAAACTGTACGAATGCGTCAACCACGAAGGCCACGGAGGCGAATACGATACGTTGAACTTGTGGTTCCGACGGATTTCGTTCTCACGGAAGATGCTCTGCGCGATTACCTCAGCCATCTCACCCGGCGACGCTTTCCCGACCACCTCATCCTGTAGATCTCGAGCGAATGTTAGATCATAGTTCGCACTCAGCGAGCGCAACGGCTGTATCTGCGCGCGGTACGCTTCCGAAAGCGAAAACGTCTTTCTACCCGAAGCGTACGTCGTGTCGATCGGCAGATTAAGTTTCTTGCTCCGTGTTGTATCGTAGCTGAAGGTCGTCGATGCGTCGAACCTCAACGTGTTCGGAAGATACGTCACTTCCGTTGAGCTGATGGATTCCGGTAATAACGGTCCGAGCCAGTTCAAGGGCTTTGCCTTGAACGTCCCGCGTGGCGTGAGATCATATCCGAATCTCGCGGTGTAACTGGTGCGCTTGGTGCTATCACGCGCTGATGCTGTCGGCGTCACACCCGTTGACGTAGAATAGGTAACTCCTGCTGTCGATCGATCCAGTGTGAGTCTGACCAGCGCATTCGGTGACTGGCTCGTTTTTGTGTAGGAGGTTGATGCGTTGAACACATGTGAATGGCGTCGTTCGTTCTCTTTATCATCTTCACGCACCAACTCGATGTCGGAGTTTGGTTTCAGGCGCGGTGTGCTACTTGTCGTCGAATAGCTCATGTTCAGAGGTATCTGAACGCGCCAGCTTGGTGGCAGGAACTTGTCGATTCGCAATCGATCCATGGAGAGATTGATGTTCCGACTCGCTTGCTGACCGGCTGTTGATGAGCGTCCACCAGAAATGCCGCTCGCAACACTCTGGAGAGATCGGAATCCTACGTCCTGTTGCGTGGCGGAGGCTTGAAAGCTGACGAAATCCGCCATCTTGATACTCATACTTCCACGTGCCGCCTGTCCGACCAGATTCCGCGCATCGCGAAGATGTAAATCGTCGAACCATACAGCAATCGGTCGCGTATCATTCGGCGCGTAGATCGTGCGATCGGTCGTGGCGTTGGTGATACCCACCTCGATCATCTTCACGTCGCTGAGCGTGGGAAGCACAATGCTCGCGCCGCGTTGGTATCCGACGACGCGCAATCGGTTCAGCGTCGCGCCCGATTGGTACAAACGCGTAGCACCGGATTGGGTGATGATATCCCCATTTTCGTCGAGCTTGAGTTGCGTCAGGGTATCAAGCGGTATATCTACGTAGTTTCGGGCGTCCCAGCCAGGATAGAGGCGCGGTATCTCAATCTCGTAATAGGATGTAGAATCGGTGCCGAATCTGAGAAACGCACTGAGATGGTCCGTCATTGGGTCGAGACCCGTTTCGACGTTGTGAAACGGACCATAGATGAACATCCGCATGCGGCGGTAGTTGGTGAAATCCTTGCTTTGCAGGAATACGCGGCGCGCCGAAAACGATTCACCCGGATGAATCCTGGCGAACTGGAGCGATAGCGACTGCTCACGCCGACGCGTTCCATCGCTCTCATACTCAACTTCTGCCTCAGGCGGAGGAACGTAGTTCGGCGTTTCCTGTGTGTTCACCGTTGCGACGGCAAACGGATCATCCGGCTTCTTGATCTCTTCCCAGTCACTGCCGACGAAATCGAGGCTCGCAAACGTCAGCCACAATTCGGAGTCTTCGACGCCGGTGACCCACATACGTACGTTTGTGATCTGCTCGAATGATGGTGGGTCGCCGAATTTCCCGACTTCCGGCACTCCAAGCGCCTGTATTGGTATCCGAAAATGGCGGAACCCGCTTCGTTGCTCCGAACCCTCAACCGCGTATCGACCAAACCCACGCAGATCTATAGTATAGCTGTAGTAGTTGTTTGTGATATCGAGTCGACCATTACCGTTGAGGTCTTCCGAATCAGGCGTCGGAAAGACGTTGCCATCTCGTCGATTCCCCTCAGTTCCGTTGACACCGTAAAACTGCCTCGGATCCGTGAGATTCGTCGGTGAGATCCAGTTGTCGCCGTTCGGATCGTCGCCAACTGCTGTCGGTGTGGGCAAGCAACCACCCAGTCCATCTTCGTATTCGTCGGGACACCCGTCCAGTCCCACGTCCTCGCCAGCGTCATCAGCGGTGAAGTTGAGGATTCCGTCACCGAGCATCGCGCCGAATTTAACGGGATCGACGTATGGCGGGTGATTTTCCCCTCGGAGGATGAAGTCTTCGGAGTTGAGGTTGCGTTCTGCAAATCGCCGTTGCGCCGATGGAACGGTATAGACATCCTCGCTAATCGTACCGAGGTCTATGTGAAGACGTGGTGCTCCGGAAAGTGTGGCGGAAGTGCGACGGGTCCCGGGGTATGTCTCAGTCGTATCGATACGCATCCATATTTCGATGTATTGCGTCCGCTGAAGATCGATACCACCGGTACCATACGATTTCATAATACCCGCCCATGACTGAGCGCGCTCGTTCGGTGTTTCACCTTTTGGTCGGAACCAGAAGTGCATAATCGGGATGCGGTTTTGTTGACCACTCGACTGCGCCTGATCCCACACATCGGTTTCTACGAACACCTGTTGCGTATTGAACCAAGCGAGGCGCCCGCGATCGATCTGCAGAAGCTCTGTCGACGTATTGAGCGGGCTCAACGGACGACTCGAGATCGACCAACTCCGTTGGTACACGCCGATCGAGTTCACGTTGCCCGCTGATTCAAAATCGTCGATGTACGCGAGCCCTCGCGTGTTGAGGTTCGGCATGCTTCGCGCGACTTCGCCTTCGAAACGCACGAGCGAACCTTCATCGGTCTCGATCAACGGCAAACGATCAACAGCTCTCGTCAGCCAGAAAGGCCGGAACTCATACGTGACATCGGCGCCAACCATCGTCATCCGAGTAGGTTCTTCGCCGACGCGCACACGGAATGTGCCCGACCGTTCGCTGTTGAACATGAATGTTGTCCCGACCTGACCGTTCTCGCCGAGTCGATAGGTACCACGCGCGCCGAGTAGTGTTTCCTGATCCGGTTTGAAGAGCGGATTCGATTCATAGTCGATTGTGAGATCGGCATTCGGTTCGGTGACTTGCTGGGCGATTGCCGGGGTAAAGGTCAGTTCTCCAGTGAAGTAGTTGATTGTGTAGTCGGCCCCGCGAGTCAGCTTACGTCCATTCAGGCGAACAACTTCTGAATCCTCTAACAGATCGAAACCGAGCGAAATGCGTGACGAGGGGCGACTGTATTTCGCGACGAGCGAATACCGCGTCGCGTCGTTCAAGACCGGTGCGCTGTTTGTCTGATAGATTTGAGGACTACCCTCTTGTACATCGTCGCCACTGATGGGTATCGGCGGATCGGCTAACTCGAACGCTTCACGGAACGGTTCGAGGAATGGGAAAATCACGATTCCCTGTGCGAGATTGATTTTTGCCTGGTTCGCGTCGACGATTTGATCGGGCATCGCGGCGCTCATGTCCGAATTCGCGACGTCGAGCCCGAATATCTGCATGTATGTTTTCGTTCCGTCGACAGTTGTATTCGGGCGATTCGGAAGCCGCGTGTTGACGATATCGAGCTCGAAGTCATCCCATTTCAAGTTACCCGCGTTCACCGAGTACACATGTCGCCACGCGAGCTTCCATGTTCGATCAGACGGCGCTTGATTCGCCTTTTTGACCAGTTTGAGCACCATGCTTTGACGGCCCGTGGTATCGGCAGTACCCGTTTGCGCGGGGAACTCCAATCGTTCTCCCGATCCAGTCGTGTAGTAAAGCTTTACGGCGACGTCCTGATTTGTTTGTGGAGGCTGTGTTGCGAAATCGATATATCCCAGATCGAGGTCCGCCTGATACATCGTGTCGTCGATACGCTGCCACGAACCTCTCACCGCATGCTCAGGCGGCGCGGTGTCGAGTGTCTCATAGTCATAGACTGTTCGATTCGGTTGACCCGCTCCGGTCACCGTGTCGTACTCGTAGAGACTATCGACGATTGCGACACCGTCTACGGAGTTCGGATTCGTGCTGCCGTAGGTAACCGAAACGTAGACTTCGACATCGATAAGCTGGGGTTCGGCGAAGAGGTCGTTGAGGAACGTCTGTGTCGGATTCGCTCGAAGGTCTTCAAGCGATTTACCGTACTGGAACCGAAACGACTCATCGAGGAAGAAGAGACGGTCGCGAAGGTAATCGATATCGCGTATCGACACTTCTGTTGCCTGTGCGCCGCCTCGATACGTCTGCTTCTGTGTGCTGGATTTCTGCTGACTCGCGATGAATGTCCACTCCATCTCGCCCCATTGCGCGCGCCCTTTTATTCCAAACAGACCGCGATTCTGTCGTCCTCCACTGATAAACTGGGGTCCTTGGAGTGAGAGGTTCGTATTTCCAAGTTCAACCTCTTTGACGACTTCGTCTTCCTCGCCTTGATATCGTATGCGGATGCTGTTCTCGAGGTCGCTGAGTCGCTTCGTATCCTGATCGATGCTCACGAAAATCTTGCTTCCAATCGTTCCGTTGATCTGAAAGCTGAGTTCCTGTTTCATGGTGAGCGTTGGGAACTTGCTCTGGCGAAAACCCGTGATCTGCACGTCGTCACCAGTCTGGAACTGGGTGCGGCCGCTCATGGTGATTCGGCCATATCCCGATATCCGTAACGTACTCGGCCCGTCACCGATGATCGACTTCGCCATGGGCGGAAGATTCGGGATGTCGTATGCGAGCTCGAGCCGCATCCCCTCGTCCTCACCCGACGGTGTGAATGCCTCGCGCTTTTTCTTTTGTAGCGCGTCGTCGAGTTGCAACGCGATATATTCGTCCATGAACGCGTCGAGCGTCTGAACTTTCGGCTCACCGACGGGCACGCCACCGACGCTTCGCCTCGTCGTTACGACACCGGTATTCAAGTCAAGTTCGGCGGTCTCTTCCCAGAGGAAATCCGTCGCGGGTGGTTCGGGAGGACGGAATCTGAATCGCGACGGTTCGGGAGATGCTTCAGACGAGGCGGCACTTTCCGATGCCTCGCGCTCATTCTCGGCCGCATCAGTTGCTGCCGGTTCGGAGGCATTCACACCGGTATCCCGCGTCGATTCGTCGCTCTCCTCTACAGCAGAAGCGACGCTGCCCACGAAGAAGCAAACGGCAAGCAGGCTGATGAAACAGATCGTCCGGTGCAGCATCAAACCCTGTAGTCGTGGAACGTCTCTGATTCCCGAATGTCGATCGACATGGAGCGGAAGCAATTGGCGCGCGGCACGTACAGTAGCTATCTTCCGCCCATGACTGCGACCTCGGGCGCCCGGAGCCGGGCAAGGAGCACAGGCTCGACGGTAGACAACCGACTCAGACGGTCCGAACGCACCGGGCACACATCGGCGCGTCCCTTGCGACGGTAGAGTATACCGCGATGCACTTCGATCGATCAAGCCCGCCTTCCACAGGCTCAAACGCACTTTCACACGGGAAGTTTCCACCCAATCACCGCGAGACCGCGGTGCGCAAGAAGATTTCGTGGGCGCCGCCGGTCACCCTGTGGAAATACGTACTCGTTGAACACGCGAGCAAGTTCTTTCTCGGATTCATCGTCATCTTCTTCATTCTCGTCATCGATCTCCTCGTAGATATCATGGACGCGATCCTCGGGAAAGGTCTCGCGCCATCACTCGTACTCGAACTGTTCGTCCTGAACTTCGCGTGGATGATCGCACTCGCCGTGCCCATGGCCGTTCTCGTCGCCGTCCTCATGGCCTTTGGTCGCATGGCGAACGACAATGAAATCGTCGCTCTCATGGCCGCCGGAGTTAGCCCTGTTGGGCTCTGCCTACCGGTGTTCGTCGCGGCGGGAATACTCGCGGGTAGCCTGATCTGGTTCAATAATGTCGTGCTTCCCGACAGTAACTACCGCGCTCGTGTGCTGATGGGGCAGCTACGCCGCCAGCAACCTGCGATTAAACTGAAGGACCGAGAAGGCATCTTCATAGATTTCCACCGACATGTGCTCCGTGTCGATCGCGTCGTACTCGAAGCGCCGGGTGCAACCGGTGGCGTTGCCGGCCCACTCACGGGTTCCCATCTTGAGGGTATCGTGGTCTACGAATACGACGACGCCGGACGCGATCCGGCAACGGTGATTACTGCCGAGACGGGAACGATCGAACTCTGGCGCGATGGTGCGGTCATCCGGCTCACCTTGCACGATGGGCAGATGATCCAGGTCGACGGAAAAGACCCGAGTCGCGACCTCCGCACCGATTTTGATACACAGACGATCATCATCAACGACGAACGACGTGATTTGAGCGCAATCGCACGCGAGAGCAGCGGGCATCGCAACGATCGCGAGCTATCCGCGTCGGCAATGCGCGATCGCGTTCGGATGTATCGGTTGCAATCCGAAGCGGCGACGCGGCGTATTGAAGGATTGGCGCAAGCGGACAGCCTTACCGCCGAAGAACGAAGTGCCCGCGTGCGCGCTGAGGAGCGGCTGCGCGAGAACTATGAGGGATTCGTTGCCCGGTACATGGTCGAAGTGCACAAAAAGTACTCGATACCATTCGCTGCTATCGTCTTCGTGCTCATAGGAACGCCGCTCGGACTTCTTACGCGAGGAGCTGGTCGAACTGCCGCCGTAGCGACGAGTCTCGTGCTGTTTCTGGTCTATTGGGCGACGCTCATCGGCGGCGAACAACTTGCAGACACGGGGATGATCTCGCCGTGGCTGGCAATGTGGGGCGCAAATATCGGAGTAGGCCTGCTCGGTCTCGTTATGCTCGTCGCAGTCACGAATAATGTGCGTTTCGCAAGTCTGCTCGAAGCGCTGCCACGAGCGTTGGAAGCGCGTCGTGAGCGGAAGGCGGCGCGAGATACAGTGTCTGTCGATTCGTCACCGTAGTATTCGGAGCTATAAGATGCCATGTGTTCTCGTAATAGATGACAATCCGCAACTTCTCGACCTGTACCGCGAAGTACTCGGGAATCGTGGTCACGAGGTCTTGACTGCCGATCGCGGGCATACTGGTCTACAACTCGCGCGAGAAAAACGTCCCGATTGTATTATGCTGGATATCATGATGTCCGACATGGACGGCATCGATGCGCTCGAAGAACTGAGTACACTGGATACAACCGTTCCGATAATTATCATCACCGGGTTTCCGAGCACGGAAAACGCTATTGAGGCACTTAAGCGTGGTGCGTTCGACTTTCTTACCAAAGGCTGTACGATTGAAGAAATGGTCGCAACCACTGAACGCGCACTCGAACGGCGTCAGCTTCATCTCGAAAACCGGGAACTGCTGCGAAGACTCCAAGACGCAAACGCAAACCTCGAACGGCAAGTGAATGAAGCTACTGCACAGATCCGTGAGCTTGCCGACTTCAATCAGAGCATCCTTGAAGGAATCGATGCGGGGCTGCTCGCGACCGACAAGAATGGGAAGATCCTATTCGCAAATACCGCGGCCCGTCGATCACTGCATTTGACGACCGACCGGCTTATCGGTGCTTCGATCGAGACATTCGGATTTCATATTGAGCCAAGTACAGTGGCGAACGAGCGCGTAAACACGCCTCACCTCGCGCGTTCAGATTATCGTGGCAACTTGAGCTCGGTTGAACGACAGCTCGAGCGGTCGCAGCGCCGCGCCTCGTACCGCGCCGATGACGGCGTGCAGCACACGTTCGGATACTCGATCAGCGTGCCGGATCACATACCAAGCGTGGGATCGGGATATATCCTCCTGTTTCGAGATCTTACCGAGATGGAGGAACTGCGTAACCAGATGCAGCGCCTTCAAAAGCTCGAGGCGCTCAATATCGTTATCGCGGGCGTCGCGCATGAGATCAAGAACCCACTTGCCGGCATCAAAGGTGTTGCGTCGGTGCTGGTCGAGACACTTGAAGACGATGATCCGCGGAAAGACTACGTCGGGCGCATCCTCGATGAGACGCGGCGGGTTACCAAACTCGTCGACGATTTCTTCTCATTCAGTCGACCGTCGAGCCCAAAACTCGAGCTACTCGATATTAGCGATGCGATTCACCGCGTTGTACGGCTCCTCAGCGACAACGCGAAGAAACGGCGCGTCACCATCGATACTGTCATAGCTGACGATCTGCCGAAGATCAAAGCCGACCGCGATCAGATGCAGCAGGTGGTGCTGAACCTCGTCATGAACGCGATCGACGCCATGGAGCAAGGCGGTCGCGTCGATATAACGGTAAAGGTTGTGGACTACCGCGTACTTGGTGCGCCGTGTGTGCGCGTAATGGTGCACGACTCGGGACCGGGATTTCCCGAAAACGCGCGGCATCGTCTGTTCGACCCATTCTTTACGACGAAAGCATCCGGGACCGGCCTCGGGCTTCATATCTGCCAGAACATAGCTCTCCGGCACGGTGGACGAATGGAAGCCATGAATCATCCGGATGGCGGAGCGGTGGTAAGCCTGTTCATCCCGGTGCCAGGATCGAAGAATCCAGCTCCGAACGGATAGGCGCCTCGCGGCATGACTGGTATCATTCGCCAAATTCGCGATCTCGTCCGCGATACGTGGAGTCATCTCGTTTGCGGACCCGGCGCGATATTGTCTCTCGCTATGGCGCTCCTACTACTTTGGCAGTATTACGGCTATCCGCTGACATACCTCATCCACCTCGACGCACTCATCGGTGACTGGCGGTACCGCGCGATTGCTTCGAGTTTGTATTGGGACGCGTCGAACGTCGTGCTCTTACTCATCATCCCACTGATCTTCGCACGCCTGCTCGGATGGAAACCTCGTCAACTCGGGCTTGGACTCGGGAATCGACGCTTCGGGTTGATCGTCGTGGGTATCGGGTGGTTGATCATGCTCCCGCTGGTGATCGGCGTCGCGTCGAGCGGTGATTTCCGTGGGGTATACCCGCTCGATCGTGAGGCACTTAGGTCGCACGAGATGTTTTGGGTCTACGAAGCGGGGTACATGAGTTTCTTCGTGGGATGGGAGTTTTTCTTCCGCGGATTCATGTTGTTCACGCTCGAACCGTTTTTCGGCCCCGCGGCGATCGTCGTACAAATGATCCCGTTCGCACTCCTTCACTTCGGTAAACCCGTACTCGAAGCGCTCGGATCGATTATCGCCGGACTGTTTCTCGGTGCGGTTGCGTGGCGAACGCGGTCAATCTGGTACGGAGTAGCGTTACACGCGCTCGTAGCCGTAACAATGGACCTCTACGTGTACTTCCGATGGGGACTTAACCCGTGAGCGCGTTCAATCCGCGTCTATAAGATGTTTCCGGAAGAACGCGAGGTAGCTCTCGATTCCACCTAACGGCTCTAACGGTTCAACGTTTGGCTGAAACGCCGCGTGACCTGTATTCGGCACAGACAGCACATCCGCTTCCACACCGACACCTCGCAACGCTTCGACGAATATCCGCGATTGATTCGGTGGCACGAGATTGTCCAGATCGCCGTGGACGCATCGACATGCTGGTGCGCCGGAATGAACGTGTGTTACGGGCGACGCGTCTTTGAGTATATCGGAAAGATCCGCGAGATTCGCACCGAGGAACTGCTCGATCGTTTCGCCGATTCCGGGATTGTCCGCAACGAACTGAGGGAAATCCGTCGGCGGGCATACCGGATACATGCAGCGCACACGAACTCGCGGCGCACGCTCTTTCGCGAGACACCCAACTTGAGCCGAGAGATGGCCTCCGGCCGATACACCAGTCAAACCGATACGATCCACGTCGAAATGGTATTCGTTGGCGTTATTGGCAATCCAGTTGAGCGCGGCGATGACGTCGTCTTGCTGCGCCGGATGAATCGCTTCATCCGATAGCCGATAGTTTGGCAGTACAGAGGCGATTCCGAGTGGGAGTAGCCATTCGGCGTACGGATGCATGTCGTCCTTGACGCCGAATCGCCAACCACCGCCATGCACACACACAACCACCGGGAACGGTCCCTCGCCATCAGGTGTCATCACGTCGAGCAGGCCTCGTTCCCAGTCGCCAAACCGTAGATCAGTATCGAATATCATGTGCGCTCCGATACAAAATGAGTTACAGGTCAGTCCCTACGAACCGTTATTTGCGATTCTACGGAAATGGTACTACGATCACGTAGACGAAACCAGCCGATGTCGTGATAAAAGACGGAACCGAATATCGGTCGTGTTCGGAACAAGATTCGGGCACAATGCGTCAACGTAAACAGCGCGGGGACGAAAAGTCAGCGTCGCAGTGTGTTCTACCTGTGATCCGACGAAGCATTCGGTCTACGCGATAGAATTGCGTTGTTCGTGACAGCACGATACACAAAACACGACAAACGAGGAGAACCGCGAATGCAGTGGCGGAAATCAGTCGTCGGAGCGACCCTTATCGGAGCCGGCGTGTTTATCGGATTGCTGTTCTCAGCCGAAAGCAGCGTGACCGATGCGAGTCCTGTAGCACCGCAAGTTGCGATGGCGCAGCAGCCATCGGTACCACAGAGCGTAGAGCCAACGGTTCGGCAGGGAATGGAAGCGGCGCAGGACTTGAGCCGCGCGTTTGAATGGGTGGCGGAACAGGTAACACCATCGGTCGTTACGATACGGAGTGAAAAGACGGTTCGTCGGCAAGTACCGGAATTACCCGATTTTTTCCCACATGAGTTCTTCCGTCTTCCGCGCCGAGGCACGCCTCAAGAAGAGTACCGCAGCCAAGGGCTTGGCTCGGGCGTGATTGTAAGTGCCGATGGCTACATCCTTACAAACAACCACGTTATCGAAGACGCTGATAAGATCGTTGTGCTGATCGGTCCCGAAAGTGACGAGGTTGAAGCCGAGATCATCGGTACCGACCCGTGGACCGATATCGCCGTTATCAAAGTCAAGCGCTCCGGCCTTCCCGCGATACGTATGGGTGATAGTGAACGACTCCGCGTCGGAAACTGGGTCCTGGCCATCGGGAGCCCGTTCGGGTTGCGACTTCAGCACACGGTAACCGCGGGCATCGTCAGTGCACTCAACCGATCGATCGGCTTGATCGAACCCGATCAGAGCTACACCGGCTTCGAAAAATTCATCCAAACCGACGCTGCGATTAATCCGGGCAATTCCGGCGGCGCATTGGTGAACCTCAACGCCGAGCTCATCGGTATCAACACCGCAATCAGCAGCACAACCGGGGCGAACGCGGGTATAGGTTTCGCCATTCCCGTGAACATGGCGCGACAGGTGATGCAGCAGCTTATCGAGAACGGGCGTGTCCGTCGCGGATATCTCGGCGTACAGATCGGCGAAGTTACGTCGGAATTTCGTGATGCGCTTGGATTGCCGAATCGTAATGGGGCGTTTGTGCAAAGTGTGAGCGAAGGTACACCGGCCGCTGAGGCCGGCATAAAGCCCGGCGACGTCATACGCACCATTAACGGTGATCCGATCGTGAACGTGCCTGAATTGCGCTATCGTATCGCGAGCTCCGGTCCTAATGAGCGCATCACTCTCGGCGTGTGGCGCGATGGCCGGATGATCGATATTTCGGTACGACTTCAAGAGGTCCCCGAGGAGTTTCGTGGCGCAGAGCAACCGCAGGTGGCTTCAACTGACGACGCGACATCGACACGACTCGGTACGTCGATTCGCACGCTTACGCCGCAGCTTGCGCGTCAATACGGTTACGAGAACCGCCAAGGTGTTCTCGTGACGCAGGTGCAACCGAATTCTGAGGCTGCTGTGCGTGGACTTCGCGAAGGTGACCTGATCGAGGAAATTGGCACAGAGCCGATCGCCAACGTTGCCGAATTCGAGCGAAAGGTCGCCAGCGCGAGCCCCGGCGACGCGATCCTGCTCTTTGTCCGGCGAGGCGATACAACGCGTTTCGTCGGCTTGCGCATTCCCAAGGAGTAATCCCTCAAAACGAAACGGGGCTGTGACTGGCTGTCACAGCCCCGCGTAACTCCGATCGTCTCTCATGTTACGAATCCCGCAGTCGCTGCCCTCGCGTGTACGCGTTCGGGAGTAACAAACACGGGATGCCGAGTGCACGCGATGCTTCATATCCCACAACGGTATCTTCGATCGCGATGCAATCGATCGGCTCCGCACCTAATCGCTTCAACGCCTCGCGGTAACACGCAGGATTATCTGCCGATTTTTCGAGACCGCACACAATGTCGTCGAACAGATCGCGTAGATCGGTCGCCTCCATGATCTGGTCGACTTGCTCTTGCGACGCCGTGGTAACGAGCACCGTCGATCCCGTCCCAAGAACACCGAAGCCGTCCCGCAATCGCTGGATGATCGCAACGAGCGGTTCATAGACGCGTCGTGCGAGTTCCTTCTGATCCGCGTACGCTTCCCGACGATACCGCTCGCGTCCATCGAAGAGTGCATTTGGTTCGACACAGAGCCCGTAGTGCGCGACGAACCATTTCGCCATCTCGCTGCCCGGCGCGCCGGCGTATTCGGAGTAGAGCCGTTCGTATTCATTCCGATCCGGTTCATGTCCGAGCGCATCAGTGACTGCACGTCGCCACGCTTCGGCTTTGATACCTTCCGTGTCGATAAGTGTCCCATCCATATCGCACAGGAGGTGTATCGGTCGAATTGTCGTCATTACGTATCCTACAAAGCAAGAGATTGGTTGCGTTGCCCGAGTTCGTGTCGGCGCGGTACATTTGACGTCGGTCGATGGACGAATCGCGTCACCGCACGAGAAAGGGTCGAAATCGGCATGTCCGAGTGCAACCGTCGCGCGGAACTCGGCGTTATTCTTCTTGCCGCAGTATGCTGTCTCGCGGCCATTGCGCTCGTTGTTTTCTCTACATCCCTTTCGTTCGACACGGTAGCTGCGGCCGTCTACTCATGGACACCCACTCGTCAATCCGACCGCTTCACTCCGGAACTCTACCATCGCCTCCTGATCTCCCTGCGCGTTTTCGCCGTGTTGCTGATGATCGGCGGCATTCTCGTCGTCGTGTTGCGTAAACGAATCACTCGATTTTTGACGAACGCGCTCCAGTCGGCGGCGACCTTCTCGTCCGATACTCGCGCGCGATGCTCTTCCGCGCTCGCTGAGTCGGGCACAGGTCATACAATCGCGCTCGTGATAATCGCGGTGATCGGTCTTATCGCACGCGTTATCTACCTCAACCAACCCGTCCGCAACGACGAAGCTTACACGTTCATCGAATACGTGTTCCGACCGTTTCCCGTGATCCTGTCTTACTACAACGTGCCGAATAACCACGTATTCCACTCGATTCTCGCGCGGATCAGCATGCTTGTTTTCGGAAACGATCTCTGGGCGCTCCGTCTTCCCGCATTCATTGCAGGTGTGCTGACGGTTCCTGCGGCCTATGTCGTGGGGCGCATGCTCTACAGTCCGACCACGGGCCTCTTCGCTGCCGCGTTCACATCCGCATCATCTCCCCTGATCGAATACTCGACCAACGCTCGCGGATATACCATCGTCAACGTCGCGTTCCTAATGTTGATCGTTCTCGGCATACTCGGACTACACACGCGAAACCGCACGCCGTGGGCACTGTTTGGATTGATACTCGCAATCGGATTCTACACCGTACCGGTCATGCTGTATCCAGCCGGAGCGGTCATTCTCTGGCTCATCGCGACGGTAGCCATCGACACAACGAGTACGCCGAAGCGCGACGCGTATGTCCGTATCGTCGCTGCCACGGTGTTCGGTGCGATTGCCACTCTCGTTCTCTATGCACCTGTTATCGCTGCAAACGGCTCGGATGCGCTTGTTGCCAATCGTTTCGTCGTACCGCTCGCGTGGACCGAGTGGGTCGCCGAATTGACCGACTCGCTCGTCCGGACATCGGCGCTGCTGATTCGCGACATTCCGGCTACCCTGCTCCTCGTTCTCGTCGCGGGATTCGTCGTCGCACACATACGTCACCGACGACTCTCGCGGTTCCGCATACCGATGACGCTACCGATCGTTATATGGATCGCCCTACTCCTCGTCATCCAACGAGTTGCACCGTTCATCCGAATTTGGCTTTTCCTCCTACCGGTACTCTATGCTGTTGCATCGGCCGGAGTGATTGACGGGGTTCGTGCGCTATTCAGAAAAATCACGCGAATCCGTGAATCGACGATTGTGCCAGTGGCGGCTGTTTTCGTTGCTATCGGCCTTACCGCGATGGTAGTGCAAAGCCGTAACGTGCTCACGTCTCCAGAGACCGGTGTCTTCACGGCGTCACGTGAGGCGGCGGGATTCGTCAACGGACTCCTTGGCCCAAACGATATTGTTGTTGCGACCGATCCGATCGACTCGCCTTTGACATACTGGTTCATCACGCTCGGATACCCAGTCGACGCAGTACGCTATCCACCGGACCGCGTAACTCGTGCAACTCGGATTATCCTCCTTGCGTCGCACGATTCAGGGCTACCGTACCTCTACACAGCGCATCCATGGGCGGCCACATCATTCACTAAGCCGACTCGCATACGCGATATCGGTGATGCGACTCTCTATATCGCGGACCGAATCGACGAGACTCGCGAGACCGATTAACTACACCGTACCCATGGACTTCCATCGAGCGCAGCGGTACTTTCGAGCACCCACCGCGGCTCAAAGCGACGGATGACTGACGCGAGAGAATACGACCGATAGGGCGCCTCGATATGACCAAACGACAACCGCAGTCGAAGCCAACATCATCACCTCCCGCCATTCCTACTGTTCCGACGTGGATGCGCAACGGAGCACCCGTGTTCATCGGTGTAGTACTGCTCGCAATCTACTTCGGTTCGCTGATTCTTGAAGGCGCGCCTCCCAAAGCACCTGACACTACTGCGGCGGATGCGCTTGGACACATGAGCGCCGAGTATCACCATCGCACAGGTGAAATGCCCCTGTGGACGCCCGCAGTCTTCTCCGGGATGCCGTCATACGGCTCAATCATCTACACCTTGTCCGAGCCGATAACGAAACCCATCAACTGGATCGCGCAAGGAAATTTCGGCATTCGTCTGTTTCTGTTCTTCCTGATCGCCGGCGCATCTCTCTACATCCTCATCATTCGCTACGGTCGATCGCGGCTCGCTGCGTTTTTCGCCGCGTCGGTATATGTATTCACACCGTACTTTCCGGGTTTGATAGCAGCCGGTCACAACAACAAAATATGGGCTGCTGCACTCATCCCGCCGCTGCTGCTCGTAACAGACGGGTTTATCCGGCAACGATCGGTGCGCGCGTTCCTCTGGTTCACACTCATCGCGGCGTGGCAACTGTGGGTGCGGCACCCACAAGTGACGTATTACGGTGTGATGCTCATCGGCTGTATCGTCCTCGCAGATGTGTTCGTTCAACGGGGGAACTGGATTACGCGGCTCCGTCGATTCGGTATCGACGCAGCGCTGATTGGCGGTGGACTCATCGTTGCAGTGGGGATTACCGCGTTACCGTACCTACCGGTGCTCGAGTTCACGCCCCACTCGGTACGCGGCTCGTCACCCAGCGTGGCAACAGAGCTCATGCGGCAGCAGGATGCGGAAGCAGATCGTTCATGGGAGTT
>CAZWQW010000013.1:0-7661 GCA_964635955.1 uncultured bacterium | reverse complement strand
TTGTCGCTGCAACAATTGGTGATCTGTGGCGGCTCGACTTCGTGTTCTTCGATGCGCTCGGACCGAGCGCGAAAGAGGAACCTGTCGTCAAGCCGAGAGCCGTCGACGCTATTCGCGATGACGCCGGTCTCGATTCAGTATTCCGAGTCGCACCGATCAACGGCCTTACCGAAGACGGGCGTTATGTCGTGCAGAACACGAATCTGTATGGGCAGTGGTCGTTACAGAGCGTATCTGGCTACCATGCCGCGAAACTCCGTGTCTACGATGACCTCATCACCGTCGGAGGACTGGGATCACGGCCCGTCCTCGATATGCTGAACGCGCAGTATTTCATCGGTCCACCAAATATCCCCGATCCGAATCTTGTTCCGCTCAACACAGGGAACGTGGTAGCGTACCGGAACACAACCGCGCTACCACGTGCATGGTGGGTAGCGAACGTTTTGCCCGTCGAGAACCCGCGCGAAGCTCTTGCAGCTGTGATCGATCCGCGCTTCGACCCGAAGAACGAAGCGGTCGTTCTAAACGGCGATCACATTACGGTGGCAGCATCGATACCCGATGTCGCACCACAGATCACGCGATGGGACTTCCACGAGATCGTCATCGAAACCCAGACGGACGATCCGGCGTTTCTCGTGCTGAGTGAGGTCTACTATCCGCAAGGTTGGAGCGCCAGCATCGACGGAGAGTCGGTTGAGACATATCAGACGAATTTCGTTCTGCGCGGTATTGAGGTTCCGCCGGGGCAGCACACCATACGCTTCGCCTATCAGTCCGAGGCGTATCTTTGGGGTAGTCTCCTGACGTGGACGCTATTCCCGGTTGTCGTTGTGGGAATCGTTGTGATGGAGCTTCTCGCGTGGCGAAATCGACGTAAGCGCACAACGATATCAGATGAGGAAGGTAACGATAGCGTATGAGCACCTTGATGATTAGCATATCGGGAATTCGAGGTATCGTCGGCGAAACACTCAACCCGGAGACTGCGCTCCACATGGCCGCAGCATTCGCGACCGTATCGCCAGACGGTGAGATCCTCGTCGCTTCGGATGGTCGTACGTCGGGTGATTCGCTTCGCGCGGCCTGTTGCGCGGGTCTTACGGCGATGGGTCGAACCGCCGTCGATCTCGGTGTCACTACGACTCCGACAACCGAAATTGCAGTTGTTGCTCGGGAAGCGGCAGGTGCCATCATCGTTACTGCGAGTCACAATCCCGCAGAGTGGAACGGACTCAAATTCCTCGGTCCGGACGGCACGTTTATTCGGCAAGAGCAAGTTGATAGGCTTATCGATACGTGGCGGCGTGGCGAGTTTACCTGGCATCGATGGGATAATGTTGCACCTGTGATCCGCTGGGACGGTGCATCGAGCGAACATACTGAGCGGATACTCGAACTTGACGTAATAGATGTCGACGCGTGTCGAGCGGCGGCTTTCCCGGTTGTTCTCGACACGATCAACGCGTCAGGCGGAACGATTGCTCCTGCACTGCTCGAGAAACTTGGCTGCCGCGTTACCCATGTAAATGGAGCGATTCACGGGCGATTCGACCGTATGCCAGAGCCACTTCCAGAAAACATCGCATCTGTAGGAGCGGCTGTGCGTGAATCCGGTGCGGTAGTCGGGTTAGTGCTCGACCCAGATTCAGACCGGCTTGCGCTTCTCGATGAGAATGGCATTGCGATCGGCGAAGAATACACACTCGCGCTCGCCGTCGCCGCGATTCGTGATAAGAAGCCTGGTGGGTCCGTCGTTGTAAACGTATCGACAAGTCGCATGATCGACGACGTCGCTCAACGGCACGGCTTCACGGTTTACCGGACACCGGTCGGCGAGATAAACGTCGTGGATGGCATGCTCGCTCTCGGTGCCGAACTCGGTGGCGAGGGCAACGGCGGCGTGATCTACGGACCGCTTCATTACGGGCGTGACGGATTGCTGGGTATCGCGCTGATCATCGATATACTCGCGCGGGAGCGTGTACCGCTCAGCGAACTCATCACGCGGATTCCGCGGTATACTATCGTAAAGAGGAAGGCGTCTGTAGACCCGGAAATCCGCGGACGAGTACTCGAAAGTCTCCGAAATGCAGCGCCGATTCGAAACGCGGAACTCGATACATGCGACGGCGTCAAGCTCATATGGTCGGATCGATGGTTGCATGTGCGTCCATCGAACACCGAACCGGTCGTGCGAATCATCGCGGAAGCGCCAACCGATAGAGACGCGAATGACCTATGCGACTTTGCGACGAGTTTGATAGACGCAAGGTGATTACATCGTGAGTGCTGCTCTGTTGACCTATTCGGCAGTAGACGGTAACTTCCGGACAACCTGAAACGAGGAGGGTTCGCGGAAACGAAACAACATCTATCGTATCAATAACTTATGTCAAACAGTCGTGGCTCGCGACGTCTCGCACGATGAGCGTAACACGAGATAGGCGAGTCGACGGCACGACGGCATCGGGAACGCCGCAGCGCGACAAATCGTCGTCTGCAGGTGCCGTCAATCTTCCCGTTAGAAGGGAGACTCCGATGCGTATCAACATCACCGCACGCCACACCGAAGTCAGCCCCGAGTTCCGCGAACGTATTACCGCGGATATCGAAGGCTTCAGCCGCATCGTCGATCGGATAAACACCGTCGACGTAACGGTATCGGACGATTCCGGTGCTTTGCAGGCGGACATTGTCTTCCGACTGAACCAACATGATTTCAAAGCCCGCGGTCAGGGGAATACCCTTCAGCAGGCATTCGATATTGCGGTAGAAAAAGCGGAGCGACAACTTCGTAAATACAAAGGCAAACTGATCGGTCGCAGGAGCGACAACCTACCAGCGAAGGAGCCAGACACCATTGTCTGACACCAACGATCATCTTTCGACCGGCTTCACTGTCGATGAACTGGTCGATGTACACCGAAAACGATTGTTGCTCGAGTTCGTAGCGGGTAACGAGGGCGGTTGGCGCCATGTCCAATCGGCGGAGACCCACCGCCCTTCCCTTGCCTTAACCGGATTCGTGGATTTGTATGCGTTTGACCGCGCACAACTCCTGGGTAACACCGAGCTTCTCTATTTGAGCAGTCTCGGGTCCGAAGAGCGACGACAGGCGCTCGAGATCATCTATCAGTTCGAGTTACCGTGTGTGATTATCACCAACGGCTACGATGTCTTTCCGGAGATCGTCGATCTCTCGAATGAGAAGCAGATACCGCTCCTCCGCACAGCCCTTAGCACCGCTCAATTCATTCACCAGTTCGTAACGTGTATCGAGGACCAGAACGCGCTAACGACAAGCGTACACGCGACAATGGTCGATGTGTACGGTGTTGGATTACTCGTAACCGGTAAGTCAGGTATCGGAAAGAGCGAAGTTGCACTCGATCTCGTCGAACGTGGGCACCGACTCGTCGCGGACGACGTCGTTATGATCAAACGGAAGCGGGATGTTTTGGTCGGGCAGGCGAGTCCGCTGCTCAAACACCATATGGAAATCCGCGGCGTCGGGATTATCGACATCGAACGGCTGTACGGTGTTCGGGCGATTCGTCGCGCCAAACGCATCGAGATGGAAGTCCGCCTCGTCGAATGGGACAATCTTGAGAACTACGAACGACTGGGTCTCGACGAAGATCGATCGACGATTCTCGGTATCGACGTTCCTCTGATACGGCTTCCGATCTACCCGGGGAAGAACATTACCGTTATCGCGGAAACCATAGCGATGACCTATCTCTTGAAGCTCCAAGGTTACAGCGCAGCCGCGATACTCGATTCCAAGCTCTCGGAAGCGCTCAACAACTCTCTGAAAAACCCCTCAGTCGGTGATCCGGACGCGACATGATCGGATTGGTACTCATCTGTCACGGCAATCTTGGCGCGGAATTGCTCCGAACCGCGGAAGGCATCGTAGGCTCGATCGATAACGTTCGCACGATCAGCAACGTCGGGCTTGCGCCGGAGGTTGTCACAGAACACCTGCGCGAAGCGATCGACTCGTTCGAAAACCCGTCGGGTGTTCTCCTGATGGTCGACCTGTTCGGGTCGAGTTGCTGGCGCGTCGCTATGTCATGCGCCGTTTCGATGCCTTCCGACGGTGACGTTCCAGTCGCCGTGTTATCCGGCATGAATCTCGGTACGGTTCTGTCGTTCAGCCAGAAGCGGCAGACGATGCCTTTCCGTCTGCTCGTAGAAGCGATGGCGACCGATGCGCAACGCGGTATCGTTGGACCGAAGTTCTTCGGAGGGAATGCGTCATGATCGTGTTGATTCGCATCGATGAACGGCTCGTGCACGGACAGGTCGCCGTCGGCTGGAACGCTGCGGTCCAACCGACCAACTTCATTGTCATCGATGACGAAATCGCCGCTGTCGACTGGGAGGCCGAACTCGTTCTCGCCGGCGTTCCCGACGGAACCGCCGGCGAAGTCGTCACGTTGTCTGACGCGATCGCGCGATGGGAGTCGTGGCGAACCGACGCGGAGCGACACCTTATTCTCGTCGCAGGACCGGCTCCACTTCTCGCGCTTGTCGCAAGCGGCATCGTAATCCCCGAGGCGAACGTCGGCGGCGTACATCGCCGTACCGGACGCATTGAATATGCGCCTTACGTGCATCTCGACGAGTCGGAGTTCGCTGCGTGTCGCGCTCTGTGCGAAGCGGGAGTCCGCCTTGAAGGGCGCGATGTACCCACGGCTCGCGGGATCGATCTGTGTCGTCGTATCATGCCGAAGGAACGATAGCGCATGCTCTCGCGGGAACGTTTCGAGCTTCAAGTCGGCGTCGTGTTCGTCGTGACGTTGTTTCTCCTGCTCATCGGCGTTCTTTGGGCGAAAAAGTTCAATCCCGCTCCACCCGCAATGACGATATCCGTGCAACTCCCTTCGGTCGGCGGTCTTACTGTCGGCGACGATGTATTCGTAAACGGTGTTCGGTTCGGTCGCGTTAAATCGATTGAACTCCGTCCACGCGATGTCGTCGCGAGCATTCAACTCGATCGCCCAATCCAGCTTTTCGAGGGGTATTCAGTCCACATCGCTATGCGTGATATCACCGGCGGTATGGCGGTGAACATCACACCGGGCGACGGTGAACCGTTTGAACCCCCGTATGGCGTCCTTCGAGGGGATACCTTCGATATTTCGCGAATTGTCGAACCGGCGATTGGAGCGATGTCGTCGATTGCCGCACTCACCGATACACTTCTCGCGGTATTACCACCGATAGCGCGGAATATCGAAAACTCGCTCGACCGACTGGATACCGTCCTTGCGACCGCCGGGTCTGATGTCACGAACGCGCGGGAATCGCTCGATCGCACCCTTACGGACGTGCGCGGCGCAATCGCGTCGACACGAGACGTTCTCAGCACCGTACAATCGCGGTTTGATACGACTGCAGGACACGCCGACGTGATGCTCCGGTCTATCGCCGCGACATCTGACAGTCTGCGCCGCGTCGTCGCCATGGTGGACACATCCAGCGGCACCTTCCGGATGTTACTCAACGACTCGACACTCTACGAACGGATTACTACAGCTACCGCGAGTATCGATTCCGCCGCGTCAAATCTCGATTCACTCGCGGTCGATGTCAGACGAAACCCGCGGCGCTACATCAAGTTCAGCCTCTTCTAAGCGTATTACGCGGCGAATCCGCGTATGCGACGCAGTTTTTTTGTACAAGGAGCGACAGATGTCTCGACCGACCATTGGCGTTGGTATGCTCGGATATGGTTTTATAGGCAAGGTACACTCCGAGTGCTACCGCGCGATACGCACCTACTACGATCCGTGGCCAGCTGATATCCGCTTCGTTGGCGTTGCGACAGCTCACGATGTGACGGCAAACCACGCGAAGGACCAGGTTGGATACGAGTTCGCGACCACGGATTGGCGGAAGGTCGTTGAGCATCCCGATGTCGACGTCGTAAACATTTGTACACCGAACGACACGCATTACGAGCAGGTGCTCGCGGCAGTCCAAGCCGGGAAACACGTCTATTGTGACAAACCGCTTGCGACAACAGCCGATGAAGCGCGTGAGATGACTGAAGCAGCGGAAGCGGCGGGTATTGTCAGCCAGATGGTGCAGAATAACCGGTTTATCCCCGCACTTCGCCGCGCGAAACAGCTTGTCGACGACGGTCTGCTCGGACGGATGTACCAGTTCCGCGTCGCGTTTCTCCACAGCGGCGCAGCCGATCCGACACGCCCATACGGCTGGAAAATGCTTGGCGGCGGCACATTGCACGACCTCGGCGCGCACGTGACTGATCTCGTGCGTTGGCTCGGCGGCGATATCGCGGAAGTGACTGCGCGTCGCGTAGTATTCACGCCCGAACGTCCCCGATCGACGACTGATCCGACGCCGGTTCGTATCACCGGTGACGATGCAGCGTGGATGCTTGCTCGACTCGAGAATGGCGCGATCGGCACGATCGAGACAACGAAAGTAGCGACCGGAGCCGAAGACGAAGTGCGACTCGAGTTTCACGGCGAACTCGGCGCGATTCGGTTCAACCTCATGGATCCGAACTGGCTTGACGTGTATGATGCTCGCCGTTCCGATAGTCCCTTCGGTGGCGACCGTGGCTTCCAACGCATTGCGACCGGAAGCCGACAAGGTCGTGCGAAGCAAGTCATACCGCCGACGAAAAGCACCGCCGGCTGGATGTATTTCCACATGGAGAGTCTGAAGTCGTTCGTCGATAACGTCGTGGCGGGCGGCGTCGCTGAGCAGTGGCGAGGTGTCACACCGACGTTTCGTGACGGTTGGGCGTGTCACGAAGTATTCGACGCGGCAGAGCGATCAGACCGAAGCGGACGATGGGAGTCGGTTCGAAACGTATTGCGGCCATGAAACTTACTGATTACCGAGGGTCGTCCAATGAAGCGCGAATCTCGTATTCACCTTACCGATCGACCGGATCGTCGTGTATTCACCGGAGAAGCACTGCGCTGCGTCGCCATGCCGTTAGGGGGTATCGGCACCGGCCAGATCGCACTCGCTGGTGACGGCGGGTGGCGACAGTGGCAGATACTGAATCGTCCGAATCACCTCGGCCACGTGCCGAATAGCTTCTTCGCCGTATATCAACGCCCCGCAGCTACACACGACACCAAACGTAAACGTCCGGAAGACCTTATGGGGCGTGCGCGTATCTTGATGTCCGATGCCCTCTACGACGACGAGGGTTTCGAGCCGTCAGTCACGGTGTCCGACCACATCGTTCCGGAGGAATCGCGTCGGCTCCTGAGCGCATTCCCGGGCGTGGAGCAGATCGAGTATCGTGGCGAATACCCCGTGGCGGAAGTTACCTATTCCGACCCGTCACTCGATCTTCCCGTTACGCTCACCGCATACTCACCATTTGCACCGCTTGATGAGAACCTATCGGGCTTTCCGGCGATCATCGCGACGTTGCGGGTTGAAAACACCTCATCGGTGAAGCAGTTTGTCGGTGTAGCGGCAACGCTCCAAAATGCCGTCGGGTGGGACGGTATTGGGAAGATCCGCGACACGCATTTCAGCGGCTTCGGTGGGAACGCGAACCATGTCATTCGCGCCGATGGCCTGACAGCGATCGAAATGACATCGAATCGTATTCCACGCGATGACGCGCGATTCGGTAGTATGGCGTTGGCCGC
>CAZWQW010000012.1:42792-51203 GCA_964635955.1 uncultured bacterium | reverse complement strand
CCTGCTACCGCTCTTGATATCGCGATTATTCGAGTCGAAAAAGCGTCGACGATTCGAATCGCTGTATTTGGACCGCCCCACCACGTAGCAATAGAAGGGTCCGTAAACATGTCCCGTGCATGGAAAATGTGAGGGATACCAAGGATCCGCGCGGTAATTGCACCATCGAGTGTATGTATCTGATTCGTGTGTATAAGTTCGACGGATTCACGTTTACATATACCAACCAGTCTTCGTATAGTATTGAGACGGTTCGGTAGATGGATAATATCGGAAGGTGACGCATGTTTCCGTGTCCATGGTGTTACATAGAGAGGGTAGTAGTCGATCTCCGCTTTTTCTGCAGCCTCCCACAACCCTTCGCGATCCTGTTGTCCCGCGATAATCGGTCGATAACCAAGCTCTCGAATGCCTTTCGCAAGCGTTAACAGGCTGGTTGCTGCACCCCCCATACCAGAAGATAGTTGTACATAGAGAACCGTTTTCATCAACATTCCCGACGATTATATCACTCAAACCTTCTCAAATACCGCCCTTGCCCCGCGGCATGACACCGACGTTCATACTATATTTGTATATTCGAAACGATACTCGGACCGACAGCCTCTTCGGAGTTATCCATGACCTTCGATCAGAATATCATCTCCATCGTTCACGGGATGGCGTTTCCCGGACCCGGAAATACCGATAGCGTACTCCGCTCGGAAGCCGACCTCGGGTACCTCACCCGCACAATTCGCGAGATCGTCGACGACCCGTATTTCACCGGTATCGAGATCACCCACATAAAAAACGCTGATCACCGTGCGAAGGTCGCCGAGCTTCTTCGCGGAAAAGGCGTTGACGAGGTTACGTTTGTTTGTCAGCCCGTCCAACTTATCAACGAAGAAAACCTCATCGCGCCATCCGACATTTCGTCGATCGACGACAACGAACGAGAGAAAGCGGTCGTTCGAATACTCGACCTTCTCGCCGAAGCTGTCGAACTCGGTGCAAAAAAGATAACGCTCCTCAGCGGTCGAGACCCCGCCTATGGTATCGAAGACCAAGCACGCGTAGACGAAGTTCGCGAACTCGCCCACACAAGTATCGTCCGTAGTCTTGAAACAATATGTCGCGAAGCGGCCAAGCACAACATCCAAGTTGTTCTCGAGGTCTTCGATCGACGTGGCGAAGAAGCTGGTCCTAAGCATTTCAAAGGACAATTCATAGGGCCGACGCGAGACGCAGTGCGTGTCGCGGAAAATATCCGCTACGAGCGTCGTCTCGACAACTTCGGGCTTTTATACGATTCAAGCCATATGGTGATAATGGATGAATCGCCGGAAGCGCTCAAGGCTCTCAAGCCCTATCTGGCGCATGTACACATTGCAAACGCCGTTACAAGTCGGACTGCGAAGGACTCCTCCGTTCGGTATGGTGACAAGCATCCGAAGTTCGGCGTTGCCGACGGAGGCGTGGATAGCGAGATACTCGCGGCGTTCGTGCGTGCGCTCGTCGAAATCGACTACCGCGGCACCATCGGTTTCGAAGTCCAGCCGCAAGGATCCGAAAACCCGCAGGATGTGATTCGAACCGCGAAAGCGTTCTTCGACGAAGCGCGTAACGCGATTAGCGTAACGTACGCACGCCCGTCCGGTTACGCATTTCGCTCGCGACGGTATTTCCCCGAGTCGGTTCTTCCGAAGATAACGGATCTACGCGTCACTCGTCCGGAGGTTGTCCTCGATGCATTGGCGAATCGCAAACGACGGACGGAAATCGCACCGGAAGGCACGCTGACAATCCTCGCAGCAGATCACCCGGCTCGGAATGTTACGAATGTCGGTGATGACCCGGTTGCGATGGGGAATCGTCTCGAGTATCTCGGACGTATCATGCGCGTACTGGCGCACAGTGAAATCGACGGTCTCATGGCGACTTCCGACGTGATCGAGGACGTCGTGCTCGCCGATCAGATTTTGCGGGAGAAAGGGCAACCATCGGTACTCGATAATCGCATATTGGTTGCGTCGATGAATCGCACGGGACTCGCCGGTGCCGAATACGAGCTACTCGATCGCGCATCAAGTTATCGAACGGCGAAACGTATCCAGCAGATGAATCTTGACGGTGCAAAGCTTCTTCTACGCATATCGTTACCCGATCGATACGATAGGTACGCAATACAGACCATGGACTGGTGTGCCGAAGCTATCGAGCAGTGTAATGATCTCAATCTTCCCGTCTTTCTCGAACCGCTTGCCGTTGAACGTCCGGAAGGTGAAGCCTCATACCGCACAATTCGCGAGCCTGATCCGCTCATCAAGGTAATCGGGATCGCACAAGCGCTTTCACACAGCAGTGTCCGCATGTGGCTAAAAATCCCGTACACTCGAGAGTTCGATCGGGTGGCGAAATCCGCTTCGATGCCGATACTCCTTCTCGGTGGCGAAGCGACCGGAACGCCTTGGGTCACGGTCGAAGATGTGGTACGAGGCATGGGTGCCGGCGAAAACGTTCGCGGTGCGTTAGTCGGTCGGAACGTATTGTATCCCGGCGAAGAGGATCCCGCCGTTATAGCACAGGCGATTCATCTTGCGGTGCGTAATCTTATGGATGCGAACGAAGCGATGCGGATCGCGCGGGAGCGTCGTGGCGAAGGCATGGACGTGTTTTCGCGGTGATAACGCTGCGGAAGTTGCCGAAACGTCGTTTGAATTGGTAACGTTTACACATGCAGTACACCGTCGATTTTTTGACGGCGGTTAGAAAAACGTTCGAATCAGCAGCAGTTTCTTGAAGGAGGGCTGAACGATGAGAACGAACGAGGGAACCGTCGATCGAGTACTGCGAATCATCGTAGGTATCGCGTTGATTGCAGTCGGTGTGTGGGTTGTTGAGTCGCAAGCGGCGATCTGGATCCTCACCATCGTTGGAATTGTGTTGCTGGTGACCGGCATCATCGGCTGGTGCGGACTCTACACGCTTTTCGGTGTATCGACGAAGAAAAAGGAACCTGAAAACCCAGCCGAAACGCCAACGCCGTAAACCTAACGCGTTAATCTATCTCAAACGTGGGGACACAATCAACGTTGTGTCCCCTTTGTGTTTCTATAGCGTATGTTTTCGCATGGGCTCGAGCATACATCCCTCGACGTAAATGTCGAAGAAGTCCGGTTCTCGTTCGAGCTCTACGTGCTCGATTGTCTTGACGACCTCCTCAATCCTCTTCCGCAACGGATAGTTGACCAGCATTTGTGCAGCACCGGCGATCGCTGTATTTCCCACCTTCGCCACAACCGAAGACGTAACGGGAGGTATCATTCCGATCGCTTGGGCATTTTCCACGTTCAGATAATTCGCAAATCCACCACTGAAGTAGATACGTTCCAAATCGTCCCAATCGACGCCGAATTTCCGCAATAAAATGTACTGTCCCGCGTTGTTGGCTGCTTTTGCTTGAGCCAGAGTGCTCAGATCGTCGCGCGTTATTCCGATATTGAATTCCGGAGCAATCATGAACTCGGTGGCACCGTTAGTAAAACGACCTAACTCGTCGATTTTCCCGGTTCGAATCAATTCGGCGATTACGTCGACGACGCCGGAGCCGCAGATTCCCCGAGGTTCCACATCGCCGATCACCCCGTACTCTATTGTTCCATTTTCGTCCAATCGAAACGACTCGATCGCGCCTTCGAGACCGGGCATGCCGCTCTTCAATCCGGCACCTTCGAATGCTGGTCCTGCCGGACACGACGCAGCGATCAATCGATCACGGTTCCCGATAACAACCTCAGTGTTCGTACCCATATCGATCAGCATCGAAGGGCGTTCGGATTCAAACATCCTCGTCGCGAGTACCCCCGCAGCGGTATCTGCACCAACGTGACTCGCGATCAACGGACCGCCATACACAATGCCGCGCTTATTCATCGTCAACTTGACTTCGTACGGCATCGACGTAACGGCCGTCGATTCTCGTTTTCCATCTCGCCATTCGTGTTCAGTGACTGATCGGAACGGTTTTTGGCCGAGGGTTTCTACCGGTAAGCCGAAAAAGATATCTCGCATCGTTGGATTGGCAACAACAACCGTCTCGTAAATCCGTTGCCACGATCCGAAACGGTGGATTTCGCCATCGAGTTGCGATATCAGAATATTCTGGAGCTCGCGATTCGAATCCGCAGTATCATAGTTAATGCGATGAAGTACGTTGTTTCCGCCGAATATCTGAGGATTCGCAAACGCAACTGATTTCAACAATTCACCACTCTCCAAATCCACCAGTTGAGCCACGACGGTCGTTGTTCCAACGTCTATCGCGAGCCCATGAATCGCTCCGTCATACGAGTCTATCTTTTCATTATCGCGGAATACGCCGTCGCCGCGACGCTCCGTTAGCGGTTTGAGATCAGCCGAGATCGTCGAATGCGTAGTGAGGATTTTGGGTTTTCGTTTCAACGTCTCGACGACGAGTGGAACGTCGTCGCGTTCGACGACCGCTTGACACGCAAGTCGATACTCTCCGCTGAGAAAACGTTCGGCGGGAGTTCGCTCGCTTAACGCCGACATGCCTTCTAAGACCCGCACGATACATTCGTGGCATGTTCCGTTCCGTTCACACGAAGTCGGTACGCGTATGCCTTCACTCTGATCAGCGTGATCAAAAAGTGTGTTTCCGATAGTTATCTGAAGCAGATCGTCGTTAAACTTGCACGTAGACAAGACGCGTCTCCTTTTATTGGAGTGTGTTAAGGAGGTTAGAATCGCAGATGCGCACAGCGGTTCAGCATTCGTTCCATACGTGATACGGAAGGTGAAAAGATACGGTCCGCGTCAATTCGATCCACCCCATAAGGGCTTCTCTACGCAACGCTGGATACCTATGTTTCCCTATTGATACCCGTTACAGAGTATGTCTCCATGCGCGCCGGAGTAAGAGTCGAATGACGTACTCGCCGTCCGCTCTCGTAAACATCGATATTGTTCTCGTTAGGCCCGAGAATCCAGGCAATATCGGAGCCGTAGCTCGGGTCATCCGCAACTTCGGTTTCGGACGCCTCTGTATTGTAGCATCACGTAACCCTGTCGATAGCAGCGTCTATTTTGATGAAGAGGCGAAACGTTTCGCTCATCGCTCCGAGGACGTACTTGACGACGCGATAGTATTCACTACCCTGCGCGACGCGTTAGCGGATCGTACGTGGGCCATCGCCGCGAGTGGGCGTAGTGGCCGTGACCGAGCAATCCCTGTCCCGATTCGTTCCGCGGCTTCTCGCATATGTTGGCAAGCACAAAACAACGTCGGCGCGATCGTATTCGGTCCCGAATCCGATGGACTTGATGAACGCGATATCATCGAGTGTGACAGTGTTGTCGTAATCCCGCAACGTCGTCCCGGACCGTCGCTCAATCTCGCGCAGGCCGTCGCGGTGGTATGCTCCGAACTCTTTCAAGCCGCCCTTACACCCGGAACACGCGCACCAGAAGAACTTGCGCCGAACGATTCCGTATCGCGAATGATTCGGCGTATGGAGCGGATCGCGCGTCACTGCGGTATGACCGTTAGGAACCGTCCTGAAGAGTATTCGGATGTGCTTTCGCAAACCATCCGGCGTTGCCATCACTCGTCATACGATATCTCGGTAGTCGAACATTTTCTTTCGCAAGTAGAATGGTATACAGGTCTTAGTACGAGTTCCGACGGAGGATAGAATGCGAAATAAACTCGGATTACTCCTCCTCGTTCTTATGATGATCGCGCAGACAATTCACGCCGCCGAATGGCGTGACGCGACCATACCCCCCAGTTTCAAACGGCTCAACGCACTCGCAATGGTCTCGCGTTCCGACGGTTGGGCAGGAGGTCGTGACGGGCTCGTTCTCCGTTGGAATGGAAGCACATGGCAACGTCAGGACATCGGCGTTCACGGAGATGTCATATCTATAGAGTTTCGAGCTGCAGATGCCGGATGGATGCTGACGTACGATGTCGGCATCCAGAAAAGTACTCTCTGGGAATTCAATGGGGTCAACTGGCACTCGATTGAGGTTCCCATCGATATCCGTGCAACCGCGATGACCGTGTCGTCCGATAGAACCGTGTGGATATTCGGCTACGGTGGAAGAATCGTTCGATTTACGGATGGTGTATGGAGCGAAACGTCGAGTCCGGGATATCGAACAATACTTGCTGCGACAGGAACTCGTGAAGGGTTTGTCTGGGCTGTTGGTGAATTCGGCACGGTCTGGAAGTGGGATACCCTCCGGTGGGTATCGGTCAGGCCTCCGGTCACCACTCATCTTAACGCCGTTACGTGCAACGGTACTGGCGACATCTGGATTTGCGGTGACGACGGAGTCGTCCTGAGACATCGCTTCGACGAATGGGAAAAGATACCCGCACCATCGACGATGCATCTGTACGGAATACACGCTTCAGAGACCGACTCCGTTTGGATCTGCGGTCGCGACGTTCTGATAAGCGGTACGGAACACGCACTTCATACCGAAACGGAATCGATCCACGGGCAACTTCGCGCGATAGAGGTTCTTTCCGATGGCTCGGGATGGGCAGTTGGTTACGGTGTCGTCATGCATCGGGTCGCTGACAGCAACGTTTCGCACACGCCCGACCGACTTGGTTTCTACCGAATCGAATTACTCCCGAACCTTCTCGGTGCGCGTGGTGTTTCGTTCGCCGATGTAACGAATGACGGTCGAGATGACATGTACATCATTGCTGTACGTGACGCGAACCATCTTCTCATTAATGAGGGGAATGGGCAGTTTCGCGATGCGACAGGGCGTGCCGGCGTAATGGGCACGGTTGCCGTCGCTCCATTACTGCAGCAAACGGTAGAAAGGTCCGCAGCGTGGGGCGATTTCGATAACGACGGTCGTCTGGATCTCATGGTCGCCGGCTGGCATGGCACGACCGCGTTGTACCGTCAGACGGGAGACGGACGGTTTCAAAATGTCACGTCGCGCCTACCAAAGGGCGATGGACCGCTATCGCTAAATTCCGTCATCTTCGGCGACGTAAACGGTGACGGTTGGCTCGACATATTCGCGACAAACGAACACGGTAGCAATCGGCTCTGGATAAACAACGGGCGTGGTCGATGGCGAGACGAAACAGAGCGATGGGGTCTCGCATCGCATGGTGGCAGCAAACAAGCCGTTTTCGCCGATTTCGACAACGACGGAAAGCTCGACCTTTACGTTTGTAACTGGCATCGTCGAAATGACGTTTATCGGAACGACGGACACCGATTCGTCTCACTGTCCGAGACGTGTGTAGCAGCAGGCGATACGGCCCGCTCTAACGGAGTCTCTACCGGCGATCTCGATAACGACGGCAATATCGATATCATTGTCACACGATCAGGAGGTCAGAACAGCGTCTATCGGAACGTAGGTAACTGGGAGTTCGTCGACGAAAGCGGAATAGTCGCATTCGCGTCCGGTCCGAATAGTTACGGAAGCGCAGTCGCGGATTTCGATAACGACGGAGATCTCGATCTCATAATCGCGAACAGCGACGGTATAAGTTATTTTGAGAACGTTGGTGGATTCTCGTTTCTACCGAGACTGATTGAAGGTCTCACGGATGTTGTTGACGCCGGTGCCATCGCCGTCGCGGACATCGACGGAGATGGCGATCAAGACATGTTTATTGGTTCTCAGACGGATTTCGTCGATAGAATGTCTGATTACCGGCAACGACGATCCGCATGTTTCATAAACAAACTTGATTCAAGGGCAGCGATTTCAGTTCGGTTACGAAGCCATTCGTTGAATACATACGCAGTCGGCGGCCGCGTAGAACTGTGGCGTTACGATACTACCGGCGATCGATCGCGTGTCGGTATACGAGAGATAACAACAGGAAGCGGATATCTCGCTCAACATTCCGCTGCAGCTCATTTCGGTGTAGATACCACTTCGGTTTACCGTATTAAAGCGACGTTTCCCAGAGGAAAGGTCGTCTACGTCGACGACGTTCGAGCAGGCGATAACGTCGTTGTTTGGAGAGACCAAGGCATTGCTGGGTATATCGCTCGAGCGCAACGAACGGTGTGGAACCGGATGTGGAGTGACGTTGCGCGAATGCATTTCTGGCCGTTGGTGTTTCTCGTACCGCTTATCGTCTATTCCGTCCGTTTCGCGAGCAACCGGTTCGCATGGTCCTCATTCGTAACAATCGCGTTCACGATTTCCGTCTCCGTACTGTACGCGTTGCTCGCAGTAGCTACCGCCGCAACTTCGGGTTGGCTCGCACGGTTTTCACCGTCGATTGCTGTTGCAGCCATGCTCGCATCGCTACTCACGATATCGTTCTGGTCCGATTCGAAAGTTCTTCGGCGAATCACCCGTAGACGACAGATTCGCGCACTCGCCGAACGTGCTAATCTGACGGAAGCGCT
>CAZWQW010000012.1:20615-42692 GCA_964635955.1 uncultured bacterium | reverse complement strand
TGCTCCGCGTGATTCAAGAGCGAAAAATCACACCCGTCGGTAGCGATTCCGAAGTGAACGTCGATGTTCGCGTCATTGCGGCTACACATCGCGATCTTAGTGAGGCAGTCGCGAAAGGGGCATTCCGAGAAGATCTCTACTATCGCCTTAACGTGTTCTCGATTACGTTACCACCGCTGCGAGACCGCATCGAAGATATTCCGATCTTGATCGCGAATGCGATGTTCCGGATTTCACAGCGGACCGGAACATCCATCGTCGGAATCTCGGAAGAAGCAGTTGAACGCATGATCGAACATCGGTGGCCGGGTAACGTACGTGAACTCGAAAATGTAACCGAGCGCGCGATGCTACTCGCCGACGGCGGGCTTATCGAACCGGAGCATCTTCAGTTCACGAAACCGACTCGCGATTCACGCCAGCAGGATTTCTCCGCTAAGAATGACAGTCTTGTTGGACAGACACTCTCCGATGTCGAGCGCGACTTAATCGAGCAAACGCTGAAAGCGTGCGACAACAATGTGTCGGAAACAGCCCGTCAGTTGGGGATTACGCGGGATATCCTGCGTTACAGGATGAAGAAATACAGCATTCGGCGATCGGGTTCGTAACGCACGATATTACCATACATAATGGTCGTTATCAGTCGTATCGCGCAGGTTACGCGTAAAGATGGGTGTAAAGGTCTGATGCTTCGGGTTGCGGACTGTTTTGAGCAAATTCCGCGGCGTCTTTGATCAAATCGTCTATCTCGGTGCGAACTGCAACAATATCATCTGAGGTGAGCAGATTGTTCGTCTCAGAGTACTGACTGAATACTTCGATCGGGTCACGATCTCTCCACTTCCGTTCTTCGTCACGCGTACGGTATTTTCGTGCATCCGAACGTGAGTGGCCACCATATCTGTAAGTCTTACACTCGATAAACGTCGGTCCGTTACCTTGTCGTCCTTCGTCTGCATGACGCAACACGGCTTCGTACACCGCGACGACGTCCTGGCCGTCGACGATATCGGAACGCATTTGGTAACCTTTCGCGCGTGTAGCGAGATCCTCGAGTCCATGAGCGCGGTGTGTTGATACCGACATTGCGTAGAGATTGTTTTCACAAACGAACAGAACCGGGAGATTCCATACCGTCGCCATGTTCATCGATTCATGAAAAATCCCGGTGCTCACAGCCCCATCGCCAAAGAAACACGCAGTCACTTGATTTGAACCACGCATCTTCGCTGATAGAGCCGCGCCGCACGCAATCGCGAGCGAACCGCCGACGATACCATTCGCCCCAAGATTTCCCGTGTCGAGGTCGGCTAAGTGCAAACTGCCACCTCGTCCGCGACACACGCCGGTTGCGCGTCCGAGAATCTCAGCCATGAGATGCTTGGGGTCGCCGCCCTTTGCGATCGCGTGTCCGTGACCTCGATGCGTACTCGTGATGTAGTCATCGTCGTGAAGCGCTTCACATACGCCGACCGCGACCGCTTCTTGTCCGATATAAATGTGCGACCCGCCTTTGATAACTCCGGTCGCAAGAAAATCGAGCATCTGCTCTTCGAAACGCCGAATCGTAAGCAGCGTCCGAAGCATTCTCTCTGCTCGAGAACGAGATATCGTCACAGTTGCCGTTGTATTCACGTCCGACACAGATACATTCCTTATCGACGAATCACGCGAGAAGATCGAGCGGTAGTTTCGTCAATCCTTCGCGCTGTTTTGTAATACTATAGAAAATCCACATATTCGGTCCGAGAATCAGCGGACGGAAGTACTGCGGTCCACCGAACTTGTAAATCCCACCGTCCGGATTCCCGTCATCGTGGAGCAATAGCCACGTACGGTCGAAAACTCGACCGTCGCGCGATATCGTGAAGAACATGTCCTTCCGACTTCTATCTGCCGCGCGGTAGTAATCGTCGAAACTATTACACACGATAAACGGACGTCCGTCCGGCAACTCACCTGCCGCAGGATTCGCCCCACCGTACAAATTCGTTTCTATTCCAGGTGGATAATAATCATCCGCCGACGGCTTCTCCGACGCGTAATAGTATCCGGGATTGAGTAGATTGTCGCGAATCACTACCCACGATCCGTCTGGACGACGAAACTCTGATGCGTGTGCAAGCGCATGCATCCCATCTGCGGAAAGATGCTTCTCACCGTCTCGAAACTTCGGTGATCGTCCCCGCTGTTCAGGAATACCTTCCAGCACATCCTTTTTGAAATCACTCGGTGCATTTTCAAACGGAATTGCGGAAAGGTACGGTTCTTGGAGCGGTGCTGTAGTTTTGAATCGCCCCGGAGTAACCTCGAACCGCTCAATAAGTGGAGATCGTTGGTAAAGCGGAGAGTCCTCGACGAGATGATCGCCTTCGATTCGGAATCGTTGAACAAAACTGAATCCCAGCGATGCCCACTTGTCGAAGTTGTAACCAGCTTCGATATCGAGACTGTCGCGGAAGTGCTCTTCGGGAACCGGACCGCTGGTCATACGGTATTGTTCGCCGTTGGTGTACCCGATGGCGCAGGTGAGCGACCCCATCAAGTAAAGCTTGCCCGATATCAGGTTTAGCGACCCACCAACATACGGCCACATTGTCACTGGATCGACATTAAACGAACGACGTCGCGGAGGAATCGGTGGCGCGGCGACCTGCGTGAGTCGTTCCGGTCCACCGAAATCAATCTCACGACCGCCGTCGATAATGCGGCCAACGCGCGAGATCTTGCGCAGCCCAGGACCGCCTTCATCGCGCGTGTGGTTCGTCCACGTTACGACGATATGGTCTCCAACAACGAGCGGCGATGGCCCGTGACAGAACGTTCCATGCTCCAAACTCTCGTATACGCCATTGCCGCCTTCGTCTACATTCGCGTTTGACCACTTCGGATGATAGATAATCCGATGCTCGATACCCTCCAGTTGCGGCAATCCGAGACCCTTGAGCTCAGCGTTGAATGTCGCCGGCGGAATCCACGTTATCGGAGCGTTTTTCGTCACGGTAATCATCTCCTATCGGAGTGAGATCACTCTTCTTCGTCCGTCGCGACAAGTTCGGGATATCCGATATTCACAAGAACCTGCTGCAACTCTGGTTGTAGCTGTTCGACGAGGAACCAGTCGCGTCCACTCGATGCGTTCACATGAAGCGCATCTTTCGGTTCCGCCTTAATCCGCTTCTCTGCGTTATCAACCCAGCGTTTCAATGCCTTACCGATATTTGATGAGAGACCAGTATAGTACCGGAATATCGCGACACCATGTAGAATCGTAAACAGTGTATCGTTGTCCGGATTCGACGGATCGAGACACGATGATCCGTGGAGACTGAAAATCGATCCATCGACGTTGCGGTACTGATCTATTCCCGCAACCCGTTCGTGAAGCTCACGTGCGAGTTCTTCGCGATAGAGCTTTTCCGGTCCCTCGGGATTCCGAGCTCGGTGTTCTGTTCCGATCGATGGAGCGAAAAAGTCTACCCCGCTCAACTCAAGGAATCGTGCCATCTCATCGGGACGAGAAAGCGTCTCCTCGACATTCGGTAGGCTTCCTTCACTCGGCGCTTCAGGAAGGATATCACACGCGGATTCAATCCGCACGCGATCACCATATTTCTCACGGTACGCCGCTGCAAGCTCCGCCATCTGCCGAATCGCTTCGTCACGGTCTTCTTTTAGCTCGGGGTTCTTTCTCAACAGCTCCGTTACATCATACATCACGACGCCGATGTTACCGAGAACCTTTTCGTCCTCTAAGAGGATCTTGTCCGCCTCCGGTCGACCGTGGTCGATTGACGGTATGACGTAAACGTTTGGAAACCAGCGTGTGTTTGCGAACGTGTCAATATCGTGATTCGCTACATGAAAGCCGAATCGGAGAAACGCGTTCAGTTCCTCCTGCGTGTAACGTTCATCCAGCGGTGTAGCAAAATCCTGGTACGCGCCGCCTCGACCGGCGACATTCCCGCGGTCAGGGTACGCAAGTGTAACCGATGGCATGAGCGGTACGCGTTTGATTCCGTACCGATCCGCAATCGCCTGTGCGGCGACCAACTCCGCCAACAGTTCGGTGAAACTTTCAAAATTCGGCGCGAGGATCGGTATGTCTGCTTCTCTCGCCTCAGCGAACAGATCGTCCACTTCGAACACATCAGTAACTTTTTTCATGTTGACTCCAAATCGCTTGTTCACAAAACATTCGAATGACGAAGGTAACGTCGTAACGCTTCTACACGAACTCAATGCATGATCGTACCACCGGTGACGTTATAACTCTGCCCGGTAAGATAATCCGCATCTTCCGACGAAAGAAACGCTGCAACTCCGGCTACATCCTCAATCGTTGCCGCCCGCTTCATCGGTATCTTCCCGACGAGATAGTCTTTTACGTCTTCGGGACGCATATTCCGTTTCGACGCATACGCATTGACCTGTTCGGGTCCCCACATTTCGGTGAAAACCACTCCCGGGCAGATGGCGTTGACTGTTATACCATCTTCAGCAAGTTCCTGTGAAAGTGCCTGTGTCAAACCGATGACGCCGAACTTACTCGCGCAATACGCGGCGTAAGCACTATTACCCTTTTTCCCTGATTGAGAAGACAGGTTGATTATCCTTCCCCAACGGCGCTCTTTCATTTGGGGAATAATAGCGCGACATACGTGAAACGCACCGGTAAGGTTGATAGATATCGTACGGTTCCACAGTTCGTCGGTGGTTTGTTCAATCGGAACGATCTTCGAGTAACCTGCGCAGTTCACAGCGATGTCGATCTTCTCGAAGCGTCTGACCGCTTCTTCTACCGCGTTTGCGACAGAATCGACATTGGCAACGTCGCAAGCGATACCGATCGCATTATCTCCGATCTCACTCGCCGCGTTGCGCGCCTCTTCCTCATTTATGTCAGCCAGCGCGACCCGGCCGCCTTCCTCAACGAAGCGCTTCGCGATTCCAAGTCCGATACCGCGCGCTCCACCAGTGATAAATGCGATTCGTCCGCTCAAACGCTTCATGAGATACTACCTATTCATTAATGAACGACGTCATCCGACCTGCGGTTTGATTACCACTTTCAGTCCGGCCCGATCGAGCATTACCTGCATCGCTTCCGGAAACGCGGATAGCGGGAATCGATGCGTTACGATCTTTTCCCATTGGATTCTACCCGACGCGAGCAGATTCACGGCGATTTGAACATGCCGCGGCGTGGAATCGGATCCCCCAGTTATCGAAATCTCATTATAATGCACGAGTCTGCTGTTGATCGTAATCATTGCATCGTCACGGCTCAAGCCGGAGAACAGATTCACCATCCCACCCTTTTTCGCCATAGCGAGCGCTGATTCCTGCGCTTCACGGTTCGGTGCAGTAACGATCACTACATCGGCGCCACGTCCGTTCGTTAGGCGTTTGACTTCGTCTGCCGGGTCGGTGCCAGATGCATCGATCACGCCGTCGATATCGAGGTTCGTGAGGAGTTCCTGTCGCGTTTTCGATCGCTGCGTGACATAAACCTTCGTTGCGCCATTCGCTTTTGCGAGTTTAGCATTCAGAGCACCGAGCGGCCCGCCCCCCACAATGACAACTGTTTGACCGGCGCCAACCCGTGCTAACTGTTGAGCGTTCACTGCGCACGAAAGCGGTTCCGCCAAACAAGCCCCATCATCGGGAAGATTTTCCGGTACGCGGATCGTGTTCCCTCCGCGAAGTCCTTCCCACGGTACCGGAATCGATGACGCAAACGCTCCCGGAAACGCCCGACTAATCGGAATCACGTTCGGGCAAAGATTCGTTTGTCCTGACCAGCAGTACTCGCACGCCATACACGAGAGTGTCGTCGCCATTACGACGCGATCGCCAACGACGAACCCGCAATTCCGATCTTTCGCGGTCCGTCCGACCTCGACGACCGTCGCACAGAATTCGTGACCGACGATTTGCGGCGGTTTCACACGCGGATCAGGTGCTTTGAACATTTTTACATCGGAACCGCATATCGCACAGCTCTCTACGCGACAAAGCAATCCGTCCGACGGACACTCAGGTTGCGGCATGTCACGTAACTCAAGCTTGTCGTTTTCCGTGTAGACAACAGCAAGCATCGACCGCACTCTCCTATCTTATACGTTTATTCGCTGAATAATGATACGTAAATCCGTCTTCACCGAAACCCGCGCTCAGCCGCTATCTCTCTGGGAGTGGAATCACCGGTAGGATTATCGCCGACGGACGGTCGATACCGAAATGAACGGTATTCCGCGCGATAACAGTCAACGAGTCTTCGCCAAGTGCGGTCGCAGTATTCGGATTCGGTTCGAAACGCGGCGCATTACTACTCGATATATTCAGTCGAATCCGATGCCCCCGGTTGAAAACGATCGCAGTATCCCACAGATTGATGTCGAACTCGTACACGGTACCCGGATCCATAAACTCGGGTGATTCCTTCGAATCGCGGTACCGCGCTCGAATCGCACCGTCCAGGATGAGCATAGACCGTCCATCGGGATACACGTCTGTCAGAAACGCCATGAAATCGGTATCCAAACAATCCGATTCAGCGTACAAGCGAACACGCACATTACCTGCGATCGCGACAGGTTCACTGAGCGGTGCCGACGTAAACGTAACAACATCCGAACGCGATTCGACCGATGACAAGTCAACTGGACCGGCTTTCCCATAGAGATTGAGACCGCCAAGTGTCGGCACCGGGTTCTCCGGATCGTACTCGTACGTCACGAAATGCGAATCCTCAGATTTCGGTTGTTCCGGTGAGAGCAACCCGTCGTCATTCAGGTAGTACGACACCGTCGATACATTCCCCGGTGGCCACGTAACGTCGCTCATCCAGATATTCCCAATCGCAAGCGAATCATCGACATCGCCCATCAGGTAATATCGCACCGGTGGGATGGTGTCGAGGGACGTCACTTCGCCGCGTAGATGCCGATCAAACCATTTCAACGCATCTTGGTTCGGCAGGATGTCAGTCGTGTTCTCCGGAAAACGCAGTTCACCTTGATTACGCCCCGCGCCATGGTGTGACCACGCGCCCATGACGAGCATCTGATTCCCGCGCGCTCCATTGCCTCCACGTTCGTGAAGCTCGGTAAACGCACGCGTGTTACCCTGACTCATACAGTCGAACCAACCGCCCCATTGGTACACTGCCGCCTGAGATTCACCAGCGTGCCGTAACAGATCGACGCGCTGCCAAATCGAATCGTACGACGCGTGTGACCGTATGAATGGAAGAAAATCCGCGCGACCTTGACCGGTCACCCACGTGTCGCTCATTCGCTGTCGGTAGACGCCGCCCGGGTAGAACACATCATCGTAAAGGTTCGATGCGCACATAATGACATGTGCCGCTTTCAACGCAGGGTGACCCGACGCAGCCGCGAGATAGGTCGTGATTCCGAGCGCAGATATCCCCAACATACCGACGTTTCCGTTTGACCATTCTTGTGATACAATCCACTCGATCGTGTCATATCCGTCTCGAAGTGGACCGACGCCGTCGGTGAAGAATACCGAATCCACGCCCTGCGACTGGAAACGGCCACGAGTGTCTTGGGCGACCACCGCGTAACCGTTATCGATGTACTGCTTTGCCATCGCCGCAACGAAACGTACGCCCTTACTCTCGGCGTCCTTGTTGTATGTCGTCCGAATCAGAATGGTCGGATACGGTCCTTGCCCGTCTGGTAGATAGAGATCCGTTGCCAGTTCCACACCGTCTCGCATCGGAACCATGTATGTCGTAGCGTCCGGTACGCCGAGCACCGTCGAACATGCCGTCGACAGTATCGCCACGATGACAACAAGCCGAGAAGCTCGCATGTGCTGCTCCTTTCACCGTTACTCACATATTCAGTGCGACGAAGTGCAAGCCCAGACGGTATTCTGGTAGAATCCTACGTTGTGGGATCTTTCGCCTTCGCGACCTACGCCTTTACGATCTCGAAAACACCGACGCCGTATGGCTCAAGTATAACACTCTGATTGAAACTGTTTCGCAGGAGAACACTTTCCGCTTTCTGCGGACCGTCTTCCGAAACCGGTATAACGCGGACAGAATCGCAGATCAAGCCGTAATCAGCGGTGTCGAACGAATACGTAAAGGTTCGCTTCTGTTCCGTCACATTAACGAGAAATAGCCCGATCCTACCATCTTCCGCACGCCATATCATCGACATTACCGCTGGAACCCTTGCCAATTTGTCGTCGCCCCACAGCGGCCATACGACACTGACCTTTGGAACTGATTCTGTCCGCTTGAGCTCTCCGAGAAGCTCGCCATACGTGAGGAAATCCCGCATCTGAACGCGGAAACGTCCGAGTCTCTTGAGATACGATCGATAGGGATCCGGCATCGACGGAGACATCCAGCCAAGCTGTGATCCCCAAATAAAATCGCGCCCTTGCGCTGCAACAAACGACTGGAGCCCGTGGCTCGTCGAATGTGGGCTTGAGAAATATAGCGTGTATCCGGAATAAACTGCCGTCATCATCGGAACTTCGTCGTCGCGACGTGGATTCCAGATCAGGAATGCATCGCAACCGTCGATATGGGCGTCTCCCGGGTTCTCAGTCGTCAACGCAACTTCGTGCCCCGACTCCGCGATCATCGCGCGTATCTTGTCCAGCATCTGCCGATATCCGGAATGCCAATGCGTGCCACCTCCAAGCGTATGCCCATGTGATTCGTCAAAGCAGAGTTTCGCTGATTCCGCAGCTATTTGATCGAGGTATATCGCGTTCGCGCCAAGTTCATGAACGATATTCTTACATATTTCGGTAACTCGGTCTTGCCAGAACTCGGTATACGGACACATCGGTACGAGAAGTCCGCTTTTTCGTCCGTAGATCTCGAGATACGGTACGCCCTGCGGATCTTTTACCGTATACGGCACCGCCTCCGGATATGTCTTTGCCCGCATATCCCATAGACGAGCATTGATATACGGCATCGTAACGATACCCGCGTCGGTTAGCAGTTTGAACGCTTCCGCAACGCCTCGTTTTGCTGGGAAATACTCGGGGTAATCGTTGTCGAACGCAATCTCGTGCCAACCATACACATGTACGCCACACGGAACGTCGTAATACTTGGCCGCTTCGATGATCTCACCCGCCCATTTCTCAGGTGTTACGTCGCTCCCATTCTCCGGGTACGAAGCAATGAACCAAATGCCGATGTCACGAATATGCTTCGGTACGTCCGCCCGTTGCGAAATCGGTCCGCGCGCGGTCCACGTCTTTCCAATCGCCCAATCGCGATAGAGCTTCGATCCTTCAAGCCAGCCACCGCGATACGTTCCGACGGCGATCGGATACTGCGATACATAACCGTTCCCGGATACCCCCGCGTTCGGGACTGGAAGAACCATCGCGGTCCGGTCATTTGGGTCGCAGACGAATTCTTTATAGAACTGATCAGGATCGTGTGCGGCTACGTAGATTCCGGCGCGGTCATCGAGCGAAAGGAGAATAAACTGCATCGACCAGTGGTAGCTCGAAAAACGACCGGAATGCTTTTCATCGATCTTCCGGATACACCGACCCCAGTTGTACGCTCCATATGAGAGGTCGTAGACACCAGGACGCGGCCATTTCTGGAATCGGGGGAAGTCGATGCTCCACAAACCGTAATGTTGCGTACGATTTTCCACCTCGATTCGCCATTCCGACATCGGCTCATCGGCTCTCAAATCGACGGTGACTTTCACATCTACCGCTGCATCGTGGTTTTGAAGGAGGATTCCATTCCATCGCAATATGGCACGTTTCGATCCATCGGAGTTCTCCGTAACCGAACCGGTAAACTGTGTTTCTGCACCGGGTGGAACGAGGGATTGTTCGTCAGTACCCGCGCGAAACACCGCGCGCCAAAGCTCAACTGGCGGATCGGGAGGTGCGATATGTGTAACGTCGTTATCGAAATCGACGAATTCCGTCATCAAACCGTTCGATTCGTCGAATCCGAATCGCAGATGACCGTTATCGAGTTTGATCATACCCTTCCTCCTCATACGTACGAATCACGTAGGTGAAATCGAATAGGTGATACCAACCTCAGTCGCGAATTCGATGACATCGCTATGTTGCCGCGATACGACGGTACCGCTTCCGTCGAGGCGAACCTCGATATCCTGATTCGGCCAGGGATTGCCAATCCTGCATGTCTCCCCCAAGGCACTGTGTATTGTCAGGTTTTCGACAACTGAGATTTTTGTTCGCGTTGCGCTTACTCGGAATCCACCTTCTGCGCACAAATTTTCGATTCGTGCACCGATTCCGTCCGCGACACCCGGAAAAAGTCGTATCGATTGATAACTCAACAGGAAATGCTCGGGACCGATGATATCCGAAACCGATGGCAATCCCAATCGTGGCCGAACACACGAGTCAAGATAGAACCGATGCGGCTCCCATACATTAATATGTTCAAGTGTGCGATGCGCAATCGCCAACACTTCCGGCGAGGAATCGACACCGACGTCGTCTCCCCAAAATACTGGTGAGAGCGGAACAGGGATGTTGTACTCAATCGGAGGTGCACCGTCGACGTCGGTCCATATCTCCCCGTTTTCGATTTGGTACCGCGGATAAGGAACGAGCCGCTCGGCTGCAGATCTCCATTCCTCAGCCAGATTGTCATCTGTTTGAAGAATCGTCGCGGCGGTAGCCGCTGCATTGAATAGGTATTTCGTGAGAGTCAATGCGGATGTGCAGTCTCGATTGCGTTCGAAGTTCGCGGTCAATCCCCAGTGTTCGGGCGAAACTGTCGGCACAATGTGCAGAAATTCGTCGCCGCCTTCGCTGAGATATGCCGCACAGAAAACTGCACACGCTCGCAATACCGGATACGCAACGTCCTCGAGAAACGCACGATCACCCGTATATCGCCAATACAACCATAGCGGTTTTGCTACGAGTCCGTTCAGACCGATATCCTGTTCCCATGTGAGGTTCGTATGCGCGATTCCACGGCATCGGAGAGGATAGTGAACAAGCGGGTACATAGCGCCGGGAAGCGAGTAGATATCATGCGCGTTTTCTTCCGTACTCGGCAGCAGCGTCCGAATCAGATCGGCGTACCGAGCGACATCCTCGAACCTTCCCATCGTGAGCAACGGCTCCGCACGTATCTCATTGAGGTGGAAATCCGCGTGCCAGAGCGCCGAATCCTGATATGCCCACTTCGTTGAATCAACGCTACACATCGGAACATCACCGTAGTAACCGCGGCGAATCCGAAGTTTCGGAAGGATGATATCCGGAGCCTCAATCCGATCGTTATTCGTTGTCTCAGCCAGTGCCCGATGTTCGCGAATCGACGCCCGCCGAATCTCAGCGTCTTGTTTGAGTAACTCCCCGATACTCTCGTACGGTATGTCACTGAGATGTTTCGTAACCAAATCGACCGGATCGCAGTCATCGCTTGATGTCGCCACAGCAGCAGCAATCGAGAAACGTTTCGGAATCTCGCGAAACGTTAGTGTCGCCGCAGATCCGTGTGATTCGTTGATTGGCGTGTATCGTTTATACACGCCGTGCGAAAGCCGACCCTCTTTTTCCGCAACGAGCGCCGTTCCCAGCCCGACCTTGTCATTCGTATGGCGAATGACTCCGCGAATATCAGTCGATGCACCTATCGCAAACTCATATCCTCGTGGGAAGGTCATTTCGCCCGGAAAACGTTGCTGGATACCGAATACGGATCGGTTCCGTTCGAATGTGTCGGGTGGCGGTAAGGGGTCGAAATCAGATGGTGATACTCTGTCACCGAGTGTTGGATGTATCGGAGTATTGGGAAGAATCGTATCGCGGTGTCGCCAGATCCGAATAGCGAGGTCATACCCAGATAAATCCGACCCTTCGCAGTTGAGAACAAGCATGCGTTCACAAAGCAGTACGCGAACATCGATATCGAGCAGTTTACCTCTACCCGAGGCGCGAAGACGAACAGCTTGCTCGTCGATCTGTTCGACGGTTGTTTCGTTCGAGAACGGCAGAATGAGTATCAGCTGAGCGCCGGGTTTCGGGCAGGGGAAGTCGTAGCGATTGTAGATATTGTACACTGTCTCATTCGGTGAGCGCGCTATCTCGTGTAATCTATCGGAAAAGGCAAGTTCGCGAATACGTTCGAGTGTAACACGCGGCTGGCGGTGATTGAAGAGTCGCCTATCCCAGATATCTGACGCACCGATGCTCAATGTCGGCCGGCTCGGTGGACCCCACACTCTGACTCCAACTACATCATTTCCGATGCGGATTCCGTCGTGCGGATCAGGCGGGAGCGGAAAAACTCGATTATCCATACGTCTCCTTGGATTGCGTCACGCGAGTACGGTACCACGTCCAAGCGAAGGCACCAACACCACGTTCGCCGGGTCGGCACGATGTTCGGATAACGCAGAGGAAGATGAATGAGCGACGTCGGACCGCGATTCACTCGATACGACGTCGCTGTTCGGTGAGTATACCCTAATAAGCGACCTTGAGAGTCTTTATCTCCCACGGCGAAAAGCTCATTCGTACCGAGCTACTGTCGACTAATATCGGCGTATCGTTCTCTTCCATGAGATCGCATTCACTCACGGAGGCGGGCTCATTCGCAAAGTGAACCGTGGCTGGGCCTCGAGCGCCATGCGCCTCGTACAAGCGAACAATCATCGTATCACTATCCTCGGCCTTTTTTATCCAATCGATGACGATGTTATCCGCATCAACGACGAGTAGCGAGGTCGATTTCGAGGCCACACCTTGAGTCACTACGAGCGGTACGTTCAACTCATACGCGCGACGAACCGTGCCCGCATCTTGCCAACTACCAGCGTGCGGATAGAGGCTGTACGTGAATTCGTGATGCCCTTGATCCGCGTTCGGGTCGGGATTCGTCGATGAACGTAACAGGCTGATCGACATGACATTGTCTTTTACGTTGTGTCCATATTTCGAATCGTTCAGCAAGCTGACTCCGTAGCCATGCTCCGAAAGATCGATCCATCGTTGCGCTGACACCTCAAAACGGGCTCGGTCGTGCGATGTCGAAAAATGGGTTGGCCGTTCGATCGCACCGTACTGAATCTCATACGTTGCCGTCCGCGAACGGACATTAACGGGAAAGAGCGCTTTGAGTAGCGTGTTTTTCTCGTGCCAATCGACGACAGTATGAACATCGATTCGCGGAATCGAGCGCCACATACTGATATTCTGCGTAATCGTCGATTGTCCGGCGCGTTTGACAACCCGTACCGTCGCACGAATCGGACCGTTCTCGACAACCGCTATCGATTCGGCTGAACTGAGTCGTATGAAACGCTCGGCGTAGTTGAAATCGATATCCCACGCGTCATTCTCCGCGGGGCGGTCATCATACAGCACAAGATCATTCGCTCGTTCCGTTGAATCGAGCACTTCCCGGTCGTAGCGCTTGTCGTATACCCGACGAAACGTCCCATCAGTAGCGATCTCGATTCGGAAGAAATCGTTTTCCATTGACGATTCCGTCGCAACTGGTACCGAAAACTGGTCCGAACGACTTTCCGTGAGACGGACGGACGCGAATCCCGGGACCGTCGGTGGTTCAACGAGCATTATGCGTTGACCATCCATGGTTTCGATAATTTGCGAAACATCGAAATGCCGTGTGGTGGGACTCAATGGAATCATCGCTACATCATTCCGATCCCAGCCCAGAGTGTTGTGAACCGAAATAGAATCGTCATTACCCGATGACAGGAGCGCGCTGTGTCGAATCTGCGCGAATGCATCGAACACCTTCGCGTAATCCTCATTCGCGTCGTCGTACACTTCACCGATTGACGAACCCGGTAGAATGTCGTGGAACTGATTCAAGAGAATGAGTTTCCACGCGTTATTGATCGCTTCGGTCGGGTAGTCGGCGCCATTCAGCCACGCACGTGTCGCAAAGTATTCCGCGTCACGTGCAACCAGTTCGGATCGTCGATTGTTCCGTTTCGTTTGCGCCTGAGAAGTAAGGCAGCCACGATGCAGCTCGAAATAAAGTTCGTCATCGAAAACGGGAACGCGATCCCACTCGACCGAGTCAACAATCTCGTCGACCGCGCTTTGAAACGAGCCGAATCGACACTGCGGGATGCCGAGAAGGTTCTCTTCCCGTCGAACGTACTCGAACATTTCCGCCGTTGGACCGCCGCCGCCGTCTCCGTGGCCAAAGACATACACGAACTCGTCCGTGAGGTCTTTCTGCCGAAACGTGTCCCAGTGACGTTTTACCTCGTGAGGATTCGGGTCGCCACCACAGAGTGTTGGAAGGGAAAGCGCCGGCACCTCGGTTCCATCGATGCCGCGCCAACGGAAGAAGCAATAGGGATGTTGCTGATATTGGTTGAAGAGGAGTTTCCATGTTCCGAAGACGTCGATCTGCGCCTTTTTCATGATCTGCGGAAGACTGTACGTAAATCCGAAACCGTCCGGCAACCAAACCATACGCGCGTGGATTCCAAATTCCTTCCGGTAAAATCGATTTCCGTAGAGAAACTGCCGAACGTGACTTTCGCCGCACGGGATATTCATGTCCTGTTCAACCCACGCGGCGCCGTTGACTTCCCATCGACCTTCCTTTACGCGCTCCTTCACGCGCTCCCACAGCGTTGGATAATGGTCGCGTACGTATTCGTAGAGTTGCGGCTGACTCTGGAGAAACGTCACTTCGGGATATTCGTCCATCAGTCCAAGAACGGTCGACCATGTTCGTCCGACCTTCCGTCGGGTCTCGCGTAACGGCCACATCCACGCAACGTCGATGTGTGAATGCGAGGCAAGCGTTAGGGCGCCGCTGCCGAATGATACACGGAACTTCTTCGTTCGATCGGCAAACTCGTTTCGCAGTTCGTTGAGATGATCTTGCCACGTTTCGTTGTTCGATTGAAGACGTTTATCGATTTTACGACTGACTCGGTCCACCGCGTCGAGCATTTGCACATGCGCCGCGGAATCCGGCGCGTGCTCGGCCGATGCTTCGAATATGACACGAAGATCCCAGTAAAGGACCCACGCGAGTTCATCGCGTACAGCGAGTCGAGGTGCTCCGAATCGTTGTACACTTCGTCGCGACCACGCCTCGATCACCAGTTTGTGAGACGTACCGGCTTTCGCCGCCGAGGCAAGAAGCATCGGCCATCTGTTTTCATCGAGTCCACGATGCGGAATCCCGTCGATACGACAGAGTGCTTCACCTCCGACTGGAAGAATCGCGTATACAGGCAGCCCATCCATCTCGTCAGGAATGGTAACAGTAGCGCGAAACCAGTTCGTGACATCGTCACCGCCCCATTCAGCGGGCGGTTCAAACGTTTGCCATCCCGATACGGGAATTGGCGCAACATCGCAACCGACACCTGTGCACACCGTCTCCCATCCGGTAATCGGTTGATGCAATCGAAAGAATGTGTTCGAAAGTTCGCGCAAACGATTTGATATCTGCGTTTTGACGATCTTGCGTTCAGCATCGAAATGAGCCATAGAGAGACCTCACCGAGGAGAGTAACGTGACGCGGTGCGAATCTAATATGATAGCGCACTTAGGAGACACGGACACAGTGTCATCGTTTACACGTTACGAGGCTTGGGGTATACCGTTCGCGCGATACCTTTCGTATCAGAATCGGCGATGCTCTTATTCACTCGAAAAGCATAGGAACGAAAGATGGACTCGCAGTACGACGTAATCGTGTTCGGTGGCGGAACGGCCGGTGTTGTCGCAGCGGTACAAGCGGGTAGAGCAGGCGCGAAGACGCTGCTCGTCGAGAAAAACGGCATGCTCGGCGGGACGATGACCGTCGGAGGAATCAACGCTCCAGCGCATTTCTTCGCGTGGGGGCTACAGATCATCGCGGGAATCGGATGGGAGCTCGTTTGTCGGAGTCTTGTCGCGTCCGGAAGACCGGTACCGGATGGCGAGTTCACGCGAGGTGTCCGTAAGCCAAAACACCTTGGGATCGACCCGTACGTGTACGCATCGGTCTGCGATGAAGCGGTTATCGAATCGGGGGTCGAACCCCTCTTTCACGCGATGTCAGCACGCGTCTCATATAATGGAACCGATTGGACCATCGAAATTTGTACGAAAACAGGGCTACAAACCGCGCACGCATCGGTGATCATCGATACCACGGGCGACGCAAACATCGTATCACTTGCCGGTTTCGATGTTGTCCGCCCTGATGTTGAACAACCAGCGACTCTCCAACTTCGCTGTTCAGGATACGATGTGGACGCACTTGATTATGAATCATTGAAGCGCGCGTCGGAGGACGCTATCGCAAGAGGAGAACTGAAAACAACCGATATATCGTGGTATGATTCCGGTCCGGAGGCGTTCCTACGACATCACGGGAACAATGCGAATCACGTCCCGTCTCACGGCGCGAATACGAGCGAAGGTCGAACGAAGGTTGAAATCGAAGCGCGACGGGCGCTTATGAGAGCATACCGGTTCTTCCGTAACCAACCCGGACTGGAAAACTTCCGGATCGATTGGATGTGTTCGGAGGTTGGTATTCGAGAAACCGTTACGATCAAGGGTAAAAAAACAATGACGGTCGACGAATACGAAGCCGGTGTGATGTACGACGACGCGATCTGTTACGCCTTTTACCCGATCGATGAACATCTGAACGACGGTCGTGGAATCAATCAGCGACCACTTGAACACGGGGTGCTTCCTACGATTCCGCGCGGCGCTATGTTACCCGCCGAAAGTAGATCGCTTATCGTAGCGGGGCGTTGCATCGCGAGCGACCGAGAAACGAATAGCGCGATTCGCGTAGAGTGTCCCGCGATGGCAACCGGGCAAGCTGCAGGCGCGATGGCAGCGCTTAGCGCGCGGTCTGGGAACGACCCTGACGCTTTACCACTGGACGACGTGTATAAACTCCTACGCGATCACGGTGCGGTAATTCCGGGCGATATTACGCTCGACTGACGCGCTCGTTTCGCATTCCCAAGAAAGAAGGCCGGAGAGCATGAAGCAATCCGGCCTTCGACGTACTTGGTTTACGGCTACCGTCAGAATCGAACCTTGAACGTTCGAATCTCCCATGGGAGTATACCAAACGACACGGTATTCCCGTGCGATTCGATCGAAACGTCGTTTTCTTCCATAAGATCGCATTCGGAAACACGAACCGGCGTCTTTCCAAACGTCAGTCGTACCGGACCGCGTGCTCCGTGCGCTTCGTAGACACGTACGATGATATCGTCCGTATCCTCGGCTTTTTTAATGCAATCAATAATAACGTTTTTCGCGTCAACCGAAGCGAACGCTTTCTCAAGCGGCAGATTTCCGTTCTTTGCAGTTGCTACCGTCGTCACCAGCGGGACGTTGAGTTCATACCCACGCTGAACAGTTGCAGCTTCCTGCCACGACCCCGCATGTGGGTATAGACTGTACGTCATGTCGTGCACGCCTTCGTCGCAGTTCGGATCGGGGTGTGTCGGAGCGCGCAAGAGACTGATGCGCATGACATTGTCGTGCACGTCGAAACCGTATTTACAGTCATTCAGCAAGCTCACACCATAATCGGCTTCAGAGAGATCGATCCACCGATGAGCGGGAACCTCAAATCGCGCCGCATCCCACTGTGTCGATCGATGAGTCGGACGCTCGATCGCACCGTACTGAATCTCGTACGTTGCACGACGACTGGTTACGTCAACCGGGAACGCCGCCTTTAGAAGTCGGTGTTTCTCGTGCCAATCGATACGCGTGACGAAATCAACCCGTTGTACCGTGCGCCACAAGCTGATGTCTTGCGTAACAACGGAGTTCGCTGATCGCCGTACCACGCGCACCGTCGCACGTACTGGTCCATTCTCGACAACAGAAATCGCGCCATCGAGCTCGAATTCTTCCGACACTTCGAAAACGTTGAAATTCACGTCCCACGCGTCGCTTCCCGCCGGATGATCTTCATAGAGCACGAACTCGTTGCCATTCGTGCCCGGTGCCAGCACGCTCCGATTGTTCCGTTTATCCCATATCCGTGCAATCGAACCGTCGCGACCGAAGCGAATTTCGAAATAGTCGTTCTCGAGTTTCGTTGTCGTTGCCTTCGGTGCTTTCGGTCCGATTCTCTTGTACGGTCGTTCACCTTCGGCGATACGGTACGTCGCGCATCCGAGCGATGGAATGTCTTCTACTTCGAACAGCAGTTGATTATCACTGTCGAGATTCTTCACACGCTGACTCGGCACCACGGTACCATCAGCGTCAGTAACGTGAATCGGCGAACGTGACAGCGTACCGTCATCCAGAACAGCGATATCCGATCGGACCCATCCGAGCGTATTCCGCACGACGATCGTTATCGCATCGTTCCCGTCGCCGCTTCCGATGAGTTTTCGCGTAGATTCGTCGAGCACGTCGCGCAGTAGCGAAAAGGCTGTTGAATAGTCTTTTTCAGCGTCGACGTAGACTTCTTGTATCGACGATCCAGGAAGGATGTCGTGAAACTGATTGAGCAGAATCAGCTTCCACGCGGTATTGATGTCTTCATGTCGGTAATCGCTACCCTCGAGAAATGCGAGGCTCGCAAGGAACTCGGTGTCACGGGCGAGCAATTCTGCTTTTCGGTTGTTCCTCTTCGTGCGAGCCTGTGACGTCTGACATCCACGGTGCCGCTCGTAATACATCTCATCATGGAACACCGGTATTTGCGACCAATCGGTCGTTTTCGCGATGCGGTCGTACGTCTCCTCAGCTTTTCCCCACGTAAGGCGCGGAACGCCGCTGATATTCGATAACCGACGCGCGTACTCGATGTGGTCGATCGTCGGACCACCGCCGCCGTCGCCGAAACCGAATGCGAACGGCATCGTCTCGGCGATACTCTTCTGACGGAACATCCGCCACGAAAATCTCAGACGTTCGGGCGTCGTCTCGTCATTACACTTGTTCGGCGTCTGAATCGCGAGAACCTCTGTTCCGTCGATACCGCGCCACCGGAAGAGATCGTACGGATGCCGATTGTACTCGTTACCATGGAGCTTCGTCGTGTAGAAATAGTCGATCTGAGCCTTTTTCATGATCTGCGGAAGGCTGAACGAGTAGCCAAAACAGTCCGGCATCCAGACGAGCCGTGAGTGAATACCGAATTCTTTCCGGTAGAATCGGTTACCGTAGAGATACTGCCGCACATGCGACTCACCGTTCGGAACGTTCAAGTCCTGTTCGACCCACGGAGCTCCGGAAACCTCCCATTGACCCGATTTAACCTTCTCCTTCAGTCGCTTCCAGATCTCCGGATAGTCGTTTTTCACGTATTCATACAGTTGCGGTTGTGACATGATGCAGGTGAATTCCGGGTACTGTTCCATATACTGAAGCGCTGTCGAAAACGTGCGACCGATCTTTTTCTGTGTTACTCGTATCGGCCAAAGCCACGCGGTGTCGATATGTGACTGCCCGAATACCGTGAATTCGCCGTCGTTATGCGAATGCTTGAACTCACCGATATGTGAAGCGAAATACTCCGACGCGCGTTTGATCTGTTCGTGATATATCGGAAGATCGTCTATGGTATTGGGATCGATATGTTTCAACGTTTCGTAGCAGACATCGAACAGTCGTCGTCCAATATCCGATTCCGGTGGATGCGAAAGCGCAACATCGAGCGCGACTCGAACATCGTAATACAGGTCCCACGCTTCGGCGTCTTGAACACACATCTGCGCGACACTGAAAACCTGTTCGCCTTTCGCGTACGCATCGATGAGTAGCGATATCGTTTCTCCGCCTTTCGCCGACTCGCGAAGCAACACGTGCGACCGGTGATGGTCGAGACCCTGTCGAGGGACTCCGTCCACATAGCATAATGCTTCATTACCCGGTGCGAGCACCGCGAAGACGCGCTCTCCTTCCCACGCATCCGGCACCACAACCGTTGCGCGAAACCACTGTGTCGTATCCAGGCCGCCCCATCGGCCGCCAGCGCGAAACGGTACCCAGCCCGATTCCGGAGGCGGTTCAATGCCGCACCCTTCGCCAGCTACGACAGTTTCGAGGTTTTCAATCGCTCGCGCATCTCGAAAGAGCGAGCGTTGGATCACGGATAGACGATTTTCCATCTGACGTCGAATGATCTGGTACTCGGGTTCGAAATGCATCATCGGTAGATACCTTTTCCTATACGCGAGGTCTTTATACTTGGGTCTGAGTTATGGTATGAGCGGGAGAAGATAGTCGGGGCGGTCGACGGGGCAAAGCCGTACGTCGGGCGGACGCGGTATCCGCCCGACGCTGTTATCGGTGTTAGAACTCAACTTTGAACGTTTTGATCTCCCACGGCGCGACGCTTGTTTTGACAACTGAACCGTCGAAATCCACAGGTTGATCATCTTCTTCCATGAGATTGCACTCGGTAACCGTTTTCGGCGTTTCGGCAAACGCAAGCCGCAGTGATCCACGGGTGCCGTGAGCCTCATAGAGTCGCACGATGACCGCGTCTGAATCTTCTGCCTTTTTCACACTATCGATGACAACACTCGGTTTGTCGACACTGACAAAACCGTATTGTTTCGGCATGTCGCCTTCGTGTGCATCGCACATGCGCGCGCTAAGTGGAACGTTTAACTCATACGCGCGCCGCACCGTATCCGCTTTGCGCCAATCACCCTGATGAGGATACATGCTGTACACGAACTCGTGCGTTCCCTGGTCGGCGACGGGGTCGGGCATGACGGACGCACGGAGTAGGCTGATACGCATCGTATTCTGGTACGTATCGAAGCCGTATTTACAGTCGTTGAGTAGGCTTATTCCGTACCCACCTTCGGATAGATCGATCCATCGATGACCTGCCACTTCGAACTTCGCACGATCGTACGAATTAGAATGATGCGTCGGACGAGTCTGTGCGCCGAACTGCACCTCGTAGGTCGCCGTCCGACTGAGCACATCGACGGGGAACGCGACTTTCAGAAGACGACGTTTCTCGTGCCAATCAACCGTCGTACGGAAGTCGATTCGTGGGATTGACCGCCAGATCGAGATATCTTGAGCGAATGTCGAATGCTCAGTCTTCTTGATGACACGGACAGTAGCGCGAACAGGACCTTCTTCAACCACCTCGATCGATACAACGTCGTCTATCGATTGGCGATTCTCGTCGATGTTGAAGTCGACATCCCATGCGTCGTGAGCGAACGGTCTATCCTCGAAAATCTGGAGATCGTTTGCTTCGGCGCCTTCGGCAACCGCCTCGCGATTGGCTCGCTTGTCGAATACGCTCTTGATCGTACCGGTATTCGTCAACTTCACCGTGAAGAACTCGTTTTCGAGCCGCGTCTTCGAGACCTTCAACGAACCTCTTACCGGCGATTCGCCTCGAACGATTCGGTAAACTGAATAGCCGAGTGAGGGTACCTCGTTCGTTTCGAAGAGGATCGCCGCTCCGCCATTCGCCGTTTCGAGGTATTGACTCGGAACGATTCTGCCAGCCGGATCGACTACGGCGACGTCGTCAACTCGGCTCGATACTGGGACGACCGCCACATCGCTCCGCACCCATCCGAGGGTATTGTGGACAACGATCGGTGTTCCCTCGCCAGACGTGTCAATTCGAGCGTCGATCGAGTCGATCGCCCGCTTTTTCACGCTTCGACCGACCTCAAAGACCTTCGAATAGTCTTTTTCCGCCGTTACGTAAACCTCGTTGACCGATGAACCGGGCAGAATGTCGTGGAATTGATTCGTGAGAATGATCTTCCACGCCTCGGTTATTTCGTCGTTCGGATACGGCTCGTTCATTTTTACAAGCGAGAGCACACTCAATGCTTCGGCATCGCGCATGAGCAGCTCAGTCTTCCGGTTGTTCCGCTTCGTGCGTGCTTGCGTCGTTTGGCATGCGCGATGGAGCTCGAGGTAGAGTTCCTCGTTGTAAACAGGAAGTCGATCCCAGTCTACGCCGGCAATCGCTTCGTCTACGTAGGTTCCGATATTACCGACTTCCATTTTCGGAAGCCCGGTGAACTCTTCGAGACGCGATAGGTTCTCGAGCATCTCAGGTGTCGGACCGC
>CAZWQW010000012.1:0-20515 GCA_964635955.1 uncultured bacterium | reverse complement strand
CCGGTGAACTCTTCGAGACGCGATAGGTTCTCGAGCATCTCAGGTGTCGGACCGCCACCGCCGTCTCCGTGTCCGTATGTATTCAGAATCTCGCCCGAGATATCCTTCTGGAGATACGTATTCCAGATCATCCGCGCATTCGACGGCTTTACGACGCCGTTGTAGTGGCCCGGCGGCATGAACGAAAAGAGCTCCGTTCCGTCCAATCCACGCCAACGGAACGTGTGATACGGGAAGCGGTTGTACTGGCTCCAGTTGATTTTTGTCGTGCCGAACGCACGAACACCAGCCTTAGCGAGAATCTGCGGCATCGTGATCGGGAAACCGAACGCATCGGGCAACCATGCGACATCCGCCTCCGATCCGAGAACATTTCGGAAATAGCGACGTCCGTAGAGGTACTGACGTACAATCGCTTCGGAACCCGCGACGTTTGAATCTTGCTCTACCCAACTCGCGCCGTTCGCCTCCCAACGACCATCAGAGATCCGCTTTTTAATGCCCTCGAAGATCTCCGGATAGTGCTCTGCAATCCACGCGTAAAGCTGAGGTTGACCCTGTGTGTAGGTGTAGTGCGGATACTGGTCCATGTATTTCAACACGGTCGAAAACGTGCGCGAGCTCTTCTTCCGTGTTTCGCGAATCGGCCAGAGCCATGCAGTGTCAATGTGCGAATGCCCAACATTGATCACTCGACCCGAATCAACAGATGTTTCAAAGGCCATACGGCCCGTCCGGTATGCCGCTTGAGCAGACTTGAGATCGGAATGGTACCGATCGACGTCGTTGATACGGTTCAGATCCACCATTTTCACGGAACGCTCGACGAGATCCGCAAGTCGATGTTTCTCCGTCCCGTCAGGCAGTGCCTCGATAAGCTCTTGCCCTACCTTGATATCCCAGTAAAAATCCCACGCGAGGGTATCTTTCACTGCGAGGAACGGCGTTTTAAAAAGTCGTATGGGATCGTCATCAAACGCGTTCGGTGTTGCGCTCGCTTCGATGACGATATCAAACACCTCGCCGCCTTCGGCGCACGGCGCGAGTAATACTTCGGAACGGTTCGGATCGAGACCCTGCGTCGGCACACCGTTTACGTAAACCAGCGCTTCAGCTCCCGGTTCAAGTAATGCAACAACCGGCCAGCCTTTCATGGTATCAGGTACGCGAACCGTTGCGCGGAACCACTGGCTTCGATCAAACCATCCCCATTGCGTACCGAGCACACGCTGTCGGTAATGCGACGCGACAGGCCGTTTCAATGGACCCGTTCGCTCACCCGACGTGGTAATCACGTCAAACGGTTTCCAGCCATCTCTCGGCATCTTTTCGACATCTTGACACTCACCGGTAATCACGGTTTCCCAACCAGTTATCGGCTGGCGGTCGCGGTAGATCGATTCCTCTATCTCTGCGAGACGATTCCGGACTTGAAGTCGAATGATTTCCCGTTCTTGTGGGAAGTGTGGCATCGTATATCCTCGATTTCGGGTTCGATATCTGTCTTAGAATTGCACCTTGAACGTGCGGATTTCCCATGGCTTGATAACGAAACGCGCAGATGATCCACGTATCTCAACCGGTACGTCGTTTTCTTCCATGAGATCACATTCGTTGATCGTCGCGGGCTTTTTTGCGAATCCGAGATTCACATTACTCCGCGCACCATGCGCTTCATACAACCTGACGATCACGGCGTCGGAATCCTCTGCCTTCTTCACACAATCGATCACAACGTTTGGACAATCCACGCTGATGAAACCGTAGGTCTTCGGTAGTTCGCCATCGTGCGCATCCGCGCGTTTCGCGACGAGGGGAGCGTTCAACTCGTATGCACGTTGAACCGTTTTTGCATCGCGCCAGTCGCCGGCATGTGGATAGAGGCTGTACGTGAACTCGTGGCGACCTTCATCCGCGTGTGGATCGGGATTTACTGTTGATCGCAAGAGACTGATACGCATTCGGTTTCCGAGTACATCGAATCCATATTTGCTGTCGTTGAGGATACTGACACCGTAATCGCCTTCCGAAAGATCAATCCAACGATGCCCCGGTACCTCAAACTTTGCGCGATCAATCGACGTCGACTGATGCGTAGGCCGTTCGATCGCGCCGTATTGAACTTCGTACGTTGCCGTACGACTCAGCACTTCGACAGGGAACACGACCTTTAGCATTCGCCGCTTTTCGAACCAGTCAACCGATGAGCGGAAGTCGATGCGCGTAATATTCCGGTAGATCGATATATCCTGAGTAATCGTCGAACGCTTTGTCTTCTTGACGACCCGGACCGTACCGCGTACGGGACCTTCCTCAACCACGGAAATCGATACAACGTCGTCGATGGAAGAGCACTGCTCGTCAAGGTTGAAATCAACGTCCCACGCATCCCAGTTTTGAGGACGGTCGTCGAACAGCTGCATTTCATTCGCCTCGAAACCGTCGGGAATGACTTCGCGGTTGTTAGCCTTGTCGACGATCCGACGAATCGTACCGGTTTTTGTGAGATACACCGAGAAGAATCGGTTTTCCAACTTCGTCTCGCTGACGCGGAGTTCCGAAGCTACTATATCCGCCGGCTTCGATCTCGCAACACGGTAGACTGCATATCCCGTGGAGGGAATCTCAGACGCTTCGAAAAGCGCAACCTGCCCACCGCCTTTTCCGCTTACGAGTTGACACGGTACAGGCCTTCCCGCTGCATCGACGATCGTTTCATCGTCTCCAAGTGGCGACGACAAGATCGTCTCGGCAACATCAGTCCGCACCCATCCCAGCGTATTCGTTACGACGATCGGGGTACCCGGTCCTGATGTATCGACTCGGTCGACAATTGTCTTCAACGCCGCGTCGCGCACCTTCCGACCTGTCCCGATAATCTTTGCGTAGTCCTGATCAGCTTCGTCGTACACTTCTTTGATGGATGAACCCGGAAGGATGTCGTGAAACTGGTTCGTGAGAAGCGGTTTCCACGCCTGATACAGCTCATCCTGTGGGTATTCGTAACCGGACTGCATCGCGAACGCACCAAGTAACTCAGCGTCACGCATCGCGAGTTCCGCCAGACGGTTATTACGCTTGGTGCGAGCTTGTGTCGTCTGGCATCCGCGATGAAGTTCGAAATAGAGTTCGTCGTTGAAGACGGGTAATCGATCCGTGTCTACGTCCTTCTCCAGTCGCGCGAACAGCTCTTCCAACGTGCTGAATCGAACCTTCGGAATCCCAACCATGCCATCCTTCAAACGAACGCCGTTCTCGAGATCTTCTTTTGTCGGTCCGCCGCCGCCGTCACCGTACCCAAACGGATACCAAACCTCGTTCGCGCTATCCTTCTGCTTGAATCGCTGCCAGTGCGATACGAGATCGGGTGGTGTGACAGCACCGTTGTATCCACGGCGACCGCACGGATGCATGACACTGAGCACTTCTGTACCGTCGAGTCCTCGCCACATGAACATCGTATATGGGAATTCGTTATACTGATTCCAACCGATTTTCGTCGTGTTGAACGAAGTAAGCTGAGCCTTCCGAATGATCTGCGGAAGCTGAATCGGGTATCCGAACGCGTCAGGCAGCCACACGGCCGGTGTAAACTTGCCGAACTCTTTCAGATAGAACCGATTTCCGTACACCAACTGGCGTACAAGCGCTTCGGCGCCCGATACATTCGAGTCCTGCTCGACCCAGCCGCCTCCCATCGGTTCCCATCGGCCTTCGGCTACGCGCTGTTTGATCTTTTCCCAGAGAACGGGATAGTTATCCTTGACAAACTCATGTAGCTGCGGCTGGCTCTGCGAGAACTTATAATCGGGGTACTCATCCATGTATTTGAGTACGGTTGAGAATGTTCGACCGCACTTCCGTCGCGTTTCCGCCAGTCTCCACAACCACGCCGTATCGATATGCGCGTGGCCAACCAGTGCCAGTTCTCCGTTCCCATCAGATTTCTGGTATGAACCAAGCACCTGTCGGGAATTCTTCCGTACGTCGGTAACTTGAGCGCGATATGTCTCGATATCATCAACCTCATTTAGATCGATACGCTTGATCTGCTGGTTGATCAGATCAAGAATACGAACACGCGATGTTGAGTCAGCCGGCATACTCGTCGCCGAGTCGAACGCGATCTTGAAATCCCAATAGAGGTTCCAGACAAGATCATCTCTCGTCGCGATATTCGCGTACTGGAACGTGTGGTTGTAGTCGATACGCGGACGCGAACCACCGTATGCCTCAATCGCGATATCGAATGTTTCGTTCCCTTCGGCGCACTCCGTAAGCACGATTTCGTCGCGATTTGCATCGAGCCCTTGTAACGGCTGACCGTTGACAAAACACAGCCCCTCAAAACCGGGTCGTAACAGAGCAACAGTTTTCTTCCCTTTGAATTCGTCGGGAATTGTCACTATCGTCCGAAACCACTGTGTGACATCGTAACCGCCCCACTGCGAGCCCACCTCGAACGGAACCCATCCATCGGTCGGAACGGGAGCGACATCCTGACGGCGACCGGTGACTACCGTTTTCCACTCGGTAATCCCCATACGATTGCGGTAAATCGTCGTTTTGATCTCATCCAAGCGGTTTGTCACCTGGCGCGCGATAATCTCTCGTTCAGTGGCGAAATGAGCCATGAGCGGGATTCCTTTCTCACGTTTCGTAGATATCCACCGAATAGATAACTTGTCGAAGCCGACGAGATCACGGTATTCGATGGCATACGTGTGTTGTCGTTATCGTTTGAACGCTCTTCGGGAATTCGGTCATGACCGGCGAGCTATCGACGAAGCATATCAGCGGTCGCTATCCCTATAACAATTCGATAATGTACCTTCTTTGACAATATGGGGGAACGGCTACCCGTTCGAGTAATACCCCTTCGGGACGTTGCTCCGCCATTACCGACTGGGTATTTTTTGTTTACACAACATTCCATCTACAGGTCCGATTCTACCTCGCGCGAGAGTGCTCCGCTTAGGTTCCGCCTCATGTTTGCTCCATGATCCGAAGCGGTGCGTCGTGAATCGCGCGCGTATCATGGCGACTCCAGAATACGTTGCCCTTCGCTCTTTTGGAGGTACTTCATGCACGGTCGATACGGTGGGCGTGGTGGCCGCGGGTACGGTATCAGGAGCAAAACGGGGAAACCGAGGCCAGACGCCGCTGCGAACGCGGATCGCATCGATAAAGACAACCTGCCGGGCGACGTGCTCACACTGTTCCATTCGTGTGCAGAGAACGGCGAAACGATCCAAATCGCCGTCGCAAGCGATCTGACCACTGAAGGCGAGTTTGGACACCAATACCTTATCGCGAGTAGCAAACGAGTATGCGTTATCGCGACAAATGGCAGCGCTCCAGTGCACCGCGAATGGCCGGTTCGATCTGTCACGAAAGTGGAGGTCGAGCATCTTGTCGGGCAGGCGGCACTGACGAGTGTCATCGACGGAGAACGCGTCGAACTCTGCCGATTTTCGAACTCGCGACAGCGAGACTTTCACCGGTTTGCAAAGACCTTGGAACACCTCGCTAACGGCGACGAATCGATCGAGGAACCATCTGATAAGACCGAATTACCGAGATATTGTGAATCGTGCGGACGTCTCCTCCCCGAGCCGGGTGGCGTATGCCCGGCGTGCCTTCGCCGTGGACAGGTACTCATACGTCTCATCGATTATCTCAAGCCACACTGGAAAAAAGCGGCCTTACTCGTATTTTTGATGATCGTCTCGGCCGCGATTCAGACGCTACCACCATACCTTACGAAAGTACTGGTCGACGACGTTCTCATCGCCGATTCGCTTTCGAAAATTGCGGTTTGGGATGTATCGAAACTTGGCTTCGGCCGTATCGCATGGCTCGTCATCATCGTAACCCTGTTTCTCGTATCGCGAATCATTTTATTGGGCGTCCAAATCCTCAGCGGCCGTGTATCTGCATGGCTCGGACCAAACGTGATAAGTGACCTTCGCGCCGAGGTCTACCATCATCTCCAAAAGCTGAGTTTGAGCTACTTCGATCAGAGTCGCACCGGTACGCTGCTTAACCGCGTAATGACCGATACGGGAAGTGTGCAGAACTTCCTCGTGGGCGGAGTCCCGCATGTCGGTATCGATCTATTTATGGTGATACTGATCGGGATCATCCTACTTAGCATGAACTGGCAACTCACGCTATTCATTTTGGTTCCGCTTCCGATTGTGATCTACGGCAGCAAGTTCTTCTGGAGATACATTCGTGGCCTATTCGGACGCGCGTGGGGTCGTCGAGCTCGGCTACATGCGCGCCTGAACGACGCCCTGACCGGAGTTCGCGTCGTGAAAGCGTTCGGACAGGAGCATCAGGAGATCGAACGATTCGACTCACGGAACTGGGATTTGCGCGACGCCGAAACTCGCGCTGAGCAGACGTGGGCAACCTATTTCCCCGTAATCACGTTCGGATCGATGCTCGGGTCGTTTATCGTCTGGTACATCGGAGGCGCGCAGGTTATTAGCGGGGTAATGACGCTGGGAACCTTGATGGCGTTCTTCTCGTATCTCGGTATGTTCTATCGCCCGATCCAGATGATATCGCGCATCAATCAATGGTTTACGCGCGATCTCACAGCGGCTGAGCGCGTTTTCGAAATCCTCGACACACAGCCTGACATTACCGATCATGCAGACGCCAAACCGCTTCAGAATCTGCAAGGCGAAGTTCGTTTTGAAAATGTCTGGTTCGGGTATGATCCACTTCATTCGGTGATCAAGGGAATCACGATCGACATTCAGCCCGGCGAGATGGTCGGTCTCGTTGGACGGTCCGGCGCGGGTAAAACCACGATTATCAACCTGATCTGCCGATTCTACGATCCGCAAGAAGGCCGGATTCTCATCGACGGAACCGACCTCCGCGAAATCCGACAACGGGACTGGCACCACAATCTCGGAATCGTACCGCAGGAACCGTTTCTCTTCCATGGAACGATCGCAGAGAACATCGCCTATGCTCGCCCCGATGCTTCGCGCGACGATATCATTCGCGCGGCACGAGCGGCAAACGCGCACCATTTCATACTGAGATTCCCTGACGGATACGATACGCAAGTTGGCGAGCGCGGTGCGCGCCTTTCCGGCGGCGAGCGCCAACGCATATCGATTGCTCGAGCGATTCTTCACGACCCGAAGATCCTCATTCTCGATGAAGCGACGTCGTCAGTCGACACGGAGACGGAACAACAGATTCAAGAGGCGATCGCGCGACTCGTTCACGGACGAACTGTGTTCGCCATCGCGCATCGGCTCAGCACATTGAAAAACGCGCACCGACTTCTGGTGATCGATGACGGGAAGGTTGCTGAGTTCGGTACACACGACGAGTTGCTTGAGATGGACGGTGTCTACGCGAAACTTGTAAACGCGCAGAGACGCCTAAGCGAGATTCAAGCGGTAGGCGGATAAATGGGTTCCGACGTAACGAATCGTTGATAGGTGTGAGGCACCGCGAGTTGGATTGGGTAATCATTCATCGATAACCGCGTAACCAGAAACACTCGGAGGATTTGTATGGAGTATCGTGCATATGGGCGTACAGGGTTGAAGCTTTCCGCACTCGGATTCGGGTGTATGCGTTTCCCCATGACTGACGAGAAGCACGTACGTGAAGACGAGGCTATCGAGATGCTGCGGTACGGCATCGATAACGGCATCAACTACATCGATACGGCATGGTTTTATTGCGGTGGAGAAAGCGAAATCGTCGTCGGGAAGGCGTTGAAAGACGGTTATCGGGAGAAGGTTGTTCTGTCGACGAAAAATCCGATTCACGAGCCTGATGGCGAGAAGTGGCGTCGACGCCTTGAAGAACAGTTGAAAAAACTCGACACCGATGTTATCGATGTATACCACTTCCATGGGATCAACTGGAAAGACTGGAACGAGAACCTAATACACGGCCCAGCGCAGGAAATGCGTCGTGCACAGGACGAGGGACTCATACGTCATCGTGCGTTCAGCTTTCACGATTCGCCGGAGAACCTGATCAAGCTCATCGATACCGACGAGTTCGAAGGCGTCCTCCTTCAGTACAATCTTTTGGATCGTGCAAATGAGGAAGGAATCGATTACGCGGCCGAAAAAGGTCTCGGTGTCGTCGTTATGGGACCTGTCGCCGGTGGACGCCTTGCCGCGCCTTCGGACGAAATCGGTAAGCTGATGCCGATGAATGTCCAAAGCACCCCGGACGCCGCACTTCGATTCGTCATAGGGAACCCGAATGTCACGGTTGCGTTATCTGGTATGAGCAACCTCCGTGAAGTACGTGAGAACATTGCAACGGCGAACAGCGCTGGACCGCTCACCGACGAGCAGAAAGACCAGATTCAACGGAATCTCTCTGAGGTAAAAGCGCTCGCGGATCTCTATTGCACAGGGTGTAAATACTGCATGCCGTGCCCCAACGATGTCGATATCGCTCGGAATTTCGAATTGATGAACTATTACCGCGTCTGGGGTCTCGAGGAATATGCGAAAATGCAGTACGCGAAGCTTCGCGAGAAGAAAGTCGACGATAAGGTCATCGAAGCGTGGGCGGAAGCGTGTCTCGGTTGCGGCGAATGTGAGCCGAAATGTCCGCAAAATATCCCCATTGTTGATCGACTTGCCGAAGTCGCAGAAACCTTGGGCGAATGAGTTGAATTTCCCATCGCTTCAGTAACCCCTTCGTACCGAATCCTCGCGTCACTATCATTCCGGGAGACGAACATTGAGCCGTCTCCCGGAGGATACCATGTCGAAACTCATACATCAGGAATGGCCGAACTACGGCGGCGATCTCGATGACGTAGTATGGCTGCGAATCAAAGCCGCGATCGAGCACGAAGAGGGTGATCGCGTTCCAATCTGGGATTATATCGACAATCGATACGTCGTCGAGCACTTCAGTAATCCGGGGGATGCATACGAAGACGCGATGGTAAAGGTCTACCACGGTCTCGGAATCGATCTCTGTCGCGGGTATGGCTCCAGCTATACGACGAACGATAACGGACGCGTGAACGACGAGCACACGAACATGATCTCCGGGCAGACAAGCTGGATTACGAAACACCGAATCTCGAATTACGACGACCTCGCAACGTACCAACATCGTCTTTTTACCGACACCGACTGCGAGAACTGGGTGAAAGGTTGGAAGGCATTTCAGCGTCGCCTCGCTCCGTTGACGTACGGTGTACCCGGAATGGGAGTTGGTTTCGACGACGTCTATAGCGGCCTGATGGGACAAACGCTGTTCAGTTACGCGATCTACGATCGTCGCTCTGACCTCGAACGAATCTTCGAACAAGTCAATTTCAACGCGGTGCGGATCGCAGAAACCGCCGCGCGTGAGAAGATCGGACCGATCTTCTTTACGTGGTCCGATATCGCGTACAAAGACCGTCTTCTCTGGTCCCCGCAGTTTCTCCGCGAGACCTTTATTCCGATGCTTCGCCGTGTGTGCGAACCCGTGAACAACGCTGGATTAACCGTCATATTTCACTCCGACGGCGACGTCACCGAAATCCTTGACGACATGGTTGACGCTGGGATCAACGGACTCAACCCGATTGAGCCGATCGCCGGTATGGACATTGGTGCGATCAAAAAACGGTACGGCGACAATCTTGTGCTCGTTGGGAATATCGATTGCTCGCAAGTGCTTCCATTGGGAACACCGGAGACGATTCGAGAGGCAGTCAAGGATACATTACGGCAGGCTGGTCATGGCGGTGGGCTATTCATCGGATCATCGAGTGAAATCGTCCCGGCGACGCCGCTCGAAAACGTGCTCGCGTTCTTCGAAGCGTGTCGTGAATACGGCCGGTATCCGCTACAAGTCTGATCGGTAAGATCACCACGGCGGTGAACGCCAGACAACAACTGTGCGATCGTGTCCTCCCGATACGATATGCGCACCGTCGGGTGTGATGACTGTGGGTCGCACCCACGCCGTGTGACCGCGCATGATCGCTTGCTCCTCGCCAGATTCGATCAGCCATATTCTAACCGTCGCATCCGCACTTCCTGACGCGATGAAACGTCCGTCACGCGTTACGGCGACTGCCGATACAGCGTCGTCATGCCCTTCAAAAACTCCAACGGCCGTGTCGTGTGTTTTATCCCAGAGTCGTACCGTTTTGTCCGCACCACCCGATACAAAGAACCGTGTCCCAGGGACAACCGCGACGCTACTAACCGGTCCGAGATGTCCGACAAAGGTCGTTTCCAGTGAACCGTTTTTGAGATTCCACAAACGAATCATACCGTCGTTGTTTGCAGATAGAACTTCCGTGCCGTCGTTAAGAAGCGCGAGAGCGTTTACCTCGCGTGCACCCGTGTCTATCCGTTTGAGTTCCTGACCATCGGCGACGCGCCAAACTCGTATCGTACCGTCGAAACTTCCCGATACGATACGTTCTCCATCCGGCATGTTTGCGAGCGCCACTACGAAATCGGTGTGGCCAACGAGTGTTCGAACGAGTCCCCCGTTATCGAACCGCCAGACGCGAATCACCCCGTCGGCACCGCCCGTTACGATGTGCTCACCGTCCGCCGTAATGACAACCGACGTCACCCATCCCGGATGAACGATTCGCATTGTGTTCGCACCGTCGACGACGCGCCATACAAACACTTCGTTCTCGCTTGCCGATACAATCGACTTCCCGTCGGGCGCTCCTGCAATGGCAAGAACATCGTTTCGGTGACCGACGAGTGTGTGGATGCGAACGCGCGGTTGATCTGCGACAACACACGTCGCGCATAACGCAACGATCGATAACACATTCCTGATTAGGGTCGCCTGCATACTCGCTCTTTCTCTATTTCGTAATAAACTATTCCGAGTGTCTGTTCTATAAACGAATCTACCGCACTGAGGTTGCGAACACTACTCCATAAAAAACGGGAAGCCGGACAACTATCCGACTCCCCGTTTGCGTTGCGTTACGCGGTTTGACTATCGAACGAGCATGATCCGTTGGCTGAGTGTCTTTTCGCCTGTGCGCAGTACAACCATGTACGCGCCACTTGCGACTTCGCGTCCGGTTTCATCGCGCCCGTTCCACTCCACTCGATAGATACCCGGCACCTGTGCCGTGTTGACGAGCGTCCGAACGTGCTGTCCGAGCGAATTGTACACCGCCAGATTCACCGGAGAATGACTCGGCAGCTCGTACCGAATCTGCGTCGACGGATTGAACGGGTTCGGTGCGGCAGGATGAAGCGCAACCTTTGTCGGAATCGCGAGAACAACGTCGGTAGCGATCATTCCGTCATTTAGCGAAATATCGACATGCTCGATCCGTGGGACGTTTTGCCCGACGAAGCGCAGGGTCATCAGGTCGATCGATTCCTCAATCGGCGTGCCACCTGCGAGCGCGACGATTACTTCGTTTCCATCGACACGCCATGCGTTGATCCACCCTTCGGCCGATGTGACCTCGGAGATCTCCGCCGGCTCATTCGTGGTGATGACAAGCGAAGCACCATAGACCGGAACACCGCGGTCTAAGTTCAACTGCAGCGACGTTCCATCGACCTGAGCGAGCGTGGCCACGCGTGTCGAACCGGAACCGGGCTTCAACGCCGGCGCTGTCTGACTCCAGTTCGCCGAGACATCGCCAACGACGATTGCTTCTGATTCGAAATACGCGCTTCCGCCCTCGAAGTACACATCGATTATGTTGTAGTCGGGTCCACCGGTATCTACGAGCCACGTACCTTTCGCAAACCCTGCGATATTACCGACGGTGTAGCCGAGTACGTGCGACGCGTCAAATGCGGTAACGTCACCGTTGTCCGTTACGTCACCGGCTGCATCCTGCAAGCTACTGAATTCGCGGATCATGACCACATTTTGAAGGATATACGATGCGTCCATGGGCGATATCGCGTCTTGAACACCAGTCACGTTCGCCATATCGAACGTGACCCGATAGAGACCGGGTTCCACATTCGTAAACGTGTACTCACCTTGAGCATTTGTGAAGGCGTCCGCGACGACAGCATCGTTTTCCTCAACGATGATGTGGACATTCGCAACAGGAACACCACTCTCCGCGTAGACTACTCGCCCGCCCACGGTTCCCGATTCGGCATACTCGATGTATCCGCCATCGACCATGATCGGCTCTTCGCCTTCGTTGAACATGTATCCGTCTACCGGTGATACATCCACCCAAGAGCCGTGATTCTGCAATCCGGTGAAATGTAAATAGAGCAAAACACCGTCAGCACCCAAGGGCGAGCCGACGCTCGCCGCTCCGGAAACAAACACATAGCCTTCCGCTGGGAAAGGATTCGTCGTCAGTTCCGCGTCTGGCCAGTACTCCCGGATGATTGTTTCGACCAGACTAACCGAATCCAGCCGGATACTGGACATGTCGTAGGAAAGCCGCATCTGGAACGACGTGATTTCTTTCCCGACGACGTTTTCGACGTAGATCGGTACACGAATACTTGCACCCGCGTTGATGGAGGCGTCCGGTATATCGACGATTACCGGGTTTGTCTCACGCACGCGGTAACCGAATACGTACGGTTCGCTGAGAGGTGTCCCGCCAACACTTTGTACTCCTGTTCCGACCGTGACGGTAATCGAATCACCCAGTCCGAACTCCGGATGCTCGATATTGACATCCCAATCGTTGTACAGGTTGAACGTGAGTTCCGTGACCTCTTGGGCCGCGGTTTCGTTATAGACCGTTATGTTTGCTGCTACAACGGTCGCCATATCCACGGGATCGTTGAAACCGACGATGATGCCGTCTCGCGGTCCGATCTCCAGATCCCATGTCCACTCGTCCGGCCACGTGAAATCAACCATAAACGGTGGCGCTTCGAACGATACCATGAAGGACGTTTCGAAATCGTCGATCAGTCGTCGTCCGGATGTCGACCGCAGATCAGTTGACACGCGTACAAAGACGCGCTCGCCAAGTCCGGGCGCGATGTCCGGATCTGCGACAAGAAGACTCGATCGGCCGAATTCTCCCATATCAAACCAAACCGTGGGTTGCAAATCGCCCGTGGTTTCACCCCACATCTCGAAATTCGCGCCAAACTCGTATAGCGACTGTACGTCGATGTTCTCGGTGAACTGAAGTTGAAGCGTGAAGTTCTGCGGGACATTGAACGCGTTGACGTCTGGATTCATCCACTGGATACCGAGTGGCTCAATCCTTTCGCCGGAGAGATCAGTACTACCGTTCGGTTGAACGATATAATCGAAGGCCACCTCCGCGTAACTACCGTTAATAGACGCTTCGGTGATCTTTATCGCTGCGTACTGTTTGTGACCGTATATTGCCCAGACGTCGCCAACAGCTACTGGCATATTCGGCCGTGGACCGTCGGATTCGTATGTTGTCCGGTAGTAGTTCTCGCCCGTGTACTCCGGAACCGATTCGACATCGTCCAGACTCAGACCTTCACCACCGAGGAGGTACACGAAACCGTAGTTCGGAAATGTGTTTACCGAACCGAGTCCCGGCCCGTACTTCGGTTGAAGCTGAATATCCTGAAACGAGGTGTCGGTTCCGTTCGCACTCATTCCGAAGAGGAAACTGAATATGCTCCCATAGTGATCGAAGAAACCGAAATCGTCGCTGTTGTTTATACGTCCTTGGCCTGCAACGACAAAGCTTAGCGAGTGCGGCCAGGCGATATCGGTGAAATCCATGGTGTGATAGAAATCGACGATCGTGTCTTCGTAAACCGGTCCGGTACTAATCCGCCACGCGTAATCGGTTGGTGGTGCGTCGTACGCGCCGTTCTCGTTTACGTCAACGAAGAAATCAATCACATACGATTCGCCATCCTGGAAGATCGGTTGATCGCCACCAAGAAGACCCGACGACTCCATGATTGGAACAACTTCACGAATGATCTCCTCTTGCGTTGACTCGTTATAGACCCGGAGATAGAGCATCTTTCCGATGTGCTCACCCATGTCGTAGAGATGAATCCCGCCAATCCAATACCCCGGCTCTACGCTGCCACCACTGAATACGTTTGAACCTGACGGATTGTAGACATACGCAAACTGCACGATTGAGCCAAAATCGCCTTCCGGTAGACCGGTGATCTGGATTACGCCGTAGTGTCCCTCACGCGTATAGACAACGTACGTGTCACCGATTCGTGGCGCCGCACCCAAAGACCCATACATGAAATCGTACGTTACGCTGATCCATGGCGCATCGCCGGTGTACTCGGGAACACTTTCGATACCCTGGAGAGGTATCCCGTTCTGCAGCTTGAGAAACATCGGACCGGGAATATCTGGCCAACCTTCGTTACCGAAATGTGCGCCTTCGTTCATCACGAAACCGAAGTCGGCGTCCGCTGTTGGTGGGTCTACCGTTGCAGTTGATAAATCGAAAGACTGGTACTGCGAAAGTGTTGCCACTCCGTAAACGAGCTCGTCTCCGTCGCCTCCACTCGGCAGCACATTCGCACCAGTCGTATTATAGGCATAGTCGAAAGAGACCGCGTTACCGAAATCGCCGTCGGGAAGTCCCGTGATTATGATTCCGCCGTAATAACCTTCTCGGGTGTAGACGGCGAAAAGGTCACCGACAGACAGCGGCTGGCCAAGTGTGCCGTATTCGAAGTCGTACGTGACGCTGATCCACGGAGCTTCTCCGGTGTATTCGGGTATTATCGGATCGTAGTTTTCGAAGTTGAGTTTGAGGAACATCGGACCGGGTATTTCGCCCCACCCCTCGTTCCCAAGATTGACCCCTTCGTTCGATACGAATCCGAAGTCTGCGTCCGACATCGCAGGATTGATCATCCCGGTAGAGATATCGAATGTTTCACCGATGTGAATCGTAGCTGAGCCGAAGACAAAGTCCTCGTCGCCGCCACCGCCTTCGTAACCGCTGAAGGGACCGGAATCCACAACCCATGCCGGCATTCCGAAGTCACGTTTCCACGTAAACTCGATCATACCGTCGCCGACAACCGTCACGACGAGTGCGGCGTACATCGGTGATCCTTCGGGATCGTATACACCGAACGCATCACCGACTTCTACTGGTCCGTAGTCTCCGACAACCTCCCACGAGTACTGGACGTAATTCGCTTCCGGATGGCTGATCGACGGGATGACGAGAATGCTTTCGTCACCGTAGTTGTAACCAGATCCGAGGTAGTGAATGAGTGCAACGCCATCGGTCGCAATCGTTCCGCCCTCGTTTGGATCGAACTTGAGTTCCCAATTGATGCCCGGATTGTCGTCCGCAGATCCCGCACCGCCGAGATCTAAATATGGCGTCGACGAGTCAACAACCGACGTGCCCATATTCTCTGTTTGTGCGGACACGGAGCCGACAACAAACACAACCGCCAACACGCTCATCAACAGCGATCGTTTCATACCTCTACCCCCCGAAGAATGGCCATTTTTCGGTTTCCAAACGTTAATATGATTTTGTAGCTCGAAAACAAGTGCACAATCGAGTCACTTATACGATACAACCGTTTTCGTAATATAGTACATGGACAACGCGATATTTACGTCCAAAAGGATACAAACAGCGCTCGCCACGTCGATCAACCGAGTGTTTCGACTACGAGTGTTCCACGCTCTCCCGAGATGACGATATCTGCAACATCCGCGGTTGATCGGACTGTCTCGATGTTCGGAGCGTCAACCGTCAGTATCTGCTCAGTCGCTTCCGCCGGTGTCCGTCCCCCGCGGATATGTCTCTCGAATAGGTTTCGGTGTAACACCTCGTCGCACGCGATAACGAACACCTTCATATCAAATAGCGTATGAAGTTCGCTCCATAATCCTTCTTTGAGGTACAAATAGTTCCCCTCGACGATGACGACGCGACACTGTTCGTCGATGCGAAGTGCGTTTTCGATAGGATCATGGGTAACGCGGCTGTATACGGGAAGCGATACGATGTCCCCGTTTCGCAGTTGTTGTACCGCTTCAACGACACGCTCCACATCGAATGTCCGCTGATGTCCTTTGATCGAACGAAGAGATACGCGAGATCCGTCCGCGAGTTCCGTTGTCCGACGTTCGAGTGCCCGATTGGATAGGTGAAACCCGTCGAGCGGCACGACTCGTACGTTGAGGCGAGGTTCGATAATCTCGATAGCGTGTGCGAGTATCGCGGCGGTGACCGACTTTCCAGCACCCGGTGGACCAGCCAATCCCACAATGAATCGCGATGACGGTGCAGACGTAGCTTCCTCGGTGATTTCGCGTGCGAGTGGGATGTAGACGAATCGGGCGTCGCGTTCGTCGACCATGACTGAGAAATCGGTGTTGTCGACAGTGATACGGCTACCGAGGAGACGAGCTACCGCGCGCGCATCGGTCATTGTAACGAGCTCCACGGTCCCGGCACATTTCTCTCGCGAAGGAAACGAAACGCTTCGTTTCGCGTCGGGATACCTGAGCGACCTCCCAGCTTTCGACACTTCATCGCTGCGACAGCGCTCGCAAAGGTTGCGGTATCGCGAATCGGCCATCCTTCGAGCAAGCCAACGACGAATGCACCGTGATATACATCGCCGGCACCTGTTGTATCGACTACGTCAACGGGAAACGCCGGTTGATGAAACGCGCCGTCGTCGGTAACGAGGTAGGAGCCGTGTGAACCTGCCGTAATCCCGCATATTCCGCCGAATCGCTCGTAAAGGAGCGCTGCGGCACGTTCGGAACCAATATCGCCGGCAAACTGTCTCGCGAAACGCTCGGAACCGATAATGACATCGGCGTACGGCAGAACGAGTCGAATGTCGTCGGTGTCGTTATCGGCGTCTACAACCACAAGCCGGCCGGTCTCTTTCGCTCGTTTCGCTGCTCTGCGCGCTGCTGGTCCTTCGTGTGCGTCGAGATAGAGCACACGACTCGCTTCGACGACGTCGAGATCGATCTGTTCAGGTTCGATTGGCGGATACGGTTTCCTGTACCAAGCGATCGTTCGTGTATGTTTCTGCGGATTGACGAGAATCATCGCGACGGGCGGCGTATACAATTCGTCGTAGATGATATGGCGAGTTTCGACACCTTCGTGCTCGAATTCCGCAGCAATAGCGTCACTCATCGAATCGTGTCCGAGTCGTCCAAGATATGCCGTTTTCAGACCAAGGCGACTGCACGCGACGAGTGGCGTAGCGACTGTTCCGCCGCCTTGCATCGTATATTCGCGAAATTGTTGTTTCGAGTCTTCAAGAGGAAATGAATCAACAACGCCGAAATGATCTATTGTCGCGATCCCAAACCCAACAACATCGTATGTGTCCACGCAATCTCCTTTGAAAGTCCGAATACAATATACGTGGTAGTTCTTTCCATACGAACGCCAACGGCATGGTTCTGAGCCCGTATGGTTGTATCATTTCTCTCATGTTTTATCAACGAAAATCATCGCGCACTCAGCGAGACGGCCGACGTCTCATAACCGTGTTGAAGGAGAGAGTAACGTGTCCGACCGGAATCAGCACCGCGAACACGAACGTTCAGCGCTACAAGGTAGTCTGAAAGCTGTCACGAAAATCGAAGGCAAAGGCGAGCCGAAAATCGGTATCGATGAGTTTATGGAAATCGCCGAACGCTTCGGATACCCCGCCGACACCCTTTCGAAGATCCGAGAAATCGTTTCCAACGTGGAAATGGGCGGCGGACCGTTCCTCGCGAATTACTACTCCGGTCTTCCGGAGAGTAAAGTGGATAAATACCAACGTGTAGCACGGGAAACATTCGGATCGAAGTACGCAGTCGGTGTTAGCTCCGGTACAGGCGCGCTTCATTCCGCCTTTACAGCGGTTGGAGTGAAACCCGGAACGGAAGTCATCTGTCCTGCGATTGGCTTCTTCGCCACGGCCGCGGCGGTAGTCGTAGCAGGTGGTACGCCAGTGTTCTGCGATGTTGATGAATCGCTCGGTATCGATCCCGACAAGATCGAAGAATTGATCACAGACAAAACCGTCGCAGTCGCGCCCACGCACGTGATGGGTAGCGTATGTAATATGAAGCGTGTCATGGAAGTTGCTCGACGTAACAACATCCGGGTTGTTGAAGACTGTGCTCAGGCTGCAGGTGCAACGTTTGACGGAAAGTTTATCGGCACATACGGAGATATCGGCTGTTTTAGCATCTCGGCGTACAAAATCGCTGGTGGCGGAGAGGGTGGTCTTGTGCTGACAGACGATGAGCGGTTGTGGGACCGGGTAAACTGCCTTTCCGAAGGCGGCGGTCTGTGGCGTCCCGAACGGTTCGCGCCATCGCGGTATCCGGGCGAACTGTTCTGCGGTACGAACTACCGCATGTCCGAACTCGAAGCCGCTATCGATGCGGTGCAGCTCCGAAAGCTTCCGAACGTGGTTCAGCGCTTCCGTAACGTGAAACGTCAGATCACTGAGCGACTGCAGACATTCCGCGAAATCACGCCACAGCTTCTCAACGATCCGAACGGCGAGGTCGGATATACACTTCGGTTCTTCCCGGATACGATCGAGCGCGGAAAGAAAATTGTCGATGCGTTGCAGAAGCAGAATATCGGTGCGGGTATGCGCGGCGAAGGTGGCCGACCCGACTGGCATATCTACCACTGGATGTTCCCGATAACAGAAAACCCCGGCACCGCTCGCCGCGACAAGAAGGGTGACTGTCCAGTGGCGGACGACCTGTTCGACCGTGGAATCAGTATTGGGCTAAATCAGTGGTATACGGAACATGACTGCGAGAACGTGGCCGATGCGATCAATCGTGCGCTTGGCGCGTTTTGCACCGAAGACCCGAATGCGCCCGGTTGGCGTCGTTCTGCTTGATTCTAAAGGGAAATATGATGACAGCGTATATCGCCGCATACGATACGGAGTCACCAAACTGTCTCGCGGCATGCGAGAAGATCGTCGAGATGCATCACAAACACAGCATGCCGGCAACGTTTTTCATTACCGGAACGACTCTCGAGTCGAATCCAGCGAGGTACCGACAGATCCTCGACGATCCGCTCTTCGAAGTTGCCTCGCATACATGGTCGCATCGAATGTTACGCGATCATCCAATGTGTGGCCCTGCGGGCACACCGGATGAAGTACGTGAGCAGGTTATGCGTGGGAAAGTGTTGGTCGAAGACGTATTCGGTCGCGCGTGTCGAGGTTTGAGACCGGGGTGCAGCTTCGTCGACGGTCTTCGCGGTGCCCCGGAAGTGCTCGAACTCGTTCGAGAAGCTGGATACGAATACGTAAGTAGTATGGCGTGGGGCGCCGATTACTCGCTTCCTGCCCCGCTAAATCAACCGTTTACGTACGATGAGGACGGTTTTCCCGACCTATGGGAGATTCCGTGTCACGGTTGGCATGAGAATCTTCTGAAGGACAACAATCGATGGGGACCGCGTCGCCTAACGCTCTGGCCGCAACCATGGCCCGAGGCAATACCAGCAGATTTCTTGAAGACAGCAGACGACGAATTCGCGGTAAACAAGGTTGTTCTCGACCGAGCCCAAAGGGAAGAGTTGATGTTCGTGTCGCTCATCTGGCATCCGTGGTCGCTCAATCGATTCAACCCGGATATGCGGATGCTCGATCTTACCTTTTCGTATGTGAAGGAGGTCGGTCTTCAGCCGACGACATACGCGGGACTCTTCGATACGCTTAGTACATAGCACGATAACGTCAGATTGAAAATACAGCCGGTGAAATCGCATTCACCGGCTGTATTTTAGTATGCACCAGATTGCGCGTAATCCGTCCTTGATTCCGATCTTCTTGCCTTCTTCGTATGTGCGGCCGTAATACGATACGCCGACCTCATACATCCGTATTCCCGGTATCTTCGCGAGTTTTGCTGTGATCTCGGGCTCAAAACCGAATCGACTCTCCTCGATTTCGATACTCTGAATGATCTCGCGTCGAAAAACCTTGTAACACACCTCCATGTCAGTCAGATTCAGATCGGTGAACATGTTCGACATGAGGGTAAGGAATCGATTTCCGACCGTGTGCCAGAAGTATAGCACGCGATGGGTCTGCCCGCCGACGAATCGCGAACCGTAAACGACGTCCGCGTGGTCATTCATAAACGGACCGAGTAGAACTGGATAATCGTTTGGGTCGTATTCGAGATCGGCGTCTTGAATCAGCACGATATCGCCGGTCGCACGCGCGAATCCGGTCCGCAACGCCGCACCTTTGCCCTGATTCACGTCGTGAAACACGACAGTATAACGATCACGGACAGTGTCGAGCACTTCTCGCGTCCCGTCGGTGGAACCATCGTCAACGACGATGATCTCTTTTTCGAGGCCGCCCGTGGGAGCTTCTTCGACTCGCCGTAACACTTCGAGTACGAGATCGCGTTCGTTATAGACGGGGATGACAACGCTTACTGTATTCGGTTTCGACCATTTACGTTCAATCTCTCGTCGTTTCCCGACAGGCCGAGACCGAAGTAAGGCGTACGCGCCAAATGCTCCTGCGAGAACGGATGTGGTAATAAACGCGCGCTTGAGATTCAT
>CAZWQW010000011.1:48950-51736 GCA_964635955.1 uncultured bacterium | reverse complement strand
GACTGGGCGATGTTCGCGTGGACGCCCGGCTACGATGTCGCCGGTGCGGGACAGTCGACCGGGTTCATGGTTACGTTCACTGCAACGGACGAATTCGGTGCCGAAACCGTCGAAACACTGCAACTGATTGTCCTCAACACGAACCGCGAACCGAGCATCGAGCCGATCGAGCCGATCACCGTGATCGAAGGGAAACAGCTCGTTATCCCAGTTGATGCGAGCGATCCGGACGGCGATCCGCTTACGCTGCATGTCGAACCGATGCCGGCTACTGCCGCCACAGATGGTCTCGCGTTTACGTGGAAAACCACACAAGACGACGTCGGCGAGCATACGTTGATGTTCAGCGTGTGGGACCGTCAGGTATTCCTCCGTCCGTCACGCGAAGCGAACATGCCGATGTACGCTTCGACGGAAGTCTTCGTAACCGTCGTCGATACCAATTACGCACCGGTGCTTCAGGCGATCGGTAACGTGCAACTCAACCCGGGTGACAAGCTGGAGCTGTTCGCACGCGCCACCGACCCCGACGGCGACGCTATCACCTTCAGCGACGACACTGAGCTCTTCGACATCGACCCGGAGACAGGCGCAATTTCGTATACCGCCGTCGCTGGTGACGCTGGAACGAGAGAGATCACCATCACCGCGACGGATGCCCAGAGCGCGTCGCACTCACAGACATTCACGTTGACGATCGTCGCGGATACGACTCCCCCGATTTACGTGTCGATGCCGATCGTTACGAGCACGACGACGACCAGCGCGACGATCGAGTGGACGACCAACGAGCCGTCGACATCGGTTGTTACCTACGGATTGATAACCGGTCCGCGCAACCAGACCGCAAGCGATCCGACGCTCGTCACGAATCATCGCGTCACGATTACCGGTTTGAACCCGGGAGTCACCTACGGTTTCGGCACGCGCTCCGCCGATGCCGCCGGGAACCTTTCGGTGGAACGCACCGGCTCGTTTACGACGCGCCAACTTCCGCCGCCGCCGCTGACGTTCTCAGGAACCGGTCCGTTCGTGTCGAACCGTGGTGCGGAAACGGCGACGATCGAGTGGGAAACGAACCGCACGGCGACAAGCGTCGTCCAGTACGGCACCGTTTCGACAACGTTGGGTCAGACCGCGACCGGTGCAAGCGGAGCGACTCACTCGGTTCTCCTCAGCGGCCTTACCGCCCAGACCACCTACTACTATCGCGCGGTCTCGGTCGACGCGGGTGGCGAATCGATTCAGAGCGACGTGCGATCCTTCACCACGAAGGCGTTGGTCGTCGCGCCGGTGATCATCGCCAATCCGACGGTCATCGCGCGTACGCATGAGACAGTCACGATTCAGTGGGATACGGACCGTCCGTCGACGAGTATCGTGCAGTACGGCCCGACGTCAGCGTACGGTCTGCGTGTCGAGCGCGATCTTGGTGACGCCGTCGTCAGCCGCCATACCGTGACACTCTCCGGGCTTACGGCCGATACGCAATACAACTTCCGTGTCGGATCGACAGGACCGGAAGGTCTCGGCCCGACATACAGCGCAAACAACACGGTGCGCACGAACAAGGCACCTGACACGACTCCACCGCAGATTTTCAACGGTCCTACCGCGATCGGTGTCACGCATAACGAAGCGACCGTAGCATGGAACACCGATGAGGCCGCCAACTCCATCGTGGAGTATGGACCGGTCGTTGCCGGTGTCGAGTTCGTATACACTGAGCGAATTGTCCGCTCGACGCTGCTTCTTCAGCACTCGGTTCCGTTGACCGGTCTTACGGCGCAGACGCAATACCGCGTCCGCGTCACGGCCATCGACGGTATCGGTAATCAGAATACGAGCGCGCCGTTCTCGTTCATGACGAGCGCGAAACCCGACACCGATCCGCCGATTATTCTCGGTAGCGTAACCGCGGCGCCGAGTGATGTGAAGGCGACTCTCGTTTGGAAGACCAACGAAGCGTCCGATTCGCGGATCACCTATCAGCCGACAGGCGGCGTCAGTGATGAGGTCCGTGTCACGACGCTGGTAACCGATCACGCGGTTGTTCTCTCAGGTCTCACTCCGGACACGCGATATTCCGCCACGGTGACAAGCGCCGACGGAAGCGGAAACGCGTCCACACCGATTGCGTTGTCGTTCCGCACACGTCCGCTTCCCGATACACAGGCTCCAGTGATTACGGGATTCCCGAACGTGGAAGGTCAGGTTCTGACAGAGTTCAACCGCGTCAACGTGATCATCAGCGTCACGGCGAATGAACCGGCTACCGTAAGTGCCGAATACTACGAGCACCCGGATAGCACGCACGGGTATGTCTCGTTGACGACGTACAACACGACGCAACAGATACAGCTCACGAACCTGAAGCCCGCAACGAACTACACGTATCAGCTCATCCTCGCCGACCGAGTGCCGAACGTGACGGTCGATCAGCTCCGTACGTTCCGTACGCGTGAAGGCGCTGATACGACTCCGCCGCGTATACTCGTCGGTCCGACGGTATCCAACGTCGGCGTGCGGCAGTTTACCGTGCAGTGGCAGACCAACGAAGCTGCAACCGGCGAACTTTACATCGGTCCGAACGACGGTAGCCCGCTGGTTCTCGCAGCGCAGTCACCTGTTCCGCAGATGGTAAATCAACTCACCGCGGCAAACCTCAACCCGAATACGACGTATCGGTATCAGGTTTACACCCGTGACCAGGCGGGTAATCTGACGCGACCTGCGCAGAGTACTGTCGCCACACTCGCAGAACCGGACGTAACGAAACCGGTCTT
>CAZWQW010000011.1:46239-48850 GCA_964635955.1 uncultured bacterium | reverse complement strand
GTGCAGAACGTTGGCACGAATGACGCGACGGTCACGTGGAATACCGACGAAACGGCGAACAGCGTCGTGCGTGTAGCCGAAGTTCCTGCCGATAAGATCGCGGCGGGCGCGGCCGTCGACTATCGCCAGTACCTCTTGGACAACGGTCGTCAGGAGGCGCAACAGGGCTTTGTCACAAGTCACCAATTGACACTGAGCCAACTGAATCCAAACACGCGGTATGTGCTACACGTAGCGTCGACCGACCCGTCCCAGAACGGTGAGACGATCAGCTCGGAGGTCTTCATCACCACCGCTCAACAGGTCGATCTCGATCCGCCGCAAATTCTTCCCGGCACCATCACGTATTCCGTGTCGGAAACACAGGCGTCAATCTCGTGGGTCACGAACGAACTTGCCACCAGTCGTGTGGACTATGGCACGACAACGGCGCTTGGCATGACGCGTACCGACGCGACGCCAAAGACACAGCACACCGTCGTGCTGACGAACCTCCTACCGGGCACACAGTATTCGTTCCGGGTAGCCTCGACCGATACGCGTGGCAACGGCCCGACGCAGAGCGCCGTCCTCACGTTGACGACCGCTGCGCAGGCTGACCTCACGCCGCCGGTGATCTCGAATGTTCGCATTACCTCGCTCGGTACGAACGCTGTCGCAGTAGCGTGGAACACCGACGAACCGGCTGACACGTTCATCGAATACGGCACGACGACGGCATACGGTCGCACGTTCCACGATCCAGTAGCGAAGACTTCGCATTCGGCGACGCTCACGAATCTGTCGCTGAATACGCAGTACAACTACAAGATCGTGGCGACCGACCGCGCTGAAAATCAGCAGGAAGACGTCAACCGCACGGTTACCACAGCGGCAATCGCGGATACCGAGGGACCAGTTCCGCCGGCGGCGATTACGCCGATACCCGGTTCACGACGTGTCGCGCTGCGCTGGAACCCGAGCACATCGGACGACATTGCGTCGTACATCGTGTATCGAAACGGCGCCGTCATCGCGAGTGGTATCGCGGATACGGCTCACGTCGACCTGTCGGTAACCAATGACGTGACGTATCAGTACTCCGTGGCCGGTGTTGATGTATCCGGTAACGTCGGTACAGCGACTGCCGTCGCTTCAGCGAAGCCGTCAGCAACGGAAGCGCCGGGCGCGCCGACACCGCAGTCGCCGACGACACGAATCATCTACGCCGATCAGATTCCGCTGACGGTGAAAAACTCGACACGTGCCACGTCGCGACCGTTGGTGAAACCGACGTACACGTTCGTTATCGCGTCGGATCCGGAACTCCAGACGGTAATCGCCACGGTCAGCAAGGTAACGGAGACCTCTACCAATACCAGCACGTTGGTGGCGGGAGACCAGTTCACCCCGAACGAGACGTATTACTGGGCCGCTCGCGCCGATGACGGCATCGCAGTCGGTCCGACGAGTTCGGTTGTGTCGTTCACCATCGCGCCTGTCACGGTCACGTTGCAGGAGTTTACTGCGGAAGGTGACGTCAACGGTGCGGTTCACGTGAATTGGCTCCTCGGTGGGAATCGCGCTGGAGTCTCGTCGGTTGCGTTGTTGCGTGGCGAAACTGTCGCGAACGGCACACAGGTTACGACATTCGGTCCCGATGGCACCTCGGCCGAAACGATCGACTTCGGTGTCCAGCTTGGCACTGAGCCGACCTACTGGCTCCGTGTCACGGAGACAAGTGGCATAACGACTGAATTCGGACCGGTTACCGCTTCCATGGCGATACCGGAGAAGTGGTCGCTCTCACCGGCGTATCCGAATCCATTCAACCCGGTAACCGAGATGCTGCTTGCCGTTCCCGAGGTAGGCGAGGCGACGGTCGTCGTGTATAACATCCTCGGACAGCCGGTGCGCACGCTCTGGTCCGGCCCGATCACGCCGGGTGTTCATCGTCTCGCGTGGCACGGTATGGATCAGCAGGGACGTAGCGCGGCAAGCGGTATCTACATCGTCCGCGCGATGAGCACGACCGGTGTCACCATGCACCAACGCGTAACGCTCGTGCGCTAATCGAATCATCCGAGCGCAAACGCCCCGACATCGTGACGATGCCGGGGCGTTTTGTTGTACTTCGACGCCGGTACGTGTGCGGGCTTTTCGTAGAACTCACGCCAACGGTATCCTTTCACTCGTGTGTCGACGTTTCATCGAGGAGTCTATGCAACGTTTCGCCGCGATTATTGCCGCACTGATCGGCGTCCTCTTCGTCGGATGCGCCCCGTTTACAACTCGGGAGCCGCTCCGTATCGACCCGGTACAGGTGCGCACCGAAGCGTTTTATCGCGGTCTCGACAGCCTCGTTGGCTCACCGCTGCTCGCACCTACGCACGTCGGCATGGCCGTATGGTCCCTCGACCGCAACGAATGGGTCTACGAGCATCAGGCGGACAAACTCTTCGTGCCTGCGTCGGCGGCGAAACTCATCGTCGCCGTCGCGGCGCTTCACGCCTACGGTCCGGCACGTCGTTTCGAAACCGTCGTTCTTACCGACTCAGCGGTCACCGATTCGACAATTCCGGGCAATCTCTATCTCGTTGCAGGTGGCGCGCCGGACCTCACCACGGGCGAC
>CAZWQW010000011.1:10533-46139 GCA_964635955.1 uncultured bacterium | reverse complement strand
ATCTCGCCGCCATCGGCTGGTATTCCCATGCGCGTCGACGCCGTCACCGAGCGGACTATCGGCGGCGAGCGCCTCAGAATCGAACGCACCGCAGACACGTTGACGGTGACGGGCACCCTCGCCCTTGGTCAGCGTACCGTGACGGTATGGCGCACCGTGCGGGACCCCGTCGCGTACGCCGGGTCCGTCTTTCGCGCCGCGCTCGGCGATGTAGGTATCGAAATCGGCGACTCGGTAATCGTGGCGGCAGCTCCCGACAGCAGCGCGACTACGCTCGCCGTCATTCGTTCCGCACCACTCGACGTGCTCATACGGCGGTTTCTCAAGGAAAGTCACAATCTCACGGGAGAAGCGCTACTCAAGCACCTCGGCAACACCTTCCGTGGCACCGGATCATGGGAGAGCGGCATTCAAGCGACGCGCAGTATCCTTCACACCTTTGCCGGCATCGACTCCACGACCTATCGTCTCGCCGACGGATCGGGAATCTCGCGGTACACCGAGATCAGCCCGCGAGCGCTTGCGATGCTCATTCGCGCCGCATCGAGCGAGTTCACCATGGCGCCGGAGATTCTCGCCGCCATGCCGATCGCCGGTATTGACGGGACACTCGCGCGCCGGTTATCGGAGGGTCCTATCGCGGGCACCGTCCGCGGCAAGACCGGTACGATGACCGGTGTAAGCAGCCTCGCCGGCGTACTCGAGACGCGCGAAGGCGAAAAGCTCGTATACTGTCTTCTCATGAATGGATTCCCCGGTTCGTCATGGGCGGCGCGAGAGATGCAGGATCGGATTATCTCACACCTTCGCGAATTCCCATCCGTGTCCGAACAGACGGTTTGGCCTTGACGATTTTCTTTCGCTCCGCTACATTAAACCATTACCCTTGATTCGAAACGAACGGTAAGCGGGTGCGGCTTTCCCCACGGGTGGCGTCTCTTTGCAGATTCATAACCAACGGCACTCCGCCGCAAGCGGAGACGAATCTTCAAACGGCGGCGTCCGGCTGAATGCCTACATTGCTCACTGTTCCGCAACATCGCGCCGTGGAGCCGATCGGCTGATACGTTTTCGGCGCGTACTGGTGAATGGTCGACCGGCGGAAATCGGTCAGCGCGTCGATCCGGATCGCGACACGATTCTGGTCGACGGCAAACAACTGACGCTGCCTGACACACATACGACGATCCTGCTGAATAAGCCTGCCGGTTACCTCGTCTCCCGACGCGACCCGCACCATACGCGAACGGTTTACGATCTGTTGCCGGAGCATTTGGCTGATCTCGTGCCGATCGGGCGTCTTGATTTGGATACCGAAGGGCTGTTGCTCCTTTCAAATGACGGTGAGCTGGTCGAACGGATGACGCATCCGCGGTACCAGATACCGAAAACGTATCGAGCGATTGTTCGCGGCCGACCCGACGAAAGCGCGATGAGTCGGCTGCGGAACGGCATCGAAATAGACGGCGAGATGACGCATCCCGCCGAAGTGAGAATCATCGGCGATAGCACCGGCGGCGTAGAACTGGAGTTCGTGCTGCGTGAAGGCCGGAAGCGGCAAGTACGGCTCATGTGTCGCGCGATCGGCCATCCGGTCGTGTCGCTCCGTCGAATACGGTTCGCCGGCCTGACGCTCGACGGTGTGAAACCGGGAACGTGGCGCGCACTTGGCAGCGACGAGATCGACGCGCTGAGGGACTATCGAGGAACGCACGCACGGGGAACGCACGCATGATCGTTGCGATTGACGGTCCGGCAGGATCGGGAAAGACAACGACCGCACGCTCGGTTGCGGAACGGCTCGGATTCGTGCACATCGATACCGGCGCCATGTACCGTGCCGCGACGCTTCAGGTGCTGCGTGACGGCGTCCCGCTCGACGACGATTCGGCGATCGTCGAGACGGTCCACCGCATCAAGATCGAGCTGAAACGAACGAACGACGGCGTTCTCCGCACCGTGCTCAACGGCGAAGACGTGACATTCGACATTCGCACGTCGCAAATCGACATGCACGTCTCACGCGTGAGCGAAATCGCCGCTGTGCGTGATGAAATCGTGCGGCAGCAACGCGAACTCGGCCGCAATATCGACGCGGTCATGGAAGGGCGCGATATCGGCACCGTCGTGTTCCCCGATGCGGAGGTCAAAGTGTACCTCGTCGCATCGGTTGAGGAACGCGCAAAACGCCGTCAGAAAGAGCTCACGCTCCGTGGCATCAATCACGATCTGGCCGACGTGATGGCGGATATCCAACGGCGCGACCAGCACGATTCGACACGCGCGGTAGCCCCGTTGAAGCCTGCGCCCGATGCGACGTGGATCGATACGACGAGCAAATCGATCGATGAACAAGTCGATGAGGTCGTGAAGCTTGTCGAAGAGCGTCGCCGCGCCGGACGGGAGGCGACATGACCGAGGAGACCGGACATCCTGCGAAAGTGATTCGGTATTCGATCGCGACGCGAGTTTTCTATTGGTTTATCCGGACCCTCGTTCTCATCATCGCCATATTGCTCTTCAGACTACAGGTTCGCGGAAAAGAGAATCTGGTAAAGCGTGGACGCGCGATTTTTGCGTCGAACCATATCGCGTGGATGGATCCACCGGTAGTCGGCGTCTCGATTTTCCGAGAGCTATCGATTCTCGGGAAGAAGGAATTGTTCGCGATTCCCGTGCTCAACTGGATCATCCGCGGATTGCATACGCATCCGGTCGACCGCGCGGGGTATAGTCGCGGCGTGTTGGACATGTTCAAGACGCTGCTCGAAAACGATCACGCGATTCTCATCTTCCCCGAGGGAACGCGCCAGAAAACCGGCAAACTCGGAGAAGGCAAGATCGGTGTCGGGATGCTTTCCGTTTGGACCAACGCACCGGTCGTACCGATGTTCGTCTGGGGAACTGATAAGCCGCTGAAAGCACTGCTCTTCCAGCACCGATTCAAAGTCGCCATGGGAGAGCCGGTCTATCCACCGGAAGTACATGACGCCGCGGAACGAAAGCACGCGTACCATCAGGTGACCGAAGAGGTCATGGCGCGTATCGCCAAGCTGAAAGCCGAAGTAGAAGGCACGACCACGAATTAGCCGCGACGCAATACGATGTCGCGAATATGCTCCGTGTCGGAGTAGAGCGAAGGAACGTCGGGCGGAGACACGTCGCCCGGGCGCATCGTGAGTTCACCGTTCACCACTTTCCACCGCGCTGCGGCACGCCTGATGGCAAACCGCGCGAACGGTGCGGACACAGTTCAGGACCGCACATCCGCCAGAAGCGGGTTACCGGTCCCGGGAGGAAGCCTCAATGGCCGATGAACAGACGAGTAAGGCCACAGAAGAAATCACACCGACCGAGGAAACGGTCGAGACAGCCGCAGACGCGGCGTCCGACGCGGTCGGCCCGGCCGAAGAGGAACGCAGAGTGCGGCCTCAGATAGCCTACGTTTCGGACATGAGCGAGTTGCCGGAAGACGAGGATGAGTACACCTCTGACCGGCAGAGCGAATTCGAGGCGTTGTACGATACGAATCCCGGCGTAAAAGAGGGTGAGATCGTTGACGGTAACGTCGTCCGAATCGAAGGTAACGAGGTTGTCGTAGATATCGGCTCCAAGTCGGAAGGTTCGGTCAACCTCGACGAGTTTCCCGATCCCGCCGCGGTGAAGATCGGCGATAAGATCGAAGTATTCGTCGAGAATATCGAAGATCAGTCCGGCCAGATCGTCATATCAAAGCAAAAAGCCGATTTCATGCGCGTCTGGGACCGCATCAAGGACGCGTACGACATGAGTCTGCCGGTCGCCGGTTCACTCGTACGGCGCATCAAGGGCGGTATCGTCGTCGATCTGTTCGGCGTCGAAGCCTTCCTCCCCGGATCACAGATCGATCTGCGTCAGGTGAAGAACTTCGAAGCGTATCTCGGTCGTACGTTCGATTTCCGGATCATCAAGCTCAACAAGAGCCGGCGCAATATCGTCGTGAGCCGCCGCGTGCTTCTCGAAGAGGAGCGCGAGCAGATGCGCGACGAGCTACTGAAGACGCTCGAGAAGGACCAGGTCCGCGAAGGTGTCGTGAAGAACATCACCGACTTCGGCGCGTTTATCGATCTCGGCGGAGTCGACGGTCTCTTGCACATCACCGACATGTCGTGGGGTCGCATCAGCCATCCGTCCGAAGTCGTCAAAATCGGCGACAAGGTGCGCGTGAAGGTGCTGAACTACGATAAGGAACGCGGGCGCATCTCCCTCGGTCTGAAGCAGCTTCAGGCGTATCCGTGGGAAGGCGTCGCTGAGCGGTTCCCCGTCGGCACCCGTATCGAAGGTCGCATCGTTTCGATCACCGATTACGGCGCCTTTGTCGAGATCGAAGAAGGTGTCGAGGGTCTGATTCACATCAGCGAGATGTCGTGGACCCAGCACGTGCGCCATCCTTCGAAGGTCGTCAACATCGGCGACATGGTGGAGACGGTTGTTCTGCGCGTCGATCAGGAGAACGAGAAGATCAGCCTCGGCCTCAAGCAGACGCAGCCCGATCCGTGGGAAACGCTCGATCAGCGCTACCCGGTCGGCACGCGGCTCGTCGGCAAAATCCGCAATATCACGAACTTCGGTGTGTTTGTCGAGATAGAGCCCGGCATCGACGGCCTCGTCCACATCTCGGATCTTTCGTGGACGCGTCGCGTAAAGCATCCGTCGGAAGTCGCGAAGAAGGCCGACGACATGTCGGTTGTGGTTCTGAATATCGACAAGGAACAGCGTCGGATTTCGCTCTCGCACAAGCACTGTCAGGACAACCCGTGGGAGATGCTCGAGCAGCAGTATCAGCCCGGTGTTGAGACGGTCGGTACGGTTGCCGAAATCACCGACAAAGGCCTCGTCGTAGACCTCGAAGGCGATGTCGAAGGGTTCGTTCCGATCTCGCAGGTCGGTATCGACGACGTTCGCGACCTCGCGGAGCACTTCCGCGCAGGTGAGGACCTGAACATGGAGGTTCTCGAGTTCGACCGCGAGCAGAAGCGTATCGTCCTGAGCATCCGCCGCTACTACGAGCGGAAATCGGAAGACGAGATCGCCGAGTATCTCACCGCTCACGCGCCGCGCCCGGTCACCATCGGTGAAGCGGTGGAAGGCGAAGCGGTCGAAGGCGAGGCGGGAGAGACGGCGGAAACGTCTGAAGAAGCTCCTGCGGAAGCCGCTTCGGAAGAACCGGTTTCGGACGAGCAGTCGGACGAATCCGAGGAATCGAAAGACTCCGAAGAGAACGTGTAATATCGACGAGTAATCGGCGGGGGAGTCGGCGACGTGCCGAACTCCCCCGTTTCCTTCGCACAGAACATCGAGGGCTGAACGATGCTGCGAAATGTTCGATACGCCCGACGGTGTGGAACCATTCTCACGCTGGCAACACTCCTCCTGTTTCTTCCACGCGCAGGCAACGCGCAGTCACTGAGTGATGCCGAACGACTCATCGACACCGGTCGCACTGCCGAAGCCGCGACGATGCTCCAACGCTTCCTCGACCGCGATCCGGACAATCCCGAAGCGTTGATTCTCATGGCGCGCGCTACGTTCGACGGCGCGAAATCCCAAGAGTATTACCGTCGCGCGCTCAACGCCGCACCGGAAGGTCCGACCGCGCCACGAGCCCTCATCGGCATCGCCTCGTTTTACTTCGCAAACGGATTCTACAGCAACGCGCATCGGCTCGCGCGGCAAGTCGTCGACAGCTTCCCAACCGCCTCAGAAGCCGAAGAAGCGCTGCTGATCATTGGGCGTTCGATGTTCGCCTCCGGTCACAAGAGCGACGCGATCGAAACACTCCAGCCGCTCCTTTCAAGTAACGACGGAACCATTCGCCATGCCGCGACGATCGTGTGGGCGGAAGCATCACTTGCGATCGGTCGGTACCAGCCGGTCGCCGACGTGCTGGGCGACCCGGGCTGGCGCTCCGACCCGTACGCGATGATCCTCCTCGCACAGGCATCGCAGCGACTCGGAAAGACGCGTGACGAGCAGAACGCACGGTGGCGCAGCACACTCGCGCGACGGGCGTGGTACGGGGAGACGCTCACCGAATCGACGTTTACCGTGCCTTCCGCGACACCACGCACGACCGACAGCGTTTCGGATGCAAGTTCACCAGATGAGCCGCGTGTGGAGTCGATGCCCGAACCGACCGGTTCCTTTTCGCTGCAGATCGGTGCGTTTGGAAGTGAAGAAAACGCGAATCGACTCGCCGATCGCGTGCGTCAATCGGGATTTGTCGTCAATGTGCGTCGAACCGGAAGCCTGTACCGAGTACTCGTCGGGCAGTACGTAACGCGCGACGAGGCGCGCGACGCGATATCCGCGGTCCGCACGGCATCGGGGCAAGAAGCCGTCATCGTGCGGAATCCGTGACCGCGCGAGGCGGATAGAACATCGTCGTTCGGTTGCTGAAAAGCGGCCGCGAGTGAGATATTTCCCCTAACGCGGTCTGCCGTCTCACCCGCAACGAATCGCTGCTATGTCCAAACCTACCCGCATGACACCGATGCTCGAGCAATTCATGAGCATCAAGCGTAAACATCAGGATAAGCTCGTGCTCTTTCGCATGGGCGACTTCTACGAAACGTTCTTCGACGACGCTGTCGAAGTATCGAAACTCCTCGGCATCCAGCTCACCTCGCGGAATCACGGCAAGGACGATAAGGTCCCTCTCGCCGGTATCCCCTATCACGCGCTCAAAGGCTATGCGGACAAGCTCACCAAGGCCGGGCGAAGCTTCGTCATCGTCGAGCAGACCGAAGACCCGAAGCAGGCGAAGGGGATCGTCAGGCGCGGCGTCACGGAGATTGTTACCCCCGGAACGACGCTCAGCGAAACCGTCCTCGACGAGAAGCGGAATAACTTCCTCACGGGGATATCGGTAAACGGGAGCAAAGCCGGTATCGCCGAAGCCGACCTAACCACAGGCGAATTCCGCGTGACAGAGGTCGAAGATCGACAGCTCTTCGGCGAGCTACGTCGAAATGGGCCGGCGGAGGTTCTTGCCGCGCGTGCGTGGGTATCCGAGCACCGTCAGGAGTTCGCGCGGGAAGTGCCCGGCGTCGTTCTCACGCCACTCGAAGATTGGGCATTCGGTCAGTCCGCCGCACGCGAAAAGCTCCTCGAGCACTTCAAAGTTCAGTCGCTGAAGGGCTTTGGCGCGGACCAACTGACCGCCGCCATTTCGGCCGCGGGAGCCGTGCTGGGGTATCTGCAGGACAACCAGATGTCCGACCTCGGCCACATGCGACGCCTATCCGTCATCGAGCGGTCGCGATACCTCATCCTCGACGAAACGACGCAGCGCAACCTCGAACTCTTCGAGCCGATCGTCGGCGACCGGAACGCGTGCCTTATCGCCGTCATCGATGAAACGCAGACGCCGATGGGTGGCCGGCTCCTCCGCGCATGGCTCGCGCGTCCGTTGAAAACCATCGAGCGCATCAACGAACGCTACGACGCAATCGGCGCGCTCGTCGAGGACCAGCTCCGGCGCAAGGAGCTCCGCGAACTGCTGAGTAACGTGCGCGATATCGAGCGGCTCACGGCAAAGGTTTGCACCGGTCGCGCGCTTCCCCGTGAGATGGTCGCGCTCGCCGCGAGCATCGAGGCTACCGCGCCGGTGCCTGAGCTGCTCGCCGAAACGGAATCGGACTTGCTCCGTCAGGCGCTTGAGGAAATGGGCGGCGTAGGGGACGTGGCGAAGCTCATCCGCAGCCGGCTCCTCGACGAACCGGCCGCGCAACTCACCGAAGGCGACATCATCCGTGACGGTGTCAGCGACGAATTGGACGAATTGCGCGGCATCAACCGTGGCGGGAAGCAGTGGATCGCGAAGCTCCAGACGAGTGAACGCGAACGCACCGGCATCCCGTCGCTGAAGATCGGCTACAACCGCGCGTTCGGCTACTACATCGAAGTGAGCAACGCCCACCGCGAGAAAGTGCCCGAGGACTACGACCGGAAGCAAACCCTCGTCAACGCAGAGCGCTACATCACTCCTGATCTCAAGGAGTGGGAGGCGAAGGTTCTCACGGCGGAAGAGCAGGCGCAGACGTTGGAATACGAGCTGTTCGTCCAGCTTCGCGATCAGGTGGCCACACGCGCCGAAGACGTACTCCGACTCGCTCACGCCGTGGCGAAAATCGATGCAATCGCCGGACTCGCCGAAGTCGCCGCGCGCAGGAACTACAGCCGCCCCAAGGTAACCTCGGACGATTCGCTCCGCGTAAAGGACGGGCGGCATCCGGTTATCGAACGGCTTATTCCCGACGGCACCTTCGTCCCCAACGACGCCTACCTCGACGGTGACAGCGACCAGATCCTCGTCATCACCGGTCCGAACATGGCGGGGAAGTCGACGTATCTCCGCCAGACCGGGCTTATCGTCATCCTCGCGCAGATGGGCTCGTGGGTTCCCGCATCCGAAGCGACGATAGGCGTCGTCGACCGTGTGTTCACCCGAGTCGGCGCGCACGACAACCTCGCGGGCGGTGAGAGTACGTTCCTCGTCGAAATGCACGAAACCGCGAACATCCTCAACAACGCCACACCGAAATCGCTTGTACTGTTCGACGAAGTCGGCCGCGGAACGAGCACCTACGACGGACTCTCGCTCGCATGGGCAATCGTCGAGTATCTCCACGGAACGCCGCACCGCGCGGCGAAGACGATGTTCGCCACGCATTACCACGAACTGGTCGAGCTCGAAGAGCTGCTCCCGCGTGTGAAGAACTACAACGTCGCCGTACGCGAATGGCAGGACGAGGTGATCTTTCTTCGGAAAATCCAGCGCGGCGGCTGCGACCACAGCTACGGCATCCACGTCGCCCAGATGGCGGGGCTTCCGGTGCAGGTTGTCCGGCGCGCGCGGGAAGTGCTGACAACGCTCGAAACCACCGAGGAGACGCTCCAGCAGGAGCTCGGTGCGCCATCGGACGGCACGAGCCAACGTCGCGACCGCCGCGACGACTTCCCACTGTTCGTCACACAATCGAAGCCGGAAGAGCACCCTGTACTCAAGGAGCTACGCGACGTCGATCTCATGAACATGACGCCGCTCGACCTCATGCAACGTGTCGACACGTGGCAAAAGCGGCTCAAAGGCGGTACCGGCACCGCTGACTGATTTTTCCCGTCGATCGGAAGACGCACCATGGAAGCACTCAGCATACGTCTCGTTGACGAGGGGCACGCGACCTCGGCGATCATTCTTCCGTCGGGCGCGACCGAAGTGGAGCGATTTGCCGCGCGGGAGTTTTAGACGAGTACCAACATGCAACCTATAAGATGATGTGGTGATGAGTCGGTTGCTTCTTAATCCAGTATGGAGACATATTCGTTCCAAAGGTAAATGAAATTGTGTTAGTAGCGCCGAGAGAATTCGGAACGGAATAGGCGATTCAGAATTGGTTTCTCCAATACACAAGGTTTGCATGCCGTGACTGACAATAAGTCTCCGATAAACCCGCGGGTATTGAAATGGGCTCGTGAACGTACTGGCCTACGACGCGAAGATGTTGCAAAAGCGTTAAAACAGACAGAGGAAACCATTGAAAAGTGGGAAACCGGCATCTCGTCGCCAACATACACGCAACTCGAAAAGCTGGCTTATAGTCTGTACAAACGTCCTCTCGCACTGTTTCTGATGCCCGAGCCACCAGATGAACAAGACATACAAAGCGAAATGCGCCTTGTACCAGAATTTGCTTCTGATGACTTCGAATCGGACACTCTCCTCGCGTTTCGCGAAGCAAGATCGATGCAGGAATCTCTTCGTGTCCTAACGAATGGTAGAAATCCTTCAGAAAGAAGGATCTTAGATGCTATTGACGTAGAGAATAACACTTCTGTAAACAGTCTTGCTGATAAAGTGCGAAAGTTCATCGACGTCAGCCTTGAAACACAGAAGAGTTGGAAATCAGCGTCCGAAGCGTTTACACATTGGCGAGATGCAATCGAACGTGCAGGAGTATTTGTTTTCAAACGTTCGATGAAACAGAGATCCGTCTCCGGATTCTGCCTCTATGACTTGGAATACCCAATCATCTATATCAACAATAGCGGCACCGAAGCCATTAATCGACAAATATTCACACTATTCCACGAGCTTGCGCATTTGTTGTTTTCGAGTAGTGGCGTAACCGTTGAAGGAGCCGACGATCCATCGAAATATACGCCCGAAATTCGGGAGATCGAGGTAAGATGTAATGCATTAGCAGCGGAAATACTCGTACCCGAAAACGACTTCAAACGAGTCACCGCCGTAGATATCGAAATCGATGCGATTGCACGTATGTACTCGGTTAGTCGTGAAGTGGTACTGAGAAGATTCCTAGATCTGGGACGCGTCACCAAAGCAGAATACCGAGAAAAAGTAGATGAGTGGATGAGATTTCCGAATAACAAGAAGAGCAGGACAGGTGGAGATTACTACCGCACGAAAAGGCAATACCTGAGTAAACGCTTCGTTCAGATTGCATACACAGAGTACTATCTCGGACGATGCACGCTTGCAGAATTGGGAGACCACCTTGGTATGAAGGCCCAAACTGCCGAAAAATTTGAGGTTTATGCGGATTTCGAAGGTTAGCTATCTGCGATGGTCTACGTTTTTGATACTAGTTCTATAATCGTAATGGGTCATTACTATCCTGATATTAATCCAGGATTTTGGGATCTCATAGATCAGTATATTAATAACGGAGCTATCGTGTCAGTCCGCGAGGTTTTTCGGGAATTGGACCGTGAAGGAACGATAGAACACCTGCGCAAATGGGCAGAATCAAGGAAAGGTATCTTCGCAAAAGCAACAGAAGATGAGTTTACTATAGTAAGTAAGATTTTTCATATACCTCAATTCACAAATGTAATCTCGGAGAAGAAACGACTCTCGGGATATCCATTTGCTGACCCGTTTGTTGTAGCAGCAGCCGTGGCGAAAAACGGTACTGTTGTTACGGAAGAGTCTACAAAAAAGCCAAATTCTACGCGAATTCCCGAAATATGCAAGCACTTTGGCATATCGTGTATGAATATAGAGGCGTTTATGAAGCAGGAACGGTGGTGTTTTCGATGATAAGATCGGGGAAATGCAATTGAGCCTACTAAATATTCCGACTCTGCCGACTTATGCCCTTCCCCGTGTAATATTCATCGCATTTGTGTAACAAGATTCGATGGACCCACATTCATACATACGTCTCGTTGACGAGGGGCACGCGACCTCGGCGATCATTCTTCCGTCGGGCGCGACCGAAGTGGAGCGATTTGCCGCGCGGGAGTTGGTGAAATACCTCCATCTCATGTCCGGAGCTACCAATCCGACATTCCTCGGAAAGCCGGAACGCACTTCCATCGCGTGTGTCTACATCGGTTCACTCACAACGCCCGACGACACCGGATTCCCACACCCCGACCGCGTGCCAAACGATCCCGAAGGTTTCATCATCCGTACCAATACCGCCGATACACTTCTTCTGATCGGAAGCGAACCGGTCGGTGCGCTCTACGCCGTGTACGCGCTGCTTACCGACGTGCTTGGTGTCAGCTTCGTTGGACTCGGTGAACACGGCGACGACGTGCCGATTCGAGCGACCATTGACGTACCCGCCATCGACCGCGCCGACAAGCCGGCAATGCGGCGTCGCAGCCTGAACACTCTCTCCAACGAGAACGACGTCGCCGTCCGCCCGATGAACGCGCCCGCGCTCGTATCGCCGCTGATGATCGATCGCGTCGATTGGATGGCAAAGCACCGGCTCAACACGCTGCTCGTGCAGGCGAGTGCGTTCGACGTGCGCGACGTGGAAACGCACCTCGTTCTCGAAGCGACGAAACGTGGCATACGCGTTGAGTGGTCGCACCACAACATGGGCACGTGGCTCCCATGGGACCGGTACGGCGCGAAGCATCCGGAGTATTACGCCGTACGCGATGCCGTGCGCACGAATGACCGCGCGTCGCAGCTCTGCCTGTGCACGTCGAATCCGGCAGTCGCGGACGAAGTCGCGCGGAACATCGCCCAGTTCCGCCGCGATCACCCATGGGCGCATACCGTGGGATTGTGGCCGAACGACGGGTACGGTTCCTGTGAGTGCGATGCCTGCGCAAAGCTCGATCGGTACAGCGATGAGGAGAGCCGCGAAGTTGCGTTCTATCCGGGCACGGATGAGGCGATCCCACTCACCGCGATCGATCGAAACAAAACGAACCGGTACGTGCGGTTTCTCAACGATGTCGCCGAGCGCCTTGTCGCGGAGCAGTCCGACGCGCGCTTGAGTGCGCTCTTCTATGTTGACGTCATGCGGCCCGCGCCTGACGAGCCGCTCCATCCGGCGATCGACCCGATGATCGCGCTTTACTGGCGATGCTCCGCGCACGCGCTGTTCGACGACTCTTGCCCGACGAATCAGTGGTTCGCGTCAGTTGTCCGCGAGTGGCTCGATTACGCACCGGGGCGCGTCTCGTTCTACGAATACTACATGGGTATGGACGAGTATGCGTCACTTCCGTTTCCCATTGTCGATGCGCTGAGGAGCGATTGGCAGGCGTACGCGGGCGGCGAAGACGGCGTGCGCGGAATCGTTGGCGCGAGTATCCAATCGGCGGCGAGTCATCACACGGCGTACGGGCTGAACTACGCGCTGTATGCGGCGCTGGCGTGGGATCCGAACACCGACGTCGACGCGTTCCTCGATCGCTGGTTCGAAGCGAGTTACGGACCCGCCGCGCGTGTCGCGGGCGAATGGTGGAGCGCGCTCATGAATCAGATGAGCGATATCGCCGCCGGCGAAGGTCCGGACACGCACGATGCAAATCGTCCGTCGTGCTACACACCGGTGCGCCTGAACTTCCCCGCACTCTGGGATGAGACGTGCATGGCGCGTATTGGCGGTATGCTCGACGGTGCTGTCGGCACACCGGGAATGTCACACGGGCAATCGGCGAGGCTCGACGACCTGCGCACCTATCACGTCTACTGCGTCGCGAGCAACGAAGCGTACCGTCGCGAACTCGAAGCGCGGCAGTATGAGGCGAACGGTGGCATCCTGAACGACCGAAAAGTCGCGCTTGCACGCGCCGTTGTCGAGAGCATCGACCGGCTCGCCGATTTCACCGAGCACATCGACGCGCAGACGATCATTTTCACGAAACGCATCCGCCACCGGCTCGCTACGTTCCGCAGAATGTGGACGAAATAGTTGCGGGTGGACCCGGACGAAGAGATACGAGGTCTCCATGCGTACGCACACGCTTCTTTACACCATCGCAGTCGTGCTTACCGGTATGTTCTCCGCGTTCGGATGCGCATCCACGTCCGACGAGGTCGAAGTAGTCGGCGAGTCGTGGGCGATGCACGTGATTGACAGCACGTCCAACGGAGCCGACGGCGTGCGTCTTGCGGACTTCGACGGAGACGGCCATCTCGATATCGTGACCGCGTGGGAGGAAGGTGGACGCATCCGCGTCTACCGCAATCCCGGTCCGACGGGTGCGCGCGAACCATGGCCAAACGTCACCGTTGGCGCCGTCGATAGTCCGGAAGATGCGTTCTTCGTCGACCTTGATGGTGACGGCAATCTTGACGTCGTGAGTCTCACCGAGGGCACCGACCGCACGGTGTACGTGCACTGGGCGCCATCGGACCCTGAGCAGTACCTCAACCCCGATGCGTGGACAACGGAGGCGGTGCCGGATTCGCGTGGGCGGATGCAGTGGATGTTCGGATTCCCACTCGCGCTTCGAGACACCGCGTTGCCGGATGTGGTGCTTACCGCGAAAAACACCGGTGCGGAGCTCGGGTGGTATGAGACTGGCGACAGCCCGCGCGATCTCGCCCAATGGGCGTGGCACACCATCACACCCGTCGGATGGGCGATGACGATCATGCCGGTGGATATGAACGGCGACGGACGTCTCGACATCCTGCTTTCCGACCGGAAGAACGTCCCGGCGGATTCGGTATTCCTTCGCGCTATTCGGTGGCTGGAAAACCCCGGTTGTGATTCGGATTCAGCGCTGAGGAGTCACTGGCCGAATCATTTCATCGGCGGACAGGACGACGAGGTGATGTTCCTTGCGTACGATGACCTCGACGGTGATGGCCTCGACGATATCATCGTTCCGACGCGAACCGGACCGATCCTCGTGTTCACGCGAACCGCCGATACGCCTGATGACTGGCACCTAACGCGCCTGCCGATGCCACTGAACACCGGTACCGGCAAATCCGCCGCGATCGGCGACGTGAACGGCGACGGCATCAACGAGATCGTCGTGACATGTGAGAACGCGCGCGATGGGCGCATCGGCGTATTCTACCTATCTCGACGGTCATCTGTCGACGACGCATGGACGGCACACAACATCGGCGGACCGCGCGGAGTCAAATACGATCTCGTCCGCCTGATCGATCTCGACCATGACGGCGACCTTGACGTCCTCACATGCGAGGAAACGGAAGGACTCGGTGTGATCTGGTACGAAAACCCGACAATATCGCGCGGTGCGACGGAATAGCTCGGTTCGCCACTCGGAACGCGCCATATAGTCTGGTACCTTATATGTTTGATGACGACCGATAACTGATTTGTTGTTCTCATAACGCACATGACACGGAGTATCCGGAGCGAATGCCAAACGAAAAATCTCAGCCGTCGAAACCCGAACCGAACGCGTCCGCTTCACCCGCAAAGAAGCCAGCGCGTGATCGGGTCCGTCTCGTCGGGATGCAATTCTACGGGTACCACGGCGCGACACCGCAGGAACGACAAATCGGGCAACGGTTCGAAGTCGACGTCGAGATGGCGGTTGACGCCGAACAGATCGTCGATGGCGATCTCAGCACCACCGTCGACTACCGTATCGTCTACGAGATATGCCGCCGATGTTGCGCGGAGCTGCAATACCGACTCATCGAGACCATGGCGCGAGAGATTGCTCACGAAATCTTGCGCGCCCATGATCTGCCCGGAGTACGCGTTACGGTGCGAAAACCGTGCGTACCACTCGGAGGAGTTATCTCGGTCGGCGCGGAAGCGACGGTCGAACGCGGTGAAATATGAGTAGCGCGCTCATCGGACTGGGATCGAACCTCGGCGACCGAATTCACTACCTGCGTCGGGCATGCGAACAGCTTGATACTCATCCGGCTGTCCACGTCGTCGCGGTTTCGTCGCTCTACGAGACTCCGCCCGTCGGACCGCCGCAGGGAACGTACCTCAACGCATGTGTTCGCATCGAAACCTCGCTTTCGCCATTCGGCCTGCTTCGGCTCTGCCAAGGGATCGAGCGAGCTGGGAAACGTAAACGGACAGTACACTGGGGTCCGCGCACGATCGATCTCGATCTGCTCGATTTCGATGGTCAGGTAATCGATACGCCGCAACTGCGACTTCCGCACCCGGGAATTGTCGACCGGATGTTTGTGTTGGGTCCGCTTGCCGATGTAGCGCCGGAATGGCGACACCCGGTAACAGATCTTTCGGTGTCGGACGCAATCGCGTGTATTCGCCCAACGAGCGAACCGATCGCTGTTGTCGCATTGGCGAACAACTGGTGTCGCATACGCACGAAGACGATCATCGACCGCCTATCAATGGAGTGACGAAATGGAAGTCCTGAAAACCGTCGCGGACATGCAGGCGTGGTCCGATGCGAAGCGTCGCGAAGGACTCCGTATCGGCTTCGTCCCGACGATGGGAGCGCTGCATGAGGGGCACCTCACCCTCGTCGACATCGCGCACGAGCGCGCCGACGTCGTCGTCGCAAGCATCTTCGTCAATCCGACGCAGTTCGGCCCGACGGAAGACCTCGAACGGTATCCGCGCGACCCTGAAGGCGACGCAGCGAAGCTCCGTAGCCGAGGCGTCGACGCGATCTTCCTTCCCGACCGCGACGAGATGTACCCACCCGGATTCGCCACCGTCCTTCATGTCGAAGGAATCACGGGAATGCTCGAAGGGTGGACGCGGCCAACGCACTTCGCCGGGGTAACGCTCGTCGTCGCGAAGCTGTTCAATGCGGTTCGTCCCCACGTTGCCGTTTTCGGGAGGAAGGATGCGCAACAGGCGCTTGTTATTCGTAGAATGACGGCCGACCTCGACTTCGGTATTGAGATCGTCGTCGCGCCAACGGTCCGCGAGAAAGACGGGCTCGCGATGAGTTCGCGGAACCAGTACCTCGGCTCGGAGGAACGTCGAGCCGCGACAGCCCTTTCGCGAGCGCTGCGCACCGGATATCAGGCGTACCTCGATGGGGAACGAACCACATCAGCACTCGTCCAAATGATGATGCAGGTATTGCGGTCGGAACCACTCATCCGCACCGATTATCTCGCGGTCGTTACCATGCGGAGTCTGGAACCGGTGGATAAAGTCGGACCGGGAACGCTCGTCGCGGCTGCCGTGTATCTTGGAAAGACACGATTGATTGACAACTGGTGGGTCGAAGAAGACGGAAGTGCGGAGTTTTGAGGTTCCGAACAACCGTAAGGAAGGTGTGAAACGAGAATGGCATCCTTGCCGGCGTATTGCGAAATGTGTCGCGCGAAACTGCACGGCCTGACCGTTACCGAGACGGAGCTCCTCTACGAGGGGAGCATCACGCTTGACACCGATCTCCTGGATGCATCCGGCATGTATCCGTGGGAAAAGGTGCAAGTGGTGAACCGCAATAACGGTGCGCGGTTTGAGACGTATATCATTCCGGGTGAACGTGGCTCCGGCACCGTGTGCCTGAACGGTCCCGCCGCGCGTCTTGCAGCGGTCGGCGATATCGTGCTGGTGATCGCGTACGGACTCGTGCCGGAACACGCGGCGCGCGAATGGAATCCGACAGTCGTCATTGTCGATAAAGACAACCGTGTGGAAGAGGTTCATACTGCTGCGGAGAACGTGTCTGCAACTTGACACGGGTGTCGCGCGTCGTATTCTTCACGAGGAACGACGTACCTTATACGTTCCGACCGATTCAGGATACGGAGGCACGTTTCGATGAAGCGAAATCTGGGCATGCTCGCGGCTGTAGTACTGTGTGTCGCAGGCATCGCCGCGGCGTCAGAGAATCCGATTACCGGCACTACGACAACATCGACGACGGTACCAAGCTACCGTCCGACCATAGAAGGCGCGTCAACCGTCGATCTGATGGGGCTGCTCCAGCGTCAGGGGATATTCGATCAGGAACGCGTCACGACGTGGCGCACGTATTCGTTCGGCATGGCCATGGGCGGCGGTCAGACCACGTCCGGCGGCTTGCTCGTGCAGCACATGCAGTATCAACTCAGCAAACCACTTACGCTTCACGTCGCGGTCGGATTGGAGCATAATCCGCTCGGTATGGCGGGCATGAACATCGGGGGTCCGCAGCAGGCGAATCTCACGATTCCCTCCGTGGATCTGATCTATCGGCCGAGCGATTCGTTTGTCTTCTCGTTCCACTACTCGCAGATTCCGTCGTACGGCTACGATTCTGCGGCATGGTGGGAGCGTGAAGCGATGTCGCCGTACTCATACAGTCCGCGGTGGTAACAACGCCGGCCGAAATGCGTTCACCGTTTCGCGTTGTGTATCGATTCGTAACGGCGTTTCTCGCCGCGACCGTGTTCGTCGGGTGCACATCGTCTGAACGCGACGAACCCGCGGCGGACGAGGTATCACACGCACCGATCGTCGTAGTGTTTAACGGCTGTGGAGCGCCGGGGGCTGCGCGAACCATTGCAGAAGCGCTCCGTGCCGACGGGTGGGATGTCGGTAACGGCTACGGCGAAAATGCCGACAGTTTTGAGTATCCTGACACCATAGTCATCGATTACGTTGGCGACCGAGAAACGGCAGAGCGTATCGCCCAGAAGCTCGGCGCATACATGATTCAACAAGTCAGCCACGATCCCGATCGATTCGGAACCGTAGGCGTTATCGTCGGAGCGGATTATCGCGCGCGAGTCGCGCAGTTTCTTGAGGGTTGAATGGTTCAGACGGCACACGCGGAAAAACATGCGGAGCGACCGATTACCGACGACATTACCCGGCTCGTTGAAGCCGCGCGAAGCAAGAAAGCGCGGGATATCACCGTTCTGGACCTTCGAGGATCGAGCGACGTCACCGATTTCTTCGTGATCTGCACTGCGGACGTCGATTCGCACGCGCGCGCGATTACCGATGCGATTGTCGAAGCGCAGCGAACAGCAACCGGCCGTAAGCCGTGGCATATTGAAGGCGCCGACATGATGAACTGGGTGCTCATCGATTATGTCGACGCTGTCGTTCACGTCATGCGCGAAGATACGCGGAAGTTCTACGGCTTGGAAGAGATCTGGGGCGACGCTCAGCGCACCGATTATCCGAACGAATAGCGTCTCCGCACCATCGGTGACGCAAGCACGAACACCGCGGCGAGTATTCGTGCCGCGAGCGGAGTAACACGTTCGGCGCGTTCATGCCGAATGTGAGGCTATCTGGTTCGCCGGACAGCCGCAGGCGTCGTCATTGACCCTGCGGCTGTCTCTGTATCCGGGGTAGGTGTTGTGTGTTTTTTGCCCTTGTCGATCTGATTTGTACTGGGAAGAAGAGGAAGCACCATGAGCGATTCGCTACTCATCGTCGGTTCGGTAGCGTACGATTCGGTTGAGACGCCAAACGGCGCACGCATGGATGCGCTCGGTGGCTCTGCCACGTTCGCCGCAGCGGCCGCGTCGCTATTTACACCCGTCGACCTCGTCGGCATCGTCGGCGACGACTTCGGTGTCGCCGATCTCGGTTTCATGACCGCGCGCGGCGTCGATCTGACGGGGCTGGAAATACGCCAAGGTGGTAAGACATTCCGCTGGTCCGGCGTGTATGAAACCGACGTGAATATCAGGCACACCCGCTCGACGGACCTCAACGTCTTCGCCGATTTCAACCCGACGCTTCCCGCAAGCTATCGTAGCGACGACGTCGTCTTCCTCGGAAACATGCTCCCGTCATTGCAGCAGCGAGTACTTGAGCAGACGATGGATCCCGTATGGGTCGCTCTCGATACTATGGACCTCTGGATCAACACCACGCGCGACGCACTGCTCGATGTCATGCGGCAGGTCCAAATGATCATCATCAACGATTCCGAGGCACGGCTCCTCACCGGCGAATCGAATCTCGTTCGCGCGGCGCAACAGGTTCTTGAGTTGGGACCGTCTGCGGTTGTCGTGAAGAAGGGCGAACACGGCGTGTTCCTCGTGATGGAGGAAGGATTTGCCGCACTACCCGCGCTTCCGCTGGAAAACGTCGTCGATCCGACCGGTGCAGGCGACGCGTTCGCCGGCGGCATGCTCGGCGCACTCAACGCGACGCGAGATTTCTCCCTCGACGGCCTGAAGCGTGCCATGGCATACGGCACTGCAACCGCGTCGCTCACGTGCGAAGCGTTCTCCATCGACGCGCTCAAGTCGGCGAACCGTGACGAATTGAACTATCGATACGACCGACTTCGGAAAATCGCGTCACTACCACCGCTGAGCGCGTAACACACGAGGGACTGAACCCACACATGCCGATAGAAACACTGAAATGGATTGACGGCGAAGGCCTTCGGCTCCTCGATCAGACCAGATTGCCGACCGAAGAGACGTATTTCGTCTGCCGCGACGTGGAAACGATTGCCCAAGCCATCGAACGACTCGCGGTGCGAGGCGCGCCCGCAATCGGCGTCTCCGCGGCGTATGGCGTCGTGATCGGCGCGATGAACGCGGACGGCGCGAATCCGCGCGCAAGCATCCATTCCGCGATCGAGCGATTGCGCCGCACCCGCCCGACAGCGGTCAACCTATTCTGGGCACTCGATCGCATGACCCGCGTGCTCGAAAGCAGCATCGACGACCCGACCGAGCGCCTTCTCGCCGAAGCGCGGTTTATCGAGCAGGACGACCTGCGCCGCTCCCGAGCCATGGGACGACACGGCGCGTCGCTCCTTCCAGAGACCGCAACGGCGATCACGCATTGCAACGCTGGAGGCCTCGCCACATCGGGATACGGAACCGCGCTCGGTGTTTTCTACGCCGCTCAGGAGGCGGGGAAGTCCTTGCGTGTGTTCGCCGACGAAACGCGACCACTCCTGCAGGGCGCGCGCTTGACCTCGTGGGAGCTTGCGAAAGCGGGAATTCCGGTAACGGTGATCTGCGATAACATGGCCGCCGCGGTAATGCGTCGCGAGAAAATCGACGCGGTATTCGTCGGCGCCGATCGAATCGCGGCGAACGGCGATGCGGCGAATAAAATCGGTACATATGGCCTTGCGATTATCGCGGCGCGGCATTCGGTGCCGTTCTACGTCGTCGCGCCGATGTCGACCGTCGACATGAGTCTCGCGACGGGTGATGAGATTCCGATTGAAGAGCGAAACGAAGACGAAGTCCGGCGCGGTATGGGCCGACAGACAGTCCCGGATGAAGCCGCGGTGTACAATCCCGCGTTCGATGTGACGCCGTTCGAGCTCATCTCCGGCATCGTCACCGAACACGGAATCGCGCGCGCGCCATACACCGACACGTTGCGTTCGTGGGCGTCGCAAGAAGACGCCGACCTGACGAGGTAACAATGAACGTCGTCCGCGGAATAGTCGGAGCGTTGATATCGGTTGCCGTCGTCGGCTGTGGGTATTACTCCGTCAGTGGGGGCCTACCCGATCACATCAAGACAGTCGGCGTTGATACAATCACGAACGAAACGGTCGAATCCGGCATCGACGAGATGTTGTATCGCGCATTGAGCGACAAACTCGTCGGGCGGCCGCAGTTTCGTTACGCATCGTCTCGTCTTGCCGATGCGGTGATTCGCGGCACCATCGAAAAGGTCGTCGATGAACCGTTCGTTTACTCTGGTGACCGAGTGAGTGAATACCAGATCGCCGTTGTCGGACAGGCCGAGTTGTACGACCGCGTCCGCCGTCGCGTGATCTGGTCGAACAGCACTCTGCGCGGACTCGGTACATATGATGCGACCGGCGGCTTGAACGCGCGTGAAGACGCGGTGAACACTGCCGTTGCGGATTTCGCATCGCAGACCATCGACGGGATGACAAGCGGTTGGTAAGGCGCCGTTCCCCGTATAACGCGCCGTCGAGCATGAAACGATGTGCCACAATTGCTTTCGGCAATGGTAATTCGTATTTTCTTTTGATTACAAGTGAGCGCATAGCTCACGGTTTTGCCCCATGAGGACCTCGTGAGTACGGATAAACACGCTGCCGAGGTGGTAGCGGAGCAGGTCGTGGTCCCACTGGGTGTCGAGTTGCTCGAAGCGAAGTGGATCGGCCCGCGTACGCAGCGCACGCTGCGATTGGTGGTCGATTCGGAGGGCGGCGTCAGCGCTGATATATGTGCGGCGGTGACGCAACAGTTCGATCTCGTGTGGGAGGCTGAAGAAGCTGCCCCGCGGGATTTCGGCCTCGAAGTTACCTCGCCCGGGCCGAATCGACCCTTGGTGACGGAGCGCGATTTCAACCGAGTAGCGGGCAAGTGGGTCGAGGTTGTCTACCGCGACGGCGAGACTAACCGTGTGACGGTCCTCGCACAGGTAGACGGCGCGGCGGAGGGAATCCTTCGCATGACGGGTCTCGACGATGTGGAGAACATTCCGCTCGATACAATAGAGCGGGCGAAGGTGGTGTTCACAATCGGAAAGCCACCGACTCCGAAGCGCACGTTGGAACGGAGACAAAAGAGCTCATGAACAATGAAGAGGTGCTTGAGGCGCTGCGGCAGATAGCCCGCGAAAAGAACGTCACGCTGGACCTCGTCATCGATACGCTCGAGGAAGGGCTGCTCTCGGCCGCGCGGAAAAAGTACGGAACCGCCGAGAACGTCGACGTCGAGGTCGATCAGAACACCGGCGAGATAATCATCTGGGCGCACAAGGCCGTTGTCGAGGAAGTCGAAGAACCGGCACTCGAAGTGACGCTGAAGGAAGCGAAGAAGTTCGATCCGGAAGCGGAAATCGGGGAAGCCGTCATGCAGCCGATACCGTTCACGGTCTTCGGCCGTATGGCGATTCAGTCGGCTAAACAGATGATTGTGCAAAAGGTCCGCGAAGCCGAGCGCGTTCGCGTTTACGAGACGTTCCGCGAGCAGGTCGGCGAAATCCGTATCGGGTCGGCACAGCAGGTACTCCGCGGCGACGTGATCGTGAACCTCGGCCGCGCCGAAGGTGTTCTGCCGACGACCGAGCAGATTCCCCGCGAGCGCTTCCGTCAGGGCGATACGATTCGCGCCTACGTGAAAGACGTTCTCCGCGAAACAAAGGGGCCGCAGGTCATCCTTTCGCGCACGCATCCGGAGTTCCTCGAGCAACTCTTCCACATCGAGGTGCCGGAGATTTACGACGGACTCGTCGAGATCATGGCCGTTGCGCGCGATCCGGGCAACCGCGCGAAGATCGCCGTTACATCGCACGACGAACGTATCGACCCGGTTGGCGCATGTATCGGACCGAAGGGCAGTCGTGTACAGGCCGTTGTGCGCGAGCTAAACAACGAACGTATTGACATTATCGAGTGGTCGTCCGATCCGGAAACATTCCTGCTCAATTCGCTGGCGCCGGCGGAAGTCGAGCGTATCATCGTCGAGCACGATACGCACACGATGATCGCGATTGCGAGCGAAGACCAGCTCTCGCCGGCAATCGGTCGCGGTGGCCAGAATGTTCGACTCGCAGCGATGTTGACCGGATGGCGCGTCGAAGTGCTCAGCGAGGAACAGTACCATCAGCGGCAGGAACGGAACGAGTTCCTTGCGGTACCGATTGACGAGCTTCCCGACATCGACGAGGCGACGAAGGCGGCTCTGCGAAACGCCGGGTTCACGACCGCGCAGGAGTTGCTCAACTACTCCGCATTCGACCTCGAAGCGAAAACGGGACTCCCGCTCGATACGACGGCGCAACTGCTCGACGACGCGCAGGATCTCGACGATGCACGGCGTGAAGAATACGCCAAGCAGATGAGCATACCGGTCGAATACACCGGCGTCGATCTCGCGACATTCGTTGCGGAACCGCCGCCAGTGGTCGAAGAGTCCGTCGCGGAAGACGAAGAACACGAAGCGGTTTCGGCGGAGTAATCGAATCACGGAAAGCCGGACGGGCAGGTAATGCGCCTGTTCGCCGGGAGGTATTTACAGGGTGGCAAGGCACAAGCGAGTCTATCAGGTAGCCAAAGAACATCGGATCAGCTCCGAAGTCCTCATGGGTATTCTGCCGAAGTTGGGCATCGAGGTCAAGAACCATTTGGACAAGATCGAAGACGAGGATCTTGATCGCGTCTCCGAGTGGTTCGAGAAGTATCCCGACGGCGAACCTCCCGCGGACTCGGGCGAAAGCGCGGTAGCAGAAGCGCCGGCGGCTGAGCCTTCCGCGGCGGAACCCGCAGAAAAACCGGAAGCCGAACCGAAAAAGACCGACGAGAAAAAGTCGACCGAGCCAGCGCCGCATCCGGTCATGCCTCCACCCGAAGTGGTCACCACACAGGTATTCATGCCACCGGTGGAGACGACCCCGCCACCACCTCCGCCGCCGAAGCCTGTTGCACCGAAGCAGCAGAAGCCAGTTGAAAAGCCGGCCGCTGAAGAGGCAGGGAAAGGCGAAGAGCTCCGTCAGACGCCGAAACGTACCGATGCGCAGATTGAGCGCACCGCCAAGACGGAAAAAACCGACCGAACCGAAAAAACAGAGAAGCCCAAGCGGGCCAAACGTGACGAACGCCCGGAGCGCGCTCCGGAACGCCGACGCGACGAAGACACCCGCGATCCCGAAGTCGAAGAGTTCACCGGACGCAAGATCGTTCGCGGTCGCGCGACATCAGATACCGTCGACACGCAAGGCGCCGGAATTGGCGGACGACGCCGCCGTACGAAGCGGAAGAAGAAGCCGGTCGCCTCGCAGGAAGAAATCCAGAAGAGCGTCCAGAAGACGCTTACCGAGATGGGACGCGGTCGCTCCCGTCGCACGTATGACCGGCGTAGCACCCACGAGGAAGAAGAGGTCCAGGAAGAGCGCAACGTCGTTCGCGTCACCGAGTTTATTTCGGTGAGCGAATTGGCCGACCTCATGGGAGTAAAGGCCAATGAGGTCATCGCGGCGTGCTTGAAGCTCGGCCTCATGGTCTCGCTGAACCAGCGCCTCGACTGGGATACGATCACCGTTATCGCTGATGAGTTCGACTTCGAAGTCGAGCAGATGGAAGAAAAGGAAGTCGAAGAGGTCGTCGAGGAAGAAGATCGTCCGGAAGACCTCGAACCGCGGCATCCGGTTGTCACCGTCATGGGTCACGTCGACCACGGCAAGACATCGCTTCTCGATTACATTCGGAAGACCAACGTCATCGGCGGCGAATCCGGCGGCATCACGCAGCATATCGGCGCATACGAAGTCGAAACGGCGAACGGGCGCGTAACGTTCCTCGATACACCGGGGCACGAAGCGTTCACCGCCATGCGCGCTCGCGGCGCACAGGTAACCGACGTCGTCGTGCTCGTCATCGCGGCAGACGACGCGGTCATGCCACAGACCGTCGAAGCGATCAACCACGCCAGAGCCGCGAATGTCCCCATCTTCATCGCGATCAACAAGGTCGATCTTCCGGCGGCGAATCCCGATAAGATCAAGCAGCAGTTGACAGAGCATAACGTCATCGTCGAAGAGTACGGCGGAAAATCTCAGGCTGTCGAGATATCGGCGAAGACCGGACAGGGAGTCAGCGAACTGCTCGAAATGCTCGCTCTCGAAACCGAGCTGCTTGACCTCAAGGCGAATCCGAACAAGCCAGCACGCGGCGTCGTCGTAGAAGCGCGTCTCGACAAGGGACGTGGTCCCGTCGCAACGGTGCTCGTCGAATCGGGCACGCTGCGTGTCGGCGATCCATTCCTCGCCGGGATGCATGCGGGCCGTGTCCGCGCCATGCTCGACGAACGCGGAAATCGCATCGACGCGGCTGGTCCATCGAAGCCGGTACAGGTCCTCGGACTCGACGACGTACCGACGGCCGGCGACGCGTTCCTCGTGTATGCGGACGAACGTGAAGCGCGCGATATTGCGCAGTATCGTCAACAGCTCAAGCGTGAACAGGACTACAATCGCACGAAGAAGATCTCGCTGCGCAACATCAGCGAGCGCATCAGCGACGGCGAACTCAAGACGCTGCCGGTTATCGTCAAAGGCGACGTGGACGGTTCCGTCGAAGCGCTCAGCGACGAGCTCGGCAAGCTTTCGAATGCGGAAGTCGCCGTCGAGGTCATCCACCGCGGTGTCGGTGCGATCACCGAGAGCGACATTCTGCTCGCCTCCGCGTCACAAGCAATCATCATCGGCTTCCACGTTCGCCCGGATTCGCGCGCACGCGAGCTCGCCGAACAGGAGCACGTCGAAATTCACCTGTATCAGGTGATCTACGAAGCCATCGAAGATCTCAAGGCGTCGCTCTCCGGTCTTCTCGAAGCGAAGGTCACCGAAAAGGTCTCCGGAGAAGCCGAGGTGCGGCAGCTGTTCAAAGTTCCGCGTGTCGGTACCGTCGCAGGATGCATGGTGCGCAGCGGCACGATTCGACGCACGGACAAGATTCGCGTCATTCGCGACGGGCAGGTCGTGTACGAAGGCAATATCGGAACGCTCCGGCGCGTCAAGGACGACGTTCGCGAGGTCTCGTCCGGCTACGAATGCGGTATCTGGGTCGAGCATTTCAACGACGTAAAGGTCGGCGACATGCTCGAGACCTACACGCTCATCGAAGAAGCTCGGACGTTCGAAGAAGCGGTAACGGCGTAATTCGCATGCCGGATTATCCGGGAACGGTCCGATGGTAGTCGCAAGTTTACGGATCGATCTGGTCATTCCCGGCAGTGCGTCGCTCAAGGATAAGCGGCACGCCGTACGGAGCCTGCGCGACCGAATCAAAAGCCGATTCAACGTATCGGTCGCGGAAGTCGATCATCAGGACCTCTGGCAGCGAGCCGCGCTCGGAATCGCCGTTGTCAGCGCGGACGGACAGGTTGTCCGCGAGGTGCTTGATAACGTGCGACGCCTTGTCGAGCAGGATGTCCGCGTATCCGTACTCGATGCACACATTGAGATCGTATAAACGAAACGAGATAGATCATGAACGCGCGTGCCGAACAGGTCGCAAACGAAGTACAGCGTGAGCTCGCGGACTTGATCCGGAACGAGATGCGTGATCCCCGCGTGGGGTATGTCACCATCACGCGAGTCGATATCTCCGACGATCTGAGCCTCGCGCGGGTGTTCGTGAGCGAACTGTCGACGGAAGCAGGCAAGAGCGGCGACAGCGTCGAAGCGCTCCGGAAAGCGGCGGGTTTTCTCCGACGCGAACTCGGCAAGCGCGTCCGCCTTCGCCTGACGCCTGAGCTGCGATTCGAGGCCGACCGTTCGATTGAGGAAGGCCTGCGGATGACGCAGCTTCTCGACGAAATCGCTCGCAAAGACACGAAACGCGACGATGACGAATCCGACGACGGTCGCACCTGAGCGGTAGATATCCGAACGTATGGCCCGCAGGAAACCATCGGATAGCGCGTTCCCGGCGGGAGTTGTTCTTATCGACAAACCGCCCGGGATTACGTCGCACGGCGTCGTATCGAAGCTGCGCAAGCTCTTCGACACGCGTCGAATCGGACACGGTGGTACACTCGATCCGGCTGCGACGGGCGTGCTCGTGCTCTTTACCGGTCGAGCGACGCGTCTCGCACCGTATCTCGGTGGTGGCGCGAAGGCGTACCTGACAACGATTCGGCTCGGTGAAGCGACAACAACCGACGACGCCGAAGGGGACGTGTGCGCGACCGACGCGGTGCCTGAATTGACACACGCCGAGATAACAGCGAGCGCCGAACGGTTCCTCGGCGATATCGATCAAATCCCGCCCGCGGTCAGCGCGGTGCACCACGACGGCGAACGCGCCTATCGCATCGCACGTCGCGGCGATTCGGTCGAGCTCAAGCCGCGACGCGTCCGCATCGACGCGATCGACGTGCTCGAGTGGACCCCGCCGGACATCGTCGCACGGGTTACATGCGGCACCGGCACATACATACGATCACTCGCGCGCGATTGGGGTGAGCATCTCGGTACACACGCGCATGTGAGAACGTTGCGACGGGAGCGCTCCGGCGTCTTCCGCATCGAAGACGCGGTCACACTCGACGAGATCGCGGACCGAGTGCAACACGGAGCACCGTTAGACGAAATGGTTATCGATCCGAGCGCGGCACTGATCGAGGCGCTCGGTGGATATACACAACTGAATCCCGACGATACGAAGCGATTCGTGTACGGGAATAGTATTCCAGACGACTCCGGCGAGCACGGCACCGTCGCAGTGCTCGATGCGTCCGGGGCGTTGCTGGGAGTGGGAGAACGGCGGTCCGACGGATCGCTTGCTCCCGTAGTAGTCCTCACCGCGCCGTGAGTGGTTCACGAGGCGGCATCGAGGATTTTCAACACGATCGCCCGGCTTCCACCGCACCGGAAGCTGTTGTAACGGCCCCATAGCGGTCGTTCGGTGAGAAAGGAGACTGGTGTGGCAGTAACAAAAGAGCGCATCGCAGAACTTATCGCCGAGTATCAGCGGCACGGCAAGGACACTGGCTCGACCGAGGTTCAGGTAGCACTCCTCTCCGAGCGCATCCGGAATCTGACCGAGCACTTCCAGACGCATAGCAAGGATCATACGAGCCGACGTGGTCTCATGAAGCTCGTTGGTCAGCGGCGTCGTTTGCTGAACTACCTCGAAAAGACCAATATCGAGGAATACCGCAAGCTGATCAGCCGCTTGGAACTGCGTCGCTAAGAGTTTTACGGGACGCGGGCACCGATGTCCGCGTTCCAACCGAACAGGGTCCGCCGACGCCCATGATGGAGCCGTCGGCGGACTTCCCCATCGGAGGAATCGAACGGTACGGCGCGTGTTGGCACACGACCGACCGACATCCGGCACATGAGCTGACGGTATGTGTCACGGCGGTTCCGTCTATCGGGAACATACTTGCCCACACACGGCAATCGCGTGTTTCCAGTAGACTGAATCTTTCGTGACCCGTCGCTTCGGATGACAGGGAACACCTCACGCGAACGATTCAGCGTGCGACGTCCCGCGATTCCTCCCGATGACTCATGATTTCGCTCCGTCAAAGGAGGACCGTAGTGGTCCGCACATATGAGTTAGAACTCGATGGCAAGACCATCACCATCGAACATGGTCGCATGGCCGCTCAGGCCGATGGCGCGGTCATCGTTCGGTGTGGCGATTCGATGGTGCTCGTTACGGCATGTATGTCGCACGACGCACCGAACCTTCCCTTCTTCCCGCTTACGGTAGAATACCGCGAGAAGGGCTACGCCGCGGGAAAGATTCCCGGGAGCATCTTCAAGCGCGAAGGTAAACCGTCCGACGAGGAAACGCTCTCGGCGCGGCTCATCGATCACCAGATTCGCCCGCTGTTCCCGAAGGCATTCCAGAACGAAGTCCAGGTTATCGTGAGCGTTCTCTCGCACGATCAGGAAAACGATCCGGACGTTCTCGCGTGTATCGGCGCATCGGCGGCGCTCAGCGTTTCGAAGATTCCCTTCGCCGGACCGTACGGAACCGTTCGCGTTGCCGTCGATCCGGAAACCGGCAACAAGATCGTCAATCCGACCTACGAGCAACGCGAAAGCTCGGATCGCGACATCGTTGTCGCTGGGAACGCCGAGTCGTTGTTGAATATCGAAGGCGAAGCGCACGAAATCAGCGAAGCCGAAATGCTCGACTCGATGACGTTCGCGATCGATTCGATCAAGAAGCTCGTCGATTTCCAGGCGAAAATCGTCGCGGAAGTCGGTCAGCCGAAGGTGGAAGTCACAGAGCCGGAAGTCGATCAGGAACTGGTCAAACGCGTCGAAGACCTCGCCGCGGATCGGATTCGCGAAAGCCTCACCATCGTCGAGAAGAGCAAGCGCGAAGAGGTGCAGGATCAGATCATCGACGAAGCGATCGTAGCGCTCGCTGAGGACTACCCCGCCGAGCAGAAAGAGATCGCCGACGTTATTTCCGCAATCGCGAAACGCGAAATGCGAAACCGCATTCTGAACGAAGGCACCCGTATCGACGGACGCGACGTTAAAACCGTTCGCGACATCACTATCGAAACGGGCCTTCTTCCACGCGCGCACGGTTCTGCAATCTTCAGCCGTGGCCAGACGCAGGCACTCGCATCGGTCACGCTTGGAACCCGCATGGACGAGCGACTCGTGGATAATCTCGAGGGGAAGTCGTACAAGAACTACATGCTCGACTACAACTTCCCGCCGTTCTCGACCGGCGAAGTCAAGCGCCTCGGCGCGCCGAGTCGCCGCGATATCGGCCACGGAGCGCTCGCCGAGCACGCGATCGAATCGGTTATTCCCGACGACAAGAGCTTCCCATACACCATCCGCGTCGTCTCCGATATCATGGAGTCGAACGGCTCGTCGTCCATGGCGACCGTGTGTGCAGCGAGCCTTGCGCTCATGGACGCCGGTGTGCCGATCAAGACCGCCGTTGCCGGTATCAACATCGGTCTGATCACCGACAGGGAAAGCGGTAAGTACACGATCCTGACCGACCTGATCGGTATCGAAGACGCAAACGGCGATATGGATCTGAAGATCGCCGGGACGCGTGACGGCATCACCGCGTTCCAGATGGACATCAAGATCGGCGGTATCGCGATCGAGACGATGCGCGAAGCGTTCGATCGAGCCCGCGACGGCCGCATCCACGTTCTCGACGAGATGGCCAAGGCGATTGAAACGCCGCGCGCGCAGCTCAGCCGCTTCGCGCCTCGTATCATCACCATGAACATCGATCCGTCGCAGATCGGCGCCGTCATTGGCCCGGGCGGAAAAGTCGTGCGCGAGATTCAGGAATCGACCGGCGCGACGATCGAGATCGAGGACGACGGAACCATCACCATCTCCTCGCTCGACGGCGAGAGCGGCGACGCAGCCGCCGGACGGATCAAGGGCATCGTCTCCGTCCCGGAAATCGGCGAGAAGTATCACGGCACCGTCAAGTCGATTATGCCGTACGGCGCGTTCGTCGAGATCATGCCGGGCCGCGATGGGCTGCTCCACATCTCTGAGATCGAAGAGCGGCGTCTGGACAAGGTGGAAGATGTGCTCACCGTCGGCGACAAGCTCGAAGTAATCGTGATGAACGTCGAAGCGAACGGAAAGCTGCGTCTGAGCCACAAGCGCCTCGATGCGTCAATCGAAGAGCTGAAGGCCGAAGCCGAAAAAACCGCCAGCAGCAGCGGCGGCGGTGGCAGCCGCGGTGGACGCGGCGGTCGCGGCGGCGGTCGTCGATAAAGCGTCCGCGCACTATCACTTACGAATATCGCAGGGGCACGGCGTCACCAGCACAAGACGCCGCGCCCCCGTTTCGTTATTGATCAGCATTACCGTCTCGAAACTCGTTTTCAATAACACCCCTTCGCGTTCACGAATCGGCGTCCGTATCTTATTATGCTGTTGCGGCTTGGTGAAGAGTACGCTCACCAGTCGCTCGACCGAGAGTTGTCACGGGAAGGCAGAGAAAACATGGAATCTATCGGCGTAGAGATCACGCGCCTCGACCATGCGGCCGATCTCCCGTTACCGCGTTACGAAACCGACGGCGCGGCCGGTATGGACCTGCGAGCCGCGATCGCCCGACCAATATCGATAGTACCAAACGAAACAACACGTGTTCCGACGGGATTTGCCATCGCGATTCCCGCCGGATATGAAGGGCAAGTACGGCCGCGTAGTGGACTCGCGGGACGATCGAGCATTATCGTACCGAACAGTCCGGGAACCATCGATAGCGACTATCGCGGAGAAGTGCAGATTCTCCTGACGAATATCGGTTCATCGCCGTTCGTCGTTGAGCCGGGAATGAGAATTGCACAGTTGGTAATCGCGCCTGTTGTGCGGGCGAACTGGATCGAAGTCGACGAGCTTCCCGAAACCGTTCGCGGTGACGGCGGATTCGGCCATACCGGGCACTGAGCTTCGCCACCGACGTTCGATGCAAATATCGGGAGTCGGCGTTTCTGTGCGTTAAAATGGATCGGTAATGGCGCGTACGATACTCACCTATCACGCAGTCGCATCCGGACCAGAGCTTGGCGCAACAACCGTCTCGCCGTCACGTTTCCGCGAGCATGTTACAGCGCTTGAGACATCCGGCATGACGTTCGAGCGGCTCGACGCGGTTGAGCCGGGGAGCGACGACCATACAGTCGTTGTTACGTTCGACGATGGGTATGAGAGCGTCCTTGACGTCGCGTTTCCGGATATCGCGCGGCGAAATGGGCGCGCGACGGTGTTTGTGCCGACCAATCACATCGGGCGCACAGCATCGTGGGATGTTGGCGCGGTCCGAAAGCATCGTCATATGGATTGGCACGCGCTCAGGCAACTTGTCGACGCGGGCTGGGAAATCGGCTCGCACGGCGTGAGTCATCGCGCGCTCACCGATATGCCCGATGACGAAGCGTTTTGCGAGCTCGTCGAATCGCGTGACGAAATCGAGCAACGACTCGGCGTAAAGGTTACGAGCTTCTCGTATCCCTTCGGCGCTGTTACGCCGCGGCTTGCGAGACTCGCACAAGAAGCCGGATACCGGCGCGCGGTTACGATGCGGCCGGGGAGCATACCGAGTCCGGCGTACCAGCTTCGCCTGCCGCGGTGGCCGGTGTACCGGTTCGACCGTGCGGAAAATCTTCTCGCGCGTATTGCCGGACCGGAGTGGATTCGCGGTCTGGAGTCGGCGAAAGTACAGGTGATACAATCGTTCGCGCGCGGGACCCGTGTGCGAATGAGGGGAAACTGCCGTTAACACGGCTGTCGCTGAGACGAACCGAGGTCTCTCATGTGGAACGAAATCCCGACAATCGCAACAATTGCTCAGTATGTCGACCAGACGGTCGAGCTGAAAGGCTGGCTCTATAACAAGCGGTCATCGGGGAAGCTCCAGTTCCTCCAAGTGCGCGATGGCACCGGTGTGATGCAGTGCGTCGTGTTCAAGGGGAATGTTGCACCGGAGATATTCGAGGCCGCCGCGGAAGCGCGACAGGAAGCGTCAATCATCGTGCGCGGAAATATCCGTAAGGACGACCGTTCGCCGATCGGCTTTGAGATGGACGTAACCGATCTCGAAGTCCTTCACAATCCTGACGCGGAATATCCTATCACGCCGAAAGAGCACGGCACCGCGTTTCTCATGGAAAACCGTCATCTGTGGATTCGTTCATCGCGTCAGCAGGCGATTCTCCGGGTACGTGCCGCGCTCGTCAAGCAGATTCGCGACTACTTTGACAGCAACGGCTTCATGCTGTTTGACGCACCGATCTTTACGCCGTCGGCATGTGAAGGCACGACGACACTTTTCGAGACGCCGTATTTCGACGATGAAAAGGCTTATCTGACGCAATCCGGGCAGCTCTATGAAGAAGCCGGAGCGCTTGCATTCGGGCGCACGTACAGCTTCGGACCGACGTTTCGCGCCGAAAAATCGAAGACGCGCCGGCATCTGACCGAGTTCTGGATGGTTGAGCCGGAGGTCGCATATATGGACCTCGACGGCGACATGGATCTCGCCGAAGATTTCGTCGTGAATATCGTTCAGGGCGTGCTCGCCAGTTGTCGACCGCACCTCGAACACCTCGAGCGCGACATTGAAGCGCTCGCGAAGGTGCAAAAGCCATTCCCGCGCATCTCCTACAGTGAAGCGGTCGAGATCATTCACGCCGCAGGGAAGGATTTCGAGTGGGGCGACGACTTCGGCGCCGAAGAAGAAACGATCATTTCCACGGCATACGATCGACCGGTAATGATTCACCGCTATCCGTCCGCTGTGAAAGCGTTCTACATGAAACGCGATCCGGCCGATGAGAAGGTTGCGCTCTGCGTCGATATGATCGCGCCGGAGGGCGTCGGTGAGATTATCGGCGGAGGTCAGCGCGAAGACGACCTCGAAAAACTGCGCGGTCGCATCGCCGATCACGGTCTACGCGAAGAAGATTTCGACTGGTATCTCGATCTGCGGAGGTACGGTTCGGTGCCCCACGCCGGTTTCGGCTTGGGCATCGAGCGCACACTTGGCTGGCTGTGCGGTCTTCCGCACGTGCGGGAAACGATACCGTTCCCACGGCTGATGCAGCGCGTCCGTCCGTAAATCGATTGATACCACATGAGCCGTACGCGTTTCGGCGCGGCGAACCGTTCTGAGGTAACTCGAAACATGGCAAATACAGATCGCATTGAATACGATTTCAGAACACTGGAACCGAAATGGCGCGCGTGGTGGAATGAAAACGGCGTCAACACCGCAAAGGACGACGACCCGCGCCCGAAGTACTACTGCCTCGACATGTTCCCGTACCCCTCGGGCACGGGGCTTCATGTCGGTCACTGGCGCGGATATGTGCTGAGTGACGTCTGGTCGCGGTACCAGCGTCTCTTGGGAAAGAACGTGCTCCATCCCATGGGGTGGGACGCGTTTGGTCTGCCGGCGGAAAACTACGCCATCGCGAACAAGATTCATCCGCGTATCGCCACCGAGCACAACGTCGCCACGTTCAAGCGTCAGCTCGCCGAAATCGGCGCGATGTACGACTGGTCGCGCGAAGTCAACACGAGCGATTCGAACTACTACCGGTGGACCCAGTGGATCTTCCTGCAGCTGTACGAACGCGGTCTTGCGTATCGGAAGACGTCGCCGGTGAACTGGTGCCCAAGCTGCCACGTCGGACTCGCGAACGAGGAAGTCGTCGGTGGCAACTGCGAACGATGCGGCACACCTGCCACGAAGCGCGATATCGAGCAGTGGTTCCTCAAGATCACCGAATACGCCGAACGCCTGTTGAACGACCTTGACGCGCTCGACTGGCCCGAACGCGTCGTAACGATGCAGCGCAATTGGATTGGCAAGTCCATTGGCGCGCATGTGCGTTTCGAGGCGATTCGGTTGCGCGACGAGAAGTCGTTCCCGCTCGAAGTGTTCACGACGCGTCCCGATACGTTGTTCGGCGCGACGTATATGGTGCTTGCGCCGGAACATCCGCTGGTAAAGGAAATCACTTCGCTACCACGTCGCCGCGAAGTCGAAGCCTACATCGAAGCGGCACGCAATATCCGTGAGATCGACCGCACCGCGGCGAACCGCGAGAAGACCGGCGTCGCGACCGGCGCGATGGCCGTCAATCCGGTCAACGGCGAGCGCATTCCGATCTGGATATCGGACTACGTGCTCATGGGATATGGAACCGGCGCGATCATGGCGGTACCCGCCCACGACGAGCGCGACTTCGAGTTCGCGAAGACCTTCGGGCTGAAGATTCGCGAGGTAATCCATCACCACGAATCGCCGCGGGATGATCAGGGTCGGCTCACCGAAGCGTATACCGGTGAAGGCACCATGATCAACTCCGGTCAGTTCGATGCGCTCAATTCAGCAGTCGGCCGACAGAAGATCGTCGAATGGCTCGAAGAACAGGGATGCGGCGAGGCTGCGGTGACCTACCGCCTGCGCGACTGGCTCTTCTCGCGTCAACGGTATTGGGGCGAGCCGATCCCCATTGTGTATTGCGATGCCTGCGGCGAGCAACCCGTTCCCGCCGATCAGCTGCCCGTGTTGCTGCCGGAGATTGAGTCCTACCAACCGACGGGAACCGGCGAATCTCCGCTGGCCGCCATCGACGAGTGGGTGAATACCACCTGCCCGAAGTGCGGCGGTCCGGCGAAGCGCGAAACCGACACGATGCCGCAGTGGGCCGGCTCCTCGTGGTATTTCCTTCGCTACGTCAGCCCGCGCGATGCCACGCAACCGTGGGATCCGCAGCTGATGCGCGAGTGGCTGCCCGTCGACATGTACGTGGGCGGAATCGAGCACGCGGTGCTTCACCTGCTCTACTCCCGCTTCTGGACGAAAGTGCTATTCGACGCGGGTCACGTGCCATTCACCGAGCCGTTCACGCACCTTTTCAACCAAGGGATGGTCGGGCGATACAGCGAGAAGAGCGGCAAAGTCGAGAAAATGTCCAAGTCGAAGGGCAACGTCGTCAGTCCGGACAGCCTCGTCTCGCAATTCGGCACCGACGCCGTCCGCCTCTACGAGCTCTTCATCGGCCCGCCTGAGCAGGACTCCGAATGGAACGATCAGGGAATTCAAGGCACGAGCCGATTCCTCAACCGCGCGTGGACGCTGCTGACGGCGAATATCGAACCGACGCCCGAAACAGAGGCCGTCGTGCGCGCGCGTCATGCGCTCATCAAGCAGGTGCAGGAAGGCCTGGAGTCGTTCAAGTTCAACACGACCGTGAGCCGTATGATGGAGTTCCTCAACTTCGCTACCGACGCCGAGGGACCGAACGGACGCATCGACCGTGAGACGCGCGACCAGTTCACGGTGCTACTCGCACCGTTCGCACCGCATATCGCTGAAGAGCTCTGGCAGCTCTACGGCTACGAAAACAGCATTTTTGATACGACGAAATGGCCGTCGTACGACGAGAATCTCGCCGCGGCCGATCAGGTCAC
>CAZWQW010000011.1:3823-10433 GCA_964635955.1 uncultured bacterium | reverse complement strand
AAAATGTTCCTGACCAAAGGGGTCGGGCGGCATCCAGAGCAGCTCACGAGCTTCGAGATGGCGTTGCGCGACGCGGGCCTCGCAATGTTCAACCTCGTCTCCGTATCGAGTATCTTTCCGCCGCGATGCAAGCTCGTCGGTAAACGCGCTGGCTTGAACGAGCTCGCTCCGGGGCAGGTCGTCTTTACGGTACTCAGTCGCGCCGCAACCAACGAACCGCACCGACTCCTCGCCGCCACCATTGGCGTCGCGATCCCGAAAGACCGGAGTCATTACGGATACCTCTCGGAGCACCACAGCTTCGGCCAGACCGAGGATGCCGCCGGCGAATACGCCGAAGACCTCGCCGCCGAAATGCTCGCAACGGTGCTCGGAGCCGATTTCGACCCCGCCCAATCGTGGGACGAGAAGCGCGAGATCTGGCGCATCCAAAACGAAATCGTCACGACGCGAAATATCACGCAAAGCGCGATGGGTCATAAGGACGGCTGGTGGACAAGCGTTATCGCCGCAGCCGTACTCGTCCCGTAATCCGCCGATTATCTCCGATACAATGCTGTTTCGGACGGGGTAGCATCCTACCCCGTCCGCTGGATACCGCACACTTGACGCAATCCAACGATCGGACTCGCGCAAGTTGCCAAGTGTCGTAAGACCACGTATATTCTCACGATTCTTTCCGGACCAATCCACAGCGCACGATGCAGAATCGCATCGCATAGCACCGCGAAATCGCTTCATGTGCGCTCGTAACGTGGTTTCTGGAACTCAATCGATCATCTGATGCGTTCATGGAAAAGGTCAATCCGGTAACGAACTGACCTCTATCGCACGGATTTGCTGTATGTGGACGAATTCCGACGAAGCACTTGACCTGCCGTTTACGTTTCTCGGCTTACCGGAACCGGATGATCCGGAATCCGCGCAGGTCTTCGTCTGGCCGATCCCGTACGAAAGCACGACGAGCTACCGGTCAGGTACACGTTCGGGTCCGCAGGCGATCATTGACGCGTCGCGATACGTCGAAACGTACGATGAGGAAACCGGGCAGGAGCTCGCCGATACGCCGATCGTGACGCTTCCGGGTGTCGCACCGATACTCGGCGCCGGCGACGCTATGATGTGTCGCATCGAACACCTCGCGGGTGAGATCATCCGTCCGAAGCGGTTCATCGTTTCACTCGGTGGCGAGCACTCCATCAGCGGACCACTCGTTCGCGCGCACAAGGCGGTTTTTGGCGAACTCACCGTCGTGCAGATCGACGCGCACGCCGATCTCAGACCGTCGTACGAGGGAAGCGAGACGAGCCACGCGTCGGTCATGCGACGTGCGACGGAAATCGCGAGCACCTTCGGCATCGGCATACGCGCGATCTCGAAAGAGGAAGCCGACTGGTTGCATGGCGGGCAGACGCGGTCGGAGATCATCTTCGCGCACGAATTGCGCCGAGAGCCGAATCTGGCCCTCGACCGTATCGCGAAATTGCGCGGGAATGTGTATCTCACGGTCGATCTGGACGCGCTCGACCCGTCGATCATGCCCGGGGTCGGAACGCCGGAACCGGGCGGTTTGGGCTGGTATGAACTGACGGACATCGTCCGCGCGCTTGCCGAGTCTACGAACATCGTCGGTGCGGATGTCGTCGAGCTTGCGCCGGTTCCCGGAAATGTTGTATCGGAGTTTACCGCGGCACGATTAGCCGCGAAGATTATCGCCTATCGATGTATGAACTCACAGGTCACGTGACCTAAACGCGGAGCAGCGTGATGGCCAAGAAAACGGAAAAAGCAACCGAAGAGCAGAAGCCGGTGGGGTATTCGCCGGAAAAACTCAAAGAATTCGAGACGATGCTGATCAAGCGTCGGCTCGAGATTGTTCGCGGTATTGAAGATCAGCGCGAAGAGACCGAAGGATTCCACGCCGAACGGCAGCCCGACGACTACGATGACGCGTCGAACAATGTCGATTTGAACATCCAGATGATGCTCAACGACGCGCAAAAGCGCGAGCTCGACCAGATCGAGAACGCGTTACGACGGATCAAGGCGGGAACGTACGGTATCTGCGAAGCCACAGGCGAGCTCATCTCGGAAGCGCGACTTCGCGCACTGCCCTACACCACCATGAGCGTGCAGGCAGCGGCTCGTGCAGAACGCGGACGCGTCGAGTTCCGTCGCGAAACGCGCAGCGTGCCCATCGACGACGATTTCCTGCTGGGCGACGAAGATCAGGAGTAGCTCGGACGGATTGACGTAGATACGTCGTCAACAAGAGCGAGGAAAAACGGGGCGCTCAGTCGCGCACACCTGTTTCGTGGTGTCGCATGAGCGTCCCGAAGTGTGTAAGAAGCGTAGCAAAGGCCCACTCTTCCGGCGGATTCACCGCCTGAGCAAGCCGCATACGAATATCTGTCACGCAGTCAGCGAGTTTCGTCCGATCCGATATGCTGTCGGCACCGCCATCCGCGACGGAAAACGCGTGCTCGGCAACATCCAGCCACCTGATCAGATCCACGATCAACCCCGCGATCTTCGGCAGCACGAACCCGTCCCGCGCCGTAGCCAGCGCGAGCCGCTCGAATCGTGGCCGCAGGTAGATCGCATCCTCGATGCTCTCTGCTGTGAGCCCCGCCAGTATCGCCCGATAGAGATCATGGAGCACATCCGCGTGTCGGACATTCCGTTGCGTGAGCCGCTCGAGAACGCGATGGACGACCTCCATCCGCGGAACTTCCGGCGAGCTCGATAGCATGATCGCGTAGCTATCGCAGAGATTTGCGATGGACGCCCGATCGAGCTGTTCGGCGTATTTGGCAGCGCGTCTGAGCCGGTCAACAATCGGTATCAGATCACCTCGCCCAAGCTCTGCGTAAAGCACTGTAAGCACATCAGCCCGCGCATTCGCCAATCGCTGGTAGAGAAGCTCTGCCGCTTCGTCGGCGATGGGGCAAGTCTCGATCAGCCGGTCGGATACGCCGCGTCGGACCATTTCGAGCGCACGCCGTGTCATGACGTAGTCGAGCACGAGATATCGCGCTCGCTCGACGAGGTTTCCGTGTGTGCGCCACGCTTCCGAAGCGTGGAACCGGTAGTGCTTCTGCGAATACGAATACAGCGCCCAAAGGAGGTAGGCGAGCTGCGTATTTGCCGGATTACTCTTGAACGCTTGTATGGCTGATCCCGCGGCGCTCAGCAAGTTGTCCTGATCCACCGCGATATTCACACTCAGCACAACCGCGGGGACGAGCCTCGGGTCCTGATCGCGCGCTTGCCGACACCACCTTGACGCGTTTTCCACGTCGCCGCGACGCCATGCAACCGTCGCCAATCCGAGCGCAGCCTCCGCCATGTTCGTCCGGAGCTCGAGCGCCCGTTGAAAAGCCTGTTGCGCTTCGTCGAGCCGTGCCGTGCCGACGTATGCCGTGCCCAGTCCGCACCGAAGTGACGCCTCATCCTCGTGCGGCATGCCAAGCGCCTGCTCGAAGACATCTACCGCGTCGCGATAGTGTCCGGCTTCGTTCAGGAGCTGCCCAAGGTGCGCATACGGAATGACTTCGGTGGGATTGCCGCGAATGGACTGCCGAAACGCCGTCATCGCCTGCACCGGTGCGTTCTGCGCGACATACGCCTCGCCAAGCTCGCGCCACAATTCCGGCGACGCGAACCCCGACGCGCGGGCGCGTTCAAGTGCGCGCACGGCATCGTCTTGATGTCCCACTTCCGCGAGCTTCTTCCCGTACTGGAAGTAGAGCCAGCCGTTTTCCGATTCGGACGAAACTCGGTCCCGAAACTCGCGCAGGTCCTCGTACATCCATCGGCGCTCGATGATCTGCCGAAGGTGATTCTCGGCGCCGACATGTTCGGGATTCAGTTTGACCGCGCGTTCGAAATCGGAGATCGCGGCGACGTCCTCGAGGAGAAGCTCGTTGACGCGTCCGCGCAGGTAGTATCCGTCGGGGTTTTGCGGATTGAGTCGAATGACTTCCGAGGCGTCGCTGAGGGCGGCTTCGTAGTTACCGAGGCGAGCGTTCGCGAGTGCGCGGTTGAACCAACTCTCCGGCATGTTCGCGTTGATCTGGATTGCTCGGGTATACTGGACAATCGCGTCGTCGAACTGCCCGAGCCGGTAGTAATTGTTCCCGAGCCTATGATACTCATGTTCCTGAGGAATGTCATCAAACATGAGCCAGACTCCGGATACGATTCGCTATATTCACTACCGAATCAACGAACAATCAATGCCAATGTGACACCCATGAATATACCGCTAATTCGCGTGTTTATCAAGGGCTTCCGACATCCCGACGGCTGCGCCCGGAAGGCTCGGAGCGGTTGCCGATGCACGGTTTTCCGCTGTAGATTCCCGAAACCAAACACCGCATTGTTATGGGTATGTACCCGACCGAAAACGCGCCCAAAGATGCATCCGAGAGAACGATGGCGAATCCTTCCGCGCACCCTGTTTCGCATCGCGATATCGTCACCGGATTACCCAGCGATCTCGTCGACGAGCTCGTATCTCACATTCGCGCGTGGCAACATGCACGTCCGCTCGATCGCGTGCTTGTCATCACCCCCGACAACCAAACCGCGAAGACTCTCAACGAGGAACTCCCGATCGCGTTGAGTCGCATCGACCGCATTGAATCAACAGGCGGTGCGAGCGGACTCTTCGGTGTCGAAATCATGTCCTTTACATCCTGGGCGAATGCGCTGATTCGTGATGATCTCGCTCTGACGGGACGCTCACCGCTCCCGAGGAACGCCGCACTCGCGATTACCGCCGAGGCCATCCGTACGACGAAACACCGCACTGCGCGACTGCGCGGCAATCGTCCCGACGCAACCCAATCCGACCCGCGCGACCGCCATACGTTCCACACCGCAGTGCTTCAGTCGCTAATCGACGGGAAAAAGGCCGGACTCACACCGGACGACATCGCGAAGGATGGACACCACAGGTATTCGCGCGAAATTGCAGCGCTTTACGAAGAGAGCGAGCAGATACTCCGGAGACACAACTATCTCGATCTAAGCGACACGACTCGCGAGGCGACGCTTAAGCTCGATAGTGTCGGCTTCGACGATGTCGCCGGCATCGCACTCTTCGGGCTGATCGAACTCAATACCCTTGATCGACGGTTCGTCAGCGCGATCGCGCACGCGTGCCGGCGCTCCGAAATCCCAATCGCCGCGTTCATTCCACACGTGCCCGATGCGCCGGCGTTTGCAGTCGCCGCTGAGACTGTGACCGACATTTCGACCGAGTGGAACGTTACGCCGCAAGCACCCGTGAATCCCCCATCGCACCGTTCGGCTCTCGTTTCCGACCTCTTCAGAACGGACCGCGGCACCGTCTACACCGACACGAACGTAACCTTCGTGAGCGCGGCCGATCCGGTACGCGAGTGGCAAGGCATCGCGCGACGTGTCTGGCGCCTCCTCGGTGAGCGGGCAGACGACGACTCGCACGATACTCCGCTCCGCTTCTCCGATATCCACGTCGCCGTCGCGAACCTCGAGTCCGTTCGCTCGATTGCGCGCGAGGTGTTTGCGTCGGCTGGTATCCCCGTCCATTGGGATTCCGGTACGCAACTCTCGCAGACTGCGCTCGGTCTGAGCCTGATCCGCTTCGTCGAAGCTTCGGATACGGGACTCACCCACGCCACGGTTGTCGAGTTGCTTACGGCGTGTCCGGGAATCGCGTCGATGTGTGGCGGCGACGATGTCCCAACATCGGAGTGGGATCGGATCGCCCGGCAGGCGGGTGTCGGAAGCGCGCTTGGCGTCGACAGTGGTGTTCGCGCAACGTGGCTTGATCCGCTCGAACGATTCGCCGAACGACTGCGCCGACGTCTCGACGTCGATATTCCCGACTACGACGAAGACGATCGACGCGACGATCCAACTCGTTTCGAGAACGATATCGCGATTGCGACGAAACTGTGCGCGATTATCGAGGAGCTCGATCGCAGTCAGAGCCGAATCACGGCGGCTGAAAGCAGCGGCTCGTGGAAGAATTGGGCGACGACTCTTCGGTCGGAATGGGAGGCGCTTGCACGTCCCGACGAGCGAAACACCGAGGTGTCAACGCGCATCGCGACAATCTTCGACGAGCTCGCCGGATACGACGCGCTCGTTCCACTCGCGACACCAGACATCCTCCGGTATCTGCTTTGTAAAGCGCTCGAATCCGCGCGCGTTCCGCTTTCACTGGAAGACCGCGCGATTCCGTCGACTTCCGCCTCACAAACGGCCGCAACAGCGCACTTGGATGATTCACACGATGGCGTGCGCGTCTCGGACCTTTCGGGTGTTCGATTCCGGCGACCGCGCGTCCTATTCATCGCGGGCTTGGTCGACGGCGAGTTTCCCACACCGGCACGACGGAACGCGCTCACCGTTGTTCCCGACCGAGCTGTCCCTTGGCAATCAAGCGACGGATATCATACGGAATTGGATCGGAGCATCGCCGCAGCGTGGCTTGACTACGCATCGGCGATCGCGTCGTCTCGCGACCACGTGATCCTCTCCTATTCGCGGGCGCAACCGGGGGGCGAAGAGCGGCAGATACCGTCGTCAGCCTATCTCGACACCGTTCGCCGCACGA
>CAZWQW010000011.1:0-3723 GCA_964635955.1 uncultured bacterium | reverse complement strand
ATTCTCGACACACACGTCGCGACGGCTTCGACCACGTTCGGCGACCCTTCTCGTCCTGTCTCGCCGAGTAGGATCGAAACCTACGCGACATGCCCATTTCGTTATTTCGTAAACTATGCACTTGGCATCGAGCCGCTACCGGAACCTGCCCCAGAGGCCGAACTCGACGCCCGCGATCGCGGTAGTATTATTCACCGACTCCTCGCGCGATTGTTCCGACATATCCATGACAACGATATCGACCTGCGAACCCTCGACGTCGACGCGTGTCGTGCGCAGTTCGATGCAATTGCCGATGACGAAAAGCATCGCGCCGCGTTTCTGTACGGTTCGGCATCGAGTGCACTGTGGGATATCCGATGGGAGGGAGTTCGGCAGCTCGCGTGGCGCGGAGTGCTCGCGGCGTACGATGAGTCGGCGGAATGGGTTCCCGCACATATGGAACTCAGTCTCGGAATGTCGTCGCGCGTCGGTCATTTCGATAATTCTGCAAATAACGAAACAATTAGAATAAACCTCGATGGTACCGATAGAGGACTGACTGTCGCGCTCGACGGAATAATCGATCGCGTCGACTACGGTCGAGACGGGAAGACAGCACGGATTATCGATTACAAGTCGGGGAAAAAGCCGAAGGAGATCAACGGGTTTCTCAACGGCGGACGATCGATCCAGCTCAACATCTACGCGCTCGGACTGGCAGACTACTTCCAACGGCACGGAATCGACCGCGAGGTTGTTGAAGTGGCGTACAACTACCTCCGCGAGAGTCTCCCTGACGACGGGAATCTGCGAAACAAGATGACGGCGCTGGTCGTGCGAGACCGTGAGACGCTGGACGCGCAGGAATCGGAGTTGCGGACGGTATTACGCGTCGTGCTCGACGGTATCCGTGCGGGCGTCTTCCCGCCACTGCCGCATGACTCGCCTATCGACCGGTACGGAACGTGCGGCTTCTGCGATGTGAAAGCGGCGTGCGGTTCGATGATCGCGTTGACGCAACGGTGGCGTGCGTATCAGTCAGCGGATGCGGTAGCCGGGCTCAATACTCTGCGGGGGAAAGCGGACGGTGCGGACGTCGAGAACGGAGCGGACGATGAGTGAACTGCCCGACATCCGCGAGCGCGACCGTGCGATCTCCGCTGTCGACGACTCCCTGATTATCGAGGCGAGTGCCGGAACGGGGAAGACCACAACCATCATCCGGCGAATCGTCACGTTGCTCACGACGCCGCAGACGGGCGAAAAAGAGCCGCTTCGGCTCGGCGAAATCGTCGCGATCACGTTTACAGAGCGCGCCGCGCAGGAGCTCAAGGACAGGCTGCGATCGGAGCTCTACCGCGCGCTCATACGCGCCGATGGTGCGAACACGAATCGAATCCGTCAGGCGCTCGGCGACCTCGAGCAGGCTCCGATCGGCACAATCCACAGTTTTTGCAGCAGAATCCTGCGCGAGTATCCCATTGATGCGGGCGTCGACATTCAATTCGAGACGCTCGACGAAGTGCAGGCGAATGAACTTCGCGGGTCGGCATGGGACGAGTGGCTGTCGGACGAGCTCAGACGGCCCGATCTGCCGCCGGTAGTTGGGCAGCTTACGTCGCTCGGTGTCACGCTCTCGACGGTTCGCGACGTCGGTTATGCGTTACTCAATCATCGGTCGCCGGATGTCGCCGATGCGCTCCGCGAACTCGACGCGCCACCCGTCGACTGGCCCAGCGCGTTACGCGACCTGCGCAACGTCGTCGACCAACTCGGCGAGCGGGATTCGGAGCTTCGGGTTCAGTACGGAATATCGCGGAAGCCAGCAGCGAAGTACCTCGATGCGTTGCGTGAGTTATGCGATGGTATCGAGCTTCAGGTCGGAATTGAGCGTGATCGGCGTGTGTTAGGTGATATGCCCTACGGGAAGACCGCGCAATACGCGGTTCCGTTTGCCGAGATCATCGATCGACTTCGCGAATCGATCAGCGCGCCGATTATCCGCGAGCTCGTCAACTGGCTCGCGCCGAGCGACGGTAGCGGCCGTGGCTTCCTCGCAGCATACGAGGCGGCAAAGGCAGAGCGCGGCGCACTCGATTTCGACGATCTGCTCGTGCGCGCGCGGGATCTTGTTCGTGATGTGCCCGACGCGCGTCGACGGCTCCGTGAGACATACCGCGCGCTGGTTGTCGACGAGTTCCAAGACACCGATCCGGTGCAAGCGGAGTTGATTGTCCGACTCGCACAGATCGATGACGGAGAGGGCGACTGGACTGAGATTCCCATCGAGCCCGGACGGCTTTGCGTCGTCGGCGACCCGAAGCAGTCGATCTACCGCTTTCGCGGCGCGGATATTGAAACGTACAGTCTCGTCGCCGATCTCCTCGATCGTTCTGCATCAGAGGGTGCGTCCGCTCGGTGCGTGCTGAAGACGAACTTCCGGTCGCATCCGGCGATCATCGATGCGGTGAACCGCGTGTTCGGTGCTCCCGGAGTCTTCCGTGACGCGAACTCGCACGTCGACACGTCGTACCATCCGGAATACGCCCCTCTGGAGCCGCCGCGGGATTTTCCGGACGATGCTGGCGATACTCCTCGTCGCATTCTGCGTGTGACCGATGGTCGTGACGACGAAGGAGGGAATGCCGACGAACGTCGTACGCGCGAAGCCGTGGTAATCGCGGCGACGATACGACAAGCGATCGACGAAGGGTGGTCCGTGCGTGATCCGACGACTGGTGCGATTCGTCCGATTCAATATGGTGACGTCGCTGTTCTCTACCGCACGACGACCGGGATTGCCTCTTTGGAGACGGCGTTCCGGAACGCGTCGGTGCCGTACTACCAGATCGGCGGTAAGGATTTCTACCGACGAGAAGAGATCGTTCGGCTCGTCAGTGTCCTCAGCGCCATTGAACAGCCGAACGATGCGCTATCGGTCGTTGCAGCGCTGCGGTCGCCGTTTTTCGGCGTACCGGATACCGACCTCCTCCGAACCAAGCCGAACTTCGATTACCGCGCCGAGCCATCGGAGCTTCCCGGTACGGTGCGGCACGCGTACGAGATCCTCCGCGAACTCCACGCGATGAGTAGAGAAAGCAACTCGTCGGCGGTTATCCAGCGATTGTACGAGAGCACGAAGATCCTTGGCACGTTCGCGTTGTCGGAGAATGGCGATCAAGCGATTGCGAATCTGCTGAAGATCCTCGACGACGCGCTACGACGTGAAGCGATTGAGCCGATTTCGTTCCGACGGTTCACTGACTACCTGCGGACGATGCGGGAAGACAACGTAACCGAAGGCGAGGCGGCGTTTACCGCTCACGACGACGGGAAAAGTGGGCGCGTGCATTTGCTGACGATACACAAGGCGAAGGGGCTCGAGTTTCCCGTTGTCTGCGTGTTCGATCTCGCTGCGGGAAAAGGAAGCGGCCCGAATTCGCAGGTGGCGATGCACGTGATTCGTGACGTCGACAGTGATCGTCCGCGTGTCGGATTGCAGATATCGGGCGATTCAATACATCTGAGCACACCGGGATTTGATCGTCTCAAAACGGACGATGCCGCACGTGAGAACGCCGAATCGAAGCGTTTGCTCTACGTCGCGCTGACTCGCGCTCGGGACTATCTCGTGCTCCCGGCGTTCGGATCGGGAAAAGCCGACGCGTGGGCGACAATCGTTGGCAATGCACTACCGGCTAATCCGCATACAGCGTTTACACCGCGCGAAGTTTTTTCGAC
>CAZWQW010000010.1:28217-54369 GCA_964635955.1 uncultured bacterium | reverse complement strand
GCGATGGCGAAGTTGCAATCTCGATTCACGAGCCGGGTGCTGCTTGGGCGCCTTCCATTGCGCCAGTGGAGTTTGGCCAGAATGCAACGGCGTTGCTCGATTCAACGGCTGTTGACGTCACGATACGTGATGATGTGGCCGAAGTCTCGTTCTTCGCGCGGTCGCAGAACAAACTCAATGGACCGGTTACTCTCACGTTCGAGCCGGTTGTTGACGGAACAGCGTGGACGGCTGCCGACGATGCGGTCACAACGACACTGCCACCGGGAATGACGACGAGTCAAACGGTTGTTTTCCGTGCACCGAAAACTGACCGCGTGCCGACGCCACGGATAACATTCGTCGCCGAATATCAGGGTCAGGAACTACGGCGGATCGAGAAGGAAGAACTGCAACCGTTCGCACCGACATCTGAGATCGCGATACCGAACTGGCTTGCACTTGGTCCGTTCGACGTAGGTCCGATCCGGCGCGGTGAGCTTCCTGCGAATCCGCACGCTGGAATCCCGGGCATGTTTACCGATCACCCTGCGGATGCAGGATTTGGCGACGGATCAGGCTATGAGATCGATGGCGTACAATACGGTTGGATACCGGTCGGTACGGACGAACGCGGTATCGTCTGGTTCGACGGGCCACTCGGTATGAGTGATAACCTACTCGGTTATGCGACTACGGCCATCTACAGCCCCGACGCGCAACGCGTGCCGATTGCGATGAGGTCGGATAACTTCTCGCAGCTTTTCGTTAACGGCGATCTCGTTACGGAGAACTACGGGACACCGGGCGATGTCGACTACGCGGTGATGAACCTCAACGCGGGTTGGAACGAAGTGCTCGTGAAGCTCGCAAACCATCAGGGGAACTGGTACTTCCGGCTTCGTCTGTTGGGAGAGGATCTCGATGCGTTACAGTTCGCACCGAGTCGTCCAACCCGGTAAAGAATCGTTGATAACAAACGAAAACAGGGCGGACCTTTTGGTTCGCCCTGTTTTTTGATTAACGAACATTGGTTAGATCGACGAGATACTGAATACATCCGCGTCGGTGAGCGCAATTCGTAACCGAACCGTTTCGCCGCGGAGCTTCCGCATGTCTGACGTACCGTTCCACGTAACGGCACGCTCGATGTCATCGCCGAAGAGTGGGTCCGCGTTATCCATCGTAAACCCATCGATCGGCTTCCCGTCCGCGTTTTGAATCTCGACGCGTACCGATCCTGCGGCGGACGTGCTCATGTTGAGTACCATCATATCGCCATCAAGCCGAACCGGCTTCGTCACCATCTCACCACCGGGGAAGCCCGCGTAGAGCGACGCGAAACCGTCAACACGGATCGTGCCGCGCTGAATGCGGTGATCGTGGTGACGGTAGTGTTCCGACCAGTAGAGCGAATACTCCGTCTCGGAGGTGCGAATCATTCCCGGTGCCATCATGAGGTTTCGCTCGGTCCAATTCCTCTGGTCGAGTCCCGGTCGGATAAACGCTTCACGGAACCGGCGCGGGAAGTTGATGCCATCGCGGCTTGCGATGAGTACGCAATCGGATACACCCGTATCGCTATGCGAGGTGTGTCGCGTCCGCTCGGGAACAAAGCGCTTGGGGAAGCCGAGATAGAGTCCCGGATCGCGATCGTACGGGCGAATGGCGTTCGTGTAGAAATGTTCAAGCGCTGAGTCGGCGTTCGGAGCGCCGGTTCCCGGACCAAACTCCAGCCACTCCGGTGCACTCCACGTCACGAAGTCGTCGGATACACACCGACGTACCGAACGTATGTGATCACGGCTCTGCCGAAGGTAGCAGACATACTGACCACGCTCGCTGTCCCAAAACGCCTGGTTGAGCGAGTCGAAATCGCCTTCGGTTACAACGGGACTGTCGCCGATTATGTACCAACGGACACCATCCGGCGAACCGAGTGCGTAGAGTCCGCCGCGTTTGAGCCCGCCGAGCGCCTTGAATCGAGCGTCACTATCGGAATCGGGATTGTCGTCGAAGAACGCTCCGAAGTTGTGTGAGATATCGTGCTCGTTCGTCCAGATGATGTTATTCGCCTCCGACCCGTTGACGGTGTGCTGCCATACGAGTCTACGTTTCCACTCTATACCATCATCGCTTTCGGCAACGCACGTAAGCTGCCCCACGTAGTCATTTGCACTCGACGATCCGCGATAGTACATGAAGAAGTGGTCGCCCGCGTCGACGACGGTAAAATATGCGCTCGTAGGTCCTTCCCACGGTGCATCGGTGACCATCGCGACGTTCTCGCGGCGTGGCTCGTGAAGCCGCAGAGCTGTGCCCGAATGACGATCGCAAAGTGTTTCGTCGACGAAGAGATACGGTCTGGAGTTGAGAGCACGCATGGTGGGCGTCCTTTCGAGGGTAGGCTACTTTGGTAATTGAGCACCGACTGAAGAGAAAAGGAACGGAGAGTTGTATTCGGTACCAAGCGGTTTATGCGATCACGCCATTGACGTGTGCATGTCTACGAAGCGTCTGAAGTCCAGCTTCGACACGATGACAAACAGCGGATATGTCCTCTCCGTCATGAGCGCGGATAGGTTCGCCGTACCACACATCGCACCGAGTAAATGGGTAGGGAATGCGAAGACGGTCCCACGAGCTGACAGTAAAACCGGGGCCGGTCGCGAGTGCGGGAAGAATCGGTAACCCGGTCCACCGATGCAGTGCGACTATTCCGGGTTGCACAGACCACACTGGACCACGAGGTCCGTCGATCGTGAGGCCGCACGTTGGAATACACCCGGTGTCGCGAACAGCAGAGACTCGCCGGACCATCTCGCGGAGCGCGGCAGAGCCTCCGGACGAGGTTGAGCCGCGCACAACGTCGTAGCCGAGACAGTCGAGAAGCAGAGCCGCGTATTCGCCGTCGCCGCTCCTGCTCGCCATGGTGACGAAACCCGTATCGCGATGATGAGACGCGATGATAACAAACGACGAATGAGGCACGGCGAGGATATACCCCTCCGCGCAGGCGTCCCGGTGAACGACTCCGTGTACACTGAATCGCCACGTACGAAACCAGCTTGCCGCAATTCTTGTTAACACGCGTTTTTCTATTGACACCCTTTGCGTGCCCCTGTTTCTATATGTTATTCTTGAATTGCTGCGACTTGCCCGTACCCGCTGGCGGATGTAGCTTTCCCTCACACGTATAACTCCGCCATGAGCGCTGGAGGCTCGGACCCATGCCGACGAAGATACTGGTTGTCGAAGACAATCCCGATGTAATGTTTGTTCTTCTCTCCGCGGTGGATTCACAGAAATGTGAGTTTATCGGCGTGGAAGAGGGGACAAGCGTGCTGGAAACAGCGCTTCGCGAAAAGCCCGCACTCATCATTATCGACGTGATGTTGCCCGGTATGAACGGTCTTGAGGTGTGTCGCCGGATTCGTGCCACGAACGACCTAAAAGACGTGAAGATCCTCGGAATCAGCGGCCACGTCGCCTCGCAGGATATCGAACCGGGACTCTTCAACGAATTCCTCGAAAAGCCGTTCGATGTCTCGGTGCTTGTCCACACGATGGCACGCCTACTCGGTTGGTCAAAACCGAACGCAATCGGCAACATGGACGACGTCGTTCTTCCCGATCAGGAAGAAGACGAACCGATCGATCTCACGTGGAACGACGACGAGAAATAATAACAGCAATCACGCTTCGGTGGTTTTCTACTCAGTCGCGAACTTCACACCGAGCTTCACCATCGAACCGGGGTCACTCGATATCCGCGGGTACCACGTGAGCAGATCGTCAAACGGTACCGTCGGTTGAACGATCGGGTCGCCGGTTACCTCTCCCGCAACAAGCATTCGCCACGCCGCATCCCATACTCGCTGTTGATTCCATCGCGGATGGTCGGGATTCGGATCACTGCACGATCGTGCAAACACGATACGTGCGCGATTCATGTGCGCTTCAGCGCCGAAATCGAGTCCCGCCGGATATGCTGCCGGCCATGCGCCGGAAACAACAATGCCGCCGTACGCTACTCCACGTAACGCGTGCGCCATGCCGTCTACCGTGCCGCTGTATTCGATGCACGCGTCGGCTCCGCGTTTTTCCGTCGCCGCTTTGATCTCGCGCCCAACGTCGCACGCGACCGGATCAAGTGCGATATCGGCACCTACCTCCAATGCAACCTCGCGACGCAATTCAAGCGGGTCAACCGCGATTACCGGATACGCACCCGACCGTTTCGCGAACTGAACCGCCATTGTACCGATCGCGCCCATGCCGAATACCGCGACGGAATCGCCAACGCGAACCTGTCCATCGCGAACCGCATCGAGTGCAAAGAAGGCAGGGTCAAGCGCAAGCGCGGCTTTCCACGATACGACCGCGGGGAGTAGGCGTGTCCGTTCGTCATCGGGCCAGATATGCTCCGTCCGTAATGGGCTCAGGCGGAACACGTGATCGCCAACGTCGAAACGGGTTACGTCGGGACCGATGTCGACGATCTCTCCGACACACGTGTTACCGAGTACAACGGGGTAATCGAACGACACGGGATAATCGAGCTCCGGTCCGTCTGGCATCCAGACACGGTATTCGGGATCGAAGCCACCACGCGACGCACCGTAGCCTTCGAATTGTGCCATTTCCGTGCCGTGCTTTGGCGATCCGTAAAGCGACCGGACTCGGATATCGTGTGGTCCCAGGACCGGCAAGGTGCAATCACCGAAGGCGACTACTCCCGGCCTCGATGCAATAAGTTCAGTCGGCATCGGTAACTCCATATCGTTCATACAAGCCATTGTGGCGCGATCTGATCGGTTTCGTCGGCAGTGATGAGCCAGTCGAGAAGTGCGTCGCGAAGCTCTCGGACGACTGCGGTGTAGGCTATGTTGCTGGCGAGATTACGCATTTCTCCCGGATCGTTCTTTAGGTCATACAACTCTTCGCCGTGGCCTACGTAGCGGACGTATTTCCACCGTCGCGACCGGACCATTTTTGCATCGGGATGCCGGATGTCCTTGATACCACGATTCGGTCGGTACTCGAAGTCCATCTTGCCGCCGGTGATCACTTCGGGGATGATGTTCTCGCCAAACACGTACTCCCGCGGAGTGTACGCCGATCCAATCGATTCACCCGTCAGTAGTTGGACAAAACTACGTCCTTGAACAGAAACCGGTACGGGTATTTTTGCCAGTTCGAAGACGGTCGGGAGCACGTCTGTCGTTTCGACAAGATCACGGTGCGTCTGTGCCCGGATCACGCCCGGTAGACGAATCATGAAAGGAACTCGAATCGCGTTCTCAAAAAACGCGTTCTTTCCATTGATGCCATGCTCCATGAGCAAGTCGCCATGATCGCTACAGAAGATGACAATCGTCGATTCCTTCAGCCCAAGCTCATCGAGGAGTTCAAGTGTCTGCCCGACTTCCCGGTCAATATGGCTCACCGCCGCGTAATATGAACGCCACATCCACTGAAGACGTGCGGGTTCTACCCGATGCCCACCGTCGAGACCACGGAGGATAAGACGTTGGAGCGGTAGCGGCAGCCCTTCGATGTAGTCGAGATCGACCTGTTTTGGTAGTGGGATATCGACGTCGTTGTACATTGACGCCCATGGTTCGGGCACTTCGAATGGTGAATGCGGCTTCCAATATGACGAAAACAGGAAGAACGGCCGATCCTGCGCTGACATTTCGCGGAGCATCGCGCGAGTTTCTCTGCCGCACCACGTCGTCTCGTGGTATTCATCAGGAATGATCGCGGTAAACGGGTTTCCGCCGCCGCTTGGGGCGCGACACTCGCGGTAATTACCGCGCGAATACTCCGTGTTTGCTTCCAACCATTGGATGTAGTCGGAATACGCATCGGTGGGACCTGCGTCGTGTATGAGTCCGTGGTCAAACCCGGTGCCGAGCGCATGTTCACGCGTCGGAGGCCAGTAGTGAAGCTTCCCAACGAACCCGGTGGTGTAACCAGCTTCGCGTAGACGGGCCTGCATAAGCGTTTCGGACGGATCAAGCGGTGTGTAGTTCACGCGGTTGCGATGTGAATGGGGATAGCGGCCGGTAAAGTAGGTTTGTCGGGAGGGAACGCATACCGGCGCCTGACAGAAACAGTTGCCGAAGTTCGCCGATTCGGCGGCGAGCGCGTCGATATTCGGTGTGCGAATTCGGTTGTTTCCATTCGCTCCGACGCAGTCGTACCGCTGTTGATCGGTCATAATAAACAGGATATTCGGTTTTCGCGAGGTCGGCATGGCGAATCTCCTCGAAACAGGCTGCGGCGAAGTACCCCTGATAATGGGAACATTAGGCTTTCGGTCGTCACGGTCCAAGGTTTACAGCCGGTTTGGACCAGTCACGCTTATTCGACACATCTATCGTTACACCATTCCGTGATTCACTACATGAGGAGATACCAATGAGCGCTCGTCTGGGAATGTATGTACATCAACATTGGGCGTACCGACGCCCGTATGCCGCGCGAACATGGTCATTCACCGACTGGAACGCATACGCAGGTGGTCTTGCCGCACTCGGGTACGACAGCGTGATGATCTGGCCTGTGCTGGAGACAATACCCGATCCTCCCACAGCGAGTGATCTTGCCCATCTGGATAAACTGCGTCACGTAATCGATATGCTGCATGTCGAATATGGAATGAAAGTGCTCATTACCCTTGGTGCGAATACCGTCGGTAACAAGCATGCGTCGGAGTATCCCTTCGAAGAACGCCCGTTCTTTCGATGCGATGAGCGGCTCGATCCCGGTGATCCGAAGGCGATGGAGCGGCTCATGCACGTTCGTCGAGCGCTTCTCCAACCTCTCGCAGGCGCGGATGGGTTTGTCATTATCGACAGTGACCCAGGAGGTTGGGCCGGATCGACAAACGAAGAGTTCGTCGCGATTCTCCAGCAGCACCGAAACCTTCTCGACGAGCTGAATCCAGCTGCCACGATTACCTATTGGCTGTGGGTCGGATGGGCGAGCTACAACCGGTTCTGGGAGCGCGTGGAGTCTACGGGTGACACGCATATCGACGTGGATCCGAACGACTGGGTAGACGTAATTAGCGCGCTTCCGTTGCGTGACGATGAGCGTTGGCGATTCTTCGTCTGTTCGGACGAGCATCGCAAGCTCGCAGCTCGACTCGGTATTGACGGTCGATCGACGTACTTCCCCTACGGCTTAGTAGAGGGTGAGCCGACCTTCCCGCTGACGAACCTCTCCGAGGAAGCGATTACCAGTCATCTGGATGGATTCCCGTGGGGTTGCGCGTACCGTGGTTGCATGGCGAACGCGCAAACGCATGTGGTACAACTTCCGAACACGTATCTGTTCGCACACGTTGCGTGTGGTGGCACATTGGACTCGGTCGACCTTTCGGGATTTGCAGATCAACTTGCACCCGGTGTCGCCGAACTCGTCACAGCAGCGTGGACGACGCTTGCGAACCCATCTACGGACCGCGCAATAGCCGAATCGGCTCGAGCTTTAGCGCAGCGGATAGAATCAGCTCGCTCCCGCGTACGTTTGCCGACGGACGGACCGCTCGTTGGCTTGGTGATGAACGATCCGGATCGATTCCTCGGCGACCTTGTTCATCAACTTCGATTCGTCGCGGATATCGCTGATGCAGTGCGATCGATCGTCGACGGAGGTAATATCGCTCATAACCTTTGCGCATTAATTGAGTCATGGGGAGCTTGGTCGGCGCGAACGGGGTTCGTTGATGCGTACCTCGGACCGGTGATGGATCGCCTACATCCGGCGTTGACGAAGCTTGACGACACGCGCATAAACGCCGTGCTAAGCGATTTCGATAACTGGCGTGAGCCGTCGGTTCGGAATGGTATCGTTCCGCGTCTGATCGAATCGATCGTATCGTACGCGGCGCGATAGCATCGACAGAGGCTTACCCGCGGCGTGTTCTAACGGCAGCGATAAGCCCGATCACAACGCCAAGGATGACAGCGTTGTTCCAATCGGCGTATGCAAAACCGGTGCGGTAGTCGTTCCAGATATACGACGCGCCGGCCACAACAAGGCATCCGATGATAGCTGCGACAGCGAAAGTGACAGCGAAGCGCATGGCTTAGCCTCCCACCCCGGCCATGTCGCGGATTTTCGCGACGAAAGCGTCGGGATTCTCCACACTTGCGAGCAGCGTGTATCCGGCTGTTGTTGGGACAACGACGACACGGTCTTTTACCGTAACGTAAACGAGTGCTTTCTCACCGTTTGCCATGCGGAACCAACCCGCTTTATATCCAGGCAATCCGACACCGTTTGTTCGACGCGTCAGCCTGTACGGCGACGCTTTGTCGATGTTTTCAATGCGAATTGCATCGGCGATCACGTTGGGCATGGGGATCGTACGGCCGTAGAAGAATCCGGTTACAACGATTTCGTCCCGATCCACGATAATATCCGTGTGCCGCGCCGTCCAGAAGAAATAGAGGAATATTCCGACCGCGCCAACAAGGACAAACGCAAGAGGGATCATGAGTAAGAGCGTACTCTGGGTAGCCGGAACCATGGGAAACGTTTCGCGCATCGGATTGCCTCGCGTGGTATCGTGTTGGATTTCTCGGTGGGAAGGTACAGCACCGCTGCGAGAATCGAAACCGGCGACGATTCACCAATGTACCACGGGGCGCGAGACTGATCGGGTATAAACTCAGTCGCTGACGTGCTTGAGCTCTTCGATGCGCACCGCGAGGTCGTCAATCGTAGCTTGATCAGCCGGTTTTGCTCCCGCTTTCTTTTCTCGGGTGTCGTTTACAAGCTGTTCAAGCTCCTTTTGCAGTTTCTCCAGCTCCGCGCGGGTTTTCTCTCTCTTGGTATCGTTCGTCTCGGACATCGCTTCGCCCCTTTCGGAACAGTCGGTGTTCAGACGATGGTTATATGGTACTCGTGCAAACAGCGGGGCTACGGTTCGAGTTCCGTTGATGCTTGTTACTCAGTGATCACGAAAGCGCGTCAATGAGGTGGTAAGCGAGTGCTCCGCGATCCCCGGTGAACACTCCCGCAAGACCGTGTATGGTGGCAGACTCTCCGATATCGAGCTTACCCGCAACGAACGGTCGCATATGAATACAAGCGTTTTCAGGAGCGGGTGTTATCCATCGACCGCAACAATCCCATGCCTGAAAGAAGATGCGACTCGGTTCTTCGGGTGATTCCAGCGCAACCGCTCGAGCGTTTACATCGTCGCTCGCGACAAAGCCCGTCGAAGCGGCTGTATGAGGCGATTCAGGGTTCGGGTGTATGGGAATCCAGGCGCCGCCGCTGACGAGCGCGACGAGTCGATTCGGCGTGACTTCGTAAAACCATACGCGTCCCTGTTCGGCTCGATCGAGAGCGCAATCGCCAATGAATTGCCGATTCGACCAGTCAGGATTCCCGGGAAGGTGGCTGATTCCGGCGCATATTTCAACGAAGACGTTTTCGGCGGGATGATCCGCTATGTTTATGACCGTGAGCGAGATTCGCACCTCGTTGGTGTTTGGGATAAGGAGCACAGCGATTTCGAACGTGTGAGGGACAGTGTACCGTCCACCGAGAAGCCCGAATTGGTGCTCCCACGTGCCGAGAATCGTGTGAAGATGGAGAGGCCCGTCGTATCCGTTTGCGTAGACGTGCTCGGGAAGTAACAGGCGGAAATCGGGGCTGCCGTCACCCGAAAGCGTCACGTCAATATCTGCGCATCCGGGAGTCTGTTGGTGAAGCTTCATGATTCACCGCCTGTAGACTTTACACCATTATACCATTCGCACGATAAGGTAGCACGCGAAACACGTCGATAGCAAATGCGCAGACGCTGACTCGCGCTAATTCCGACGGACGCGGTATTCCTGACAGATAAGGTCTTCGGTAACACCGATCGAGCGGAACAGTGCTTCGGCTTCGCGTAGTTTTTCTACGCCGCCATAGTGCATCGAACCCGGATGATGACCGTCGGAGCCAAACGAGAACTTCATACCTTCGTCACGAGCTATCGGAACGAGTTTCGCGAAGAAGTCTGAGAACTGTCCCATTCGACCGGGATTGAGCTCGAACGCGGTGCCGATTTCCGCAGCGAGACGGAACATCGACCGGACGCGGTTCATATCATATGCTTTGAGTAAGCGCTGGAAATCGACGGGACGTCCGTCGATCTGACGCACACCCACATACGAAAACGGATGCGGTATGATCGAAGCACCGAGTCGGATAGCGCCCGACGCCATTTCAATAAACCAATCGGCGTACGCTTCCTCGGTCATCTCATCGGGATTTTTTACGCCGGGGACGTGGTAATGATTCGCCGATACGACCATGTAGTCGAGCCACCCGATTTCTTCGTCTGTTGCGGGTAACGTATCGGGGTCGTTGAGAGAAAGCTCCGCACCGATAAGGACTTTAATGTTGGTATCGATTTTTGCGAGTTCTTCGCGGTTCTGATCGATGAGTACGGCGCGTCGGTCGTCAACGAGATCGATGTGATCGCTGATCCCAATCATTTTCAAGCCAACCGATTCGGCTTCAGCAACAGTGTTTGCGATAATACTGTCTCGGCCGCCGCAGTACGAAAGACGCGTGTGTGTATGCATGTTCTGTTCGATGAGCATATGTGTATCCTTTCACGATATATGGCTACTAAAAGAATACGGCAGATAGACGCAGATGACGAACCCCGTAACGAATCCCTATAGCGATCCTGACGTACTCGCACTGGCCGAAGCGTTACAATCGCGATGTTCTTCCGAGGATCTGGTGACACTCGCTGTCGAAGCCCGTGCCGCACTCGGACCCGAACGCGGTCCCGCGGCGCTGACGTTGGCGCGGCTCCGTGAAAAACACCGGAACAAGTTCCCCACGTGGCGAGGATTTGTTGGAGATAGGGTATCATTCGAACAAGCCAGCGGTGAAGCGGCCGCGACGTGGCGCGCGGCTCGCTTCGACGGAATGCGTGTGCTCGATCTGTGCTGCGGAGCAGGTGGTGACACGGTGGCACTCAGCTGTTCAGCCGAAAAAGTCATTGCGGTTGATCGTGACGCTGACCGACTGGAATGGGCTCGGCTCAATGTCGCTCGATATGGGAATCCAGAGCGAGTCACGTTTCTGCATGCGGACTGTATCGCCGGGTTACGCGATGCTGATGGAGCGGTGTTGGACCCAGATCGACGCAGTAGTGGTACGCGACAGTTTGGCGGGAGGGCGATTCGTCCAGAGGATTACGAACCGCCATTGGATGCGTGGAACGCCATCCGAAAGCGCGTCGGTACGCTCGCGGTGAAGGTGGCGCCGGGGATGCCGTATGACGCGATGCCTGCGGGCGCGGTGCCCGAGTTCGTCGAGGATCGCGGTGAGTTACGTGAGGCGATGCTCTGGTTCGGTGATCACGCGCTCGCTACACGTCAAGCGGTTGTTTTGCCGAGAGGCGATGTCCTGCGAGCTGATGAATCCGAAGAACAGCGTATCGATGAAATCGGTTCGGTACTCTACGACCCGGGGCCGGCGGTTGTCCGCGGGCATCTCGTTACCCATCTCGCGGCGCGACTCGACGCGTACCGGATTGATCCGGAGATTGCATACCTTTCGGCGAACGGCGAGCCTCTGGAAACTTCGTTTGCAGCATCTTTCCGCGTGGAAGCGGTCATTCCGTGGTCGCTGCGACGACTTCAGACAGCGTTAGATGAGCGGAATGTCGGCTCGGTGGAAATCCGTGCGAGGCGGTTTCCCGTTCGTCCGGACGCATTGCGTCGGATGCTCCGTCTTGACGGCGACGAAGCGCGCACGCTCATCTGCACACGAGTAGGCGGCACGCCGGTCATCGCAGTCTGTCGCGGCTGAACTCACTCGTACCGGATTGTATCCGAATACCCCGGCAGATCGGTTTTCTGCCACGGTGCATCCTGTATCAGCAGACCTTCGTCGGGATCGGTCGGCATCGTCTGGCGCGGGTACTTGCAGAAGTCGTTGCCATCGAGCGCAGTCTCTTCACCTCCCGCACGGAGCATGTCGACGAGCTGTCGACGCAGTGATTTCGTGACATTGTGGATAAACGGCGTGTGCGCTTTGTTCCGCGTTTCACCTGGGTCTTCTACGGCGTCAAACAACAACTCGCGATCGTCCGGCGCGCTGTAGATATACTTCCACCGCTTCGTCACGAGCATATACACCGCGTTCGGACCGTCGTTGAATTGCGAAAGCACCCCCGGTCGATCCGCTTTCCCCGCCGCGACCGTCGTGAGATCGATGCCATCGAGTGCGTGGTCATCGATTCGCGCCCCAGTTGCCGCGAGAATCGTCGGCGCGACGTCAACGAGACTGGTCGGTTCGTCGACTACCACTCCGGCTTCGAACAGCCCCGGCATTCGCGCGATCATCGGAATATGCGACGCACTATCGTGCATGCCCCGTTTACCGAAACATTCGTAGTCGCCGAGGTATTCCCCGTGATCGGAGAGATACATGATCAGAGTGTTGTCAAGCTGCCCGGTTTCTTCAAGCGCATCGAGAACACGTCCGACCTGATAATCGATAAACGACACGCACGCGTAGTAGTGGGCCTTCATGTTCCGCATGAGATTCTGATCGATCCCCTGGTCCCGGTATTTGTACCGGTTCTGGATGCGGTTGATGTGCAGTTGCAGCGCCTCGTGATCGGGTGGCACCTTCGGCAACGGCATGAGCGGCGCGCGGTAGAGCTTGTGCCAAGGTGCCGGCGGCGCAAACGGCGGATGTGGATGGATGAAACTGGTGAAGAGATACCACGGCTGCTGGTTCCGTTCGGAATCGGTTACAAAAGAAACGGCGCGGTCACCGATCCACTGTGTCGGATGGTATTTCGCCGGCATTTGCGCGGGCTGCGGAACATAATACATCTCGCCACGCACGCCGTGTGGATCGGTCAGGTGATCGAACCCGTTCGCGCGGAGCCACGGCAAAAAGTCGTCGTCAGTGTCGGGGTCGCGTACAAGTTCTTCCTGCCGTTCTCGCGTCTGGAATCCTCGTAACGCGTCGCGGACGGGAGTAAAGTGACACTTCCCGATTCCGTGCGTGCGATATCCTGCTTCGGTGAGCGCGCCCATGTAGGATGTGCGTTCATCCTGCGGCATGATGGTGTTGTCGTAGCAGCCGGTGTGCATGGGGTACTGACCGTAGATCGTGGAACATCGCGCACTGACACAGACCGGCGAGGCAGTATACGCGCGCCGGAACGCCGTACCTTCCCGGACAAGCCGATCGATATTCGGCGTGCGGATGACCGGATTACCCAACGCACCGATCGTATCGCCGCGTTGCTGGTCCGTGAAAAACACGAGGACGTTTGGGCGATCCGTTTTCTTTGACATGGCGTGCTCCTTCGCGAGACGAGAGACGTTCATCTCGTACGTACCATGGGTATGTCTCACGGTCAAAGCCGTCGTAGTCTCTCGTCCGCTATATCGACGGGATCCAGTCCGAAGATTCGGCGGTATTCGTCCAGCGCGGCGATGTAGAGTTCCGGTTTTACGTCCTCGTGGACAACATTGCTCGTCATGATTACATGTCCGCCGTTACCGAATCCGTCTTCGATGCATTGCGCCATATGCCGCCGCGCTTCGTCGATGGTGCCGGAGCAGAGCACGTGGCGGATATCGAGATTCCCGAGGAACGTGCAACGGTCGCCCCACTCGCGTTTCAATCGCGCGAGATCCATACCTGCCGCGACGTCAATCTCACCGTACCCGTCCACGCCCGCACCGTCGAGGAAATCCGGTAGCACACTCCAGAGCAGGCCGTCGGTAGTGTTGGTCGCCCATGCGCCGAGCTCATGCACCGCATCCGATTGGCGCCGAATGTGCGGAACGACGTGCTCGCGGTACATGCGCGGCGAAATAACCGGACCGGTATCTCCGGCGAAGTCGCCACCGAGCCCGATGACGTCTGCGCCTTCCCGCACGAAAACGCGGGCGAGCGAGATCGCCCACTCCGTTTGGTGCGCATAATACCGGGCGAGTGTCTCTGGTTCATTCACGAACCACTCGATCGCGAACGGCGGAAGTGCGGCGACAGGGATAACGTAGAGCGAGATGTAGATCGCGCGTTCGACACCCGATTCACGCATGAGCTCGACGACACGGCGGAACACATAGAGCTGATCATCGCCGATCTGCGGCGAGACAAACTCAGTCTCGAACGACTGCCGGAAGTTTCGCTCTACCTCTTCTGGCGAACGGCTGCGCTCGGTGAGGTTCTCCACAACACCGGATTCCGGATGGTAGCGAGAAACCGAGTCGCCATGGCGAAATGTATTCTCGTCGATTTCGATCGGTTGTGGCGCGGATTCCGATGGATTCAGTCCAAGTCGGACCATGTCAAAGCCGAGTCGCTCCGCTATCTCGAATTCATCGCGCGCTTGCAGCTCGACGGTTGCGCGCCATCCCTCACGTGCCCACGTTCGCATCCAATGCGACCAGTTGTATGGGTGCGTTACCGGTCGTCCGAGTACTACGCGGTCGGTCGGCGGCTTGATCTCACGTTCGAAGATCGGCGTGCGGTCCGGCTCGATGTGGCGGAAAGCGGCGTGCACTCGTTCGCGCGGCGTCATGGCGACCTCGGGTGGTAGACGGTTATGAACGGTTCGAAATGAAAAAGAAAGTGCGAAGAACAGGGTGGGGGAACGCGCAGAGGTTGTACACCTTGGCGACCAGTTTGCTCACGGGTACACTTCGAGCTCCACATAGCCAATAACACCTCACCGAGTCTCGCTGAGAATCCATGTCGCTCACTGACCACCACATATCGCCATGGACTCCATGCGAAGTCGACGCCGTTCTCAAGCTCTACGCACTGGGGTGGCCGACAGGCGACTCCACCGCGCTCAGCGAAGTCGGCTGGGATACACATCGCGCTCGATGTCGCGTTCGCACCCAAAGCGGTGAGTGGTTTCTCAAGAAACACCATCCGAGTGTACATCGACCCGAGCAGCACCGCGTCGTTCGTGCGTTTATCGACACGGGTGGACTCGCGCCGGAGATCATTGCGCTGCCCTCCGGCGACACGTGGCTCGATATCGGCGATGCGTTTGCCGAAGTTCACCGCGTCGTGCCGGGAACCGTACCGCATCGGCCTACTCTGCGTGAAGCAGTTGATGCGGCGCAGCAGGTTGCGCTGCTACACGGAATTCCAGTGAATACCATTCCGGCCGAGTGGAACGGTTGGTACGGAGCCGCTGACGCTCGTCAGCTCGTTTCGGAAATGATCGACCGCGCACGTACAATCCGCATGTTTACTCCCGATCTCGAAGCGTTTCTCGATGCGGAACTGGGGTCTGATCTCGAGAAAGTGCTGGATACATGTGTTCCGGTGCATGGCGACCTGTGGCGGGGGAACTGGGTTGTCGAGCACGGTCATATTGCTGCGCTGACGGATTTCGATTGGCTGCATCGCGGATCGGCACTGGAGGACCTTGCCGACGTTATACTCGCGTTTGCATCGAACCGCGACATTCCTCCCGGAGAACCGCCAATCGTACAATCGCCGGATGTTGTCGATACAGCTCGCATGGCCCGTATCGTGGACGAGTACGAACGTATACGCGGTCCAATCGACTCGGAATCGCTCAGTCACCTACCGGACATGCTTCGGTCGATGTGGTTGCGGCACGTCGCGTGGATTGTGCGAGAGGCCGATTCTCCGTTAGATTTACAGATTGCGCTTACGAGAACAGAACAATTCCGCAACTGGATACACTACGCATTGCCGACGGTTGTGCGTCGGTGACTATCGGTAACTAACGAATCGGCACGCGGACCAAGAACTGGGAACGGAGTAGCATGCCTGAGAAAGCATATCTCGCCCTCGAAGACGGAACAGTTTACGAGGGAGAACAATTCGGTGCGTCGGGTGTTCACGTCGGCGAAGTCGTATTTAATACGTCGATGATGGGATACCAGGAGATATTCACCGATCCGTCATACGCAAGACAGATTGTCACGATGACCTATCCGCAGATCGGGAACTACGGCGTCAATCCCGACGACGTTGAGTCGCCGCACCCGTGGATCGATGGGGTCATTGTCAAGGAATATAGTCCATATCCGAGTAATTATCGGATGACGGGAAGCTTAGGAGACTGGCTCCGAGAGCATGGCGTTGTGGGGATTTCGGGTATCGATACCCGTATGCTGACGAAAAAGCTGCGGGTAAACGGCTCAATGAAGGGCTGCATCGCGACTGGCGATCAGGATCCCGATGAGCTCGTAAAGCGTGCTCGCGACTGGCAGGGGATGACCGGGCTTGACTGTGTCAACATTGTGTCGCGGAAAGAGCCGCAAGTATGGACCGACGGTGTGCATGACCTCGCCGGAAGTATCGTCTCGAAATCCGCTCTGAAATACCATGTTGTTGCGTTCGACTTCGGATTCAAGGAAAGCATCCTCCGACTACTCGTGCACCATGGCGCCAAGGTAACAATTCTACCGGCTTCATCGACGGCCGAAGAAGTGCTTGAATACAAGCCCGACGGTATATTCCTCGCAAACGGCCCCGGTGACCCGGAAGCGGTAACCTACGCGATTGATACGATTAGAAAACTCCTCAGCGTCAGCGATAAGACCGGCCTCCCGATTTTCGGCATCTGTTTGGGCGTTCAGCTGATGGCGTGGGCATTCGGTGGAAAAACCTTCAAATTGAAGTTCGGTCACCGCGGTGTGAATCAGCCGGTAATGAATCACGACACCGGTAAGGTGGAGATCACCGCGCAGAATCACGGATTCGCCATCGATCCGTCATCACTGCCAAAGGACCTCCGCGTAACGCACACGAACCTCAACGACCGGACGGTTGAGGGGCTCCAACACACACGCCTACCGATCTTCGGCGTGCAATATCACCCGGAGGCATCCTCGGGTCCGCACGATGCACGGTACCTCTTCCGGCGATTTGACAAGTTCATGGAAACGTATTTGAAGTCTTGACGTGAGGTTGGTCAATAGGTTACATTAACACGTCTATTCTCCCTAATCGTCGCAGTATCGTCGATTGAGTACTGATTGCCGCTGGTCTGATCGGTCCCGACATGCCATCCCGGTGCCCCAGGACGGGCCGGACGGGCGCCGCATATGACGTTCGAGCGGATGATCGAGGTTGACGGGCGACGTGTTTCTCTGTCTGTCGGAGTCGAACATGGCAACTTTTGGTAAAGGCACGTATACCGTCAGCGGCAAGGATATCAAGCCGTCGTGGTACATCGTGGACGCTGAGGATCGCGTTCTCGGACGGCTCGCGAGTCAGATCGCGCGGGTACTCAAGGGCAAGCATCGGCCTGATTACTCACCGCATCTCGATCTTGGTGATCGGGTTATCGTCGTGAATGCCGCGAAGCTGCGTCTCACTGGGAAGAAAATCGATCAGAAGACGTATTTCCGTCATTCGGGATATCCCGGTGGTGCGAAGTTCACGTCGCTATCGCGTCTCATGGAAGAAAATCCGGCGAAGGTTCTCGAATTCGCCGTGCAGGGCATGCTTCCGAAGGGCAAACTCGGTCACGAGCTTCTGCGGAAGCTCCGCGTCTATGCGGGCCCCGAGAATCCACACATTGCACAGAATCCCGAGCCGCTGCCCGAGATGTAATGCGTCTCGCAGCACAGGAGCGTAACGTACATGGATAACCCGATCTTTGAGGCGACCGGCCGTCGGAAGGAATCGACTGCACGGGTACGCATCACCCCGGGGACTGGACAGATCATCATCAACAAGCGCAATGCGGCGGAGTATTTCGCGCGGCCGACGCTCGTGATGCAGGTCGAGCAGCCGTTGAAGATTACGGATACGCTCGGTTCGTACGATATTCGCGTGACTGCGAAGGGCGGCGGTTTGAGCGGACAGGCCGGAGCAATTCGGCACGGCATCGCGCGAGCGCTCGAACGGATGAACCCCGATCTACGCCCCGCGTTGAAGGTCGCCGGCCTTCTCACACGCGATCCGCGTATGGTTGAGCGGAAAAAGTCCGGTCAGCCCGGCGCGCGCAAAAAGTTCCAGTTCTCGAAGCGTTAATCGCGTTTCGCGAGCGTCGCACGGTACGCGAATCTCGCATCGCATGGATATATCGGCGAAGCGGACCACTCCGCTTCGCCGTTGCGTGTTATCACGGCGAGTCGTACTGTGTCGATTCGTCAACCACACACACGGGTTCGTCCCGACGTCGTCCCGCACATCCCCGACGCACCCACGGCACTGACGTGTCACGGTGGAAGGGATATAACCGGGCCTGATCGGACCAGAGTGGCGACCCGTGGAGGCTAACGACCATCAGGAGGTGTCATCGTGCCACGCGTTGAGATGAAAGACCTGCTCGAAGCAGGCGTACACTTCGGTCACCAGACTCGTCGGTGGAATCCGAAGATGAAGCGCTACATCTTCATGGAGCGCAACGGAATCCACATCCTCGACCTCAACAAATCGTCGAAACTCATCGATGTAGCAGCCGACGCGATCGGTGAGATCGCGCGTTCCGGCCGTCCGATTCTCTTCGTCGGAACGAAGAAGCAAATCAAGGACGTGGTTCGTGAAGAAGCAGAGCGCGCGAGCAGCTACTACGTGGTTAACCGCTGGCTCGGCGGAATGTTGACGAATTTCCAGACGCTGCGTCAGAGCATCAAGAAACTCGACGATCTCGACCGGAAGGCTGAAGACGGCACGTTCGAGAAGCTTGCGAAGAAAGAAGCGCTTGGCGCCGAGAAGATTCGTCAGAAGCTGCAGGACGATCTCGGTGGTATCCGTAAAATGGGACGTCTCCCCGGTGCGCTTATTGTTGTCGATACCTGCAAAGAGCACATTGCGGTTGCCGAAGCCAACAAACTCGGTATTCCGATCTTCGCGATCGTCGACACGAACAGTGATCCCGATGTGATCGATTACCCGATTCCCGGTAACGACGACGCGATTCGCTCGGTGAAGCTTATTGTGAAAACACTTGCTGACTCGGTCATCGAAGCTCAGGGTGGTGTCGTTTCGGCGGAATCCGACTTCGAATCAGGCGAGGCCGAAGCCGAGGTCGCAGAGTCAACAAGCGCGGCGTAACCGCGGAGCAAGCGCGGCATAATCGCCGAATAGACTGAACGAAACACGAATTCAACCTGCGAGACGAGAACGAGGGAACGATGAATATTACTGCCGCTCAAGTAAAAGAGCTTCGAGATAAGACCGGTGCGGGAATGATGGAGTGCAAGAAAGCGCTCCAAGAGACCGACGGGAGTGTAGAGAAGGCGATCAACTATCTTCGCGAACAGGGCGTCGTGAAGTCTGCGAAACTTGGTAGCCGCGCGACGAACCAAGGTGCGGTGTTTGCGTACGTACACCCCGGTGATCAGCTCGGTGTCTTGGTCGAGATCAGCTGTGAGACGGATTTTGTCGCTCGCACAGAAGACTTCCGCGCACTTGGAAAAAACGTTGCCATGCAAGTCGCCGCTGCGAATCCGACGTACGTGAGCCGCGATGACGTCCCGGAAGATATCGTGAATAAAGAACGCGACGTTCTCAAGGCGCAGGCGAAGACCGAAGGCAAGCCGGATCATATCATCGAGAAGATGGTCGAAGGGCGCTTGAGCAAGTTCTTCGAGGAAATCTGCTTGCTCGATCAGCCATACATCCGCGACGATTCAAAGAAAGTCGCCGACTTGGTCACCGAGACCGTTGCGAAGATTCGCGAGAACATTCAGGTGAAGCGGTTCACCCGGTTCCAAGTAGGTACCGTGTAATCGCGTCGAACGAATCGCTATTGAGCACGAAGCCGTCACCGTTCCGGAGGCGGCTTCTTTTCTGTACGGACGCCGCGTTGTATCTTCCTACGCCGGGTAGAACGTCGCGCGGAGCGTCCTTCCCGTGCGAGATCTCCGTTTTCCGCATAAAGGATCACTTCATGGCAAAGTACTCGCGCATTCTGTTGAAACTTTCCGGCGAAGCGCTCCAAGGCGATCAGAAGTTCGGTATCGATCCGCAGACGGTGGAACGAATCACACGGGAAATCGCGGGGATACATAAGCGCGGGATACAGATCGGCTTGGTGATCGGTGGCGGAAACTTCTTCCGTGGGAAAGAACTGGTAAACAGGCTTGAGGTTGAGGCGGCAACCGCCGATCATATGGGTATGCTCGCAACGGTGATGAACGCTCTCGCGATGCAGGCGGGCCTTGAGTTGATCGGCGTGGATACCCGGGTACAGACGGCGATTCGTATGGAAGCGGTAGCCGAGCCGTATATCCGGCGTCGCGCCATCCGACATATGGATAAAGGACGGGTCGTGATTTTTGGAGCGGGTACAGGGAATCCTTTCTTCACGACGGATACCGCGGCCGCGCTTCGAGGCGTCGAAATCGGTGCTGATATAATCCTGAAAGGCACAAAAGTCGATGGCGTCTATGACGACGATCCGAAGACGAATCCGAATGCCAAACGATTCGATCGGCTTTCGTACACCGATGTCATTCGACACGATTACCGAGTGATGGACACTACCGCAGTGAGTCTATGCCGCGACAACCAGATACCAATCGTGGTTTTCAACATGACCCGCGACGGCGAACTGATGCGAGCGTCATTGGGCGAAGACAACGTCGGAACGCTCGTTTCGTAACGCTGTGGATCTTGGAGGAAACAAAGTGATGCAGGCAGCAAATTCATCAGTGAAAAATGCGAAGCAGCGCATGGAAAAATCGCTCGACGCGACGAAACAGGAGTTTTCTTCGGTGCGAACCGGGAAGGCAAATCCGCAGCTACTCGACAGCATCCGCGTCGATTACTACGGGAGCAAGCTTCCCTTGAATCAGGTTGCTACCGTCAGCGCACCGGAGCCGAACATGATCATGGTGCAGCCGTGGGATAAGAACGCCCTGCAACCGATCGTGAAGGCGATTCAGGCATCTGATCTCGGTTTGAACCCGAATAGCGATGGTTCGGTTATTCGTATTGTCATCCCTCCGCTGAACGAAGAACGTCGTCGTGAGTTCGTAAAAGTTATCCACAAAATGGCGGAGGAGGGGAAGATCGCAATCCGGAATATCCGACGCGACGCGATTGAAGAACTTCGTAAGCAAGAGAAAGAAAAGGATATCACCGAAGACGACAGCCATCGCTTGCAGAAAGAAGTGCAGGACCTTACCGACGAGTATATCAAGAAAGTTGACGACGCCGTCGCAGCAAAAGAAGAAGAGATCATGCAGGTCTGACACACGATAGTCGCGTGTGTGAATTCGTTAGTACGCGCCCCATCGGTTTCCAGATCCGATGGGGCGTTTTGTTTAGTGCATGTATTCTTTGAAGAGCTCAGTGCTCAGGTACCGCTCACCAAATGACGGCATAATCGCGACAATGAGCTTCCCGGCGTTCTCTTCGCGAGCGGCCACACGCTGTGTCGCGACGAGTGCTGCTCCCGAAGAAATGCCGACGAGAAGGCCTTCTTCGCGTGCTGCGCGACGTGCCATCTCCATGGCGTCGTCATTGCTAACAGTAATAACTTCGTCAATGATCTTCGTATTCAGGTTTGCCGGGATGAATCCCGCGCCGATTCCCTGAATCTTGTGCGGTGCCGGAGTGCCTCCACTGATGACGGGCGACGCTTCAGGCTCCACGGCGACGGCTCGAAACGTGGGCTTACGCGCCTTCAGCGCTTCGGCGATCCCGGTGATGGTGCCACCGGTTCCGACACCCGCGACGAGAATATCTACATTCCCATCGGTATCACGCCAGATTTCTTCGGCGGTAGTCTTGCGGTGGATTTCGGGATTCGCGGCGTTTTCAAACTGCTGCGGCACGAAAGCCTTTTTCCGCTCTTGTGCGATTTCCTGTGCTTTTGCGATTGCACCTTTCATACCGTCTGCGGCCGGTGTGAGCACAAGATCCGCTCCGAGTGCGCGTAGAAGAGCGCGCCGCTCGAGACTCATACTTTCGGGCATGGTGAGGATGCATTTGTATCCCTTCACTGCGCAGACGAAAGCGAGCGCGATACCCGTGTTTCCCGATGTTGGCTCGACGACAACCGTATCGGAGTCAAGCTTTCCTTCGCGTTCAGCAGCTTCAATCATCGCAACACCAATCCGGTCTTTGACACTTGACAACGGATTGAAGCCTTCGAGTTTCACGACGACATTCGCCTTCGCGTCGCCCATGAGTCGGTTGATGCGAACAAGCGGCGTATTGCCGATGGTGTCGATGATCGAGTCGTAGATACGTGCCATATCCGTCCCCTCTGTTTGAGTACTGGCTCATCTATCACTGATAGGTTGTGATAAACAATACTATGTTGATCTATTGTATCAACAATATGAATGTCGCGAGAAGACGTCGTATTGTCAAGGAACGTAACGAGAATTCATCGTTCGCGCGCTGTTGGGAATGCAAGCTGTGGTTGTGCGCGAAGGTATCGATGTGCTTGTCGATCGACGGACGCGTGCCGATCTTTGACTGTCTCATTCTCACGAGTGGAAAGGTGAATAATGAATCAGCGAGGGAATATCGCAGCGGTTACGTTCGACGCGTATAGCACACTGCTCGATTTCTCGTCGGACATCGCTTCGGCGACGGGGTCGGTGTTGGGAGCAATCGGCGCGCAGTGCGACAATGACGCGCTACGGCGCATACTTGGTATCATGGACCGTGTCGTGGTGCGTGAACTCGATCGGTTCGTGAATGCGACTCGCGAGCATTTTCCCGATTTCGTCAGTCTCTACGATATTCACCGCGCCATGTTCGTTGAGGTTGAACGAACGGTGCTTCCGGGGATCGATGTCAACGCGGCAACCGATGCATGGAATCGCTACATCTCAGCGGTGCCCCTGTATGAAGACGCTCGACCCGCGGTTGAATGGTGTGCGGAACGATGGCCGGTTGCCATTGTGAGCGATATCGATACGTGGATGTTAGTGGAAAACCCGATTCTGCGCGAGTTACCGATCCGTGGTGTCGTCACATCTGAAGACGAGAAGACGTATAAAGCAATGGCCGATAGTACCATGTTCGATGCCGCAGGAAGGCTCCTCGGTGTTGCACCCGAAACGATACTCCACGTAGGTGATTCATCTGCAGATGTGATCGGTATCAAGCGCGCTGGTGGGTACGCTGTCTGGTTGAATCGAAAAGGTGCGAAACCACACGACGCCGCACCGGTACCTGACGCGGAGATCACGACACTGACGGATCTTCCCGTTGTTATTGAGCGGATCCAACGCAACGGCGGATAACCTCAGCGATCGAACGCCGTGACATCTGGAGTAGGAATATGAGTGATGTGCCGATAAAGCTCGTAGTGATCGATAACGACGGATGCCTGATTCGCGACGAGTTTTCGAACTACGACCTCGATTTTGTTGCGAAGATGCGTGCGTACGCCGCGCAGTCGAAAAAAGCACCCGGAATGCCTGTGCCACAATTTACGTTCATCACGGGTCGCCCACAGCCCTTCGTCGAGTGCATGCAGAAGCTCTTCGCAATCGATCTACCGGCGATTTTCGAAAACGGCGCGGGTTTGGATCTCGGTGGACAGAGTGTCAGCGAGCTCGATCCGAGGATCGATGAAGCGACTCTGGAACGGCTCAACGAAGCTCGCGCAAGTTTACGCCGCACAGTGATGTATCACATCCCGTCGTTTTTTCAGCCGGGAAAAGATGGTTCGATCAGTATCATCCCCCGAGACGCGGCTGATCGGCAGCGATTGTGGGAAGCATGCGAAGAGTGGGGACGAACTCACGACTTCAAGCTCGAGGTCATCCGAGGAGTTCGCTGCGTCGATATTGTACCTCCGGGAGTCGACAAAGGTATCGGTTTCGATCGGTTAGTCGCACGTTTGTCTCTGAGTCCGTCTGAAGTGGCGGGAATCGGAGATTCGCGCGGCGATCTGCGCTTCATGAAGCTATGCGCGTGGAGTGGTGCTCCGGCGAACGCTGTTCAAGAGGTCCGCGACGTAGCGACATATGTATCGCCATTCGAAGCATCGGCCGGTGTGCTCGACATCATGGAGCAGCTCATCGCGCGGAATCGCCAACTCACCGGACGCGCGTGACCGTCTCGCAGAAATTTGCTTGACAGATAGGCATACGATAGGTACACTCCGCTGCGTCGGTATGGACGTGGCGAGGTAGGGAAACATGGACGATCAGGAACGTCGTCGTCGGTTCGAAGCCGAGGCGATGCCGCATATGGATGCACTGTACGGGTCGGCTTTGAGCATGACTCGTAGTGCAACCATGGCGGATGATCTCGTTCAGGAAACGTACCTCAAGGCGTGGCGTTTCTGGGATAAGTTCACGCCGGGAACATCTTGCAAGGCGTGGTTGTTTCGCATCATGACCAATACGTACATCAATATGTACCGTAAGCGGAGCCGTGAGCCGTATACGGTGGATTTCAACGACATCGAAGAACGTTCCGAGTCACAAGTTACGTCGGGTGACGTAATATCGCTACCGGCGACACTTGACGAATCCGAGCGGGCGTCGTTCGATGCGTTATTCTCGGATGAAGTGAAAGCCGCACTCGAGAGCCTTCCGCCGTATTTCCGCATCGTGGCGATTCTTTCGGACATACAGGGATTCACCTATCAAGAAATCGCTGACATTCTTGACATACCAATCGGTACCGTACGCTCTCGCTTGTCGCGTGCGCGCGGTATGCTTCAAGAGAAGCTCCGCGAATATGCGCGCGACAGGGGCCTCATCGGCGATGCGCGGAACATTGCGAGCGTCGACGACCGAGCGAGTCACGGAATGAAAGCGTAAGGAATCTATTCACGTGAGACAGATACATATCCTCTACCCGATACCATTTGTGTTGTTTGCACTGCTACTTGTCACTATGTCGTCTCTTGTCGGATGCAGCGAGACCCAATCGCAGCCAACGGGCGAGACGTTTGTCGAACCGCGGCCAGTGCGGTTGAACAGCGCCGCACCGGATTTCGCTATGCCGTGGTATGGCGAGCAGGGGAATGGGCGCCTTGCTGATCTCAAAGGCAAGGTCGTTCTCGTGAACTTCTGGGCCTCCTGGTGCGGCCCGTGCAAGAGCGAGTTACCCGATCTTGTTACACTCCATGCCGATTACCAAGATCGCGACTTTGCCGTTCTCGGTGTGATTATCAACAGTCATCCGCAGGAAGTAGGGCAGGTCATATCACGATATAACGTGACGTACCCGAGCGTGACGGCGAACGAAATGCTCGCGCGGTATTGGCAAGTGGAGTCGATTCCCACGACATACATTCTCGACCGCGAAGGCGTCGTGCGGTATAAATACGTAGGTGCACGGAGTCGCAGCACGCTTGAGCGTGATATTCTGCGGTTGCTTTCCGAGAGTTGATAGCCGGGCGCAACGTATCGATGCGAGTCCGTTGGTTGGCGAATCGTGGAGGTTTGTTCGATGGCGACGTTGTTTACGAAAATCATCAACGGTGAGATATCTGGGGAGATCGTCGCGCAGAACGACGACGTGGTAGCTCTTCGTGATATCAACCCACAAGCACCCACACACGTTTTGATCGTACCGCGTCGTGAAATCGCCTCAATCAATGACGTTACGCCTGCCGATGCCGAGCTCATCGGGAAAATGGTTCTCATGGCGCAGAAGATTGCTCATGAGAAGGGATTTTCTGATAAAGGGTACCGGTTGGTCTTCAACGTTGGGAAACACGGTGGGCAAACTGTCGATCATATCCACTTACACCTACTCGGTGGCCGCGCGATGACATGGCCTCCGGGGTGATATGACGGTACCCGAGTATCGCGCGGCCGCACCGAGTGTGACCTGCATCTGATCTCGTGCGCACATTCTCAAACCGCTCGACATTCCCAACGAACGGCGAAGCGATTCTATCGCTTCGCCCTAACGAACGCGTAGCGTAGCGAAGCGTTCGCCCCATGCGGGTACGCGGTGTTTTCCGTATCTTTCCCTATTCGCTGTTATTCCGGTTCAATTCACGAGGAGTATATCGCACCATGGCGGAAATACGCGTAGAGCCCCGTCTATTGCGTGGGTTTCGCGACTATCTCCCAGACGAGATGATCCCGCGTCAACGCATGCTCGCAACGATTACCGACGTCTTCGAACGGCATGGCTTCGCCCCTTTCGCGACGCCTGCGCTGGAGTATAGTGAGATCGTGCTTGGTAAATACGGGGATGATGCAGAGAAGCTCCTCTTTCGCTTCGAGGA
>CAZWQW010000010.1:23680-28117 GCA_964635955.1 uncultured bacterium | reverse complement strand
CTGCTCGATGCGCTCGCGAAGCTACTCGGAATCGAGAGCGTTGAGCAGAAACATGCTCTCGGACGGACGATCGACAAGCTCCCAAGTCAAGGCGAAGAGGTTGTTCGCGGTTTGCTCAAAACCGACGTATCGCTCGATGGCGGTCAGATCGAACGCGTATTCGCCTACATGGGAATCAGCGGAACGAACGCGGAGATTTTGGACCAAGTCAGCACTTTCTTCGGCGATATACCGGAAGCGAAGGAAGGCGTCGCGAGATTGTGCACGCTCCTCGAATACTGTGTAGCATCGGGTATTCCGGAGGGATACGTACAGCTCGATATGAGCATTATTCGCGGTCTCGATTATTATACGGGCACCGTTTACGAAACGCTTATCGATGACCTTCCCGAATTTGGCAGCGTGATGTCGGGTGGTCGTTATGACGGCCTTGTATCGGTATTCACCGGGCAAAACGTACCGGCAGTGGGGATATCGGTCGGAATCGATCGCCTCCTCGCGGGTTTGCAGAAGATCGGTCGTATCGAGAGCAAGGCGACGCTGACTGAGTTACTCGTCACCGTGTTCGACGATTCGACTGCGTCGGTGTCAATCGCCGCGGCGACAGAGCTTCGGAATCGCGACATCCGCGCCGAGTTGTACGCTGAGACAGGCAAACTTGGGAAGCAGATGAAGTACGCGAATCGTCAGGAGATTCCATTCTCACTCATCATCGGACCGGACGAGGCGCAATCGGGCCGAATGACGCTGCGGAACATGAAGACCGGAGATCAGCACGACTGCACATCGATCGATGAGATCGTTGCGATCATGCGAGCGAACCCAACGCGCTGATCACCAAGAATAGAAGACGGGATGTCGATGTGCCGAACATCGACATCCCGCTTGCTGATGTGCGACCGCGCCCTTTTGTGTAATGGGCGTCTGCTTGGGGGGGCTTCGAACATCACACGTCGAAAGCACGGTCGACATCGGATATGCGAGTTATCCCGCCATCCAACCTAAGTATATCATAGACGTTTACGCCCGTCTGTGACCGTGGTCACGTTCACCAAACCATACTCGGTAGAAGACGCCTATCTCCGAAGCACCCGTTGACTGGGCAGTTGACACGATTGCCCGTGCTGCGGGGTGACATATCGTCATATCGGAAGTATCATTTAAAGTTGCACAGTATGCACAACGAGGAGCACCTGAGAGACGCTTCGCCAATAAAGGGCTGGGGGGAGTTCGTGTGACCGAGGAAACGCCACGACGTGATAAGCCTTCGAAGGCGGAAGAACCGTCGCTCGACAGTTTTGAGGCGGCGGTGAAGAGGCTTGAAGAGGTGGTTGACAAACTCGGAGACCAGACCCTTCCACTCGATAAGGCGATGAAGCTCTTCGAGGAAGGAATCAACGTCTCTCGCACGTGCGCCCAGTATCTCAACGATGCGCGAACCCGCGTCGAGAAACTCATCGAGGAGTCGCCCGGCGTTTTCAGTCTCGAAGCGTTCGATCAGGCTGAAAGCGCGGACGGCTCCGAACCGAAGAACGTCGAAGACGACGAATCAGACGACGCATCGTAACATGTCGTAACTGACAGGATATCCGATTTATGGCGAATCTGCTTTCCCAGATAAATAGCCCCGCTGATCTCAAGAACCTTTCACCGGAGCAGCTCGAAATACTCGCGGAGGAAATCCGTCAGTATATCGTCGATGTCATATCGAATAGCTCCGGACACTTCGCGCCGAGCCTCGGTGTTGTCGAACTCACGATCGCCTTGCATCGTGTTTATGACACCCCGCGTGATCGGCTTGTTTGGGATGTCGGGCATCAGGCGTACGTCCATAAGATTCTGACCGGTCGACGCGACAGATTCCCGACGATTCGGAAGAAAGATGGATTGAGTGGGTACCTCCGCCGAAGCGAAAGCGAGTACGATGCATTCGGTGCGGGCCACGCATCGACGAGTATTTCGGCGGCGCTCGGTTTCGCGACCGCGCGAGATCTGAATGGCGAGGACTACAAAGTCGCGGCGATCATCGGTGACGGTGCCATGACAGGCGGGATGCCGTGGGAAGCGTTGAATAACGCGGGGTACGCCGGTACCGATATCTTGGTGATTCTGAACGACAATCGTATGTCCATCAGTCCCAATGTCGGAGCGCTTCCGAAGTACTTGAACGACATGATCAGCAACGAGACGTACAACCGGATCAAGGATGACGTCTGGGACATGCTCGGAAAGATGCCGCCGGTCGGGAAGGTGCTGCGTGAGCAAATCAGTCGCCTCGATTCCGCGGTAAAATCACTCGTGGTGCCGGGAATCGTGTTCGAGAAGCTTGGAATACGTTACTTTGGACCGGTGAATGGACATAACCTCCGCGAGCTCACCACCATTCTTAAGGACCTGCGCGAACTCAAGGGACCGAAGCTTCTCCACGTGTACACGCAGAAGGGGAAGGGTGTACCGTTCGCCGAGAAAGACCCGTATACGTGGCATGCCGGCGGCGGATTCGATCCGAAAAACGGCGCCGCGAAAAAATCGTCAAGCGGACCACCGAAGTATCAGGACGTGTTTGGCATCACGATGACGCAGCTTGCGCCGCGTTTCCCAAAAATGGTGGGGATTACCGCTGCGATGGCATCGGGTTGTGGACTGCAAATGCTGGCGGATGTGTACCCGAAGCAGTTTTTCGACGTGGGGATCGCGGAGCAGCACGCAGTCACCTTTGCGGCGGGACTCGCGTGTGACGGTATCAAACCCGTCGTTGCGATCTATAGCACGTTCCTCCAGCGTGCGTACGACCAGATCATACACGATGTCGCAATACAGAATCTGAATGTAGCATTCGTTCTTGACCGAGGTGGCCTCGTTGGTGATGACGGCGCAACGCACAACGGTATCTTCGATCTGTCATACCTGCGGTCGATACCGAATATGGTTGTCATGGCACCGAAAGACGAGCTCGAGCTCCAGCGTATGATTCTCACGGCGATTGAACACGGTACGGGACCCATCGCCGTTCGATACCCGCGTGGTTGCGGACCGGGCACACCGATTTGTGAAAACGTTGATGAGATCGAGCCGGTTGAGATCGGCACATGGGAGAAGCTCAAAAAGGGTACCGATTTGGCGATTCTCGCCGTCGGAGCCATGGTTGAGCCTGCACTGAAAGCGGCAGAAGTTCTCGGTGCGAATGGCATCTCGACGGAAGTCGTAAACGCGCGTTTCGTCAAGCCGCTCGACGAAGAGATGCTTGATGATCTCATTTCACGGCATAATCGGTGGGTTACCGTCGAGGAGAACGTCGTTGCCGGTGGATTCGGATCGGCGGTGCTCGAAGCGCTTCATTTGCGGACATCGGACGCAGCAGATGCCGTGCGCGTTCGGCTGATGGGCATTCCTGATCGGTTCACCGAGCACGGAACACGGGAAGAAGTGCTGGCTGACGTGCATCTCACCGCATCGGATATCGTTGAGACCGCTCAATCGTTTCTCTCGGATCAGCACGGGGAAAACGTAAAACCAGCATCGGTCGCTCTCACATGATCGGAAATCCGGGACGCACTCCGACGAATTGGATACCGTCGTGACGATGATCGGCATCATTGCGAATCCGCGAAAGCGTCGCAGTGCGGAGATCGTAAAACGGATTGTCGAGACTTCGGCGCGATTCAACATGCAAGTCGGCGTTGTCGGTGGAGATCAGTCGGAATTCGGCGTCGAAGCGCCGATGATAGGCGTTGAGGACCTCTCCAGCCGATGCGACGTGGTCATCGCGTGCGGAGGCGACGGAACCATCCTCAACGCTGCGCGACTCGTCGCGGCGAATCCCAGACCGATCCTCGGCGTGAATCTGGGGATGCTCGGGTTTCTTGCGGAGCTATCGCCCGATGACGTAGAGCTGGGTGTTGAAGAGATCGCAACAGGTCAATATACCATCGACCGACGGATGACGCTCGAGGCCGAAGTTGTCGGCACTGATACACGCGTTACGGCACTCAATGATATCCTCATCACCAAGAGCAATCAATCGCGGATCATCTCGCTGGAGATGAGCGAGCGCGGTCGATGGGTAAACACCTACGTTGCCGACGGGATCATCATCGCAACACCGACAGGTTCGACGGGATACGCGCTTGCTGCAGGTGGCCCGATTGTGGAGCCGTCCGTAAGCTGTATCGTTGCGGCGCCGATATGCCCGCACTCACTTACCGTCCGCCCCATGATCTTCGCCGACTCGGTAGAGTTCGATATCCGCGTTACCGGTGCGCCCGAGAGTACCATTGAACTCTCAGGCGATGCGCAAGACTTCCGTCCGATAGAATCCGGCCAAACGATCCGCATTCGCCGCAACGCGAACGATGCCCTTCTCCTCCACCTCCGTAGCTCAGCCTCGTATTTCGACATTTTACGCCAGAAATTACATTGGGGTATGGATAAATCGAT
>CAZWQW010000010.1:0-23580 GCA_964635955.1 uncultured bacterium | reverse complement strand
CTAATCCAGTGTCGAGAGATCGAAATCCCGCATCAACACTTTGAAGGCAGTAACGATCTCTGGGTCGAATTGAATACCGGCGCGTGTTTCAATATCCGCGACTGCCTCTTCAGGTGGCAGGGCGTTCCGGTAGGGACGATTGAAGCTGAGCGCATCCCACACGTCAACCACGGCGAATATGCGCGCTGAGAGCGGTATGTCTTCACCCGCAATCCCTCGCGGATATCCACCGCCATTCCACCACTCATGGTGACAATACGGTATCTCCAATGCTTTCCGTAAATAGGATATGTGCTTGAGCATGTCGTAGGCGAAGATGGGATGTTGCCGCATGAGTGCGCGCTCTTCGTCGGTCAGGGCACCGGCTTTGTGAAGAATCGAGTCGGGTATCCCGATCTTTCCAATGTCGTGAAGAAGAGCCCCGCGATATATATGGACTCTGTCTTCTTCCGGGACGCCGACGTGATCCGCAAGTGCGATTGTCAAGTTCGCCACACGACGGGTATGACCCTGTGTATCGTGATCACGCAATTCGAGCGCGGCGCTCCACCCTTCGAGTGTTGCGTCGTACGCTCTCTGCAGTTCTTCCGCAAGCACCGCGTTTCGGTCGCGAACCTCGATCAAGCGGCGGAACCGGTTTATCTTGGCAACCGCACGCATGCGCGTCGTCAGCTCGAGCGAATCAAAGGGCTTTGATACGAAATCGTCGGCACCTGCATCAAAACCTTGGAGGCGCGCGTCGCGATCGCTCAAACCCGTAAGCATGAGGATGTAGACTTCACGCAGGCTTTCCGTTGCGCGGATACGTCGACACACCTCGAATCCGTCCATATCGGGGAGAACAACGTCGAGGAGAATCACGTCGGGCACAATCGCTGCGGTGTATTCGAGCGCTGAAGTCCCGTCGCCAACGGTTGCTACGGAGTAGCCCTTGCGGGTGAGAAGATGGTGCAAGAGAAGACGCTGTGGTTCGTCATCGTCAACGACGAGAACCATCAGTTGCGCCTCATCACCGTCAACCGATGCTGATCGAAGCGGTTCAAAAGAGTTATCCATCGAATACGAATCTTTAGTATCCTGTGGGTGTGGCGTGGCGAGATCGAGATGCTTTCACCACGTGGATATAACAGCGGAATCTACGCTGCCGGAGCCAAACGACTGTATGAAGAGTACCGCGTACTCGGGAATCTGACAAGCTAACCTCCGTCGCGTCGCGTGGCAAAAACATTGAGGACTGGGTATCTTTCTCGAATGTTGTTTCCGTTGGGATCAACACGCGGAGGAGCGCCGAATGGCCAGATTAGCGAGACTCGTAAGTATCAGCTTCCCCGGAATTCGCGGTGATATGGCACCAGTCGATCGCGCTCGCGATGCTATCGATGATGTCAGTCGCCGAATTGACGATGCTGCACTCAGTGATCCCGATCTTATCGTTCTACCGGAAACGTTTACCGGTCTCGGATCTGGTGGTGACACGTTTTTCGCGAGCGCCGAGTCGATTCCGGGGCCGACGACGGACGCCCTCTCGCGGAAGGCTCGGGAGCACGACACGCATATCGTGTTCGGTATTCTCGAACGTCGCGATGGAGCACTCTTCAATGCCGCGGTTCTGCTTGGTCGCGACGGGTCCATACTCGGTATCTACCACAAGATGCATCCGACTGTGGGCGAGATCGACGCAGGCGTGATCCCGGGCACCGAAGCTCCGGTATGGTCGACCGATATTGGGGCGATAGGCTGCGCGGTGTGTTTCGACCTCAATTTCCTCGACGTAGCGGACTCGCTTGCGCAAAACGGTGCAGACATCGTCTGTTTCCCGTCGATGTACCGCGGAGGTCTATCCGCACGTCTATGGGCATTTCACTATGGTTTCTGGTTCATCTCGGCCACGCCGACGGAAAATAGCGTCATCATCGACCCGCTCGGACGACTGCTTGTTGAGTCATTCGTCTACTCACCGACGATCATGGCTTCTGTAAACACGGACTCTGTCGTGTGCCATATCGACTTCAATCACCCGAAGCTCGGTGCGTTGAGAAGGAAATACGGTGCGCATGTCGACATCCTGACGATGGCGCCGGAAGGCGTATTCATGCTCACTTCTCGCGTTCCCGATGTAAGTGTCGATGACATGGTTCGTGAGTTTGATCTCGAAACCCGGAATGAATACTGGAAACGCTCCAATAGTGCGCGTATGGATGCGCTTGCGGGAGTTCATCGCGCGCCGCACTCGGTCATACCGCTTTCAGATTGACGTTCGCGAGTCAGGAGTCTTGAGGATTATCTGGAAAGAGAGCTACGTGCGATGTGCGTTCTTCGCGCATCGTATTGAGTAACGCGTCGAGCCAATCGTCACCGTAACGTATCAACCACGGAAGAATCGCGTAGACGCGTTCCTGCGGTGCCGATTTCGGATACAACGCGTCTGAGATTTTTCGGAGCGTATCACGGTTCGAACGTTCGTTGCGTCGGAGTTCTTTGATCACCGTTTGCTCGAGTTTACTGATCAGACCATGGGTTTTGATACGTGCCGACGATACAGCTGTTCGAAGACCGGGTAGGTTCTCCGAAAGTTCGCTCGATGTGCCTTCGAAGACTCCGTCGATTTGTTGACGAAGCTGATCGATTGTATGCGCGTGGTGCTGTGAATATGCGGTTCGCGCACGTTCGCCGATGATACAATCTGACGAACACAAGCTTTCTTCCACGCTAAGGTGTTCTCGTTCGAGCAATCGAGCAATGTGCGCGTCCACCACCGTAAAACCGGCGCGCGGAGCCACGAGTGGCATTGGTATACCGTGTCTCACATAGAGAGCTCGAGACTGCGCCATGTATGCGATTTCGCCCGGTCCCATCACGTGCATCACTGTCGGAAATACAACATCGCCGGTAACGGGACGAAGTAACGCGTTAGCGCTGAATCGGTTCGGCGAATCGAGGAACACCGACGCGAGTTTCTCTGGTGGTACCGCTTTCGATTGTCCCGACCAGCGAAACCCCGATGGCACTTCAGCATTGTCTGCTATAACGTAGTCGATACGCCGTCGAACGCCGGTCGCATCGTCTATGAATAAAGGCGTTCCGTTTTCGACGTGTGCGACTTGTGGCGAGTATCCCTCGGCTTCGATTTCGGCATCTCGTTCTGCGAGGAGACGTCGCGATTCGAGCGGATCGCGAATCTCCGTCTCAAACACCGGCGCCATGAGTCGCTTGAACTCATCGTCATCTGGATTGACGAAAATGATTCCGAAACGTCCGAGCCACCGCGTCATGAACCGTGCAAACGCGTTTACCCACGTCGCACCGGGGCGATAGGCGTCGCGTAACGCCTCGGACACCGATTCTCGGTATGCGCCATTTGGTAGCGTATCAATGACCGGCCGCAGCCATGCGGAGAAATCATCGCCGAGTCGCACGTGCGAGACGCGCGCTCCCGGATTCGCGATCTGATCGTACGTCCACGTCACCGGTTTCCCGTCACTGTCCGGTAGCACGACGTGATTGATCTCTGCAAAATCATGATCGTCGCCGGCGAGCCAAAAGACCGGCACGATATCTCTTTCGAGCTTGTCTGCGAGCTCACGTGCCCACGAAACAGCTGCGAGGGCTTTATACACCGTGTAGAGCGGACCACCAAACAAGCCGACCTGTTGCCCTGTTATGACGCACAACGCTCCCGATACGAGCTGATCGATTGACTTCGCAGTTTCCGGACGCATATCCCAACGCGTGTTCTGCCGTTTCAGAATCGCGCCGATTTCCTCACGTGGATATTTCCGTGCTTGAATACGGTTCGCGACATCATGTGCCGCGCGGAGATCGCTCCAATGTGCTCCGTAAAAGCGTTCGGTGAACGAAGGATCGGTGAGATAGCGTTCAGTGATACCTGTAGGAGCGATCGCGCGAGTCGACATCGGGTGAGGCGGTTGTGTCCAATGTATCACGCGACACTTCCCGTGAGGATGAGCCGAGGCGATGATGTTCCGAACGGACGTCCGTCGAAATCGCCGAATACTGCGTTGATTTTTAGACCTGCATCGGCAAACATCGTGCGGAGTTCCGGATACGAATACATCCGAACCGATTCACGGTACATGCGAGACGATTCGCCATCTGTCACCGTGAGTGTTTTCTCGACGCGGCCACGCACCGTGTCGATTCGTCGTTGCTGTCGGATATGGAGACCGTTGACTCGGTGTTCGTCGCTTGAAACGAGATTGGCTATCACGTACTCACGGTTGATGTAGTCGACGAGCCATCCGCCGCCGGGTCGAAGACTCGCGTAGATCGCGTCGAGAACACGACGGTTTTCCACGTCAGTTTCGAAGTAGCCGAAGCTCGTGAAAAAGTTCACAACGAGATCGAACGAGTGATCGCCAACAGCACAGCGCATATCACTACGGACGAAACTGATTTGTGTATTCGCACACTCAGCGTCTTTCCGTGCTCGGTCAAGCAATTCGGCGGATAGATCAACACCGCAGACACGGAAACCTCGCTTCGTAAGCTCGATCGAGTGCCGACCGCTTCCGCAACAGAGGTCAAGCACCCGCGCACCTCGTGCGGGACGGATAACGCTCTCAACGAAATCGATTTGTCGAACCGCTTCTTTGATGTCGCGATGGGCGTATACCGCAATATAGTCGCGCCCGAACCAATCAGTGTACCACGGTTTCGAATCACGTTCATCGATCATCAACGATGCACTCTCCCGTTTCCGTATCTCTAAACAACGCAATGAGAAGGGTACTTTCTAACATTGTATCGCGCAAGGTATTCACGGTTCATAATTCGGCATATATATCTGTTAATATGTTACTTGCGATGTGCTCACGCGAGTCGCTCGAACAATTGGCGCGTCTGGGGTGTCACACTCTATATTGCTATAGGACGCGATTGTCGAGGAGATATCGGTTGTGGGATTTGTAGTTCGGTGCATAATGGTCGTCGTCGCGCTGATTGCGACCGATGTGCAGGCGAACTACGCCATGCCGACCGACTCGCTGCGTACCGACATCATCGGCGCACACCGTATATCGGAAACGCGCATTCGGTCGCTCTTACGACACCATGACGGACTGTCCCGTATAGCAGATGAATACGCTCGTCTTGGATACTGGAGTGCAGTTATCAGCGATTCGGTAGATACGAACACTCGCACTCGTTATGTCACGGTAAAAGAAGGTGTCCCGACCTCTATCGAATCTGACAGCCTTCCCGGTCGAATCGGATCGCCGAATACCGTTCCCGGATGGGCAGAAGACGTGTTGAAACGCGAGGCGGATCGAGGATTTCCGTTCGCTCAGCTTGATCTCGTTTCGGCGACCGAGTCGTTGTCAAACACGTTCGTCCTTAATACCCGTTTGGATCGCGGGAGTACTGTTACGGTCACCCGTGTGACGCCTCGAGGCAATACGGTAACACGCGACGAGGCCATCGTTCGTGAGCTGCGAAAGACCTCCGAATGGTACTACTCCCAGGAAGCTGTCGACCAATGGCGTCGTCGCTTGCGGCGTACGGGGTATTTCGATACGGTGAACGAACCATATCTCGTATGGACCGATTCGACTCACGGATTCGCCGAGCTGGGTGTCCAAGTCTCCGAAGGCAGGCCAAACCGTTTCGAGGGAGTGGTCGGCTACCAACCTACTGATGCAACAGGTGCAACCTCTTCTAAAGGGCATTTTACTGGACTCGTTGATCTCGCTCTCGGAAACCTTTGGGGTACGGGTCGGAAACTCTCGGCACGTTGGGAACGCCCTGTCAAAGAGACGACCACGCTCGATCTTGTCTATCGTGAGCCATGGGTTGCTGGATACCCCATCGATATCGAAGGTCAGCTTTTTGTTGAACAGCGCCTTGGATATGCAAGTGAAGAGTTGCGTGTTTACGCTGGTGGTGAGTTATGGTCCGATTTTGCCGTCGGTGGGAGCGTCGGTCGCGAAATCGTAAGAAGCGACTCAATTGCGCTACTCGGAGGTCCGCGATTTCGCGGATGGCTTGTCAGCGGCGAGATCGTATACGACACGCGCGATAATGGACTAAATCCGACCAGAGGGATCCGATACCGATTCGTATGGGAGACATCGTTTCGACGAAATCGTATCTACGATGTTGACTTTGTGAACCGATTCGGTGTGGACAACTGGCCAGAGACTGAACGAACATCGGCAGTGCGAGTTGATCTCAACCATTTCGTAGGTTTGGAGAGTATGGGACTCGGCGACCGTGTTATCCTCGCTATAGGATGGCATGGTGCGCAGACTACGTCGAACGAAGGACCGACGCTTTCCGCATCGGACCAGATTCGCGTCGGCGGTGTAACGACAGTGCGAGGGTATTACGAGGAGCAGTTCAGCGGCGATCTTGCGGTGTGGGGGCGACACGAGCTCCGCTACCATCTCGCACAAGCTTCGCGCGCATTCGTGTTCGTCGATGCCGGAGCGGTTCGCAACCGGTACCGAAGCGTACAAGGGGACATTGTACAAACGACCGTGTGGCCAATCGGCTATGGGCTGGGTCTACGCGCGCAATCGGCCGCCGGAGTACTCGGTATCGATTTCGGTTGGGGGCGTGACGATAGCTTTGATCGCGGGAAAGTGCACGTACGCTTGGAAACACTGTTCTGAGAGTAAGCAATCGTGTTGATCAGTGAGTTTACAGGAGAATAACCACAGTGCGGAATTCCGATTTCGTTCATCTTCATAACCACTCGTCGTACAGCCTCTTAGATGGGGTATCTCAGCCGAAGCGAATCGTTCAACGCGCGCTCGAACTCGGGCATGAGGCCATTGCGCTCACCGATCATGGCGCGATGTACGGAACACTTGAGTTTTATCAGGCGGCGAAAGCGGCAGGTATCAAACCAATTCTCGGTTGCGAGGTTTACGTTGCGTCACGTGGTCACAGAGACAAAGACAACCAACTCGACCGCCGGTCACATCATCTCGTGCTTCTCGCACGCACTATCGACGGATATCAGAATCTTATGCAGCTCGTTTCGCGAGCGCATATGGACGGATTCTACTACTACCCCCGCGTGGACCATGACCTCCTGCATCAGTATGGCGACGGTCTGATCGCGCTGTCGGGTTGTGTCGCGAGCGAAATCCCACGGGCGATAGCTGACGACGACATGGATCGCGCACGAGATCTAATCAGGACGTTTCAGTCGCACTTCGGTGCTGACAATTTCTTTCTCGAGGTGCAGCATCATCCGGACCTCGACATCCAAAACAAGGCGAATCTCGGCATATTCGAGCTCGGCGACGAGCTGGGTATTCCGATTGTTGCAACGAACGACAGTCACTACGCGTGTATGGACGATGCCGAGGCACAGGATACCCTTCTCGCGATTCAAACGAACACGACGTTGGATCAGGAAGGGCGTATGTCCATGATGGACGGCAACTACAGCCTGATCCCGACGGAGGAGATGGTATCATATTTCCCTGATCATCCCGAAGTGATTACGAACACGCTCCGGGTAGCCGAGATGTGCGACATCGAGATCGAGATGAAGAATGCGCGTCTTCCGGCCTTTCCGACGCCTCGCGGGCAGTCGTCGAGCGACTATTTGCGGGAACTGTGCGAAGAGGGATTGGAAAGGCGTTATCCGATTCGGAAGCGACAGGATGGCGAGTGGGAGGTAGTCGAGGGGCACACAGCGGATGAACTCCCCGTTACGATTCCACAAATACTCGAGCGCTTGAACTTTGAATTGGAAACAATCGGCCGTATGGGGTTTGATGCCTACTTCCTCATCGTGCACGACTATGTGCGATGGGCGAAAGATCATGGTATCGTCGTGGGGCCGGGACGCGGTTCGGCCGCCGGTGCACTTGTGACGTACAGTCTCGGTGTCACCGAGCTCGATCCATTGAAGTATGATCTACTGTTCGAGCGTTTTCTCAATCCCGACCGAATCAGTATGCCCGATGCGGATATCGACTTCGACGATGAGCATCGCGATGAGGTGATCGAGTACGTGCGCGACAAGTATGGACGAGATTGCGTCGCGAGCGTGATTACTTTCGGCACGATGCAGGCGAAGGCGGCGATTAAGGATGTCGGCCGAGCAATGGGATTGTCGTACGATGAGACCGATCGACTTGCGAAGCTCGTAACGATCAAACCCGACAGCGACCTTGCGAATTATCGCGATACAAACGCGGAATTCAAGGAAGCGTATCAAGCCGATCCTACCTACCAGCGTTTGGTCGATCTCGCGGTCAAGCTCGAAGGTGTCACGCGCCATACATCAGTGCATCCATGCGCCGTCGTGATCTCAGACGAGCCGCTTGAACGTTTCACTCCGCTGCAATATGCGCCACGCAGCGAAAACGTCGTCATCACCCAGTACGGTGCGAGCGACCTCGAGGCACTCGGCCTCCTGAAAATGGACTTCCTCGGACTCCGTAACCTGACGGTGATTAAGCACGCCGTCCAGATGATCAAGGATCTACATGGGGTCGAGATCGATATCTACAATCTCCCGCTCGACGATATGCCGACGTACGACCTGCTCTCGCGCGGTGATACGACGGCGGTATTCCAGCTCGAATCCGCCGGAATGAAGCGGTATCTGCGCGAACTGCGTCCGAATACGTTCGAAGACGTTATCGCGATGGTCGCGCTGTACCGCCCGGGCCCGATGCAGTTTATCGACCAGTACATCGCACGGAAGCACGGTCGTACCGAAGTTACGTTCGATCATCCTATGATGGAGTCAGCGCTCGCGAATACGTACGGCATCACCGTGTATCAAGAGCAAGTGATGCAGATGTCTCGCGATCTCGCTGGCTTCACACGCGGAGAAGCGGACAAACTTCGAAAGGCGATGGGCAAGAAAGACGCGGCGTTGATGGCGCAGCTGAAGGATCAGTTTGTCAGTGGCGCCGTTGCCCGCGGATTGGACGATAAGCTCGCTCACAAGGTGTGGGCAGATTGGGAAGCGTTCGCGAGCTACGCGTTCAACAAAAGCCACGCTGCGTGCTACGCATTCGTCGCGTTCCAGACGGCGTACCTCAAGACGCACTATCCGAACGAATTCATGGCCGCGTCACTGACATCGGAAATGGACAAATCGGAACGAATCATCATTCTCATCGACGAGTGTCGTCGTATGGGAATACAGGTTCTTCCGCCCGATGTGAACGAAAGCGACCTGAACTTCACGGTAAGTCCCGACGGTATTCGTTTCGGCTTACTCGCGGTCAAAAACCTCGGTGTGCACGCGATAGAGTCGATCCTCGCTGCACGACGGGAGGACGGTCCGTTCGAATCGATCTTCGAGTTCTGCCAGCGAGTCGACCTGAAAGCCGTCAACAAGCGAATGATGGAGAGTTTGATCAAGTCCGGAGCTATGGACAAGTTCGGTGAGCGTGCTCAGTTGCTCGAAGGAATCGACGCGCTAATCAGTTGGGCTATTGCCGAGGAAGCTGACCGGTCACGCGGTCAGGTATCGTTGTTCGATGCGGTAGCCGACGCTGGCAGCGTCACCGATTTTGACGCTACGCCACAGCTTCCGGATGTGCCCTCGTTATCTCCGCACGACCGGCTTCAGCAGGAAAAGGAACTCCTCGGTTTCTACGTGAGCGGTCACCCACTCGAAGAGCATCGCCGCGATATCGATTTGTTCTGCACGCACACGAGCGATGCATTAGAAGAGACGCCCGCGGAAACACCTGTGCTTACGGCTGGTATCATTACGGCGATTCGTAAGATCACGACCAAATCCGGCAAAGCAATGGCGATGCTTACACTTGAAGACTTCGCAGGTAGTTACGGAGCAGTGGTGTTTCCCGATGCATATGCGACCGCACGCGAATGCCTTGAAACGGATTGTATCGTAATGATTCGCGGCACACGCGACCGAGAAGAGGCGAAAGTCTTGGTCGATGAGGTCATCCCGATTGATCAAGCTCGCCAACGATTGGCGCGCGCTGTCGATGTTCGCGTACTGTCACGCGTTCTCGACGATTCGGGTGTCGATGAATTGAAGCAGATGATCTCGATCAACGGTGGCACGCTGCCAGTCTTTCTCTCAGTTGCGACAAAGGGTCACGGTACGCTGCGATTCCGCATTCAGGGTAGTCGTGTCAATCCGACCGATGAATTCATCGCAAAGCTCGAGGCGCATAGCGCGGTTGAGGACGTTACGCTGGAGGCGATCGAACTCGAACGGGATGAACAGCCGACTAATCGACGCCGTCGACAGAACGGGAATCGAAACGGGTATACCGCTGCCGGAGTATAGCGCTGCTTCGGCTTGTCCAAACGACTCATACGCCTTCATCTTTCACAACGGGCAATAGGGTGTTCGAACACCTGTGACCACGCGAGCGAACTGACGAACAAAGGTTGCATTATGCCGGGTAATAGCTTCGGTCACACATTTCGTATTACAACTTTCGGCGAATCGCACGGTCCCGCTGTCGGCGTTGTTGTCGATGGATGTCCACCGGGTATCGAAATCGCCGAGTCCGATATCCAGCGGGATCTCGATCGACGTCGCCCGGGACAGAGCACAATTACGACCGCGCGGCAGGAATCGGATGCAGTCGAAATCGTCAGTGGTGTGTTCGAAGGGCTGACAACCGGGACACCGATCTGCATGATCGTGCGAAACAAGGACGCGCGAAGCCGAGACTACCGCGAGATCAAAGACCTCTTCCGACCGGGGCACGCAGACTTCACCTATCTCGCGAAATACGGCGTACGCGACTACCGTGGCGGCGGACGCGCGTCAGCACGCGAGACCATCGGCCGAGTGGCCGCCGGTGCGCTTGCGAAGAAGCTGCTCGAACGTGTCGGTTCGCGTGTTATCGCATACACCTGTCAGGTCGGCGACGTTGCACTGCCGACACCTGACGCACCAGTTACTCTCGAACAGGTCGAAGCGAACGCTGTTCGGTGTCCCGATTCAGCCGTAGCCGCGCAGATGGAAGCACGTATCCACACGGTGCGCGCCGAACACGACAGTATCGGGAGCGCTGTAGAGCTCGTTGCGTACGGTGTCCCCACTGGATTGGGTGAGCCGGTATTCGACAAGCTCAAAGCCGACCTCGCAAAAGCACTTCTTAGCCTCCCCGCGGTTGTCGGATTCGAATACGGTAGTGGATTTCGCGCGGTTGCTATGCGCGGCTCGGATCACAACGACGCGTACGAAATGCGCGGAGGTGAGGTCCGTACGCGGACGAACCGACACGGTGGAATGCTTGGCGGCATCAGCAGCGGTGAACCGATCGTCATGCGCGTGGCGATCAAGCCGACGTCCAGTATCCCGAAACCACAAGACACAATCGACGTGTACGGTGACGCGCACGAAATCAGCACAAAAGGCCGCCACGATCCCTGTCTCGCGCCGCGATTCATTCCCATGGGCGAAGCGATGGTGGCTCTGGTACTGGCCGATCACCTGCTACGTCAACAGGCACTCGGACGAGTGATTGGAGAGAACGTCGTGCCGCAACCGCGCTGAGAACGATTATTGGTTTCTCCGCAATGTCGGCAGCCGTCGTCCGATTGGTAAAAAACAAAAGCGGGTCGGAGTTTTCGTTCCGACCCGCTTTACGTTAGAGGTGAGTTGGACAGATCACACCAAGGTTACTTCGCGTTCTTGAGATTCTCCGCCACCTTGTCCCAATTCACAACGTTCCACCACGCAGAAACGTAGTCGGGACGGCGGTTCTGGTAGTTCAGATAGTACGCGTGCTCCCAGACATCGAGGCCGAGAATCGGTGTGTCACCCTGCATGATCGGGCTATCCTGATTCGCCGTGCTGTAGACCTCGAGTTTGCCGTTCTTTACTACGAGCCACGCCCATCCACTGCCGAATCGCTTCGCAGCCGCGTCACTAAAGAGCGACTTGAACTTGTCGAATCCACCGAATGCGCCATTGATCGCGTCCGCTACCGGTCCCGATGGTTGACCGCCCTTGTTCGGACCCATAACCTGCCAGAACAGGGAGTGATTCGCGTGTCCACCGCCGTTGTTGATGACCGCTTGCCGAACCTTCTCGGGTACCGCCGATACGTTCTTGAGCACTTCTTCAACCGGCTTCCTGGCAAACTCGGTGCCTTCAAGCGCGGCGTTTACGTTCGCGATATATGCGGCGTGATGCTTGCCGTGATGGATTTCCATCGTGCGTGCGTCGATATGCGGTTCCAATGCATTGAATGCGTACGGGAGTTTCGGAAGTTCGTAGGCCATGGTGTATCCCCTTCTTGTGTTTCTGTGAGTACTGTTTCACGATCAATTGGTCGGAATTCCATCGATCTGTTCCGCTATTTCCGACCGTTATTGTAAATGAGTCTCATGTAATATAACAAATCGAATCCCGGTTGTCCAGTGCTGATCCTGTTTGCTCCGCGAAATCCCGCCCGGTACATTCCGTATCGCCCGATCAACCGCGCCGCAAAATCGTGAATTTGGGCGGTTGGATACCTCCACGAACATGCGAGGAGAACACCCATGGCATCCGTACGACGTATGGTCGCGGTCGACCTTGGCGCGTCGAGTGGTCGCGCGATTCTCGGAACACTCGGCGATACACTCAGCCTCGAACCAGTCCACCGTTTCCCCAACGGACCGGTAAACGTCGATGGAGTCCTACGTTGGGATTTCGATCGTCTGTGGAATGGTATTCGCGAGGGAATTCGTCGTGCCGGAGCACTTTCTGAGGGGACGATCGAGAGTGTTGGCGTAGATACATGGGGCGTCGACTACGGACTGATTGGGAAGGACGGCGAGCTACTCGACGCGCCGATACATTACCGGGACGACCGTACCGATGGTGCGATGGATGCTGTATTCGAGCGCGTTCCGCGAAATGATGTTTTCGAGGCAACCGGTATCCAGTTCATCCAACTCAATACCCTCTACCAGCTCTTCTCGCATGCCCGCACCGACCGCGCAGCTCTCGATCGAGCCCGTTATCTGCTGATGATTCCGGATATCTTCAATTACTTCATGACCGGCGTGACCGCTTCCGAATTCACCGATGTCACGACGACGCAGTGCTTCGATCCGCGTGCGAATGACTGGGCGCGAACGATGCTTGCGAAGCTCAACATCCCGACCCATATGCTACCTGACGTCATTCCGCCGGGAACAGTACTCGGTCCGATGAAACAATCGCTTGCATCAAAGCTCGGACTCGATCCTGTACCGGTCGTGATTGCACCTGCATGTCATGACACAGGATCCGCGGTAGTTGCAGTACCCGCAGACGAAGGCACACGCTGGGCGTATCTCAGTTCCGGCACGTGGTCGCTCATGGGGACAGAGGTGCGCGAACCGATTATCAACAGCGACGTCCTCGAAGCGAACTTCACGAACGAAGGCGGAGTCGATGGCACGTTCCGCTTCCTCAAAAATATCAGCGGTCTCTGGCTTCTTCAGGAGACGCAACGTATCTGGAGAGAGAAAAAAGGACGCGATTACGCGTACGACGAGATCGTCGCGATGGCCGAGAAAGCGGAGCCGTTTGTCTCGTGGGTGGATCCGGACGACCCGTCGTTCAACACCCCCGACGATATGCCCGATGCGATTCGCACGTACTGCCGCGCGTCGAACCAGCCGGTACCCGATACTTCGGAAGCGCTCGTTCGCTGCATCTTCGAGAGCCTCGCATTGAAGTATCGCAGTGTGTTTGATACCCTCGTTCGGCTTCAGGGTGAGATAGACGTCCTGCATGTGGTAGGCGGTGGATCGGCGAATGCGTTATTGAATCAGTTCACCGCCAACGCTCTGGGTGTGAAGGTTAAAGCTGGACCGATCGAAGCGACGGCGATCGGGAATCTTCTGGTGCAAGCGAAGGCGCTCGGAGTGGTGGATTCGCTCGCGGGTATTCGCGACATCGTGCGGAAATCGTTCGAAATCCGTGAGTTCGATCCGCACGAAACTTCCGCGTGGGACGCTGCCTACGAGCGTTGGCGTGAAGTGGTGAAGCGAGCTTCACGTCAGCAATAGCGTATCTACATTATTGAGCGGAAGAAGGGAGTTAGATGTCTGCGCGCAACTGGACCGTCCAAGGTATCGCCGAACTTGGATCGTGGATTCTCCATCGACGCCACATCTGGCCGAGCGAGCATGCCGCAGAAGATATGATCGACGAGCATATCGCGTGCGGTATCAGGCATATTGTGTGGGAACTCGGTCGCAGCGTACTCACCTATCACAGCAATCTGCCCAACGCGACGTGCCATGGTGTCGGTGCGCACTACGACCGTTTCTATCCCCTTGCCGACTCGCAGCGGAAAGCCGAAATGCAGGTCTATCACGACCGCTGTCAGCTCCGCGTAGCGCTGACATACTGCGAGCGGCGAAACTGTACGGTATACGGACGGCTATGCATGAACCGGCATTACGGTCCGGGATCAGGACAATCAGTGTTTGCTTCGGAACATCCTTGGTGGAATGAAATCACCGGCGACGGTAAACTTGACGTGTCTCGCCTATGTTACGCGATTCCCGAGTATCGCGCTGAGCGTGTCGCAATCCTAAAAGAAGCGGCAGAGATCGGTTGTGCAGGGCTTGTGCTCGACTTTTGCCGTCAACCGCCGATGGTGCGATACCATTCCGCGCTTACCCATCCGTATCGAGAGAGGACCGGAATCGACCCACGGCTGATCCGAGTCGACGAACATGACCGATACCTCGATTGGTGTCGATACCGTGCAGGGTATGTCACGGAGTTGCTTCGGGAACTGAAGGCTGCGCTTGATCCGCTTCGCGCGAAGCATGGCGTTGCATTGCCGGTGCAGGCGCGTATTCCAAACGATGGGATCGAAGCGAATGTGATTGCTGGACTCGATGTCGAAACATGGTGTTCCGAAGGACTAATCACCGAGATCGCACTCAGCGAATTGCGCTGGCTACCCGGCTATGCGAACTGGGATGACCGGCCGTATATAGCGCTCGGGCATCGTCACGGTATTCGCGTATTCGGGAGTAGTAACTGCTTACCGGTCCAGCAAAAAGGTTGGAGCGGACAGGTGAATCCACGCGGACTGAACCCGCTCGTGCTCGCCCGACGCGCGCTGCGAAGTCTCGAACAAGGCGCGGATGGACTATCACTCTACCAGAGCGATACCGGCTGCTACCTTCCCGGCGTCTCCGATGCGATCTCGACGTTTCACGACGAGACGTCGTTACGCGACTACGTGGACGACGGTGCAAACACCGAGCGTTACCCGATCACCGATGATAACCGCGAGTACGGCATCGATAATCACTCGGACTCACTTGAGAACCTCCAGAGGCGTGTCGCTTTGGGACCCGAAGCCGCCTGGGTGTAACTTGCGTCTCGATAGGCGTTTACCAATAGACGTACCGAGTAAACGCCTTATACTCGTCCGGTGACAGCAGGCGTAGATCCGGAATGATATATCGATTATCGTCCGTGTCGAGGATGACGCGTCCGAATTCGCCGTAATCCTGCACGCGGTTGTACTCGTACCGCATCGCGAACTTCCGCATTCCTTTATTTGTCTCGGTGTCGAAGTAGATAAAGCCGAACTTTTCCTTCACCTCGATGATCTTGTGAATGACGTGGAGGAAGTAACGTTTCTTCAGTTCGCGCCGTATGAGTTTTTGACACTCTTCGGAAAGCTCAGAGAGATTCCGAATCATGCCGATCTCAATCTCTTCGCCTTTGGTCGCTCCCACGCGCAAGCTCACATAGTGCTCCGGATCGGTAATCGGGAGCGCGAGCGATGCACGCACGCCTTCGTACTTCTCGCCTTCGATGGTGATCTCAAGTCCGGCAAAGGTCGATTCCTCGATCTTGATTGTTGTCGGATCGATAAACACAAGGTCGCGGAAACCTTCCGGTTTCGTAGTCTGCTCTGCTGGGGCTTCTATCATGGTATATCTCCCGATCTCGCTATTTTTTTGACGACTCAAGTTGGAGTCTTTCAACCGTTGGCTCTGACGTGAGTTCGGTCTGGATCTTCACCAGCTTGTAATACGTGCCCTCAAGCGCCATCAACTCGTTGTGTGTTCCAATTTCGATAACACGTCCGTCGTTCATGACGATGATTCGGTTCGAATTCTTGAGTGTGCTGAGTCGGTGCGCGATCGCGATTGTTGTTCGTCCCTTGGTGATCGTCGAGAGCGCGTCCTGAATCTGCTTCTCAGACTCCGTGTCCACCGACGATGTCGCTTCGTCGAGAATCAGCACAGCCGGGTCGTAGAGGAGTGCTCGAGCAATCGATATCCTCTGACGCTCACCGCCTGATAGGCCTGATCCATACTCACCGAGCTTGGTATCGTAACCATCCGGAAGTCGCATAACGAAGTCGTGCGCGTTCGCCGCCTTCGCAGCTCGCATGATGTTCTCGATGTCGGCGTCAGGGCGGCCATACGCGATATTTTCGCGAACCGTGCCGCGAAACAGGAACGGTTCCTGAAGCACGAGTCCGATGTTCCGTCGCAGATCGTCTTTGTGAAGATCACGGACATCGACACCGTCGATGAGTACGGCACCTCGGTCGACGTCATAGAATCGACACAGAAGGTTGATCAGTGTAGTCTTTCCGGAACCTGACCTTCCCACGATGCCGATCATCTCTCCCGGCTCGATCCGGAAGGAAAGATCGCGTATAACCGGATTGTGCCGATCATATCCGAACGAAACGTTTTTGAACTCCAACTCGCCTCTGCAGATATGCATGTGGTACGCCGTCGGATTCTCAACGATTTCGGGCTCGGTGTCAAGAACTTCGAATATGCGTTGCGCCGCAGTCATGAACGAGGTGAGCCATGACGAGATATACGTCAGGTTTGAGAGCGGTCCGTAGAACATGCCGAGGTAGGAGGTAAACGCGGTGAGCGTTCCGAGCGTCATTCCATACCGCTGTTCCAGGACGTAGCGACCACCGACGAACCACACGATCAAACCGCCCAGTCCGAAAATGAATCCGACAATTGGGTAGAACGTTCCGGTCGCCTTATCCACGTGCCGCCGCGACGTCTGTAGATTCTCGCTAAGCTTATCGAACCGGTTCGTCTCACGGCCTTCTTGCGCGAACGCTTTGACGACTCGCACGCCACTCAGAACCGAATTAAGCATACCCGCAAGCTTTGAGTGACTGTCCCAAAACTTGTAGTACCGCGGGTAGACTCGCTCCCAAAAGTAGTAGGTCGAGACGATGACGAATGGCGCCGGAATCAAGACGTAGAGCGTCAGCTCCGCGTTCATCCGAAAGAGGGTAATACCGATAAACAGCGGTAGCAGGATGTTGACTAAGAATCCCTGCGTCGACTGGATGATGAAGCCGTGAAGCGCTTCGGTATCGCTCGTGACCCGCGTCATGAGGATCCCAACCTGATGCCGGTCGTAGTATTTCACGGAGAGTTCGGACAGACGTGTGAACAATCGGTGTCGCAGGTCGTGGGTAATCTTCGTGCCCACCGTAACCGACAAGCGCGCAATGACGATGTTGATGAGAATACGTAGTAACTGAACACCCGCCATTCCAACGAACACGACCCAGAACAGCATCGCGATCGGATTCGTACCGATGTATTCGCGTGCCCAGGCAGGCATGAGGAAATCGCGGTTTGGATCACGTACAAACACGTCGTCCATGAGGATTCGCGATAACTGGGGCGGGATCAGGTCCAGGCCGAGACCAATAAACACCAATGCGAGCGTGCCTGCGGCCCATGGCCAGTATGGTTTCATGAGCAACAAGAGTCGTCCGAACACGCGATGCTTGTTAATGCATCGCGGACACACATCCGTCGAGCTACGGAGCAGTAAACTGCACGTCGGACAGCGATTCTCTTCTTTTTCGTCTTCCGGTGTAATCTCGAGCTCGCCAGTCTCCTTGAACCGCGTGATCTTCATCGCGATTCGTTCGAACCACGTTGATCTCGCATTTGAGAACCGTGCGACCTCGGCCCAGTTGCCGTTGATTTTCACCTGAAGGAATCCGCTGCCCACGCGCGGATCCACGCGTGCGGATTCGATATCTGCCATGGCGAAGTTCCGAGCGGCGCTGATGCGGCCGTCCTTCTCCCTCAACATCATGACAGCATCGCGCGTTACGACGACCCAACGTTCGGCGTACTCGCCCTCGAACGTGATGTCGTTTGGCGTCGAAAGCAGAATATCTTCGTCTTTACCGTTCTGCTGTTTGAACCACTCCGCGAAGTGCGGAGGTAGTGGATGACGTAGCATCGAAATGGCTCCAGTACCTATGGACGTCGCATAAGGACATACCGCTTGCGCATGGGTATCGTGTAGCACGCTCGATACGAGCGCGACGAATCAATGATGCGATCAGCGGAACGCTATAGGAAAGCTCGCGTTATGAGGTGAACGTGAGGCGCTGCCACTCCCAATTCGGCAACGGATCATTACCCGAGCTGACGTACAACTCAGTCAACTCGAACGAGGATTGGAGAATAAGATGCATTCGGTACGTTGCATTGTCAACACGGAGGACCACCTTTCGCGGAAAATTTTTCACTTCGTCGGAAACGTCTGATTCATACCGCACACGCGTGTCGAGCAGACTCGCGAGTGAGTGTTGACAACTCATGGAGGTCGCCGTACCATATTGGCAGCACGGAAAGGAGGTGGTCACTTGGATTCTTATAGTTGTGCAGGTGACTGTTGGGGGTGTGACGCCTGACGGCGTACTGACCTGCGAGGGTTGACGCGTCGTCGACGGACGGCCGCCCTCAAATCCAAACAGGCACCGACTTTGTAGACGGGTGAACGGCTTTGCGTCGTTCACCCGTTCTCTTTCTAAAAAAACCGAATTCCTACTCGTTATCCGAATATCCGATCGGCTTATATCCTTCACCCGTTTTTCCCGGGCGCTTCCCCGATGTCGACCGAATCGGCATCTCTTTGTACGACATGTATTTCACGTCCAGCCACGGTGTCTCGATACGTTCGCTCTTCTTCGCCGCGGAAAGCATCGTGGCGTTGATGATTCCGGTCGTGATAAATGTGCGATCCCACGGATAACCCGGCTTCCCGGTCAGAAACATCTTTTCGATGTTGCGACTGAGATATCCGAAATGCGAGAACGGCGCGCTGTACTCCACAGCGAACTCCGTCGCAACGATCTTGCCACCGATTCGAAGTGCAACTGCCCAGTCGACGATGTAGCCATCGAGCTGCAATGCGGTCGCACGGAATCCGTCACGGTATTCAATCACGATCGCTTCCGGATTCGCGCAGCCAGTCCGTGGTGGTTCGTCTTTCTTTGTAAATACTGTCTTGAGCGCCGCATTGACGAGGTCTTCGGACCACAATCCCCTATCAGCAGCACGCCACACGTCATCGCCGCGTAAATAGGTAACAGCGCGAACACCTTTCTCGCCGCCGCGCCGCCGTTCGACCATGCACTGGAGCGATTCGAGAGTGTGGTAACCGTATGCCTCAAGTGGTCCGAATCCGAGTGCTACGGCTTCCGTGATGTCAGACTCGAGCGGTAGCTCGACCTCCGGATCTCGCCATGAAAGTGGCAAGCTGGACCCTGCCATCATCGGGAATCCAAGTTCGCGCTGTCGATTCGCCATCCAGACGGCGTCTTCGGGATTGTAGCTGAGGTGCTTGTCGACGAAGACCGGGCACGTTTTTCCTGTTTCCGCGAATACACCGCACACTTGCTCGAACAAATGCCGGCGCGGATACATGTGCCTGCCAAATTCATCGTGTGGATAGTCGCCGTGTTCACCGATAACAAGCACGCCGTCGACCGCGAGCGTTTCGGTTCCGCAAAGGAGCGCCGCGCGGATGCTCGGGTAAATCGGTACTCCGTGCTCTTTCGCCTTGGCGACGCCTTTATCACGCGGTCCAACCTGATCGAGCCACATCGATACGATTTTACTCTGCGGCTTGACGATACCTTGATCCGAGGGGAAACCTTCGAGGAAATAGGAGACGGTTACATCCGCGTGGGAGTGCTCGAAGTACTCTGTGACAATTGCTGCGATCCGTGGTTCCGGCATGGTACGAGTCTCGCGTGAGAGGTTGTCTGATACGTGCGAATCGGAGCGTAAGATACCATCTGTTCCCACGGTTCCAATACGGGGCGACATTGGATCGATAACAACAGAACGGTACATTGCACGTTCACAAGACGCGGTATCGATAACCCTGTGCTTTGGTACCCGCGTGCTGCTCACGAGTACTCTTCCGGTCTAATACCCTTACAGGAGGTCTGTCACATGAGCAAAAAGATCGTACGCGCGGCGATCGTCGGGTACGGTGGCGCGTTCAACATGGGAATTCATCACACGAAGGAAATGCACGCTACCGGTCGTATGAAGCTTGTCGCCGTATGCGATAAAGATCCAAAGCGAACGGAATCCGCGAAAGCCGATTGGGAAGGCATCGAAACGTTCAACGAAGTCGAAGACCTCTTGAAATGGGGCGAATTCGATCTCGCGATCGTCATCCTACCACACAATCTCCACGCACCGGTTGCCATCCAGTGCTCGAAAGCGGGGAAGCACGTAATCGTAGAAAAACCGATGTGCATCTCGGTCAAAGAAGCGACGGACATGATCAAGGCCGCCCGTTCGAAGAAAAAGATGCTCTCGGTTTACCATAATCGTCGTCACGACGGCGATTTCCTGACACTCAAGAACCTTCTTGCTAAAGGCACGATCGGTCAGGTTTACGACGTCGAAATGGGCGCAATGGGCTATGGCAAGCCGGGCACGTGGTGGCGTTCCGACAAGAAGATCAGCGGTGGCGCGATGTACGACTGGGGTGCGCACTACCTCGACTGGCTATTAAACATTATCCCCGCGAAGATTACCAACGTAACGGGATTCATTCAGCAGGATCTCGTATGGAAGGACGTCACGAACGAAGACGACGTTCACGCGGTGATCCGGTTCGACAATGGCACCTGCGCGGACATCCACTTCTCGTCGATCGCGCGTGTCGGGAAACCGCGTTGGAAGCTTCTCGGCAGCGCCGGCGCGATTGTCAGCGACAGCGACAAGTCTTTCAGTGTCTACGGCGATATCGATGGCGACATCCCCGCGAAAGCCACGGTGAACTCCGGTCCTGGCACGCATCCGAAATACTACGAGAATATCGCTGCGCACATCCTCGACGGTGCCGAACTTGACGTGAAGCCGGAAGAGGCGCGTCGCGTGATCGCGATTCTCGAAGCTTGCGAAAAGTCCGCAAAATCGGGAGTCAGCGAGCCGGTTCCGTACGAAGACGAGTTCGAGTTGAAAACGCGCTAAGCCCATAGCACTGCGACATGAGCCGGCGAGCCGTGGTACGGTCCGCCGGCTCTCTTGTGTACAGCGTCTCCCTACCGGTATTTCCTGAGTTTTCCTCGATTTCATTCAGTTTTTACGACACCGTAACAGTGATGTCACCGTCCTGAAACACCCCTTCGATACCATCATAACCGTAGCGCAGAGAACGCATCAGTTTCGCGTTCGAAGCATGTCTTTCGCGGAGACGAAGCAGTTTTCGCGATGCTTCCACACCATTGCGCTCCGAGCGGTGGATGACGGTACGGAGCGTGTAAAACTTCATCGGGGGTGACCATGAGTGCTCGACTGATTCTCCTCCTCCTTCCGCTCGTGATGGCGACGAATGCCGCTGCGGGCGAACTGAGCGCGGGCGATACCGCATGGGTACTGACATCGTCCGCGCTGGTGTTGCTCATGATTCCAGGACTCGCGCTGTTCTATGGTGGCATGGTCCGATCGAAGAATGTACTCGGCACGATCATGCACAGTGTGTTTGCCATGGGCGTCGTCGGAATCCAATGGGTGGTAATCGGATACTCGTTGTCATTTAGCGAAGGAACCTGGTTCATCGGCGGTCTGGACTTCGTGTTCCTCAACAACGTGGGAATGGAAAGCACCGGTTCGATACCACATCTCGCCTTCGTCATGTTCCAAGGAATGTTCGCAATCATCACACCAGCACTCATCACCGGCGCATTTGCCGAGCGCATGAAGTTCAGCGCGTATGCTGTGTTCATTCTTGCATGGGCGACGCTCGTCTACAATCCAGTCGCACACTGGGTATGGGGTCCCGGTGGCTGGCTCGGTGCCGATGGACTCGGCGCGCTTGATTTCGCCGGTGGAACTGTGGTGCACATGACGTCAGGTTTCACGGCGCTGGTCGCTGCAATCGTCATCGGAAAGCGCCTTGGGTATCCGAGCGAGCCAATCTTACCGAATAGCCTCGTCTGGACGGTACTCGGTGCGGGCTTACTCTGGTTCGGTTGGTTTGGATTCAACGGCGGTAGCGCGCTCGGGGCGAACTCGTCTGCGGCGCTTGCATTCGCGACGACACAAATTGCGGCGGCAGGCGGTGCGGTCGCATGGGCGGCAGCTGAATGGTTCCGCACGGGAAAACCGACGGTCCTCGGTGTTGCGTCCGGAGTCGTCGCAGGCTTGGTCGCTGTCACACCGGCTGCCGGCTTTGTCGGCCCGATGGCCGCGCTTGTGATCGGTCTACTCGCTGGTGTGATCTGTTACAGTGCGGTGCTCGCCAAGCGGAGTTTCGGCTACGATGATTCGCTCGACGTCTTCGGAGTTCACGGTGTGGGCGGCACGCTCGGAGCCCTACTTACCGGTGTCTTCGCGCGCGGAGTCTGGGGCGACGTCGACGGCTTGTTCGCTGGCAACGTTGATCAGTTCCTCGCCCAAGTGTATGGTGTCGCTGCAACAGCAGTCTACGCAATCGTAGTTTCGTACATCCTTCTAAAAGTTATCGACCTTACCATCGGCCTGCGGGTTTCTCCCGAAGACGAACTCCGTGGTCTCGACGTCTCACAGCACGGTGAAACGGGATACAACCTCTAATAGCATCGGCGTCAACGCTCAGTGACGACGTAAACGAGAAAGGAACCGATCATGAAGAAGATCGAAGCGTTCGTCCGACCGCATCTTGTCGAGGACATCCATAAGGCGCTCACGGCCGTCGGAGTCAAAGGTCTGAGTGTTCTCGAAGCGCGCGGATTCGGGCAGCAGAAGGGGCACACGGAGTTCTACCGCGGTGCCGAGTATAAGGTCGCGTTCGTCAACAAGGTGAAGATCGAGTGCGTGGTGCCGAATGAGCTTGTTGATGCGGTCATCGAAGCGATGAGTACAACCGCTCGCACCGGGAATGTTGGCGACGGAAAGATCTTTATCACCACAGTTGAAGACGCGATCCGCATTCGTACGGGTGAATCTGGGGAAGAAGCGCTGTAGGCGTGGTGGTTTCACTTGTCGAACGGATCGATAACCGGGAGGGGCGTCGGGGGCACGTCCCTCTCGGTGTGTACTGGATCATTCAGATGGAGCACCTCGCGCCGTATCGGGATCGAGTCCCTTCTCGAGATTCGCGATATATCGTTCCAGCCGTTTGCAGAGGATGTGGATGAGCTGCGTCTCGCGCAGTGACACATCGCTCTCCCGAATACCAAGACGTAGACTCCGTACGAGTCCTACGTGTCCGCGCGGATGATCGTAACCGGAATGTTCAGCAAGTGTCGCGACGCGTTCTGCAAGTGCAAGCACCGCGTCGTAACTCGGGCGCTTTCGTAGGTCGTTCGCGTAATCGGCGGTGATGATCCCTTGGAACGC
>CAZWQW010000009.1:55570-59276 GCA_964635955.1 uncultured bacterium | reverse complement strand
GGGTGCCCATTGTATGGGCATCCTCCAGCGTCGGGACTTGACCGGCGCACCTCCGTATGTATCCTGTACTCTCGTCTGCTACAACTGACAGTATCTTGCGTCTCGTAGGTCGTTTATCCATGAGACGCCAACGTTCATTTACACACATCTGACGGGATTAATTGCGGAGCAAGCACGTGGCGAAAAATCCGATCGCAAAAACGAAACTCAAGAAACACGCCGCCGAAGTGCAGGCGCGACTCGCTGCGGAATATCCGGGCGCGAGTTGCGCGCTCCGGCATGAAAACGCCCTGCAGCTTCTCGTAGCGACGATCCTCTCCGCACAATGCACCGATAAACGCGTCAACGAGGTGACGAAGCCTCTTTTCGAAAAATACCCAACGGTACACGACTTCGCCGACGCCAACCTCGCTGAGCTCGAGGAAGATGTCCGACCGACCGGATTCTTTCGCAACAAAGCGAAGGCGATCAAGAGTATGGCCGAGGCACTGGTTGAAAAGCACGGTGGTGAAGTGCCGCACACGATGGAAGAATTGCTCGAACTGCGAGGAGTTGCGCGGAAGACCGCGAATGTCGTGCTCGGGAACGTGTACGGAATCAACGATGGCATTGTCGTTGACACGCACGTGAATCGGCTTGCGAATCGACTCGGACTTACGACGGAAACAACGCCGGAAAAAGTTGAACGGGACCTTATGGAACTCGTTCCGCGCGACGATTGGACGATTATCTCGCATCGACTCATCGATCACGGTCGCGCGGTGTGCTCGGCGCGGAAACCGAAGTGCGTGGAGTGCGTTCTGAATGATATTTGTCCGTCGGCGAACGAACAGTAGACGCGGGTGCGGGGGCGATTCATGCGGACAATCTGGCGGTACGTGCGTCTCTACCAGGCGTCGATCCTGTTTGTACTCGCGCTCACTGTCGGATGGGAACTCTGGGTATGGCTGAGTGGTGTCCAACGGTTCATTCTCCCGCCACCGAGTCTCGTGTTCACAACGCTTTTTACGCGATGGGCGCTGATCTACTTCCATGCGCAAATCACGTTCCTTGAGGTACTCGGAGGATTCACACTCGGCGTAACCGTTGGAATGCTCGCTGCCGTGATCATGAGCCGTTCTGCCGCGCTGAATCGGACGTTTTATCCACTCGTCGTCGCGTCACAGACCTTCCCAAAGGAAGCGCTCGCGCCGTTATTTATTGTGCTGATCGGCTTTGGGATACTGCCGAAAATCCTCATTGCCGCGATGATCAGCTTCTTCCCCGTCACGATAAACACGGCGCGCGGACTCGAATCAGCCGACCTCTTGGATAAGGACCTGTTCCGTTCCATCGCAGCTTCGAAGTGGCAAACGTTTGTCAAGCTGGAGCTTCCCAGCGCCGTGCCATTCATCTTCACCGGTTTGAAGATGTCCGCGACGCTCAGTGTTATCGGAGCGGTGGTGGGCGAATTCGTAGGCGCGAGTCGCGGATTGGGCTATCTCACGCAAAAAGGCATCGACGAACTCCAGACGGAACTCATGTTCGCATCACTCATCGTCCTCGGTTGCATGGGTGTATTGCTGTACAGCGTCGTAGAGATCGTTGAACGCTTCGGCTTCCGGAAGTACGCGGCGCAAAAATAACGGCGCATCGGAGCGTTTCCGGTTCATATCGGCGGGTGTTTGTGTACGAGTTGGAGAAACACGTGAAGAGAATCGCACGGAATACATGCGGGGTAATAGCTCTGGTGGTCATTGTCACAGCGCCGTTTGCGCTGAATGGATGCGGCGCAGACGCCGACGACCAAGGCCTGACTGAAATCAACTTCCTGCTCGACTGGAAGCCGCAGATGGAACAGGCCGGCTTTGTCGTTGCGCTGGAAAAGGGTTACTACCGCGAAGTCGGTTTGAAAGTGAACTTCCTCGAAGGGCAGGGTGCGACTACCACTGCCGCGCTCGTCGGCACGGGACAGTACCCAATCGGTATCGCGAGCGGAGGCGCGGTTGTTATTGCGCGATCACGAGGCGCAAAGCCTGTATCCGTTGCGCTCATCAATCAACGCTCTCCGACAGTGATCTTCGCGCTCGCATCGACAGGAATCCGTACGCCTTCCGATCTCGTTGGGCGCTCGGTCGCGTTGACAAAGAGCGGCGTCAAGTACGATGAATATCGTGCACTTATGGCGAAACTCGGTATCGACCGGTCGTCGATCAACGAAGTCGACGTGCGAAAGGCCGTTGTGCCGTCGCTTATGAGTGGTAGTGTCGACGCGGCGTTGGGATACACCGAAGATCAACCGGTGCTCGTGGAGCTACAGGGTCACGAGGTTGTCCGCATCCCGATGCACCGGTATGGCGTGAATATCCTCAGCACGAACATCGTCTCGAACGAGGACTTTATCGCTACACAACCGGACATCATTCATCGCTTCGTCGAGGCGAGTCTGAAAGGTTGGAAGCGTGCGGTTGAGTATCCCGACGAAGCTGTAATGATCTACACGTCTCGGTATCCGGAGAGCGACGAAAACTTCGTTCGCGAGAACTTCCGACAGTTCCGGCCGATACTCTTCAGCGCAGATACGGACACGCTTGGTCTCGGAGCGCAGACGCTCGAAGGCTTCCGAGAAACCGAACGCACGCTGAGCGAACTTGGTATAATCGACCAGCGCGTGAATCCCGAGTACGCGTTTACGAACGAGTTCTTGCCCCGGGTATTCGTTGACCGACCCGAGGTCGTAGATCTCGAAGATACGTGGTGATGACCGTTATTAGGCGACCGACGCTACCGCAAGCGATCGCGTCGATTGTTCTGTAAGGGATTGTGTTTCTTCTACCTTGCGTGCGCGTAACACGAGCCGTGCAACGTGTCCGCCCCACCACGCGAGCGCGGTCACTTCGAGCAATCCACTGATCCCAACGACGGCGAAGAATACCGGATGCCAATCCGTCAACGTCTGAAGTGAAACGCGAAGGAAACAGCCGAGATTTATCAGGATAAACGGTCCCAGTAGCGATGCACGGTCTGGTGGTGCGACTCCCGCATGCATAGCCGCGACACGTGCGGCCATTCCCATGATCATCATAGAGATGAATCCAACGGTGATCGCGTGGCGCACCGCACCGAAATACGCGTGACTGAACGGGATTCCGCTCAGCGCTTGATACAGCGGCATCGCGAGCAACATCACGAGTGAGACACCGAGCCATCCGTACGCCGCGCGTACAAACTTTTCGCTCCGTTCACCTGTCGGCATTGGTCGCCAGAGCTTCCATGGCAACGCGATTGATACCGCTCCCACGCCGAGCATGAGCCACGGCAACATGAGCAGTCCCGCAAGCGCATGGTTTCCACTCCACCGGTACGTAACGAAGAGAAGCGTTTCGCTGATTACCGCTATTAGGAGTAGCCAGAAACCCCACCACGCCCGCCGATGCTCAATCTCGGGCATCTTGAATAGCTTCGGAAGCATGTGGAGTGATACACCGAGGATCATGAACAAGGCGAGGCCGTGTATCTGCAAGTCTCGCAACGGTGCCTGATACGTCGCGACGTACCAAACGAGCTCTTCGGTCGTCGCGGCGGTCATCGTTGTCCAACTGTGCCACACGCTCCAGATCGCCTGTACGAAAAACCAGCCGGCGCCCGCGAGGATGAACGCCGCTGAGGGTGTCAGTGGCGCCGTGCCGCGACGGAATGCCGTCGCGATGATCCCCGCGAACAGCCC
>CAZWQW010000009.1:53076-55470 GCA_964635955.1 uncultured bacterium | reverse complement strand
TCGGCGAACCCGATACTCCAGAGAATCCACGCACCCCATGTAGCGCCTGCGGTAAGTACTACAGCGATACCGGCAAGGAAGTAACGCCGGTACATTGTGCGTGCGAGTTGCGCCGATGCTGGTAAAGGTGGAGCACTGAGCGGTTTCATGATTTATCTCCTCAATGAATAGCACATCTTCATCGTCTTATGAAGAATATAGATATGCAAATACTTCCGGTCCAGACGGACGCCTAACGCTGGCAAACCGGAAGGTGCGGCTCAGATCCAACCATTCCACGTCGGATCAAATGCTCCTGCGTGCGGAAGTGTCGGACCGTACGGTCGTCCGGGTATAAGTCGATTGCCGTCGCTGTAACCTTCGGGGCGATTCGCGAGTTCCGCGGCGAGTCGGCGACGCCACTCGTTGATCCGGTCGCTGGACGTCGGATCGTTTATGAGATTGTGTAGCTCGTTTGGATCGCGTTCGAGGTCGAAGAACTGTTCGCTACCGTCCGCTACGAACCAAACGAACTTCTCGCGTCCATCGGTAAGCGTGTGGTGTAGCGGTGAGTGCTCGATGTGAAGGTATTCGCGCCACGCGGGACGTTCGCCGCGCATGAGCGGCAGCAGGCTTCGCCCCTCGACGCTGTCGGGAATCTGCACATCCGCGATATCGAGAACCGTCGGCATGATATCCTCAAGGCTGACCGGTTCAGAGACTACCGAGCGACGCTTGATTCCGAAGCGCTCCGGCGCACGGATGAGAAGTGGAATGCGCGCGGAACCTTCGTAGGGAACCTGCTTACGGAATAGGTGGTGATCACCGAGCATTTCGCCGTGATCGGAGGTGAAGATGATTATCGTATCGCGACCTGTTCTGCGGTCGACGCCGGTGATCGGATTCAATAGCCGCCGAAGTTGGTCGTCAACGTGGTTAATCAGACCATAGTACGCGGCGCGCGTTGAAAGTAGCTGCTCGCCGGTAAGGTCTACATTCTGTGCGGAAACGTCATCTCCAAGACCGCCATCGGCGGGTGGCTTTGCCCAGTCACCGATGACCGGATTCGGTACTCCGGTCCGCAGGTACCGCTCGAGATAAAACGCGGGCGGTTGTAATGGCGGGTGCGGCGCGAGGTACGATACAGTTAGAAAAAACGGCGCGGACGGGTCGCGGTCGTCGAGAAATCGGAGCGCCTGGTCTGTTGTCCACGCAGTATGGTGAAGATGATCGGGCAGGTGCCACGGTCGCGCGGTCCAGTCGTTGTGCATCACGCCACCGCCGTAGTATCCCCCGGCGCCGGGTGCTTCCCGTTCGAGCATCCGCTCGTAGTCGCCGTGCGGGTACGAGATCACCATGTGATCGTAGCCGTACCGCTTCCGCTTCGGGTGCTGGTGCATACTGCGACCGACCAAGTACGTATGGTACCCGGCGTCGCGGAGGACTCCCGGAAGTGTGGGTGGCGCGTTCCACTCTACAGCATCACAGTACCCCACCATACCGTGCGTAGTAGGGTACTGTCCGGAGAGGATCGAACGGCGCGCGGCGATACAACTCGGGCACGTTGTATAAGCGCGGCGAAAGCGAACTCCTGCACCGGCAATCGCGTCCATGTTCGGTGTAATGAGCACCGGATGCCCGTCTATGCTCAGGCAGTCGCCGCGCTGTTGATCCGTCATGATGAGTAGAATGTTCGGACGCTGATCAGCCATGTCACGCTCCCACGGTCTGGTTTTTCCACGCAGTGTAGTCGTCGTGTGCGCGCTGATACGATGGGGTTACGATAGGACCTTGTAGAATCGGATCATTCACCGATTCCAGCCAGCGCCACAATCGATCACGCAGCTCATCGCGGATTTCCGCGTATTCCGGTTTATCGACTACGTTCTCGAATTCGAGCGGATCGCGTTGGAGATCGAAAAGCTCTACCGACGGAATCGCGCGTTTTTGCATCTCACGCGCCACACAAACCGGCAATTCGAGGTAGTCGATCGGCGTGGCGAAATGCTGGATGAGTTTGTACCGGTCGGTGCGTATGCTTCGCACCTCTGTTTTCTGGTACAAACCATATACTGCGTCGCGCGGCGGTTGTGCCGTATCATCGATGAGATTCGCCGCGAAACTTACGCCTTCAAATTGCGACTCGGGTTCGATACCCGTAAGTTCAAGCACTGTTGGCAGAAAGTCGACGTTTCCGATCAACGAATCACACGTTCGGCCTCCGACAATTCCTCCGTTCGGCCATCGCATGACCAGTGCTATTGCGACGCCCGGGTCGTATAGATGCCATTTCGCGCGCGGCAGCTCCACACCGTGATCAGTCGTGAAAATGAACAGTGTATCGTCGGCAAGTCCGCTCGCGTCGAGCGCTTCCATTATCATCCCGACGGCAGCGTCCGCTCGCCTGAGCATTCC
>CAZWQW010000009.1:49538-52976 GCA_964635955.1 uncultured bacterium | reverse complement strand
TGTTGCGCACGAATTTCACGGAAACCGAGGCGTTCGACGTCGAGTGCTTCATGTTGGAGTCCAAACAGTAGCGTGTCGTACCCGGCATCGCATAAAATTCGAGCGGCGTGTCGTTCGTTATAGCCCAGTCGCCAACCGAATGACGGCGCAATAAGGTCCATCAGGCCGTTGCTCTGTGGGTACCGACCGGTGAGCATTGTTGCACGGCTCGCCGAACAGATGGGTACCGTCGCGAAGTAATTCGTGAGTCGCACACCATCAGCGGCGAGACGATCAACCCACGGTGTATGGACCGACCGATTGCCATAGCACCCGAAGAAACGCCCCGAGTCGTGCGTTGTGATGAGGACGATGTTCGGACGATGAACACGCATGCGTTTCTCCTATGTTTACCGATCCTCGCGTGGAATCGGTAACTCGGCGACGAGGCGGATTCTGAGTTCGCGTTTCGTGACCCACTCCCACGGATCGTCATCGTCGCACGCTTCGTGTACGAATCGATCGTCTTCGGTCACGTCCTCGTCGATCAAGTATAGGAACCCGTCTTGTGTCCCGTCGTGCGAGATATTCCCGTCATCATCGATATTGAGCACCGATGGTACGTGCGAAAACGCCTCCGCAATCGCGCGATTCCTCGTGATGGAGCTTCCCTTGCGCAGAGAATCCAGGCGGGTCGGGGAGCCATGGTACCACGGCTTTCCCGGTATGTCGATTTTCTTTCCCTTGCCGTCAGACAAAAACGCCATCAGCCTTCACCTTTTCCGTTCGCGTACGCAGTGCGCAGCATCTCTTCGGTCGCGTAGACAATTTGCCACCCCGCATCAGGAACCAGCCGCGCGACATTCGACGCCTGCGCGCTGTATCCACCGTGACGGATTGCTTGCGGCGTTGCGACGTATCCCGCCCAACCGTCAGCCAACTCGCTGACGAGCGTAACCTTCGCAGGTGAGCGCTTCTTGATCTCGAGTCCGAACTCGCAGTACAACTCGGCGGGATTCGTGCAGATTGCCGCATCACCGACGCGCAACGCATGTACCGCTACCGGATACGGGCTCTCCTCGCGACGGAGCCGATCCCAATCGGCCTTGCTGTGATCGTAGAACTCGCGCATGCCTCCGGAATACTCGTCGAGCGACGTCGCTTCATCCCATTCACGAATGGGGATTTCCAACGTTCGGGACTCGTGATGAAGTATCGGGTCGCTCATCGGCTCGACTGCCGCTGCGATCACGCGGAGAATCTCGCCGCCGAGGTACGCGCCGGAACGCTTCAAACCCAATTCTCCGCGCCACGGCTGGACGTTATTCGGATTATTTTCCATGATCGATGGCGCAGTATTTCCAGATGCTCCGGTGAGGTAGACGACTCCGATGTTTTCGTCACCAAGTGCCGCACGAACCACACGACGAACCTCGCCGGGGATGTCAGCGCAGTAGAACGACTCGCCCTCCAGTGTGTTCGGATGCGTACTGAACGACGAGACAATTGCCTTCACACTACCATCGGGACGCCGTGCCGCGAGCACGCCTACTTGCCCGTCGCGCGGTCCTTCGATACCGACGAAATCAGGTCGCCAACTTCCGTAATACATGTGGCATGCCCCGTCCGAACGAAGGCCGCGTCGATTCCATCCCATGTGTTCGAGCCAACCCGCGCCAGCGAATAACTCGACATCCTCGAGGTCGTCGACCGCTGATTTCACCGCGTCGGCGGTCGACTTGATCAAGTGGTCGCGCCATGCCGGATCGATGTCGCCGAAAAGTCGCGTCGTCGTACACGGTCCAACGTGGGTGTGTGTCGCAGCCGGTATGACGTCGCCCACCGGTATCCCTGAAGCGTCAGATACTGCGCGCTTGATCTCCTCGGCGAGATGATTCGGTAGAACACATACATCGGTAGAGATCAGCGCGACGCGACTTCCACCCTGCTCGAATACGATCGCGTTCACGGTAAGTGGGTCGCGTGTGTATTTTGCTATGCGGATTTGCATCTGGCCCTGAAGCGCAAGCGGCCGATCAGGCGTGATATCACGGTATGCGGTTCCGACTCGCATTATTTCCCCTCCGGAAGAAAATCGCTTTATGCTATAACTATCATGAACTGAAGTGCGTCGCGTCAGGCGACCGGCACATCATCGAGGTGCGTGAATACCTTTCGAATCGCCGCAGCAAGTGCGTCAATCTGTTCGGGTCCGTTCGGTGGGCGGTGGTTATTGATGCCCCAAAGGCACGTATCGATGCACTGCTGCGCCACGGGGAATTGATCCAGCGCGTATGACACTTCCGGTCGTGCGTGACTCGCCCACGGCTCACCGTTTCCATACGCGTTTTTCGCCTGAAACACTGCGTGAGCCGGCAAGAGCCAATTCGCGATTGACATGTTTACGCCTTCCGCCTTGAGCGCGCCGACAATTGCTTCGGTCGTTGCGCGCAACGCTACGCCGCGCTGATTCACGTACGCTGGATCGACGCGCAGAACGTATGCGTAACCGTTCGTCGGGCGTTCCGGCGTCGACCAGCTCCGCACGAGATTTGGCGTGCCTACGAGCGCGTCGTCCAGCCGCTTCCAGTTCGTCTGCGCGTGTCGGTTCGTTTCATCCAGTCGGCGTAGTCCCGAAAGCGCGAATGCCGCTGCGAGATCCGATGTGCGATACATATATCCGAGACCGTAGTTGTGATAGTCGCGCCCGGAATCCGCCGGACGCATGTCGCCGAAACTCCACACGGCGCGCGCACGTTCCATCAGGTTCTCATCATCGGTAACGAGCAGACCGCCCTCGCCTCCGCACAGGTTCTTGTTCTGATTCAAGCTGAACGCGGAGATATGGCCGATTGTTCCGACCTTACGCCCCTTGTAGAGCGCGCCATGCGCTTGACACGCGTCCTCGATCACCTTGAGGTTGTGCCGTTTGGCGATGTCCATGATCGGGTCCATGTCGCACGACACACCCCAGTAGTGCACGACGAGAATCGCCTTCGTCTTCTCGTTGATTGCCGCTTCGATCTTCGCTGGGTCCATGCACATGGAATCCCAGTCCACGTCGACGAACACGGGTATTCCGTTGTGATGGATAATCGCCGTCGCGCTGCTGGTCCATGAGAGCGCGGTGGTAATTACCTCATCACCCGGGCGCACATCGCACGCTGCGATGCACATGTGTAGCGCCGCCGTTCCGGCGTTCGTTGCGAGGCAGTATTTGTTGCCGTTCCACGCGGCGAATTCCTTCTGCAACATGTCTGCATGCGGCCCGAACGCGTGGCTATCCTGTCGAATTGAAGCAAGCACGAGTGCTTCGTCTTCTTTCGTCGTCGCGGGCCATTTGTGGAATACCACATTCTTCGCTGCTGGTTCGCCACCATGAATCGCAAGGGGTGATTTCGTGGTCATACTGTGTTCCTCTGGTGAATACTGTGTTTACGTATAATGCAAATACGCTGT
>CAZWQW010000009.1:17799-49438 GCA_964635955.1 uncultured bacterium | reverse complement strand
GACGCGCGATCCCATCCCATGGCGAATATCGTCTTCCCGAAGCTTCCTCGGCCGATGACCTCGACATATGGATTCCGGTCGATGATACGCCACTCGGTTCCATCCCATTCGGCGAGACGGCCTTCGTCTGCTTCGCCGGCGAATTCCTCTGGACCGTAGGTATTGTTCGCGACGACGACCCTACCGAATGCCGTGTATCCGGCCTTGAAATGCACCCGACGCGAGATACCGAGTCGCTCAGTCAATTCGTCGAGTTTTGTCACTGCAAGCGTGACGAGGTCCAACTCGAAGAACTCACCCTCCATGCCGAGTACGTAGACAAGCCGCTCGGGATCATAGAGGTGTGTCATGACGCCCGTGAGTCGGTATTTCGCGAGTTCGTTCACGGTGCGCACGTTTCGGTCGGCGTCGATCACGTGCGGACCAATGATGAGCTGATTCGTCGGTGTGTGGACGAAGCGGTTCGCGTACGTGCCGTCACAGCTTTCGGGTCGTTTCGTGATGTGGAGGTTTTCGTTGATTTCGTAGAGACCCGTGCCCGATCCCGTGGTCTGGTTCGAAAGGTAGGTGACCATCCAGAGTCGTCTTGCCCATGGCATGAGCGCACCAACGCCGCATTCGCTCCGCGGCGGTCCGAGGTCGGCTCCAACGGCAAGGCTCGGTATGATGCCGCTGATATTTGGCGGGAGCGCATTCTGTGACGCCATAGATTATCCCTTCCGGAAAGGATCGTGTTAGAGTTTGAACAGAGAGGATACGCCGTATTGCGGATAGGTTCCAATATGGTACACAGAAACCGGCGAGCCTCGGGAATGAGACTCGCCGGTTTTATGTAGTGTGATCCCGTATGACGTTACTGTGTCACGGTCAGGAGGAAGTTGCCCGAGCTCGTTCCGTTTGCTTCGTCATATCGAGTTGCAAATATTGTGTATGTGCCGGCGGTGAACGTGTATTGAATACGCGAATTCGAACCGGTTCCACCGTCATCGTTTGCTGTAACGAGGGTGTTCGAAGAATTATACACGGCCAGATACGCATCGAGTGTTCCGGAGGTCATCTCCAAGTCGATCGTCAGCACGGCTGTGGCTGGAACGGTGAGCGTGTACAACCAACCGTGTGTCGTGTCATCGATTGTATTCGATGCATTTCCGCCAACCGCGATCGCGCCACCGTTACTGACCGCGTCGGCACGGAGTGACAACGCGAAGTCGCCGGTCTCAAGCACGCTGATCTCTACGTCCTCATGCATCTGCATGTGTTCGATGTACGCGTTTTCGAAGGACATCGCGACGATCGTGTAGGTGCCGGGAACCAAGACAGTGCGAATCGCCGCGTCAAGATCCTCGGATTCCCAATCGTATTCGATTTCCCAGTATCCGTCATCATCGCTTGCGATGAGCATGTTGTTGGAATCGCGAAGCTCAAGGAACGGGTCTATCTCGCCGTTGATGGCCTCCATGGAGATGATAATCATCTTCGTTTCGGTTAGGGTAAACGTATATTTCCACGCGTACTTATCACTGGTAATCGAACCGGTTTTTGTCTGTCCAAGCTCGATCGTGCCACCGTTTCCAATCTCCGGCTCACTTTTCGAATCTGAAAGAATACATGCTGAAAGTGAGAGTGCGAGAAAGGATGCGGTTGCGAGGAGCAAAAAGCGGACGTTACGCGGACTCGTTTTCGATGGCTTCACTCGATACCTCCAAAGTGACTGTACAGACTGCACGCGGTTATCGTAGACTAAAATATTCTTTCCCGAATATTTGTCAACATCATCATCTAACAACCGCGCAGACCCTGCACGTAGTTCCGTGTGTTACGTTCCCCCATTCCGAACCAATTGGTATACTCAATTTAGTCAATAGACTCTCCGTGTTGGATTTTCCTGTGGAAGGACTCTGAATGCCGATCACGATCGAAACGGATGTGTGCAGCGGAATCGATACGCCGTCGCGTGAATATCGCCCCGACTGCGTGACCGTAAGCGCGCACGACTACCACGTCGTCGTGCGCGGATCCGAAGTCGCCATCGAGACCTCCGCGACGACCGGCTGGCAACCCATCGTACGGAGCGTGCCGTTTGTCCCGATCTCGGGCGGCGACGATGACGAGAAGTACGTCTCCGCGCTCGGTGGGAAGCTTGTGCGCACGTACCAGCCCGATGCAGAGACGGCGGTACTCGAGTTCGCGGCGACATACGGTCCGCACCACGTCGTCACGCGGATGTTTGTTTCGACGGGTGAACCGCTCATTAGGATTGTTGCAGTAGACGGCATCCGCGGCAAGGCAGACGTGAAACGATTTGGCGTCGCGTGGGAATTCGTCAGCGGTCCGAAAGATGGAAGCCGTCCCGACTTCATCTTTACGCCGTGTCTTGCGCCAAACCCCGGGCAGGTTATCGGGCAACACATGTTTCGAAGTCCCGCTGCGATCATCCAGCACCACGAAGTTGCCTTCGCGTTAGTACCGGATATCGACGAGATTCGAGCGTACCAGCCGCTCGGTATGTACCTCGACGTCGAGCCACCGGCTCCGGGTCGTCCCACCGTTTTGAGCACCGGCGTCGCAGCGTATCGCTTAGACGGGCATGTGTATTTCACAACGGCCGATGTCGATCCAATCCATCTCGAAGACACGCAACTTCGCTTCGGATGCGAGCTCCATCTCGATGCTGTCGCGCCACCTTCTCGCGCACATCAGGTGATCGTCCGGCATCATTGGAAACGTCATGGCCGCGCATGGCTCAATCGCGACGTGCTCCCACAGACCGTGCCGTTCAAACGTTACTTCGATTACGGCTACGGATATGCTGAGTCCGATCTCTGGCGCGAAACAACCGTCGGTGGGAAGACCGTCGGTGCGATGGTCATCGGACGCGAGTATACACGCGACGTGTGGTTTCAGGGGTGGTTCAATCAGCTTCGCACGGCATACGGGTACTACCTCTGGGCGAAGCGTATCGGAGACTCGGAACGACTGGATCGTGCACGGGCTACGCGCGACCTCGTGCTGAGCGCACCTCAAGCGGATAGAGGCGTAACGGCAGGCATGTTTCCCACGATTGCGATCATGCCGGAAGCCGACGGTACGCCGGTGCGTTGGGTCGAAAGCACACTGCAGGGCGGGGGGCCGGGGTTGTACCATCCGCTCGATATGTCATGGACGGCGACGTGGCTGGTTCGTTGGCACGCTGAGTTGGAGCCGAACGATGAGACGATCGCATTCTGTCGGAGATACGCGGATGGGTTGTTGCGTCTTCAGGCAAACGACGGTAGCTGGCCGGATTACGTCGACCTCGACGGTCGAGTGATAACGAAGTTCCATGATCCGGATACGATCGAGCAGTGTGATTCCGGTTACATCAAGAAAATGCATCGTGACTGGTGGGATACGAAACGCCTCGCGTCCAGTGCTGAAAGTGCGGCGAGTGTGTTGTTTCTCGCCGAATTCAGTCGTCACGTCGATGACGGCGATCGGTACCTCAAAGCAGCACTCAGCGGCGCAGCGTTTCTTGAACAGAAGGTAATTCCGGAGCATCGCTGGTTCGATTGGGAGACGTTCTTCTCGTGCTCGCCAAAAGCGATCGGCTTTTACGACGCGCGCACAATGCAGCATCCGCAGAACGCCATGAGCATGTTCTTCGCTGCCGAGGCGTTCCGTGTGCTTTACGAGATTACCGGTACCGCTACCATCGGCGAACAGGCCGTATCGCTCATGGACTACGTATGCTTGTACCAGCAGGTTTGGTCACCCCCGTTCATCACGTTCTACGGTTTCGGTGGATTCGGTGCTATGAATACCGACGGTGAATGGAACGATGCGCGACAAGCGGTATTCGCCGATGGACTGGCGCGCCACTACCTCGAAAGTGGGCGCCAGGAGTATCTCGAGCGGGCCGTTGCCGCAACTCGGGCGTCGTTTACCTGCACATTCATTCCGGAGAATGCTCGCGTCGCACCGAAGATCTTTGATCGTACGCCAACCGGACACGCTGACGAGAATTACGCGCATCTTGGCATCGATATTCCCGCCGGTGCAACAGGATTCGACTGGGGAACAGGTAGCGGCCTAACTTCCGCAGCATTGCTTCTCGAGCGATTCGGCGATCTGTGGATCGATGTCGTCGAAGGATGGGCGCTGGGAATTGACGCGCTCACCGTAACTGATTGCGAGTGCGGTGCTGGTACGTGGAAGCTGCGAGTAAACGCGCCGTTCTCGCATACGGATACGATTACGCTCAAAGGTTCGCCCTGCGAATACGAAAGCGGCATCCGCCTTGTGATCAACGATCTCGAACCGATTACGGTTACCGACGAGGACCTTGTTCACGGCATCGAAGTACGCATTCGGTAACGGCTCAGTTAATCGATAACCTTCAAGGACTCGACAGAAGAGGAGCCCGATTGCATGAAGAGTATTCCTTCAACGCCATATGGTGACATTGAACCGCATTGGCGGCCGCAACTTGACGCACTCGATGCGTGGTGCGACGGCATCGCAAGCGACGCGATCCCGATACCCAAGCGACCGTTTCTTTACCAGCCTCCCGGCGACGTTGACGCGGTACGTAACCGTGTCGACGAACACGCCGGATTACGTGACGGCATCGTCAAAGCCGCGACTGACGCACTCACCGGCGACTTACCCGATCCCGCGTTGGCCGTGACCGAGACGTACCGCCCGATGTCGCCGTGGATTAGTCGTATGGTATCATGCTCAAATGCGTGGCTGCTTACCGGTGATAACCGCTTCGCCGAACGGGCGTGGGAGATTGCGGAAGTAGGCATGATCTGGCCGAACTGGATCGGTCCGGAGCATCAACCACTTACACTCGATCTCCGTAGCGCGGCTGTCGTTCGATCGTTCGCGGTCATGCGCGACCGACTTGACGGTTGGCTCGATACCGCGCGTCGTGATCGGCTCATCGCGTACCTTGTCGGCGAGACGAGGCGGTTCGTCGAGATATCTGACGCACACTCGGAATGGTGGACGTACAGCACACACAATTGGCGCACGGTTCTGGATGGTAGCTACGGCATCGCGGCACTGAGTGTCATGGATTCACTTCCTGATGACTTGCTCCGCCGTGCGCTAAAGCATGGAATGATCGGCTCGTTTGTCATTCTCGACAATGGCGACGTCGACGGTGGATGGTTCGAAGGAGTGAGCTACTGGCGCTACGGTATCGGTGAAGCGGTTGAATTCATCGACGCTCTCCATCGTGCGACCGATGGTGCAGTCGATCTGTTCAGTCATCCGTATCTCCAGAAGACTGGAGATTTTGCCGTGTTTCTCACGTGGCCGGATGGTCGCGTCTATCATTGGGGAGATTGCGGAGAGAAGATCAACGCCACCCATCTTATGGCACGACTCGCGAATATCACACAGCGTGGCGATTGGCAGGAATACGTCCGCCGGTTCCCAGCCCAACCAACACTCGACACGCTGTTCTGGGAAGATCCGAGCCTCGAGCCGGTTCCGTTTGACACACTTCCCAAGGTGAAGCACTTTCGGGGTACGGAAGTGGCTGTATTGCGTGCGGGATGGGGCGACGACGACCTCATCGTCGGTGTGAAAGCGGGTGACACACTTGCCAATCACACGCATCTTGATCACGGCTCGTTCGTCATCGATGTCGCGGGGCATTCTTTGATCGGTGACGCAGGTCATTGGGACTACGCAACCGGTACATACTTCTTCAACTACGCAGAACACCGGTATGATTACCCGGGACTCGACACTGCCTGCCACAGCACGATTCTCGCCGACGGCCGCGGCCAGGAATGGGGACCGGAACGCCACGGAAAGATCGTCGGTAGCGGCGACTTTCCGGCGACAGACTCGATGCCGGGGTGGGCTTTTGCGACAGTCGATTCGTCAGAGTCGTATCCGCAACTCGAGATGTTCGTCCGCTACACGCTGCTGATCCGACCCGATCGTGTTATTGTGATTGACGACATCCGCTCACACGATCCGGCGCGTATCGAGTGGCGCGTCGTCCTGCCGTATCCGGTTCGCCGATTGCCGGGAGAGTCATGCGATCGGGCGTGGCCCACATGGGTTACTGGACCAAAATCAGGGCCATCATTGACGATGAAGTGGCTTGAGCCCTTCAGCGACGACGGGCTTATCGCACAAGAGACTCAACTCGACGCGATCTATGGAGCGCGCAGTGGTCCGGCTCACCATGCATGTCGGACGCTCTCCGTCAGCCCGTTGATTCGGCAGCGTACGACGCAGATCGCCGTCGCTATGCGGCTTGGACACGATAGTCAAGCGGTCGATCCGGGGGTTCGCGTAGAGAACGCGTACCGGAGTCTCCAAATCATCGTAGACACCGATCTCGGTCAACGCACGTGGCAGATCATGTGGGGACAACCGGGTATTCAGGCGTTCTCGAGGTAGCGACTACTCGTGTACAGCAAAACCGGCTCTTGTCCATACACTGATGAGAGCCGGTTTTTTACGCTACAGCGTCCCAATTGCTTTCACCGCATACGTGGCAACGCGGCGCGTTTTGCGACAAGGTCGTCGAACATTCGCGTTGACTCCGCGCGATCGACCGGAACGGAGATTCGTTTCCCCGTTATTGCGGATAGGAAGATTGCGTTGTCCAGTTCCACGGCCCAACGGCATTCTTCGCCCGTACCTTCGAACGGCTCGACTCCATTCACCGCATTCAAGAAGTTCTCGTAGTAGAGATCGCGTCCCTGTTTGGGAAGGCCGACAGGTGCGATGTCCTGCCATTCGCCGAGTTCGGGCTTCATGTCGGGCGATTCTGCAATGAACTTCGCGGCCGGCATATTTCGTTTTGCGATCTGATTACCGCGAATGACGGCCTCATCACCCTCCCAGACGTTTGTTATCCCGCCGTTTCCACCCGCCGAGACGAGCGAGAAGCTGATGGTTCCGACCCATCCACTCTGGAACTTCACGATGGCGAGATCGAGGTCGTCAACTTCGTTTTTGTGACCCCAGTTCGCGGAATACGCCATGACCGTTTCAGGAGGTCCCATGAGGTAGCAGAGCACGTCGAGATCGTGCACGAACTGGTTGATGAGCGCGCCGCCGCCTTCTTGCGCCCATGTGCCGCGCCAGTCACCGCTGGCGTAATAGCCTTCGTGCCGTATGCTTGCGGTGCTGTAGAAAAAGCGCATCGGTCTGCCGAGTGAACCATCGTTGATTGTACGACGAAGCCCCCGAATCGCGCTCGACCAGCGGCGTTGGTGCCCAACACCAAGGACAACGCCGTTCCGTTTACACGCTTCGATCATTGCATCGCACTGCGCGACACTGATTGCCAGTGGTTTTTCAGTGAGCACGTGGAGACCATGGTCTGCAGCGTAGATCGTCATGGGAGCATGGAGATAATGTGGCGTGCCAAGTGCGACCGCGTCGAGCCGTTCCTGCGCAATCATCTCCTGGTAGTCTCGGTAGATCGGGACATCGACGCCGGCTTCCGAACGCCGCTGTTGAGCGATCGCCTCGTCGATATCGCAAATAGCGACGAGTTCTGCCGCGGGAGACGCGATACACGTTTTCACATGACCGAATCCCATACCATTCACGCCGATAACACCGAACCGTAATACGTCTTTCTTTGCCATCACCGTCCGCTCCTCTCGTGGTTGATCGATCGTTTCGACACCCGAAACATATGTCAATCTCCATCGGGACTGAACCCATGCGTTGGGTCGCTTTCTTACCCGGCGAATGCAAACGATGGGACGCCTCGTGCCCCCGGTCGAACTCTGAATATTCCTCCGGCGTGAGGTTGTTTTGCGAGTTGCTCTTCGGCAAGACCGCTACGTGCCGTGGTTATGTAGAGGTCGAGTAGATCCGGTCCACCGAATGCGCAGGACGTAACGCGCGCGGCTGGAACACGAATTGTCATCATTTTTTCACCGGAATTCGGATTCCAGCGGACGACCTGCCAGCCATCCCAGTGCGCGACCCAGAGCATACCCTCGGCATCGATTGTCATTCCGTCGGGCCATCCATCAGAACGCGGCACTGAGATCGCGACACGTGGATTCGAAATGGCACCAGTGGCGCTATCGAAATCGTATGCGCGGACTTCGCTCGTGGGCGTGTCGATGTAGTACATCGTTGTCGCGTCGAGGCTCCACGCAATTCCGTTCGAGCAGCGAACACCGGTCACTTTGCGTTCGACGGTACCGTTCGGGTGGAGGCACCAAAGTGCAGCACCGTCCGGCGGAGCTCCCGGGTCGTAGGGCATGGTTCCAGCCCAGAAACGACCAGACGGATCACACTTCCCGTCGTTGAATCGATTCGGTGAGTCGGGCTCTGGATCCACAATGAATTCCAGCACACCGGTCGAGAGATCGAGATGGACGAATCCGTGGTGAATGGCGAGCGTAACGCCTCCGGACGCTCGAGGCACAACGGTGCCGACGGGTTGACCGATGTCGAACGTACGGTTCGATCTAGTTGCCGGATCGAACACGTGTACGCGTTCTCCCTCAATATCGACCCAGTAAAGTAGCTGTTCTGGTACGGACCAGATCGCACCTTCACCAAGAACCGCCTTTGCGTCGAGCACGAGGTCGAGTGAATTCGTCATGGGTAGTCCTTCTCAGAGTGCAAAACAATCAATCGAGTAGTTCGCGAACGGTTGGGACACGTTGTACCACCGTGAATCCGTCGATTCGCTGCGAATTCGGCTGTTTCGCGGACGCTTCGGCCAAGTGTTCGTGCTTATACTGGCGACGGACCTCGAGTGGTCCTTCCCATACCAACGGCGCGATTTCATCGGCCCGTTGCACGGCAGCTTTCACCCCGTCACGAATTTGCCGACACGCTTTCTCCGGTGTGAGACTGAGCGCACAGTGCCGTCCGAACGCCTGTTTTGTCGTAACAGTCTCCACTCCGGGAATGAGCGCATTCGCTTCGGCGACGACCTTGTCATCGCCTGAAACAAAGATCGTCGGTACTCCGTACAGCGTTCCCGCATACGCCGCGTCCATACCAACTTCACCGTATTCGACGCCGTTTATCCACACGCGATGTGTGCTCTTCGACGAATAGGAATGTGAAAGCACCGCGTCAGCAGTGCCAGACATCGCGTGGTAGCCAACGAAGCACAAGCCGATACATCCTCTATCCATTCCCGGATACCGATTCGGACGAGGTGAGCCGAGGAGCACTTCCACGTCGGGGTGGAGATCTTCGTAATGAAGGCCGATACCACTGCCGTGCGCGTCGTTGATGATCACGCGATCAACACCTGCGGCAAACGCTCCTTCGGCGGCCGCGTTTGCTTCGCGTGTCATGACGCGTCGTGCAAGCTCGAATTGGTCAGTACTCTCCGTCAGCGACAGTCCTGGTATGCCGACGATACAGGCGCCACCTTCGTAATCGACCATGATATACACGGTCTTCGCGTTCGACATACTTGATCTCCTGTCGAAATCGATGCGAGCATCTACGCATGAACGGTGAATATGTAATATGTTCCGTCTCGTACCGGGTGGAAATGCCGGTACGTGCATTTTCTATCAAACGTTGGCGTCGGCTTCGCAAACATGAGTTGACGGTACGAAAATTGCCGCATGTTCATATAGAAGCGGAATTTGCGTTCTATAGCGGCAGACAGATTGATGTGTGATAGCTCACTCTCCTAATACGAGACGGCCGCAAGGTGAGGAAGATTCAACGCGTGTTGTCGCATCGTATTTGTGACCATGGTGACGGCATAGAGTGAATGTTATGTTGCGCCATTTTGATACGCGCACGTGTAACAAACTGGTGTGTATCTGTTTCGTGTTGCTCGTGGTAAACGTGAAGTGTTTCCAGTACATGAGATAGAGTTCTTTTTCAAAGGAGTATTCGATGTCGCGACCACGAACGGGCAACAAACGTGAGCGGCTGATCGGCGCCGCGGTGGAGCTTTTTGCCGAAAAGGGATTTTTCTACACCACAACAGCCGAAGTCTCTGCGCACGCCGGCGTCGCGGCGGGAACTCTCTACCTGTACTTCAACTCGAAGGACGACCTTCTCGTTGCGACGCTCGAGACGTTCCTCGACGAGTTCTCATTGAACGTGATGCCGGCCGTGTATTCGGCTGCAACACCTGCCGAAAAGATTCAAAGCTTCGTTACGGAGTACCTTCGTTTTCTCGAAGAGCGTCGTGACCTCGCGCAGGTGTTCTTCGTTGAACTGCGCCAGAACAACATGGCGCTGCGGACAGTAGCGGGACGTGTGTGGGACCGCTACCATACGGTCGTACGTGATCTCATTAAGGACGTGAAACGCGAAGGTGGATTACGCGACGTCGACGTGGACGCCGCGCTCGCTATTATGCTCGGACCGATCGAGTTTATCGCGACACGTTGGCTCCTTGGTTACGACGACCGTACGCCGACTCAGCACGCCGAGCCGCTCTCACGCAGTCTCTTCGAAGTTGCTCCTCTCGCGAAGACCGAATAAGCGGGATATCGTTGCCGTCTGTCGAGAGCGCGACCCGGCGCTCTCGACAGACCCCGATTTCTTCTCTACGTGCGGTCAATCCGTATCCGCAAACTCTATTACGTGTTACGTGAAATCGTTGCGCCCTTCGCGGTTCGGGTGTATACTCAAACTGATCTGAGGAGTCAGCCCAATAGGAGTATGGTCTTACTCCCCTGCCAACCGTCTTCTTCTCCCGTTCGACGTCAATCGCCGAATCGAAAAGGCACGACATATGGTAAGTATCATCCGCACGAACGAAAGCATCGACGAAGTTGAGGATTCATCTCATATTGACCCGGCGCCGCCGAGTGTAAAGCGCTTGATCGTTACGTTGATCAAACCATCTCGATACGACGACGACGGGTACATTGTGCGGCACTGGCGAGGCGTTCTGCCGAGTAACACGCTCGCTTGTCTCGATGGACTTACCGGAGATGTTGCGGATCGCAAGCTCCTCGGCGAGCATATCGAAGTCGAAACGCGACTGTTTGACGAGACGGTAGAAAGCGTGCCGGTACGTCGTATCGCTCGATGGTCACGCGACAAAAACGTGCGACTCATCGTTGGTTTGGTGGGTGTACAATCGAACCAGTTCGCGCGAGCACGGGATCTCGCTCGCGAGCTTCGTTCGCGCGGCGTCAACGTGATGGTCGGTGGATTCCACGTCAGCGGAATGATCGCGATGTTTCCGCAGTTGACGCCTGATATTACCCAGATGATCGACATGGGAGTCACCGTTGTCGCCGGCGAAGTGGAAGACAAATGGGCCGGGCTTCTTTCCGATGTTGTCAACGATAGATTGCAGCCGCTCTATAACTTCCTGACTTCGCCACCGGATCTCGCGCGTAAGCCGCTTCCCCGTGTGTCGAAGGATTACATGAAGAAGTTCGCCATTCGCTACATGGGGACGATCGATACGAGTCGAGGATGCCCGTTCAACTGCTCTTTCTGCACGATTATCAACGTTCAAGGGCGCAAAATGCGGTGTCGTGAGGCGGAGAACATGCGCCACATCCTCATCGACAATTACGCAAAGGGCATCACGCATTACTTCTTCACTGACGACAACTTTTCGCGTAACAAGAATTGGCGACCGATTCTTGAAGAGTTGATCGCTGTTCGCGAGCAGGGGTATAATATCGGGTTTATGATGCAGATCGATACGATCGCGTATCGAATCCCCGGTTTTGTTGAACTCGCGAGCCGCGCTGGTTGTTCGCAAGTGTTTATCGGTATGGAGAGTATCAATCAGGAAAACTTGAAAGCAGCGGGAAAAACACAAAACGACGTATCTGATTACGCTCACATGGCGAAAACATGGCACGACGCCGGTGTCGCGACGCACGTGGGATACATTATCGGCTTTCCTTTTGATACTCCTGAATCGGTACGCGAGGACGTACGCCGCTTGTCGGAGGAAGTTGGAATCCAACAGGCATCGTTCTTCATGCTCACGCCGCTACCCGGTTCGGTTGACCATAAGCGGGCGGTGGAGACTGGTGCGAATCTCGATACCGATTTCAACAATTACGACTCGTTTCATGCCGCGATGGACCATCCTCGGATGACGCGGGAGGAATGGGTCGGTGCATATCAGGATGCGTGGCACGATTTCTACACCATCGACCACATGAAGCGTTCGCTCCGAGCAATATCTCGTCGATTGTATTGGAGTCTTTTCGGAAATTACATGTGGTATAAGCACTCGATCCTTGTGGACGGTACGCACCCGATGGTGACCGGATTCGTTCGGATAAAGGGACGTCGTAATCACCGCCCAGAGGTTGCCCGGCAACCGGTGGTTCGCTACTGGGCTGGTCGAGTCCGAGAGTTTGCGCATGATATGAAGATGCGGTTCAAGCTGATGTACGAACTGCAGGAGCTCTGGCTTCAAACGCGTCGTCGGACGGAAACGGAAATCAAGGTTGCGGATTTTCTCAACGCAGTTGCTCGCCAGACGGCTCGTGCGAGATTGCATGTTTCCGATTGGCAGGAGGCATTTGTCGCCGCGACCGGTCGTGCCCCGTCGCGCGTACGCCTGTTTTTCGGTCGGATGAACATTCTATCGCTTCGTTGGACGTATACTCGACAGGACCTCGACAACTACTGGAAAACAACCCGTGAGCAGATTCGCCGTGGCGCGATCCTCCGGGTCAACTGGCTTCGAGCTGCATGGAACGTCGTACGCGATGTGACAATCACGTCACGCTTCGCGCTCGCACTTGCGTTCAAACGCTAAACCGCGCGATAACAACGGCGGTCACAGCGGTTGCAGATGCCGTTTGGCCGCCGGTATGTCTTGTGTGCGAAGGCCGTGTCGATCGATCCGGCTTCGTCTGCACACAGTGTGCGTCTGGACTTCGCCCTCTCGAAAAACCGCGGTGCCTTCGATGTTCTTCGCAAACCGCTGACGAAACCGATTCCTGTTCCGAATGCGGCGTTCTCCCGAAAAGCATTGATGCGCGAGTAATCGTATGCGAATACCGATCGGTACGACCGTGGATCATCGCGCATAAATACCACCGACGACAGCATGTTTCACCGATGCTCGGGCAAGCACTCGCGGAAGGCATCGCATCGAATCCGTTTGTACACCAAGCGGACGTCGTCGTACCGGTGCCATTGAGCACGTACCGGCGACGAGATCGAGGATTCAACCAGTCGGAGCAGTTCGCGCACGCCGTCGCGGTTGAACTCGACAAAACGTTGGTCGTCGACGGACTCCGTAGAACGCGGAACACGAAACCGCAAGCGCAACTCGCGTCTCCGGCAAAGCGCGCAGCGAATGTGACAGGCGCGTTCGCCGTGGATAATCGCGCCGCTATAGCCGGCAAACGGGTGCTTCTCGTCGACGATGTAATCACTACGGGTGCGACTGTGGCCTCGTGCGCAGAGGCTCTCCATACTGCACCTGTCGCAAGCGTAGTCGTCGCCGCGTTGGCACATCCGTTTCGTACTCAGAACGATGCGGATCATATGCCATGGGATATCTAACGTGCACGTGACTCGGTGTGTTTCGTGATGTATATTTCTCGTGGTTACCGACAGTGGTGTACGGATTGTAGACAAGTGCGGTACGCCGCGTAACGCAGTCCGCTGCTGAACCGGAGGTTTGCCGTGATCGAATTCAACGCGATTCTCCACCCAACGGACTTCAGCGAAATATCGAAGTACGCGCTACCGTATGCGATCGAATTCGCGAAAAAGTACAATGCGCGTCTCGACATTCTCCACGTCCTCGAGTTGCCCTACGGAGCGATTAGCCTTGCCGATGAAGCGATGCGATCGGCGCAAGAGAGTCTGCGCGCTTTGATTCCGCAAAAACAGCGCGAAGGAATTGAGATCGTGCCGATTATCAAACGCGGGAAGGCATCGGAAGAGATCGTGAAAGTGGCTACGGATCGGGGTACGGACCTTATCGTACTCGCGACGCACGGTCACAGCGGCTTGGAGCATGCGCTGTTGGGTAGCACTGCGGAGCGTGTCGTACGCAAAGCCCCGTGTCCCGTTCTGACGATTCGGAATCCCGGACGCGGTATCGCACGGTCATAGCCCACAAATAGGGCATTTTACATGCGCTCCCTTGGCGCATCGGCTGTCCGCCGGTACCTTCACCGGTCGGCATTAATATCCTCCTGACATACCAACCGATGGAACACTGAATGAGTGTCCACACTGATTTCCTCGTTATTGGCACCGGTATCGCCGGCCTCTCTTTTGCGCTCCGAGCGGCGGAACATGGCACCGTCGCGATTGTGACAAAGCGTCGAAAAGACGATACGAACACGAACCGCGCACAAGGCGGGATCGCCGCTGCAATGGGTTCGCTGGACGCACCCGAACTGCACATGGCGGATACCATCACGGCCGGCGTCGAGTTGAATAATCTCGAAGTAGTACGGCTCGTCACGTACGAGGGACCGTCCATTGTGCGGCAGCTTGTGGAATGGGGCGTCGAATTCACACGTAACCCGGACGGCTCACTTGCGCTTGGTCGAGAAGGTGGTCATTCACATTTCCGCATTGTTCACGCACGTGACTTAACCGGGGCAGAAATCGAACGTGCGCTCCTCGCTGCGGCGGAACGTCACCCGAATATTGAGATTTACGAAAATCACGCTGCTGTAGACCTGATTACTGAGCATCACGTACCCGGGGTTCGCCCCGGTCGACGGCCGACCTGCTGGGGTGCGTATGTTCTCGATTCTCACGCCGAAAGTGTCAGACGTTTCCTCGCCGGAACGACTGTACTCGCTACCGGTGGAGCGGGGCAGGTCTGGCGTCATACAACGAATCCGGATATCGCGACGGGCGACGGGATAGCTATGGCGTACCGCGCAGGAGCACGTATCGCGAATCTCGAGTTCATGCAGTTCCATCCGACGATGCTCTACGATCCCGGGAATCCACCGTGGCTCATTAGTGAAGCGGTCCGCGGATACGGCGCTCATCTCCTCAACGAGGAAGGCGACCGCTTCATGGTTGGTGTGCATGAGCTTGCCGAACTCGCACCGCGAGATATCGTGGCTCGCGCAATCGATCGCGAATTGAAGCGAACGGGAGCACAATGTGTCTATCTCGATATTCGACACAAAGATGCGGATGAAACGCGAGAGCACTTTCCGGCGATTTACGAAACATGCTTACAACGCGGTATCGACATCACACAAGAGCCAATACCAGTCGTTCCCGCGGCACACTACATGTGTGGTGGTGTGGTTGTGGACATTGACGCGCGAACCGATATCAAAAACCTGTATGCTTGCGGTGAAGTTGCCCAAACAGGCATCCACGGTGCCAACCGCCTCGCTTCGAACAGTTTGCTTGAGGCAGTGGTTTTTGCAAACCGGGCAATCGTCGCGGCGCTTTCCGAGCGGAAATCGGCACAAGCGATGCCAGACGTTCCGGAGTGGGATGACTCGGATACATTCGACGTCGAGGAATGGGTACTCATGAGCCACGACCTCGACGAAATCCGTGATCTCATGTGGGACTATGTTGGCATCGTGAGGTCAGACGTTCGACTTCGTCGTGCCCACCATCGTCTCGAGTTGATCTGGACCGAAGTCGAGGAGTTCTATCGTCGTGCGCATGTGACAGCTGACCTTATCGAGCTGCGGAATGTCGCGAGTGTTGCGTCACTCGTCGTTCGATGCGCAATGGAGCGGAAAGAGAGTCGGGGGCTTCACTACACAACCGACTATCCCAATCGAGATGACGAGCATTTCAAGCGAGACACCGTACTCATCGCACGCCCGATCAGACGTGGTTCGGCGAAACAATCGCGTATAACGGGGAAGATTCCGGAACACCATGACATTCCGGGTCCGAGCAGATCGGTTAACGGTCAATAGGTCGGTTAACGTACTCGGTCAACACACCGTATCGGAGAAACAGATGCCCGTAGTCACCACGATCCATCTCTGGGAATCATCGAATCAATATCGAAAGCATTGGCCGATCACCGTAAGCGTTCCGTTCGCGCGCGGACTGGTAAACGCTCAGCGGCAAGTCATTGTGCGAGACCCGCGTGCCGGTGAGATTCCGTGCCAGCGAAAGGTTCTCGTAACATGGCCGGATAAGAGTATCAAGTGGCTTCTCCTCGACTTCCCGGTCGATCTCGCACCGCGCGAACACGTCGATTTGGAAGTTGAAGTCACCAAGGATCCGGTCGGCGCTGATGTAAAAGACGGAATACGGATCGAATGGGCGGGCGAGAGTTTGACGATCGATACCGGCGCTCTGCGGTGCGACCTCGCCGCTGATACAGGTGGTCTCGTTCGGTCTCTTCGCGCGCACGGCGTCGACTATATCAGTCATTCGGGAACAATCCAAATACGTCAACCGCTCGGACGAATTCTCGATGTCGCGGAGAGCGAGACCAATATCGAGGTGGAAGAACGCGGCCCGCAGCGGTCGGTTGTCGCGATCAGTGGTCAGCATGGCGACGCGAATGGTTCAGCGGTCGACTACGTGCTCCGACTTACCTTGTACGCGAAACAGCCGGTGCTTCATTGGACATATACCATTACGAATCGAGAAGATGGTGACGTACCGATCAGTAGCGTACAAATAGCGCAACCGGTCGACTTTAACCCGAAGGACTCGTGGGCGTATGTTGGAACCGACAGTACGAAATACACGATGCCCGAAGGCTGGGTAACCGTAACGACCGACGGGTTGGAAACCCGCGCCACCGACGGACATCGGCAGTCGGGCAACCTGAACACCATCCGCGCGGAAGTGCAAATGGAGCCCTTTCTTCTCGTGGGCGACGCGAAGCGGATGGTACTAACGCTGCCAAAGTGGGCACATTTCTGTTATCCGAAAGCGGTTCACTACTATGGGCATGCGCTTCGCTACGACATCTGGCCGGAAACGGCTGGAACATGGTCGTTCCGACGCGGAATGGCGAAGTCCCATGATTTGATATTCCGTTTCAGTCCACCGGCGGAGAGCTACGACGCGGCGATGCCTGAGGTTGCCCCTATGCTGCGTCCTATCACACCGGTGGTGCCACCGGAATACATCGAATCGACCGAGGCGATACCCGCGTTTTTCGCAGCCAAACCGCAGAAGTACCCGGCGTTCGAATCGCGCGTTACACGGCTTTTCCGCCAACGTGCGCGGTCATACGGGATGTTGAACTTCGGAGATGCGCCGAGCCCTTCGTACACGGCGCAAGGTCGTGGTCGGAAGACGCGTGAGAACGAAGCGATCGTCTGGGTGAACAACGAGTACGATTTGCCGTATATGTCGATGATTCAGTTCCTTCGCAGCGGCGATCCGCTCGTGTGGCGTAACGATGTCGAGCCGACAATATGGCATATGATGGACGTCGATACCGTTCACCACGACCCTGACGACGAAATGCGTGTCGGTGGTCAGGTCTATCACAGTGCGGACCATATCGGTCCACCGGGTGGCGGTGTTGATCCGAGTCACGAGTGGGTGGAAGGGCTCATTCTGTACCATCTGCTGACGGGTCTCGAGTATCCCAAAGAGCACGCACTCGCACTCGGTGAGCATCTGCTCCGGTGGACAAAAGAGAATCGCGAACGTCTGTATGATGACCGAACGGCGGCGCGAGTATCCGGTTGGGCGTTGATCGCGTTGACAGCGCTCTACGAGTTCACGCATGACAAACGTTATCTCGACGCGAGTGTTGAGCACGCGAAGGGGATTGCGAGTCGTATTGAGGAAGGCATCGGTCACCTCACGGAGAGTGTCTCGTATGGTTTTCCGTACCGCGCGGGATTCATGACGGACATCGCGATCAATGGCTTGAAGCGATTGGTAGATATCTCTGGTGACGAACGATGGAAAGACCTCGCGATTCACATGCTGCGCGACCAGTATGAGCATCTCATGGCACCCGAAGGATTCCTTTGGTACAAGGAACTGCCGGAGAATCATCACCTGATGATGAGCCTTTTCGCGCTGGAACCTGCGGCATACGTGTATCAATGGACCGGCGACAAGCAGTTTCTCGAACTGGGGATTCGGCATATGGCAATCGCGGGACCGACGTCATATGCCGATCTGCAGCCAGGTTTGTTCTTGCGTGAGGTCGATGGGGCGCTTGTGGAAGAGGCTCGATGGTACCGACGCGACGCACACTCGATGCAATGGTTCCGCTACATGCTGCCGTTCTGTAAGCTGCTCGACAAACTCGACTTACTTAAGGAGTTCGAAGGACCGCACGCGCGTATTTCTTACGAAGACATTTAGCGAAACGGCAAATCAGATTTATGGAGAGTCGGGGAGACGACCAAGTACCCGTAGCAACATCTCCGGCTCGTTCGTGAGAATACCGTCGACACCGCAATCGATAAGACGGCGCATCTCGTTCACGTGGTCCGCGTAGAACACGTTCACCACGATGCCCATTTTGTGCGCTTTTTCAACGAACTGCGGTGTAACGTATTTCGCGAACGCTTGTACGGTGGTGCTGCCGGTTTTCTTGTTGCGATCGAGTGATTTTGCGTCACGCTGACCGGTGAGATTACAGATTGGTCGGTTCGGATCAAGCTCACGCGCGAGGAGAACGACGTCCTCTTCGGCGGCGATGAACGCGCGATCGTCGTAACCGTGACGATTGAGCGCTTCGACTACCGCTTTCGTGAGCCCGTCGCGACTATCCTCGGTCGCATAAATCTGCACGTCGAGGCCAACGCCGCTCGGACGCGCGAGTTCAAGCACCTCGTCGAGTGTCGGAACGGGAATGTCCTTGTAGAGCGTTCCGTACTTCAATCCCGCGTCGAGTTTTCGGATCTCGTCGAGTGTGAGGCTGCGAACCGCGCCGGTGCCATTTGTGGTTCTCTCAACAGAAGCATCGTGCATAATAATCGCGTGACCGTCTGCGGTCAGTCTGACGTCGAACTCGAGGAGATCGGCGCCGAGTTCGATAGCGTGTTCGAAAGCGGGAAGTGTGTTTTCCGGACGGGCATGGGAAGCCCCTCGATGCGCGATAACGTTCACATGCTTCGCCATGGGACTTCGTCTCCTGACACGAGAACACGGTACGGTTTGAAAAGCGGATCGGAAGAAATCTTAGTCTGTGTTTTAAAGAACGCTGAACGCGAGTCGGAAAGCAATCGATTATCTTTGCGCGACTCGAATACGCGGAGGATACATAGTGAAAATCGGCATTACGTGCCATCATACATACGGTGGATCGGGAACTGTTGCAACTGAACTCGGTATGGCGTTGGCCAAACGAGGTCATCAGGTCCACTTCATCACGTTCGAACGGCCGTATCGCCTAAAAGCCGATCCGAACATCTACTTCCATCAAGTCGACATCATGCACTACCCACTTTTCGAGCACACGCCGATTACGTTATCGCTTGCGGCGAAAATGGGTGAGGTGCTCTGCACCGAGGCACTTGATCTCCTTCACGTGCACTACGCGATCCCGCATGCAACGGCAGCATACCTCGGCCGCCAACTTTGCTATAAGAAAAATGTCCGCGTTGTTACGACGCTTCACGGAACCGATATCACCCTCGTCGGACAGGACCCGTCATATTACTCGATCACACGTTTTTCCATCGAGCAATCGCACGCCGTGACAACGGTGAGCCAGTGGCTGAAGGACGAAACGATTCGCGAGTTCAAGATCGAGCGGCCAATTGATGTGATTCACAACTCGGTGGATACGAAACGGTTCTACCGCATGGAGATGGAGTCGGCGTTTCGTCTCAAGTACGCGCCGAAAAACGAGCCAATTGTCGTTCATATATCCAACTTCCGGCCCGTAAAGCGCGTCGAGGACGTCGTCCGCGTATTCGCTCGTATACGCGAAAAGGTGCCGGCAAAGCTGCTTATGATCGGTGATGGTCCGATGCGGATGCCGGCGCAACAGCTCGCGACGAAGCTTGGCGTGATGAACGATACGTGGTTTTTAGGTAAGCAAGACGAGATCGAAAAATATCTCAGTATCGCAGACCTGTTCGTCTTCCCGAGTCAGTCAGAAAGTTTCGGACTGGCGGCACTTGAAGCGATGGCGTGTGGCGTTCCCGTCGTAGCGTCGCGCTCGGGTGGTATTCCCGAGGTGATCGTCAACGGCGAGACGGGATATCTCGCCGAGATCGGTGATATCGAGCACATGGCGGGACACGGGGTCGAACTGCTCGTCGATCAAACTCTCGCGAAGCGGATATCCGATGCGTCGGTCCAGCGAGTGCACGAACGCTTCACACACGACAAGATCGTCTCGCGGTACGTCGAACTCTACGAACGAGAGATCGAGTTGGCCGCTTCGATGGTGTGAGGTAAAAAAAGCAACCACCGATAACGTTATCGTTTGCACACACAGTAGGAAATTGCCCGCCTGATTTTGGTATTACTCGCATTCAATCTCGGAGTGTAGGTGAATAATCCTCTTCAAAGACTTCGAACACGGATTCCGGTTCAAATAAACCATCTACTGCCGCGCGTACTAAAGCCGAGTCGGTATGTTGCGAATGAGCGGAATCGCGTGCGGAAGGAATGGACGGACGACCGCGTTACAGTAGCGCTCTGCTTTCCCGAGGTGTATGAGATTGGCATGTCGAATACGGGCATGAAGGTCCTGTACCATCTTGTGAACCGGCGCGACGATGCGCTTGCCGAGCGTGCGTATTGCCCATGGCCAGACATGGAACGCGAGATGCGTCGCGCGGACGTTCCCATGTTCAGTCTCGAATCACGCATGCCACTCCGCGCGTTCGATCTTGTCGGCTTTTCGCTTTCCTACGAGCTCACGTATACAAACGTTCTCACCATGCTCGATCTCGCCGGCATACCACTCTACGCGCGAGATAGAGTCGACGAGCATCCGATCGTCATTGGCGGCGGCGCGACGATGGCGAACCCCGAGCCGATCGCCGACTTTTTCGATGCGTTTCTCATCGGTGACGGCGAAGAGGCGATCGATCGGATCATCGATACGGTGAAAGCGCGTCGCGAATTGGGTGGCGAGCGACACACCCTGCTCGAATCGCTCGCGCGTATTGAAGGAATCTATGTCCCTCAGTTCTACCGTGTCGAACGCGGAGATGATAGCGCGATAGAGCGATTCGTCGCGCTGAGTGACTCCGCACGTTTACCGGTTCAACGACACATCATCCGTGAGCTCAAACCGGAGTACGCCCCCGATAAACCCCTCGTGCCGGTGATGGAAGTCGCGCAGGATCGCCTGAGCGTCGAAGTTCTACGTGGGTGTACACAGGGATGCCGTTTCTGTCAGGCGGGGTTCTTCTACCGACCGGTTCGCGAACGTTCGCCCGAAGAGGTCATCGAGATCGCTCGGTGTGGCGTTGAGTCGGGTGGATGGGACGATATCGCGCTCCTATCACTTTCGACTGCAGACCATTCCCGCGCGGAAGAACTCGTTGAGCGAGTGTCGAGTGCGTTCAAAGATCGCGGTGTAAGTATCTCGTTGCCGAGTCTACGGGCCGATCAGTTTTCTCTTCACCTCTGCGAAAAAGCCGGCGAGGTGAAAAAGAACGGATTTACATTTGCGCCGGAAACCGGTTCAGAGCGGTTACGCAGAGTAATCAACAAGAACATATCGAACGAAGATATGATACGAGCCGCGCGCGTCGCGTTTGAGAAGGGTTGGCGACTCATCAAGCTGTATTTCATGATTGGGTTACCAACGGAGACCTTAGACGACGTAAAGAGCATTGTTGATCTCACAAACGAGATCGCGAATGTCGGACGCTCGGTACGACCCGATGCGCGAGTGAATGCGTCGATCGGTTGCTTCGTGCCGAAGCCGTTTACGCCGTTTCAATGGAGTGCGTTTGCGGGAGTCGATGAACTCAAAGAGCGGGTACGGTATCTGCAGACGCATCTTACTCATCGCTCAGTGAATCTGAAATGGCATCGGCCGGATGAAGCGTGGCTCGAAGCGGTCATGAGTCGCGGCGATCGACGACAGAGCACTGTGATTCACGAAGCGTGGAAGCAAGGCGCGCGATTCGACGGATGGACCGAATGGGCGAATCTGGATCGGTGGCATGAAGCCTTCGCGACGACGGGAGTGAATCCGAACCAGTATCTCACAGACCGCGATCTCGACGAGGTGCTCCCGTGGGACGTTATCGATATCGGTGTTTCCAAACGGTATCTCAAGCTGGAATGGAAGCGTGCACTCGAAGAACAGCGAACAGTCGATTGTCGGTATGGTCAATGTAACGCGTGTGGTATCCCAGGAATGCCCGACGACAATGTGCTTACGAAAACGCGAACACGCGTGACGCTACCGATTGAGAAGGAAGGTTATACCGTGTCAATACAGAAGCCATCAGACACGATTCCCGGACAGGGCTTCGGCGGCGGCACGTACCGTATTCGGTACGAAGTCGGTGAGCCGTTCCGGTTTGTCGGGCATTCGGATCTCATGCGCACGTTTCATCGCGCATTCGAAATCGGAGAGCTTGATGTGGCGATGTCACACGGGTACACGCCGCGTCCCAAGGTAGGATTCGGGCCACCGGTGCCACACGGTTGCACCAGTGCGGATGAATACCTTGATCTCGAATTGAACGAAGGCGTCGACGATCTTGTTGGGATACTAAACGACACGCTCCCAGAGGGACTTCGGGTACTCGCGGCGGCAAGAATTGGCGAGAAATCCGACGCGATATCGGCAATTATCGGCGCGGCTCAATATGAGTTCGTATTCGAGGACAGTGTTCTATCAGCAGAGGAGATTGCTGCGAGACTGCGCGAGTTCGATTCCTCGGAAAAACTCGAGGTGACGCGTGTAAACGCGAAGGGGAAGGAGCGCGTCATTGACCTCAAGCGAGCCATACTCGCACACGGGACTCGACGTGAAGGTTCCGATAGTGTCGCTGCTATCGTCGGACGGTTGAACGATTCAGAAGGGAACAACATCAATCCGATGTTCGTTCTCGAACATGTGTTCAAACTTGACGAAGAGCAGCGAACGCGGGTCGTCATGCGACGGACTGAGCTCTACGACCGCAGTGGACGACCGATGAGCGAGATTACGTGGAGCGGTCAGAAACCGCGCCATCTTCACAGTCGGAGCCGCGAATTCCTCAAGTTCCTCGATACCTGAACCATCAGCGCCACTCAAGCACGAAATACCCCTGCGAAGGGATACGTACCGACGGAACGATTGTTGTGACGTCTGCTTTCGTATCGCACGTAATGTCAATCGACATCGGTTCACTGAGCGGCTTCAGAAGCGTCGCTTCCGGCCGTGTTTTCGATGCTCCGCGGACGTGCACGATCGGTGCACCGGCGTCGGTTGAGCCATTGTACACAACGACGATCCGACGCGACGCTGACCGGTCCTTAGAGACGAATTCCAACGGCATGAGAAGCGGTGTACCCGTTACCCATACCTCAGGTGTGGTGTCGTTCCCAGCAAAGCGTACTGCGCGGTGCACAATGGTTTGCCGAATGTAGTTCGGTGGCAGTGATGCGGGATTTGGGGCGGCGAACGTGACGACACGTCCACTCAGTGCGTTGCGGTACACGACGGTACCCGCGCCAAGCCGTTCGAGTGTCGGGGTAGTGACGGATGTCCACTCGGTAGCGCCGGGATGAGGTTCGAGATGGGCGACACGTGGAATGAGGTTCGTGTCGAGCGTCGCACGGTCTGTAATGCCGGTTTCGGAGGATACGACTAACTCTACCGAATAGAGCGATGTGTCTCGTTCGAACCACCCACCGAATTCGACGCCGATCTGCTCAGAGTATCCTCGTTTCGCCAGAATCTCTGCCGCTTCGCCGTCAAGAATGAGTCCACCGGCGAGCATTTCCTGTAGCGACGCATCATCATGGACCCATGCCATACGTCCGAATACCGCGTTTACCGGGCTTGGATCGGTCGTGACCGGAATCCCGTACGGAAGGAGGAGGTGTCCGGGGTCGAAGGGATGTACACTGAGTTCGTCGATCGATTCGCCGCGAGATGTGTGGACGCGTTCTGCGGCGTCTTCGCGCCAAGGTAGCCCAACGCCGCGTGTCGTAAGGTCGCGATCGAGATGCTCACCGATCCACGCGAGTGCCGACTGGCTCTGGTCGAGGAGCTCACCGATCCCTCGCTGATCGAAATCCTGCGTACCACTGAATGGCATAAGGTCGAGGAACATTGCGTCAGCACCGAAGAACCGAGATAACGTCATTTCCGACCATGTTTGCGTATCGGACTTGTTCCACGCGGTGAACGGGAAGTTCTCGATTTCCGGCGCGACTTCAATATGATCGGCCCAGTAATGTCGCTGAAGGTCAAGCATCATGAACGAATGCGCTCGACCACGCGCAACTCCTTCGCTGTAGCCGGCGAAATGTGGTCGATGTGCAAAACCTCCGTTGATCGTGAATGCTTCAAATAACCGCCACCAGTCGCGTCCTTCGATGCTGTGCGATGAGGGGTGTGACGACATCAAGCCGACGATTGCCGCGTTCGGTGCGTGCTTCTCAACAGACTTTGCGATAATGCACGCCACTTCGAGGTGGCACTCGCGCCATGTTTCCATCCATATTGCGCGCCACGGATGCGGTTCGCCAGGCTTGAGTATGGCTTCGACGATCCGTTCTCGTGTAACAGGATGGCCGATTTTTTCGGAGAACCGTGCGGCCATCTCCGGTTCGAAGCCTCCGCCCCAGGTGAGCGGTGCGTGATTGTGGAAGCGATAGTCATCTTCAACCCACACAACGCGAAAGCCGAGTTCGGCGAATCGTCCGTATTGGTTTGCGATGTAGTCGCGCCATGCCGTGTCGGCGAACGACGCAACGGCCGTTGCTATCTCGCCCTTTGGAGACACCATTGGGGCAAAAGACCGGTCGGCGGGCATGGAACGACCACGGTCGGTATGCAGCACCGTCATCCACGGATTGAGCGAGCACGTAACCTCGGCGGCGCGGAATATCTCCGTGCAGTGGCGTATTGTATCGAACCAGCGATCTTCGTCTGCGGCGCTTAGCAACCCGTTATTGAACATCTCAGCACCGTAAAACAACACGACTTCTTCGATAGCGTGTTTCCGACAAAACGCCGCGAGATCGGTCGCTACCTTTTCGACATCGTGTTCTGGTGCAATCTGATAGCGGAGATGATACCGGACGGACATGAACAACGTCTCCCGTAGTGGATTACTACCGTGGTTTCTGTGACTGGGTACCACGCTACTGTGTTGGCTTGCGTCGTTTCCGCGTGATGAAACGAACGGCAGGACGCAGATATGTCATGAGTCCCGAGAGTTCGGTGCGAATCATTTCTCGTGTACCCGGATAAAGTGGCCTACTGACGAGTGAAAACGGATCAGCGTCCGGTGAATTTAGGACTGCTGCCGGTTCCGTGGACCAACCGATGCCGCAAACGTATCCGGCGCGTTTTGCTTCCATTGCGAGAAGCGGATTCGTCTCACCCCATGGGTACTCCAGATACTTAATCTCTCGTCCGAGGCGATCAGACATACGGTACCGTGCTTCGCGCATTTCCCAAATCGCACGATCTGCCGTTTGCCGAACAAGCGAATCACCCATAAGGCCACACGCACCTACTTCGATGCCATCCGTGTTCGCAAGCCGTTCGAAGTCGGTCCACTGAAGGCCTCGTATCGCGTCGGCCGATACTCCCCATCCCCCGATGAGATCTATCGCGCGAGCGTGACGTTCGGTATCCGGGAGAGCGTAAATCCGACCGATGATTTCCTTTGCGACTTTTTCGCGGGTGCCGTTTCCCCCGATTGGCCATCGTCGTTCGTAGAAGTCGACGGTATCTGTTGTTACGCGATCGAGTGCTGTGCGTATAAGAACGGGCCACGGTGGCTGGCCCCGATCGAGGAGTATTGGTGACGCGCTGACGAAGCATTGCACATTTGCAGCTGATAATACGCGTCCAAGCGGAAAATCGCCGGGAGGAGTCGTGATCGATGCAGTGAGGACAAGCGGTGATTCGGGCATCGATTGGCGCCCTTCGAGCGCGGCAACGGCGTCGCGAAGCGGTATAACCGTGTAATGCTCGGCGACAAGTTGAAGGGCGTCGATCAGTGTATCGGGAGTCCACGCATCGGGGTTCGCATCGCGCGGCGTTGGTGAAAGGCGCATGCGCAGGATCGTCAACCCTGCTCGACGTGTCCATTCGAAGAGTCGGAGCACTCCGGTACTCGAAGCGACACGACTCAGTCCTTGCAGCAACCTTAACGCTTGTTCTGGTGAAATCATTTTGGTAATCCAGAGGTAAATACGTCGTCCGCGTCAAATACCGGACCGTCAACGCAGACCAGAGAGTAATCCGGTTCCGACGACTTCGCGTTTCGTACGGCACAACCCATGCAGATACCGATACCGCAGGCCATGTGTTCTTCCAGCGAAACCTGGCACGGTATTGAATACGCGCGCGTTACGGCAGCAACCGCGCGTAACATGGGTGTCGGGCCGCACGCGAGGACTTCAGACGGCCGCGATGACTCGGCGAGTAATCGCTCAAGAAGGTCGGTAACGAGGCCCGGTACGCCAATGGAGCCGTCTTCGGTAGCAATGAGATGTTCCACCTCGAGCGCAGCTAATTCGTCGCGGTAGAGGAGAAAGTCAGAACTTCTTGCGCCTTGAACGACCGTTACACGTTCACGTGGCATTCGGGTAGCGCAGAAACGCATCGGGGGCATACCTACACCGCCGCCGGCGAGATAGACGTGACCGGATTGGGGGAGTCGAAATGGCTTACCGAGTGGTCCAACGATACGGAGTGATTCGCCGGGAAACCGTTCCGCAAGCAACCGGGTGCCCTTCCCGACGGTTTTGTAAAGTAGCTCGATAGTGCCGACGTCGGGATCCGCCATACCAATGCTCATCGGACGTGGCAGAAGCGGATCGTGTTGATCGGTAATGCGAACCTGTACGAATTGGCCCGGTTGCGACATCCGCGAGATATTCGGCGTATGGAGAACCATGCTGAAACTGTCGGTAGCTACTTGCCGATTCGTGCGAATTGTCGCGCGCACTTCAACGGGCGGCGGTTCGGGTAGCTCTCGAGCCATTGTATTACTCCGTTGGGGTATTCAAATCTCGCCTACGCGCACGACGTTCTGGAGTTCGCTGTTCCGGGGCGAGGTTCGGGACGGACGATGCGCCGGTGTTTGTTTGCGGACTATCGACTGATTCGAGCGGCTGTGTCGTTGTACCAGCCCGCGTGGAATCCGACGACACCGAATCGACGGCAGCGGGTGCCAGCATAGCCAATCGTAGCGCCAGCATACTGTCCGCGCGAGCAGCGATTGCGGGAGCGCGTAAGGTGTCTCCGCGCAGTATCCGGAACTGATCTGCTGCTCGCGCGGTGTCTTCGAGAACGTTTTCCGCGGTCCACGCGAGGATAAACCGCGATCTCGCTGCATACGGACTCTCGGGGTGTTGAGCGATTATCGAGTCCAACTCGGGAGCGTATGCGACGCTGCGCTCGCGATGACGGTTTCTCCAATCATCCCACCACTGAGCAACTGCCGCGCTGTCGACGAGATCGTTCGGTGGATCGGGTGGATCATTTTCGAGTGTCTCTGACCATGCCGCAAACACCCTTTGGAAGCGCTCCTCAGCCGGATCGGTCTCGACTTGATCGGTACCGTCAATAAGTGTGCGTACCTCTCGCTGAAGTTCATCTACAAGAATCGATTGTGTGGTATCCGCGAGAAGATCGCGCCATACGTCGCGCGCGGCTGTCGTATCGCCGTGTACGTTTGCGAGAATCCATCCGATCGCATACAGGGCGCGTGGGCGTTCGATGCTCTTTGGATGTTCGGTCGTAATCATCTCGAAGTAGTAAAGCGAGGAATCCGGATCGTTCAGCTGAAAGAAGAAGAGTTCACCAAGTGAGTACAGAATCGAAGACTGACGAAGTGTCAGTGTCGAGTCGCTCGTGTCGGTCAGCGCCGTGTGAAAGCCGGTCCATGAATCGATGTCTTGTTTTCGCGTCTTCGCGGAATCGGCCATAAGTCCACGTCCGCGTGACGCGACGTCGTACAGAGCTCCGGCTCTCGTGAGGTCGCCAAAGGTGTTCTCATGGATGCGCGCAAGACGATAATGCGCCTCTTGTGCTTCAGTGGTAAACGATACTGTTCGCTGAGTTTGTGTCGAAGACGGATTTTTCTGTGCGTCGGCTTCGATTTCCTCTCCAATTAGCTCATTGTAGAGGTAAATAGCCGATTCTAACTCACCAGCGAGTTCGTGTGTCCGCGCGATTTCGATTCGGGTGCGAGGAAGTTGATCAACAAAACGTTCATCTCGCAACAACGGTTCGAGCGTGATGAGTGCTCCGTCGAAATCACCTACCAATCGTTGCGTGGTTGCCGTTGCGATGTGCGCTTCGAAGCGGTCCTGATTGAGCCGCGCTCGTTCTGCCAGTCGACGGTACACCGGCACAGCTTCGCCGGGACGTCCGGCTTCGACGAGTGTTTCGCCGAGCGCCCGCTGTGCGTTCATGCGAAACTCTTCGTCAGAAGCATTATCAACCGCGGCTTGGTAGAGTTGGACGCTTCGGTCAAGATCTCCGCGTGCACGGATGAGTTCAGCGAGTGCGAACGCGGCATTCCCGCGGAATCGCGACCGGTCCTCATCGACGAGACGCTGTAGTACCGCTTCCGCAGCGTCGTTTTCTCCGAGTTTCCACAGAGACATCCCGCGCCAGTACCGCGCTTCCGCACTATGCTCGCCATCGGGGTAGGATGCGAGCAATTCATCGCATTTACGAAGACTTCGTGCATACTCACTGAGCCAGAAATACGATTTGGCCATGAGAAGTAACGCGTCGTCTACGTATTTGCTGTCCGGATAGTATGCAATAACCTTCGCCGACTTTTCGATTGCGGTGCGATAGAGCTGATCCTGTGTTCCCGCGAACGTCGATCGGCTGCTCGTGCCGGATGTACGACTCGCTACCGTTCGTGCGGGAGATGTCGTCCGAGAGGATGTGGTAGAAGTCGTCTGACGACTCGAAGTTGACGCGGTCTGGGTGCTGGCCTGTCGTAGCCGTGCCTTTTCAGCCTCGGAGTACGCACGTTTCGCGTTGAAAAACGTGTTGTAGTACACGCAGCCGCCAATCGACAGCACGACTATCACGCTCAGCGGTATGCGTAGTATCCACGATCGCATTACTTCGTCAGATCCAATCTGTTGTTTCTTTATTATACGCGTGTACGAGATTCGCGAATCATTTCGCGAACACGTTCCATTTCGCTTGGCGCCGCGAGTACCAATGGTGGCACGAGGAACTCGTGCTCGGGATCGAGATCGAATCGATCGTACGGGGCACCGTCGCGAAGACAGATTTCGCCGCCCGCCTCCCGGAGGATCGGAAAACCTGGCGCGACATCCCATATGTGCACCTTCGGCGTCAGCGCGCCAATAAACATGCCACGCGCCATGTTGAGAAACTTGATGACAGTGCTTCCAAGCACGCGAACTTTGCCGGCGAAGTCGAGCTCGATTTCTCTATAGAACGTCGACCACGCCCCAAGCAATAGCTCGTGCTCAGGAAAAGACGGAGCGATCATTTTAAGACTGCGGCCATTCATCGTTGCGCCGTGTCCGGATGCGCCGGTGTAGAGTTCGTCCATTGCTGGTACGTTGACGACGCCGAGATCGGGAGTCCCGTCGGCCGCGATTCGTCCAATACACACGGCCCAATACGGTACTCCAAACACGTAGTTTGTTGTTCCGTCGATCGGATCGATCGCCCACGTGTAGCCCGACGATCCGTCTGATTTATCGACGTGCTCTTCTCCGATGACGTTGTCGGCCGGGAATCGTGACGCGAGTTGCGCGCGAATGAACTCTTCGACACGGCGGTCCGCATCGGTGACAAAGGAGCGGTCCGCCTTCATTTCGGGATTCACTCGTCCGAACGAGCGGAGCGCGATATCTCCGGCCTGTCGAGCGATTGCGCTTATTTCTTCAAGGATACCGGTCACTTCCGTCATGCATTCTCCCGTTTTCTGTCGCTGGTATAGTATCTGGTAGAACGTACACCGCACCGGGCGAGGGTCAAGCGAATAAAGATACCTCTCCAGTGCAATACGCGAAGATTCGTCGGTAGTTCCGGTCTGGTTTCAGATCGAACGGAGCGTCGGCTTGACAGAGAGAAACGTGATGGATATGTTAAAACGTCTGACGCGCACAATGCCTCCGTAGCTCAGCTGGTAGAGCAGCTGACTCTTAATCAGTTGGTCGTAGGTTCGAATCCTACCGGGGGTACTTCGATGTTTTCCGTGGATGAGGGTGCTATCGCGTATTCGCGACAGCACCCTTTTTTTGTATAGGGATGGTGATCGTTGTTACGGAGAAGCCTTCTCCGAATGTGTTCTCTCGCCAATCGCGCTGTTTCGACCCGATATGTATCCAAACGAGTAATTCTGCCGACGCTATCGATCTTTAGAGCTATCGCGACCGTCCACGGAGAGACCGTGTCGCATTTAGGAGGGCTCGTCGAGCTTCTTCTCCGCTCGAGAATCCAAGGTCTCGTAGCCGAGACAGTGCGGTTCCGGCTCCTTCGTTTCGTGTTCCCGTTCCAAACCACCATGCTCCGTCGGGACGGAATAGTTCGATGTCTTCAACATCGCGCCGCCAGTTCTCTTGAATAGAGATCGGCATGGGCCAGACGTCGCACCACGTCATCACTCCCCGTGGGATGAGCGATATACGATGCCCAAACTCACGCGGCGATTCGACATTTACGTCCATACTACCGTAGCGATGATTCCATTTGTCGTGTTCGTATCCGATACCTGACCAGTTTGGACATTGCTCGCGCATCATTGCCAGATTGACTTCCATGGTGATACCCGATTGGGTAGCTGACGACTCGAAAATCGTCGCAAGTTCACCGGTAAATCCATGCTCGCGAACTGCCGATTCGATTGCTCTGAGGACCTCTGTCCTGCGGTATGTTGTGTAATCGCGCCATTCGGGAGCATCGAAGCAGCGCGGATTGAATGGGTGTCCGAGTTCATTGAATGAGCGCTTTCCACGTTCAGCCGCCCATGATTCGTATAGTGGAATTCGGTCCGGGGTTTCCTGTCCGCAACCTTCAAGTTCCACCATAAGCCCTGATACGTCGGGAAAGAGAGATATCAGTTCCTCGCATATCATCACTGCGCGCTCGGTAAACTCTGGATGATCAGCGTCATAGATTCCGAAGGGGACACACGGAAAGCCTCCGGGGAATGAATCGTGAATGGCGTACGGGGTGCCGCCAAACCTCTCAACGACGTATAGACTAACAACCGCCCCGATCCACACGCGAATCCCACGTTCTCGCGCCATGATGATCGTCGTTCTCAGGAGTTCGTTGTCGGATTCGATCATCGCGTTCCCCGGCAATTGATCGAGAAACGGTAGCTTTGATCGATATCCGGTCGTTATCCATTTGACTACGACCACAAGCGAATTCATTCCCGCTTCGGCCATGTCGTCAAGGAGACGTTCGTAGTCATCGTGATCATACGCTTCCATGCCACCTTGGTAAGGAGTTGTATAATCCCAGAATCCATATTCGTCCAGTATCACGTGTTCCCTCCCGCAAAGAGCCCTCTAAGCGTATCTCAGCGAAAAAAGTACACCGATTTGCGTCGATGCGGGAAGTGGGCATCGACAAAATCGATTTACTGATCTCTATATCGCGTACTCCCCCTCGCTCCGTTGTGCGTTCGCT
>CAZWQW010000009.1:11341-17699 GCA_964635955.1 uncultured bacterium | reverse complement strand
TCGATTTACTGATCTCTATATCGCGTACTCCCCCTCGCTCCGTTGTGCGTTCGCTGCTTACCTTTACGTGTGACCTCGACATATCCTCTCAACCTGAACCGATGTCCGGATAATTGCCATGGGAACCACGATTCGACTCGCGATGATTCAACAAGCGTACGCGCCGTTCGATCGAGACGCGAATTATGCAAAAGCGGAAGCGGCAATACGCCTCGCTGCTGAACGCGGCGCACAGATTGTCTGCACGCCCGAGATGTTCCTTACGGGATATCCGAATCCGTCCACCGACCAGGACTGGAACGAATTCGTCAGGAAGATCCACGAAACCGCGGAACCTGTCGACGGAGAATACGCGCGCAAGTTTGCCGCGCTCGCGGGAGAACTCGGTGTGTACATCGTCGCGGGAGTATGTGAGTCGCGGAATGGCGAGCTCTTCAATTCGGCTTTCTTTTTCGGAGCCGATGGTCAACATATCGGCACATACAGCAAGGTCCATGTCTGTCGATTCTCGAAGATGGAGAACCTGTGTACCGACGGGGACGATTGGTACGTCTGGCCCGTCGAGGTTGCAGGGCGTAACGTGCGCGTGGGGATCATGATTTGCTACGATCGTGAACACCCTGAGAGTGCGCGCGTACTCATGCTCAAAGGCGCACAGGTAATTCTCGTACCGAACGCGTGCGGAATCGAAGAAAAGCGGCTGGGACAGCTACAGGCACGTGCGTTTGAAAACGCGGTCACCGTGGCAATGGCGAACCATTCAAAGCCGCATAACGGTCACAGTGTTGTCTTCGATCACGAAGGAAACCAGATCGCGATCGCGGGTGACGACGAAGCTGTGCTCATCGCTGACATCGATATTGATGCGCAGGTGCGTTACGAACAGAATACGATTTGGGGGAATCACTTCCGTCGACCCGAAAAGTACCGTTTGATCGCCGAGACACATCGATAGTGAATGCCCATCACATCGTATCATCGGTGTGATGTAAAGGAGATATATGGCGCCCGTCGAGTTTCTTCAGACGCTACCGAATAGGTGGCGCGGTCTACCGTCGGATTTTCGCTGGTTCATTATCGGACTCTGCCTTGTTACCGCTGGCGGGCACATCGTCGACCCGGCGTTCAACAACTTTTTGCGCGATACATTTAAGCTCGGTGCAGACGCTCGAGGCAAACTTGAGTTTCCTCGTGAACTCCCCGGTTTCCTCGTCGCAATGACCTCCGGGATACTGTTTTTTCTGCCCGAGGTACGTACCGCCGCAGTGGCGATATTCGCGACCGCTATCGGTATGCTTGGCCTCGCATGGGCTGGAAATCAGTACGGGGTCATGATCGCATTTCTCGTGTTGATGTCGACAGGACAGCACCTGCTCATGCCGATGCGTTCATCGATCGTGCTGAGCTTCGCTAAGCAGGGGCGTCAGGCGTCATTACTCGGTCAGACAGGCAGCATTACGACACTCGCTGGGATTCTCGGTGCGCTTTTTGGCTGGTGGTTTTTCGCGACGTTCGCGCGGAATCTCACGACGTACCGTGTTGCGTTCATTGCCGGCGCGATCGTAACGGCTATTGGTGCACTCGCAATTCTCAAAATGCGCCTTCCTGAACTCGCGGCGTCGGGGCCTCGCCCGAAAATCGTTTTCAACGCAAAATACTGGCTCTACTATGTGCTGTCGATTTTCCACGGAGCGCGCAAGCAAGTCTTTATCACGTTCGCTCCGTGGGTCCTCATCACCGTTTACCATCGGGGACCATCAACATTTGCAGCACTCGCTGTCGTATCTGCGGCTCTTGGCATCTTCTGGCAACCGATCGTGGGATGGCTCGTTGACAGATTTGGAGAGCGTACGGTGCTCATGTCCGACGGGCTGATACTCGTCGCGGTGTGTGTGTCGTACGGATTTGCCCATCGAATGGGAACCGGCGGATGGGTGTTACTCATTGTGTATGCATCATTCATTCTTGATCAGCTCCTTTTCGCTGTCGGTATTGCGCGCACGACATACATCCAGAAAATAGCGGAGCGCCCGGAAGACGTGACAGCGTCGCTTTCACTCGGTGTGACGTTAGATCACGCAGTGAGTATGTCGATTCCGATTCTTGGCGGGGCGACGTGGGTCATGTTCGGTGTCGAATACGTGTTTGTCGGTGCGGCTGTATTAGCGCTTTGCAACAGTATTATGGCGACGTTTGTACGTATCCCCGACCATGCACGACCAACGGGAATGGTTGCACCGAACGTCGCCGCGACAACCGATGTCCGAGCAAAACGAGTTGCGGCGTAGTGAATGAAGGCGGGTCGCATTTATTCTGACAGGTCTGATTTCGGAGCGAGCTCATGAACTCAACCGAAAATCTCGCTCGATGCGTGATGGCAATGACGGTCGACGGGAAGATCGCGTCGCGTGACCGCGAGGCGGCGCATTTCGGTAGTTCGGCGGATCAGCGACTACTCCGCGAGCACGTCGCATGGGCTGATGCGCTTCTCATGGCAGCGGGAACGCTACGCGCGTACGGCGGAACGTTTGAAATACGTCGCAACGATCTCTTCGAACAACGCCGTGCCGATGGCCAACCACCGCAACCAACGAGCGTGATCGTAAGTAAGTCGCTCCGCGTTCCGTCGGATCTTCATTTCTTTACGAAGCAACGTATCCCCCGCATCATCGCGACGACTGAGTCGCAAGAGTCTGCCGCGCGTGAGCAATTTCGTGACCGCGCAGACGTAATCGCTCGAGGCGTTAACAGCGTCGATATCGCAGCGGTTATGGACGAATTACGTGCGCGCGGTATGCGGCGAATATTGCTACTGGGAGGTGGCGAGTTGAATTTCGCGTGCGTTAGTGCCAAACTCGTCGACGAGTTATTCGTTACCGTCTCACCCCTGCTTTACGGCGGGCGTGATGCTCCGACACTACTCGGCGGCGAGGGGTTTTCCGCGAAGGATGCTGTTCGGCTTACGCTAATCTCGTATGAGACCGTCGACGGCGAGGTGTTTCTACGGTACTGCGTTGACAAATGATGTGAAGGATGTCTGACGTATTCCGACTCTGAAAAAGGAGCTGTTTCATGCTCAGTATCGCAACCGATTACGCCGCTGACACAGGCGACCCGTCGCCATATCTCAAGAGAATCGCAGATGCGGGGTTTACCCATGTCCACTGGTGTCATCAGTGGTGCACCGATTTCGTGTATATGGATTCAGAAATCGCACAGATTGGGAAATGGCTCAAGGAATATGGACTACAGTTGCTCGATCTGCACGGATCGGTGGGGCCGGAGAAGAATTGGCATTCCTCCCGCGAATACGAACGTGCTGCCGGCGTCGAGTTGGTGAAGAATCGCATCGACATGACCGCGCGACTCGGTGGTGATGCCGTCGTGATGCATATCCCCGGTGAACCCGGCTCTGAACCGCTGCACCGTTCACTCAGCGAGTTGGAGTCGTTTGCACGAGACCGTAGCGTTCGCATCGCCGTTGAGAACGGCGTATTTGCCGCGATCTCGGACGTGCTCTCGAATTTCTCGCCTGAATTCGTCGGATTGTGTTACGATTCTGGGCACGGCAACATGAGCGGCGAAGGTCTCGATCGACTCGCAGAGAATACTGATCGGCTCTGTGTACTCCACCTTCATGACAACGACAGCAAGAGCGATCAGCACCAAGTTCCCTTCATGGGAACGATCGATTGGGAGCGCGTTGCAGGTATTGTCGCGAAATCGGCGTATGCAAAACCGGTGCAGATGGAAACAACCATGAAGCATTCGGGAATCGAGGACGAGGTCGCGTTCCTCGAAAAGGCATACGAAGCTGGTTCGCGCATCGATGCGCTGGTTGAAGCGGCGAAGGGCTAAGATACGGTTACGACAAAAAACGTGGGGCGTGAGACTGTGGTCTCCCGCCCCATATTTGTTTCGCTTCGAGGTATCGTTATTCGGGAAGCTTCGCCACCATCATCTCGGCCATACCTTCGATCTGCGTTGACACGACCTTGCGCGCGAGTTGTGGATCGTAGTTGTCGAGTGTCTTTCGATTGAAGAAGTCAAATCCAATATCGAGTAGCGAGTCGCGGTAAATCCGATAGTTGATATCGTTCATCTTCGCGGTAACCTGTTCGCGTGGTACACCGAGGTCGAGTGCTGTCTGGAACATGAGACCGTGTAGCGCGCGAAGGCTTGGCAGGTCAACACGACTTTCGATGAGTGGCGTGATTCCGCTTCGACTTCGGAGCGCGTTGAAGATGCGGTCTCGTTCTTTTTCTCGCTCGTCGGCGATCGCTTCGGACGCGATCGTTTCGAGAACGTCGATTCGCTCGCGTAAATCGACGTTGAGCATTCCGAGGTTGATGCCGTGCTCGGCGAATACCACGAGCATGGTCCGATCTCGTCTCAGAACACGAACGAGCAGTTTCGAAAACTGGAGAACCGCGTTGTCGAGTTCGCCGAAGCGCAACGCGCGACTGCCCTTATTCAGCTGTGGAATCAATTCCGCGCCGATCGGCCACCCGCGCTCCTGATCCACTTGCGAAATGAAGTCCTGTGCGACGACTTCGCCATTCACATCGACAACCATCGCGCCGAGGACTCCTCGAATCGTCGTAATCGAGTCGATCAGACGAAACGCTGTATCGAGGTTGGCGGCTGGTGTATCGCTCATTGGAACCTCACCGCGATGATATCGCTTTAGGTAATAGGTGGCATCTTGTGTGGTAAACTCATACTGTTTACAAGGATGTTCCGCAAACTGACTGGTGTCAAGCAGTACCGTATCTCACATATTGCCTTGCAGCGGGGCACCGGCTCCGTTCGCCACGGTCGACTGCGGCACTGATCAGTGCACGTGAGTATTGGAAAGAAAGGCGATCAATGGATAATCCCGTTTTTCCTGAAACGACGTTAGATGTTCTCGCGATCGGTCCTCATCGCGATGACCTCGAGCTTTCGTGTGGCGGCACGATTGTTCGACTACTCGAGCTTGGCTATTCCGTTGGTATGGCTGACATGACCGCCGGTGAGATGGGAACACGAGGTACTGCTGAGGAACGCGAGCGAGAAGCTGTCGCTGCCGCCGCCGCACTCGGCGTGAATTACCGTGTAAATCTCGAGTTACCCGATGGCAAGCTCCGCGACGATGATGAGACGCGCGACCGCCTCATTCGTGTCATTCGTGCTACCCGGCCGAAGCTGGTTCTTTGCCCGTACCCAAACGATTGGCGGCATCCCGATCATTCGCTCGCGGGTCGAGTAGTTCCCGAAGCAGCGTTCCGTTCCGGATTCCCGAAGTGGGAGACTGGACAGCGACACCATCGGCCACTTATGACCATTCACTACATGATGCATTATGAGTTCGAACCGAGCTTTATCGTTGATATTACGGGTCAATGGGAAAAGAAGATGGAGTCGGTTCGCTGTTACCGGTCGCAGGTCCACGTCGCGGGACACGAGCGCGCATCCGACGAGGAACAGACCTACATCAGTCGTCCCGAATTCTCCGAACGGATTGAAGCGCGCAACCGGTATTTCGGGTCAAAAATCGCGGCGAAATACGGCGAGCCGTTCTGGTATCCCAACGCGATTCGTATTGACAATCCCATGCAGCTCGTTGCGGGTAGTATCGAAAACTTTGCGCAGCGAGGTGACACGCCAACCTGACACGGATCATATCACCATGCCAAAAGGCCGCCCTCGACGTTGAGACAGGTGCCGGTGATGTATGAGGCATCGTCCGACGCGAGAAACGCGGCCGCAGATGCGATTTCGCGCGGATACCCCATGCGACCAAGCATCGCGCGACGGTTGTATCGCGTCACGAATTCGTCGCCTTGACGGTTCTCGTCGCGCACACCGCCGGAGACGATCGCGTTCACGCGGATTCCACGTGCGCCCCAATATCCGGCGAGCCATCGAGTAACGCCCTGTATCGCGGCTTTCGTCGCTGAGTAGTGTACAGGAGAGTGCATCATACCATCGGGGTAGATCGAGTGCTCGACTCCTGCGCTTCCGTAAACCGACGAGAACAACACGATACTGGCTGCTTCCTCGTCACGTAGATCATCAACGATCGTTCGAGCGACGAGAAAGTTTCCTGCCACGTCCGCCCGGCTTATTCCCGCGAAATGCTCGTAGTCGAGCTGTTCGAACGGTGTCGCATGCCACCGGGTATCGATTGCCGTTGCGACGAGAATTGTTGGACGCAGGCTTTCCGTGTGTAATCGGTCGAATGCTGCCGAGATACTGTCGGCAACGGTGACATCGAGCTCGATAGGGATGAGTTCTCCGGCCTCGCGATGCGTAGCACACCATTCGGTCGCCTTTTCCAGTGATCGCGACGCAACGATCACGCGGGCTCCTTCCT
>CAZWQW010000009.1:1434-11241 GCA_964635955.1 uncultured bacterium | reverse complement strand
CATTCGGTCGCCTTTTCCAGTGATCGCGACGCAACGATCACGCGGGCTCCTTCCTCGGCAAGACGCACGCATGTTGCTCCGCCGATCAGTCCCGTGCCACCGGTTACCAGCGCTGTTTTTCCGGATAGTCCGCGCATAGATATTTCCCTTCTTTTGGGTCGATTGCGTGACGTGAGATAGGGGTTCGTTACGTGCGAAGTTACGAGGAGTGAACGCGGTGGGGGGAGGTCTCCTGTTTCGCCTTTTGAATCTCAAGTGTTAGCGCGATGTCGCTGACCTTGCGTCGACTCCCTGTCGTAAACCATCTTCTACCGCACAACGACGTTGTCATCACGGTAATCACGGCGTGTGCACCACTCGATAGGAGATGTACCGTATGAACTATCCGGTATGGGATGTTCCTCTACTCGGAGGGGGGTTGATCATAGCCCTGATTGCCATCCCGCACGTGTTCGTCTCGCACTTCGCCATTGGCGGAGGAATCTTCCTCGCGTGGAGCGAGCGTATCGCGCTTCGCGACGGGAACGCGCGACTGCTGGACTTCCTCAAGAGGAATTCTCTCTTCTTCGTGTTGATTACACTCGTATTCGGCGCGGTAACGGGTGTTGGCATCTGGTTTAGTATCGGTCTCGTGCATCCACCGGCAACGTCGATCCTCATTCACAACTTCGTGTTTGCGTGGGGCATCGAGTGGGTCTTCTTCCTCATCGAGATCGCCGCCGCTCTGTTGTACTACTACAGTTGGGATAGAGTCGGGCCGAAGACACACAACACGATCGGTTGGATCTATGCCGGTTCCGCGTGGATGAGCCTGTTTGTCATCAATGGCATCCTCACATTCATGCTAACACCGGGCGATTGGCCCGCGAACCCGAGTTTCTGGGCGGCGTTATTCAATCCGAGTTACTGGCCGTCGCTCTTTATCCGGACATTTGTCTGTATCGCGCTTGCTGGTCTCTACGCGATGTTCATGGCATCCCGCGAGAAACCCGGTGATAACCACGACATGCTCGTACAATACGCGTCGAAGTGGCTTATCCCCGCGTTCATCGGTCTTCCGATCTCTACCGCGTGGTACGTGAGTACACTGCCGACGCTTTCGAAAGAGATCGTCATGGGTGGCGCGCCGGCGGTAACCATTTTTGCTGTGATGAGCGTCGCGATTTCCGCGGTAATCTTTGTGTTCGCGTATTTCATCGCGTATCGGAATCCCCAAAGCGTAAATATCCCGGTCGCGGTGCTCTTCCTACTGCTCGGGATTGCGGTAACCGGTTTCACCGAGTGGGTGCGGGAAGCCGTGCGGAAGCCGTATGTGATCTATAACTACATGTATTCAAACGCAACACTTACGACTCAGGTCGATGAGTTCCGTCGGACCGGAATTCTCGTAGCGTCGAAGTGGACGACAATCAAGGAAGTCACGGACGAAAACATCCTCGACGCAGGTCGGCAAGTATTCACTGCACAATGTGCACACTGCCATACAATTGAAGGCTACAACGGTATTCGACCTCTGACTCGCGGCTGGTCACACGCTTTTACCAGTAGGGCGATTGCGCATCTCGATGAGTTGAAGGGATTCATGCCGCCGTTCACTGGAAACGATGCGGAACGTGAAGCGCTCGCGGCGTGGATCACTGCGCTTGACCCGACGGTACGCGAACAGATCGACGCCGGGAACGTCTCGTTCGATTTGGATAAAGTGCAACAAATGGGAGATATCGTCGAAGCCGCGGGCGAAGCTGTATGGGATGACTATTGCAGTGGATGCCATACAATCAGTGGCGGAAAGAATCCGATCGACACGAAGGTGGCGGGGAAGTCGAACGCGGAGATTTCCGAGTTGATTGCCAATCTCGAGAACTTGGCAGGGTTCATGCCTCCGTTTGACGGCTCGGATAGTGAACGCGAAGCGCTCGCTGTATGGTTGGCCGGACTCGATGAACGCGAGGGAGGTGCACAGTGAACGAAGTCATCATTCCGGATATCGACGCGATTCCGCTGCCGGCGCCAATTTGGCTGCTGCGCTTTCTGCTGAATCTGACGTTCATTCTCCATATTGTGCCGATGAATATCGTTCTCGGTGGTGGAATACTCACTGTCGCGCTCGCGTGGTATGCACGTAAAAAGAACCGTGACGACATGCACGAACTCGCGTTGCACATGTCCAATGTCCTACCCGCTGCTGCTGCGTTCACGATCACTCTCGGTGTGCCGCCGTTGTTGTTCGTACAAGTGCTTTATGGACCACTGTTTTATACCGGAGCGGTACTCATCGCGTGGTTTTGGCTAAGTGTCATCGCGCTGTTGCTGGTCGGCTACTATGGGTATTACTGGTTCAGTATAAAACGCGACGCCGAAGGTAAACTTCCGATCTGGGCCGGTATTATCGCGTCCATCATGTTTCTCGCGATCTCGTTTCTCTACACGAACAAAATGACGCTCATGATCCAGCCCGAGAAGTTCGCACCGATGCATCACGCCGAAATGCAGGGATTCCTCTTGAACGCGGCTGATCCGTTGGTATGGCCGCGTTGGTTACACATGCTCGTCGGCGCCATCGCCGTTGCGTCACTGGTCGTGATGCTTGTCGGACTTGTCTTCCACAAAAAACGTCCGGATTACGGCTGTCTCGCAATTCGAACCGGCGGGATGATCTTCGTCGTGACGACGCTTCTACAGCTTGCGGTCGGTGTGTGGCATCTCCTCACACTGCGATCTGAAGTTATGTGGATGTTCCTTGGACGTGATGTGGTCGCGACATCTGTTCTTGGTGTGGCGACACTACTGGCGCTCGTTGCCATGGTACTTGTGCTCATCGCTGCGCGCGGAAAAGCGGTGCGCGGTATGACAATAGCCGGCGCTGTAGTCCTCGCGGTGGTACTGGTGCTCATGGCAACCGTGCGGTCGATTGTGCGCGACGCATATCTTATTGGGAAATACTACGTCTCCGCGCAACCGACGGACCCGAACTGGGTTGTGGTGGTGTTGTTCCTCGCGCTCATGCTCTGTGGAATCGGCATCGTAAGCTGGATGACTCACGCGGTGGTAACGCGGCGTGGCGCGGAGCATACGGCGTTGTAGCGGGAGTTTCGTTAAACTAAACTAAACGGGGTGTATGACCGTGTGGGTAGTACACCCCGTTCCCGTTAAACGAGATCACCCGTACCGATTCCGACGATACTGGTTCCGCAAGCCGGCAGCGGTAGAGCTAACAATCAATCATCGTACAGATAATCGAGGTACTCCCAACGGAATTCGGGCTTCTGATGCCCGCCGGAAAGTCCGGTGGTGTGTAAGTCCTCTTCCACCAGTCGCGCGAGACGATTCGGGTCTAACAGCGGATCTTTCGTTTCTTCTCGCCATGCTTGTAGTACCGGTAGCAGACGATCTCGTAAAGCAATCCCCTCTTGCGTTCCTGCGAGATCATTGAACTCGTTCGGATCGGTTTCGAGATCAAATATCTCGATCGGATTCGGGCGACGCCAACCATTGTACACGCGCTGCACGGTTTGGTTGCCGTGATCGATTTCCCATTGTGTCGTTCCAGTATCGACAAGAACATGCTTCGTGTAGTATTCCTCGACGGGGTTGTCGCGGTCGGGTAATAGTGTTTGAATGAGCTTGTACCGACCGTCACGAACGGTTCGTTGGGGATACAGAAATGACGGTGGCGGAAACGGATGACTCGTGTTCCATTCGCAGAAGACATGCTTCCGCCAATCGCACGGCTCTCCAGCAACGAGCGGTCGGAGCGACGCACCGGGAAGGTCTTTTGGAGCGGGAAGTCCGAGCGCATCCAATACCGTAGGCATGATATCGATACTCGACACCAGTCTGTTACAGACCAGTCCCTGCGCGGGCATTTCCGGCCACCGAACGATGAACGGAACCTGCAGCGCGAGCTCGTAACACGCTCCCTTACCTCGCGAGAACTGCGGCCCATGATCGCCGAGGTAGATCACGAGCGTGTCGTCACGATGGCCTGTACGTTCGAGCGCTTCGAGTAAATAGCCGATACCAATATCAAGTCGTTTGACGCACGAATAATAATCGGCTGCATGTTGGCGCAGGCGACCCGAATCCACTCCAACAGCCGGTGGCACGTGTACCTCGCTGCTGACGAACGGTCGCGGTGGCATGCCACAGTCTTGTCGAAGCCACGGCAAATGCGCATCGCAGTAGTTCACCATGAGGAAGAATGGCTCGGATGACTCCGCAATGTACGATTCCGCTACTTCGGCGGTTTTGGCTACGTCGCGGTGATGGAAGCTGATATACGCGGAATCGTTCCAGACCGTGTCAAACGGGAACGCATCCTCCGGTTCAACATGGAGCTTACCGAGGCGGACGGTGCGGTACCCAGCCGCTTTCAGGATACTCGGTAGCGACGGATACGCGCGCCGCATGCGATACTTACTCGTTGTGAGACCGATCTGCCCATTCTGGTGCGGGTATAATCCGGTGAGAATGCTCGAGCGCGACGGGCTACAAACTGCCTGCGTGACGAACGCTGTTTCGAAACATACGCCGTCTGCCGCAAGACTGTCAAGATTTGGCGTATCGATGGCCCTGTCGCCGTAGCAACTCAATTGCACACCATTATCTTCGGATGTGATGAGAAGGACGTTCAGACGTTGACGGGAAGTAGACATGGCATCGCTCCGAAAAGATCATCATACGCGGTTCGGTGTCGAGTGAGTCGAATGTGGAATGTACGCAGTGAGAAAAAGAGGAACGAAGGGAAAACGATTCGGAGGCAGGTACCGCTACGCGTGTTCACCCATTCCAATCCCCGCTACAGGTGTTCCACAGTCGGGACACGCGCCTTCCGTAGTGACGCGGTTTTCCGCGATGCGAAACCCGAAACGGTGAACCAAAAGCGCGTCGCATTTGTGGCACCGCGTGCTTTCCGTGTTGTCACCGGGTACGTTACCCATGTAAACGTAACGCAGTCCTTCATCGCACCCGATGTCGTACGCACGGCGCAACGTGCTAACCGGTGTTGGCGGTAGAGCGGTATCGCGATAATCAGGATGGAAGCGGCTGATATGCCACGGGACCTCGGGACCAAGCTCTGTCGCGATGAAACGGGCGATGTCGCGCAGTTCATCGTCGGAGTCGTTACGCGTCGGGACGACGAGTGTTGTCACCTCGACCCAGATGCCGAGCTTCCGCATAAGTCGGAGCGTATCAAGCACGGGTTTCACACCCGGTGCACCCATATGCTTTCTGTACTCGGCGTCGTGGAATGACTTGAGGTCGACATTCGCCGCGTTGAGATGCGGCTGGATATCGCGCAGCGGTTCCGGCGCGATGTAGCCGTTTGTCACGAAAACGTTGAGAATGCCCTTGAGTGTGGCGAGTTTCGCGATGTCATACGCCCATTCGTAAAAGATCGTCGGCTCGCTGTACGTGTACGCGATCACGCGACAGTCGCTTCGAACCGCCGCCCGGACGAGTTCATCCGGTTCGGCTTGTTGTCCCGATATGCGGCGATTGCGTCCCTTACTCGATTGCGAGAGATCCCAATTCTGGCAGAACGTGCAGCGGAAGTTGCACCCGACGGTTGCCAATGAGAAGGAGCGCGAACCCGGCAGTACGTGAAAAAGCGGTTTCTTCTCGATCGGATCAACGTTCATCGCGGCGAGCATACCGTAGACGGAAGTCCTCAGTTCACCGTCGACGTTTTCTCGAACTCCACATACGCCAACTTTTCCCGGTTTTATGCGGCAGTACTGAGCACAGAGAGTGCACCTTACGATCCGATCAGGTTCCGGCGTCCAGTATCGGGCTTCGCGCAATGGCATTGAGATCCCCGGTAAATGAAAGAAGGGCGAGTGTTACCTCGCCCTTCTCGAAGCGGTTAGTAGCGGAAGATCGCGGCGATATCGCGATCTGTAGGCATACGCTCGCGTTCAATGGCGTAGACGGTGCCACCCTGTGCGATCGCCATCGCGGCAGCGATATCAAACACGTCGCGATCACCGGGCTTGCGGTCTTTGTGGAGCTCCAGTTCATTTGTTTCGGCGTCGTATTTTCCCCAACGCTGTTCATCGATCGGTACGAATAGTGAATCAACCCGGTTTTCCCGCAGCGCGCTGAAGACTTTCGCCATGTTTTTCGACGCGCGCCCCGCGGCGTTTAGCTCGCGGAATCGGGAAAGTGCTTCCCGCTCAGACTCAGTAAACTTCTCCGCAACGAGCTTCCAAGCTTTCTCGTGTATGGCCGATTCGCTCTCTTCGTCCGGATTCCCCGCGACGACCCCGTCGACGAGGTGCGGGTATGTATTCGCTTCCCGATAGATGGGGAAGAGGTATTCGACACCGGCGAGGACAAGGGGGGCATTCCCTTCGCGCAAGTACGGATGCAACCCCTTGTTAACGATCTGAAAGTACTGGAGTAGGCGATCTTTCTCGAGTTGATCATCTCCTCCGGAGCCATGCCCGTGGAACATCGCGCGACGTTCGCCGCCGCTACCGCTCGCCGCCGTTCCTGTGTGCATCTGAAGGGTGCGCTCCATCGTGTCAAGTTGCAGCGCGTCGGCAAGGCTCGTCGGCATGTCTTCGAGTGGTACTTCGTCGACGGTGAACCGTGTCGCTCGAAGCAGTCGAACCGATTTGCGACTCAGCGCAAGGATCGAGAACACTCCATCGCCGGTCAGAACAGGAAGTAGCGGCTTGACGGTGAAGCGATCGGCAACGGTTACGAGCTCGCGGACGGGAAGCGGTATGCGAAACGTATGAAACGTCGCCGAGGTCAAGAATAAAGCGAATCCGAGTTTCTGATGTTGCCAGTACTCGGTATCACTGACGAGATTTCGCGGTCGCTCGAGAAGGTTGTCGATATCTGTCCGGCGTATTTTTTGTTTCGTCAGCTGTTCTTCGACTTCGGTGAGAAGATTCTTATACCGGATCGCGTTCTCCCGCGTTTCTTTTCCCGCGCGGACGGTTGGCATGTAGAGCGAAATCGCCGGATTCCCACTTTCCTCGATGAGATTCCGAACATCGTCAGCGGTGAAGCGGTCCATGGTTGCTCCTTTCGTGCGATTCCTACAAAGTCCCGATGATTACCAACACGGTTCTACCTATGGTAACGACGGGACGGAACACACTGTTCCGATGACGGCGCGTCGTATGCGCGCGTTCAATCTTCCTCGATAAAGATATCCTCCTGCCGAAACGGCGGTGCCCCGACGATAAGCACTGTTACGTTGCCTTTCGCCGAATGCCGGACTCCCGGCTTGACAAGTACCGCAACACCGGGTGTGAGCGGTACTTCCTCGTCGTCGAGTTCGAGTGAGCCTTCGCCATCGAGAACGTAGTAGATCTCGTGTGTATCGTTGTGCCAGTGCTTCTGAGAGTTGTCAATCCGCAGTATCGACATCGAGACCGTGTCCGAATCATCCTGCGTGAAGATCGCGCGCTTGAATCCGCAGGTAGATCGCACCTCGTCGAGTCCGCCAAGCTGCCGTACGACGTATCTTGCATTGGAACGTTCTGGAGATTTCATCATGGTACCTCGATCGATCCGTCGTGTGTTCGTGTGATTTACGTAAAAACGTCTGTAATCGTTGACGTTACGATGCCTCTCGTGGTTGAGGAGCTTTCACGGATAACAGCGGATTTCCGGGAACGCTTGTCGGACCGCAGCAACATACGTAATGCGCAGGTGTCATGGCCGTAAGCGTGCCGAGTTCGCGCCACATATCCACCGTCTCGTTGCAGAGTGATACCGCCTGGTTCGGTCGCTTTCGACGAATTTCTTCGATCACGAAACGTAGAATCTCAGCACGCATCTCGTGTGGAAACAGGTGCTTCCCCCGAGTTTGGATGCCTTCGCGTACCTGACGGTCTACCTCAACACGGTATTCGTCGGCGAACAATTCGGTATCGATTGCGTCTACCATCTGTGCAGCGGTCATCCACCCGATGACATCGACGCTGATTACGTCCGGATTCACCCGATCGAGCAGTTGTTCAACCAGTTCGGCGTACTCGGTGCGCCAGTTTCGCACCGGGCAAATCGGCGAGATGCGCGCACGTACCGGGTACCCGGCAGCTTCGCACTTCTCCATCGCAACGAGTCGCTCTTCCATCGACGGCGTGCGTTTTTCGATGAACCGCGCGACGGTTTCGCTTCCGAGTGACCAACTCACGAGCGTTTTCCCGCGATGATCGAGATCGAGCAAGTGATCAACGTTGTCTGATTTCGTATAGAGCAACAGATACCGGTCTGTCCAGTTCGCAAAGAGATCAACCATGATCTGAGACGCACCGAACTCCGGCTCCAGCGTAATCGTGTCGGTATAGTTGTCGAACTTATAAAGCTGCTGGTCCGGGATCGTCTCACCAAACGCTTTCAGGCGATCAGCGAGTTCTTCGAGATCGAGCATGATCGGAAAATATGGAGGAACGTGGCAGTAGTCGCACGCATGGAGACACCCGTGAGCGACATGAACTTCCCACGCCGACTGGCAGACGTAGTTGTTCACACGGCGAAACTCACGGTGATCGCGGAACGTCCAAGGATGCGTGCCAAGCATAAGCGGTGCGTGGAGCTCGGGATATGCCGTGCGAAGCCGCGATTCCGCTTCATCTTCGGTATCCCACCGAAACGTTCCAAAGATCAGAACCGGTGCGCGGTCCATGTGATACGCACCGGTACGTCCAGATTTCGTACCGACAAGCCCACGTGCGACAAGCAGACGCGCGAGTCCTGCGTCGTCGGTTTCGACTACTTCGTCGGCGTGGATCGCGTCGAGCATCCGGTTTAGACGAGCTTCGGCGCGTGGGTCGGTGCGAATACGGTCGAGGATGACAACAAGAGGCGTGGAGATATGGTACATGGATATTCCGTATGTAAAGTCTTCGAAAACGAGCGCGAATAATCAGAATCGCCCGACAGATTTGAGTGCACGCTCCATTTCGCGCGTTTCTTCCTTCTGTTTGAGCGTGTCGCGCTTATCGTATTCCGCTTTGCCTTTCGCGAGCGCTAACTCGACCTTCGCGATTCCGCGTTTAAAGTATATCGACAGAGGGACGAGCGTCATGCCTTTTTGTGACACCTCCGCGTTCAGTAAGCGGATCTCTCGCTTATGAAGGAGAAGTTTCCGAGGGCGTTCAGGGTCGTGGTTGTAGATATTTCCCTGCTCATATGGACTGATGTGCATGCCGTGTAGGACGATTTCACCCTCTTGAACGCGCGCGAAGCTATCTTTCAGGTTGCACTTGCCCTGCCGAAGAGACTTCACTTCGGTACCTTTGAGTTCCATTCCCGCTTCATACCGCTCGATGATATGGTAATCGTGGAACGCCTTGCGGTTTTTTATCACGAGCTTTGTGCTCGCCATCACTGACCTCCAATACAGTTCGCTCTATATCTAAACATAGACACGGTAACCGCATTTCGGTAAGTCACGCGGTATCTTTTTCCTGTCAGTCGCAACGGAAGGTGGAGGATCACGCGAGTGCTCTATACGGTTATCGGTGTGCTGTTGAGCGCATCTCTAACAACGGCTCAAACGTCGACAGCAACCGATAGCGTGTACCTCGCTGGGGAGGCAGCCTATCGCGACGGCCGGTACGCCGAATCAGTCGCGCACCTCCGCAATGCAGTTCGTGCGTCTTCCGACTCTGCGGAGGCATGGAGCCTGCTTGGCCGCGCGTTGTATCGGAACGGCGAGTACCTTGAGGCCGAGCGAGCTATGCGCGAGGCGATCCATCGCGCGCCTATCCGCAGCGAGTATTACACGTACCTCGGACTCATTCTCACCGAACAGCAGCGGTTGAATGACGCAACGGCAGC
>CAZWQW010000009.1:0-1334 GCA_964635955.1 uncultured bacterium | reverse complement strand
GCGACGTGGGTGGAGCATGGATCCCTCGCAATGCACCGACGTCGCTATGCCGATGCTGTGTCACTGTTTCGACGTGCACTCGAACTTGACACGACGAACGCACGAGCACGATACGGCCTTGGACTTGCCCATACGTTTCGGCGTGAATGGGTTGCAGCGCAAGCTCAATGCGATACGCTGGCAACCTATGACCGCCAACTCGCGACACAACTTCAACGAGTGATTACCCCCTGACCTCTGCGAATCGACGGTGTAAGCATTTCGTTGGGTTGGCGGGATGCCCACGCATACGGTACCTTTCCAACGTTTACGTGAACGCGGCTTTCCCCTACTCGTTCGCTGCGAACACACGCGGCGGGCGAGGGAGACATTTCCCGGATGTCAGGTCGGCTCTACCTGATCGCTACTCCCATCGGCAACCTCGGAGACGTATCCGACCGGGTACGTGAGACGCTCGCGGGTGTATCGGTTGTCGCTGCCGAAGATACGCGACGTACCGGCTCACTCCTGAAGCATCTCGGCATTCAAGCACGATTGACGAGTTACCACGATCACAACGAACGTCAGAAGTGGCCACGACTTGTGGAAATACTGGAGAACGACGAAGACATCGCAATCGTTAGTGATGCGGGAATGCCGGGAATCGCCGATCCGGGTTGGCATATCATTCAAGCGGCGATCGAGCGGGACATTGATATCAACGTTATTCCAGGTCCGACGGCGTTCGTAATGGCGCTCGTACTCTCGGGGTTACCAGTCGATCGATTTACGTTTGAGGGGTACGTTCCGAAAAAGCCTGGTGCTCGGAAACGGCTGTTTGATGAGCTCACAAACGAACGCCGCACCATGGTGTTTTACGAAACGCCATACCGCATAGAAAAGACGCTTACCGAGATGATCGGCGTATTCGGCGAGGAACGCCGTGCTTCTGTGTCGCGCGAGTTGACAAAACTGCACGAAGAGACGATCCGCGGCACCTTGTCCGAACTCGTCGAACACATGAGCACGCGTACCGCAAAAGGTGAGTTTGTCATTGTTGTCGCAGGTGTGGACGCATCTCCAATCCGCACTGACCAATATGCCGCGCCAAACGATTCTGAACCTCTACCATAAGACGAGACTCGACGGATGTTTTTCAGTCACCTGAAACGTGGCTTTGTCGTCTTTATCGACCCGCTCATTCAACACTTCATTTCGCGCGGATACCATCCCGATACGTTCACCATCGCTGGTGTGGTTTTCAATGTGATTGCGGGAGTCCTTTACGCCTTTGGCTTCATATTCGAAGGCGCGCTGGTGATGGTGTTCGGAAGCCTGACCGACCTCATCGACGG
>CAZWQW010000008.1:53713-62445 GCA_964635955.1 uncultured bacterium | reverse complement strand
GCCGTGCGCGCCGGAGTCGAGGTGCTCGAGCGCGGGATTGAATCCGCGCGCGTATGGAAGGCGTCGGTCAGCTGAGGATGCTGGTCGGAATCAACAACATGAATGAGAAGGATGCACAATGAAATCACTTGATCACATCACACATATCATGTTCGACGTGGGCGGTACGCTTGCCAATGACGAGCCGTCGTACGCCGATGGGTACGCCGCGATGATGACAGGGTTGGGATACCCCGCTACCGGCGCTGACTACCGGCAGGCATCCGATGGCGCGAAAGGCGACGTCGAGGAGGCACCGCGCGAGATTGACGCGTTCAAGGTGTGGCGCGAGGGGTATAACCGCGCGATCATCCGGCGGCTCGGCGTTCCTGACGCGAAGCTGGACGAAGTTCGCGCGGCGATGATGAAGCGATTCCGCTACTATTCCAACGCGTACGCGTATCCGGAGAGTCGCTTCGTGCTTCGGTCGCTTCGGTGGGCGGGGTATGACGTGGCGATCATCTCGAACATCCAGCCGGTGCTACCCGACTTGCTGCTCGATCTCGATCTCATGCGGTACGCGTCGTTCGCGATAGCGTCGGACACCTTCGGCGCGGAAAAACCGGACCGCAGCATCTTCGATGAAGCGATCCGGCTGGCGAACGTCGATCCGAAGAACGTGATCTACGTCGGCGACGGCATCCATCCCGACGTCATGGGCTCTTCACAAGTCGGCATGACGCCGGTGCTCATCGATCGCGGCGGCCGTGTCACCGACGAACAGCTCGCCGAGTACGGCGGGTTCCGCGTCGGCAACCTCGTCGAGCTCCTCGATCGGCTCGGCGTTGATCCGTGGAACGAGGAGTGGCTGCACGACCCGTCGCGCATCCGCTGAGTCGATTACCGCTCGATACAGAGTCCCAATTCATCGGCGATTGTCGGCGCGAGTCGCGTCGCCATGGCGGTGAATCCGACGTCATTCGGATGCACCGCGTCTGCCATTCCATCGGCGATATCCGGTCCGAATAGCGAGTATCCCTCGATGAGTCGGATCGGATCGCCCCCGGCGACCAGTTGCCCCACTTCCGCGCGGATGATCTGGCGAAAGCCGTTCCACCTGCGCCGCGCTTCGGCGGACCAGCGCTCGTGCGTGGCGAAGATTGGCGTAATGGCGACGATCGGCGTATCGGGACGTTTCGCGCGAATCGTCTTGATGAACGCTGTGTAATTGCCGTGCAACTGGTCGACCTCCGGGAGATTCACCGCGTAGTCGAGCACGTAGCACGCTGCGTCGATTTCCGCCATCGCCTCAGCGAGCTCCGGTTCGCCGAGTCCGTTCCCGCTGAATCCGAGGTTCACGAAATCCACGTCGAGTATGCGTCCGAGTATCGCTTCGTACGACATGCCGGAACGGCTCGCACATCCGCCCTGTGTGATGGATGAGCCGTAGAAAACGATAGGTCGCGAAATAGCGAAATGGTCCGACGGCTCGATGGCCGCATCGTCGTCAATGCCGATCACGTCGATATCGACAGCGTTGTAGTTCGGCAGATACAGCGTCACGTCGCGCATGCGCTTCGGTGCGCCGGAAAACAGCTTCCCTTCGAAGACCCCGGCGTTCTTGTCGGAGATCGGACCGGGCGCCTGTGACACCCAGTGGTAGCCGTCGACGTACACGCAGATACCCGACTGTCCGATGAGCGACATGTTTCCGTGCGCCGCGGAATTGGGATATGTCGCGCGGATTTCCAGCGCGGTCGTGTCGGTGCGGAATCGGAGCCTCCCGCCGGCGGGCATCTGTGCGAGGTTCCACACGGGTTGACGGATACGATCCTTCATACGCGTCGGGAGGCGTCGTACACTCGGTGCCTCTTCGGCGAACCATGGGAGCCCGCACACGGATATTCGGTTATCGGGAAACTGTATCCATTGCATCTGCGTTGCCTTCTCAGTTGATGATGACTTCGTCGAGTGAGCGCTTGGGAACGTGATGCACACGGTTTTCGTCGCGCCAATATTTCACATCGCCGTCCTTGATTTCGTCGAGGACGACCGTTTCGACGGGATATCCGAGTGCGAGAATGAGCTTGATCTCGTACCGGTCCGGAATCGCAAACTCGCGACGGAGTGGCACCCGCTTGATCGAGCCGATCATGCACGTGCCGATACCTTTCTCCATGGCGGCCAGTGCGATGGTCTGCGCGGCAATGCCGTGGTCGCAGTCAACAGTCTCGGAGATCTCTTTGTCGAGGAGAATCAGGATGTATGCCGCGGGCCGTTCGCCTTCTTCAGGACCCGGCCAATCTGGAAGGTATCCCGCCCACGCGGTGAGTGGGAAGATCCGATCGGTATCGGCCGAATCGTCGAAGAGCATGTATTTCAGCGGCTGCTTGTTCGATCCTGACGCCGTGATCCGCGCGAGATCGACGAGTTCGCGGAGCGTTTCTCGCGAGATCCGTCGTGACTGGTCAAAACGGCGTATGCTTCGAGTTTTCCGTATGAGTTCCGCAAGCATGGTAATCCTCCGTGCTACAGGTTGATCTTCCGCGTGTCGTACCGACATCGGAACGATTTGACCGACTCGCGTGTGTTAGATGGTGAAGATGAATCGATCGAGCGGATGGGCCAAGTCCAGCGCACTAACGTCGGTCAGGCGTTGTCGACCGTAGTTTTCGCCAATCGTAGGATGTATATTCGCGGTAATCGATCTATTCCGTGTGCCTCAACGGCCTCGCTACACAGCCGATCATATAGGTCACCACCATGAAACAGCGTCTTTCTTACGTTATACTCGTCGCCGGGTTCGTCGGGCTTTTGCTCAATGCCACTTCGTTTGCCGAGGACGACGGACACGATCACGAAGCGGCAATCCCGCACGTCGTTTTGAGCGCCGACCAAGAAAAGCTCGCACGTAATCTCGAAAACGAGTTCATTGCGCCATGCTGCTGGCATCAGCCGATCTCAGCACATGATTCCCAGATCGCTCGCACTATGCGCGCCGAAGTACGCCAGATGATCGCGCAGGGGATGACTGCGGAGCAGATACGTCAGCACTATATCGCACAGTACGGTGAACGCATTATGGCGGTACCGCACGGTGGCGGATTCAATCACTTTGCATGGATTATCCCGTCGGTCGCCGGTGCCTTCGGCGTCGTCATTGCGGGTCACCTCCTACGAACGTGGCGACGGAAGCAGTCGGGCGACGAAGCAAAGACTCCCGAATCGGGCGAGGACGCGCAGCGGTATGCGAAAGTCGATGAGCAACTCCGCAATTGGACGGACTGATTCGAACGTCAGACTCATTTACGCGCACCGGTGTTCATGCGGTTCAGTTGACTGATAGAATACGATTTGGTACATTATCAAGTCTGTGTCTGTTCGGCGTACAAGAGGTTCTCATGATAATCCGGCTGGATAAACTCAGAGACGGCTCACACCACCAAAAATGGTCAGGCGCGCTCACCGGTGTCGATCTCGTGTATCCCGAAGCGATCGTCGAGGTTGCAGTAAGCGCCGACATCCATCGACTACGCGACCTGATTACCGTGCGCGGTCGGATTACCGGCTCGCTGACCCGTCCGTGTGATCGCTGTCTGGAACCGGCCGAGGTATCACTTGATACCCCGCTACACGTCGTAATCCGCGTCCGTAGCGTTGCCTCGACGACGGAAGAAGGCGATGACGGCGAGTTTATCGTAACCGTCGCCGAAGAAGATTCGGAAGTTGATATTACCGACCTGATCCGCGACCGCTTGGTTGTGGATTTTCCCTTGGTCGTTCACTGTGACGAAGCCTGCAAGGGACTTTGTCCGCAGTGTGGCGCGAATTTGAACACTGCACCATGCACCTGCGCGGTCACCGTTGATCCGCGGTGGGAGGCGCTCAAGTCGATTCGTAACGAGAATAGCGAATAAGGAGTCACTACCGTGGCTAACCCAAAACACAGAACATCGAAAGCACGTAAGCGTTCACGTCGCACACACTGGAAGCTCAGCAAGCCACCTGTGGCGAACTGCAGCAACTGCGGCGCCCCGAAACTCGCCCATCACGTCTGCCCAGAGTGCGGGTATTACGGCGACCGCATGGCCGTCGCACCGCGCGAAGAGTCGTGATCTGCTGAGTGCTGCGCGCGGTCGTAAACGAAGTGATTTCAACCGTTCCGGTGATCGCGATCGACGCAATGGGTGGAGATTACGCACCCACCGAAGTCGTCGCGGGCACCGTTGATGCTCTCCGAAGCGAACGCGGAAACATCCAGGCGATATTGGTCGGGCGCGAAGACGAAATTCGATCCGCGCTCGACGCCTTCGGCACCATCCCCTCCGGACTCTCGATCGTCCATGCACCGTCGACCGTTGCGATGGATGAATCCGTCGCGCTTTCCCGTCGAAAACGTGATTCATCGCTTGCAGTCGCGCTCAATCTTCAAGCCCGCGGTGAAGCCAATGCGACGGTCTCCGCAGGGAATACCGGCGCCGCCATGGCGCTTTCGCTCCTTACGTTCGGTCGAATCCCGGGTGTCAGTCGTCCGGCAATTGCGACGACGCTGCCGACCTCCAAGGGTAAAACGACCATCCTCGATGCCGGTGCAAATAGCGTCTGCAAGCCCGAGAATCTCTACCAATTCGCCGTCATGGGAAGCCTCTATCACAGCCACGCGTTCGGCGTCACCAATCCGCGCGTTGGCCTGCTCAGCATCGGTGAAGAAGCCACAAAAGGCGATTCGCTTGTGCAAGCTACGTATCCGCTCCTCGCCGAATCGTCTCTCAACTTTATTGGAAACGTTGAAGGGCGAGATATCTTCCCCGGCAACGTCGACGTCGTCGTATGCGACGGATTTACCGGTAATGTGCTGCTCAAGTTCGCCGAGAGTATGCCACGATTTTTCGCCTCGACGTTCTATGAAGAGGTCAAATCGTCGTGGATGAGTAAAATCGGAGCGTTCCTTGCGCGGAATGCCTTCCGGCGGCTCAAAGAGCGGCTTGACTGGCAGGAGTTCGGCGGAGCACCCTTGCTTGGTATTGACGGAGTCACCATTATCTGCCACGGCCGTTCGGAACGCCGCGCCATCGAAAGCGCTATTCGGGTCGCCGCTCGCGCTGTGAGAAGCGACCTGACTCGTGAGATAAAAACGCAATTGGAGAAAACGTACGTTGAAGCAGCTTCCTGAGAGATCGCGGATCCTCGGTTACGGCATGGCAGTCCCAAAGAAAGTCGTGACCAACTTCGACCTCGAAAAAGTCGTCGATACATCAGATGAGTGGATACGCAGTCGTACTGGAATTGAGCGCCGTCACATTGCCGAAGAAGGCGAAACGACGCTATCTCTCGCATCGGATGCGGCACGTGCCGCGATCGCCGACGCGGGGCTCACTGCCGCGGATATCGGCTTAGTCATTCTCGGCACCCTGACACCTGAGATTGGATTCCCTGCAACCGCATGTCTCGTGCAAGAGGAAATCGGTGCGGTGAACGCTGCGGCGTTTGATTTCAACGCGGCGTGCTCCGGTTTTATCTACGGGCTACAACTCGCCGATTCACTTATCCGCGGCGGTGTGCATCAATACGTGCTGGTGATTGGCGCGGAGACGTTGTCGAAGATCACCAACTGGGAAGATCGGAACACGTGCGTGCTCTTTGGCGATGCCGCGGGTGCCGCCATTGTCGGACCGTCCGATGATCCGGAACGTGGCATCATATCGACCATGATCCGATCAGACGGCTCGCAGGCGAATCTGCTCTGCCGGATGGGTGGCGGTACGCGACCGGTTACAGAACCAGCGAAGAACTTCATCGAAATGCAGGGCCGCGACGTATTCAAGCGAGCCGTCACCGCGATGGGTGACGCCGCAGAAGCTATTCTTGCCGAGGCGGGATACACCGGCGCCGATGTGGATACACTCGTACCGCATCAAGCGAACACGCGGATTATCGAAGCTACGGCAAAGCGCATCAACCTTTCGATGGATCGCGTTTTCGTGAACATTCAGGAATACGGCAACACGTCCGCCGCGACGATTCCCGTCTGCCTCGCTGAGATGAAACAATCGGGAATGCTTGATCCGGGCAAGCTCATTGTGATGGTCGCGTTTGGGGCCGGATTCACGTGGGGCGCAGCGCTGATGCGCTCGTGACGGGGAGTTCAGGCGATGGCTGTCGCAATCCTTTGCCCCGGACAGGGCTCGCAGTTTGTTGGTATGGGCGTTGATCTCGTAGAAATTGATGCCGACGCGGCTCGTGTTTACGAGCGGGCAGGCGAGATTCTTGGCTGGTCTGTCCGCGATCTCAGTTTCAGTGGACCCGCCGAAACGCTCGATGACACGCGATTCACGCAACCCGCACTCTACGTTCACAGTTTCGCCGCTGGTACGATCGTAGGGAAAGCAGGCGTCGGATTCGATTACGCCGCAGGTCACAGCCTCGGTGAGTACAGTGCGCTCGCGCTGGCCGGAGCGCTATCATTCGGTGACGGGTTGAGACTCGTTCAGCAACGGGCGCAAGCGATGGCCGAGGCTGCCGCGACTCACTCCGGAACAATGGCGGCGGTCATTGGACTCGATGAAGAGGCCGTCTCAGAGGTGCTTGAAGACATCGACGGTGTCGTAGCTGCGAACGTAAACGCGCCCGATCAGATCGTCATATCCGGCACACGCGAAGCGGTGCAGATCGCCAGCGAACGCCTTAGCGAACAGGGTGCGAAGCGAGTCGTTCCGCTTGCGGTTAGCGGCGCGTTCCATTCACCCCTGATGGCATCAGCAGCAGAACAGCTACGAGCGGCTATCGCAAACACGGATATCCAGAAGTCGCGTGTTCCGGTGATCGCGAACGTAACTGCACAACCCACGACAGACCCCAGTGAGATACGCGACCTTCTCGTACGCCAGTTGACGGCACCGGTACTGTGGACGGCGAGTGTGCGGACACTCGTCGATCTCGGCGTTACGCTCGCCTACGAGGTAGGACCGGGGAAAGTGCTGCAGGGACTCGTCCGCCGGATCGATCGCGCCATTCAGGTGGTAAGTGCCGGCACCGCTGCGGAACTTGGAGCGTTGCGGAAGGAGTAAGCTGTGAGCATATTACAGGACTTTGGTTCGCTATCCGGTCGCGTTGTATTGGTGACCGGCGGTTCCGGCGATATTGGGCGAGCGTTGTGCGAGCAGTTCGCGAAGGCAGGCGCGACAGTCGCCATGACAAGCCGTCGTGGAGCCGAAGCGCTTGGTCCGGCCATAGAAGCCGTGGCCGAAGCAGGCGCCGAGTCGTTACCTTTCGCATGCGACGTTAGAGATCGAGAGCAGATCGAAGCGACCGTGTCCGCGATTGTCGAGCGGACTGGCAAACTCGATATTCTCGTAAACAACGCCGGAATCACGAAAGACACACTGCTGATGCGTATGAGCGATGAGCAGTGGAACGACGTGATTCAGACGAATTTGACGAGCGTCTTCCTGTGTACACAGGCGGCAATCAAACCGATGATCAAAGCGCGGTATGGCAGGATCATCTCCATAACGTCGATCGTTGGTCAAATTGGAAACCCGGGACAAGCGAACTACGCGAGTGCAAAAGCCGGTATCATTGGCTTTACGAAGACTGTTGCGAAGGAACTCGCGCCCCGAAGTATTACCGCGAATGCAATCGCACCAGGATATATCCAGTCACGCATGACCGATGAGATACCGGAGAAAGCGAAACAGGCTTTTCTCGACGCGGTGCCGCTGAAACGCCCCGGGCTACCGGCTGAGGTTGCGTATACAGCGGTGTTCCTCGCATCGGAGCAAGCAGCTTACATTACCGGCCAAGTCATCAACGTTGACGGCGGCCTTGTTATGTAACCGAACCCGGCGATCTCGATTCGCGACGAAGTGTCGAAGACGTGCTCCGGGGTTAAACCGATCTCCCGATATGAGGAGGAAATCATGGCAGTAAAAGACGAAGTAAAAGAGCTCGTAGTCGAGCAGCTCGGCGTTTCTGAGGATGAAGTCAGCGACGACGCCAGATTCATCGAGGATCTTGGCGCCGATTCACTTGATACGGTTGAACTCGTAATGGCGTTCGAAGACCGGTTCAATATCGAAATCCCCGACGAAGACGCCGAGAAGATTCGCACCGTCGGCGATGCGGTACGGTATCTCGAAGAGAAAAAGGGCGAGTAATCGTCGTCCTTCTCGAATATGACACGCCGGTTCGACGGTACGGTCATCGCGGTAGGCCGCGACGATCGTACCGTCGAGGTTGTTCCGGAGGAATTCGCACGTGAGCAACAACAAGCGCCGAGTTGTCATAACGGGGTTTGGCGCAGTAACGCCGCTCGGAAATACGCGTGACGAGCTTTGGGCCGCACTGAATCGGTGTGAATCGGGAGTAGGTCCGATCACCCGTTTTGATACGACCGACTACTCGACGAAGATAGCCGCCGAGGTAAAAGACTTTGATCCGACGGCGCGCATCGATCGAAAAGAAGCGCGTCGGATGGATCCGTTCGTGCAATACGCGGTTGTGGCGGCACTCGAAGCAATCGAGCACGCCAGCCTCGATCTTTCGGTAGAAGACGCTGAACGAATCGGCGTCATCATCGGCTCCGGCATCGGTGGTCTGACGACGATCGAATCAGAGTATCGCACACTTCAGGAACGCGGCGTTCGGCGTGTGAGCCCTTTCATGATTCCCATGCTCATTGCCGATATGGCGTCGGGCATGGTAAGCATCCTGACGGGTGTCAAAGGACCGAATTACGCCACGGTATCTGCCTG
>CAZWQW010000008.1:44519-53613 GCA_964635955.1 uncultured bacterium | reverse complement strand
CTCATCCTCGAAGAACTCGAGCGGGCGAAGTCACGTGGCGCGACGATCTTCGGTGAGGTCATCGGCTTTGGTTACTCTGCCGATGCATATCACCTTACCGCGCCTCCCGAAAACGGCGAAGGTATGGCGCGATCGATGCGTGAGGCGGTTCGCGACGCCAACATCGACCCCGCGGAGGTCGAGTATATCAACGCTCACGGCACATCGACGGAAGTCGGCGATGCCGCAGAAACATCGGCGATTCGATTGGTGTTTGGCGAACATGCGTATTCGCTCGCGGTGAGTTCAACCAAGTCGATGACGGGACACTTATTGGGCGCTGCCGGAGCCGTTGAAGCGATCGCGACGACTCTATCGCTGCACCACGGTATCCTGCTCCCGACAATCAACCTCGACGAACCGGATCCGGCTTGCGACCTCGATTACGTACCACACGTGCCGCGCAAAGCCAACGTATCCATCGCGATCAGCAATTCGTTCGGTTTTGGCGGCCACAACGCGAGTATTGTATTACGTTCGTGGAGTGAATAACAGTCGCGCTGTATTCGCGTAACGTGAGGAACCATGAGCTGGCTGAATCGGTGGTTACGACGTACACCGAACAGCGACGATATTCGCCGCCTCGAAACGGATATCGATTCACTGGAAAAACGAATCGGATACAACTTTCAAGACACGTCGCTCCTTATACGGGCGTTGCGCCATCGGTCTTACGTATACCGCAGCGCGGATAATCACTCTCCCGAACTCGATATCCAAGCGAACGAACGTCTTGAGTTTCTCGGCGATGCCGTGCTCGGTCTCGCAACAACGCTCTACCTCTACAGACGTTTTCCGGACAAACCCGAAGGCGAGTTGACGAAACGTAAGTCGGTACTGGTGAGTAAAGGTGTTCTTGCGCGTCGTGCAATGGATATCGGTCTTGACAAGGCGATGCTCATCAGCGAGGTCGAAGAGAACGCAGGCGGACGAAAACGCCGGTCGATTCTCGGTGATGGCTTTGAAGCGCTTCTCGGCGCGTTATTTCTCGATGGTGGTCTCGAAGCCGCGTATACATTTCTCGAGCGAGACCTTTTCGCCCACGCCGATGAACTCGTAAGCGACACGACGTTTATCAACTATAAAAGCCTTCTCCTCGAACACGTTCAGGCGCAGGGCAATCATCCACCAGACTACCGTCTTCGCGGTCAGGAAGGTCCTGATCACAGCAAGGTGTTTACCGTGGAAGTCCTCGTTGGAGAAGATATTCTTGGTCGTGGTGTCGGACGGAGCAAGAAGGACGCGCAACAACACGCCGCGAAGCAAGCGTACGAGACACTCACGGCGAACACGGTCGACGACGACTCCGACGCCAGCGAGGCGGATTGATGTCTACGCGATCCGACCGTCCGCGCTGGCGTCTACTCGTCACTTCGCCAACAAACGGCGCATGGAACATGGCGTGTGACGAAGTCCTGGGCGAGCACGTGCTCGATGGCTCAAGTGAGCCGGTGATTCGTTTCTTTCAGTGGATGCCGGCGACAATTTCGTTTGGATATAGTCAGAGAATCGCCAACGAAATAGACGTTGCGCGGGTTCGAGACGCAGGTATCGGCATTGTGCGTCGGATTACCGGTGGCCGCGCGGTGCTCCACGCCGATGAAATCACGTACAGCGTCATTTGCCGCGACGACGACCCCATCGCAAGTGGTGGAATAACCGCGACATATACGCGTATCAGCGAAGGACTTACCGTCGGAATACGCGCACTCGGCGTCGATGCCGAGCTTGCGCACGCGTCTGATCCGAGCGTTCCGCTCCGAGATCGAGAGGCTACCTTACCGTGCTTCGGCAGCACAACGCGCGCGGAGATCGTCGTCGACGGGAAAAAGCTCGTCGGTAGTGCGCAACACCGGATGCGAGGTTTGATGATTCAGCACGGATCGGTCCTCGTAGGTCCTGCGCACCGTGATCTCGTCCGGTACCTAAACGCAAGTGATGCGGCTCGCGAACGGTACTCACGAATACTCACGCAAAGCACAACGAGCATACGCGAATCAGCTGGCACTGTCTTCGCATACTCTCAAATGGCATCGATTCTCGCTGACGGGATGCGGCAGCAACTTGAACTCGACCTTACGGCGCAGCCTCTCGGCGCGGAAGAACGCGCAGAAGTCGAACAACTCGCACGGGACAAGTACGCGGCGGATTGGTGGAATCTTCCGGAGCCCGGTACGCAGCCTCAACGGCTGGCGTCGCGCTTAGATACATAGAGAACGAGATAAGGAGTACGTATATGGCGGCAACACTATCGGGTACGCAACACGAGAAACTCCACGTGTCGGTCGATATCAGCAACGTCTTCAGCGACGTCATCGGCGAGCATGGTATCAGTCGCGACGAATTGTCCGGATTAGCGCAGAAGCTTGAAATTGTCAAGCAAGACATCGATAGGAAGCATGCCACAGGCAAGCTACCGTTTCTCGATCTCCCGAAACAGGACGTCGCCAATATCGAGCGCTACAGCGCGGAAATCCGTAACGAGTTCGATACGTTCGTTGTGGTCGGCATCGGTGGATCGGCACTCGGAAACATCGCGAATCAGAGTGCATTGCGTCACGCGTACCACAACGATCTGCCTGCGGATAAGCGCGGCGGCCTTCGCCTTGAAGTACCGGATAACGTCGACCCCGATCGTCTCGCGAATTTATTCGATGTGCTCGACCTGTCCCGCACGGTCTTCAACGTCATCACGAAATCGGGGAGCACCGCCGAGACAACCAGCACGTTTCTTGTTATAAAGAATCGCCTGGAGCGCGACCCGAAAATCGGGAAGAACTGGACGAAGCACGTTGTCATCACCACCGATCCGGAAAAAGGCGATTTACGTGACCTCGCCAGAACGTGGAAGATCCCGGCGTTCGATATTCCTGCAGGCGTTGGTGGACGTTTCAGCGTGCTTACACCGGTCGGGCTTCTTTCCGCCGCCGCTACGGGAATCGATATTCGCGAGTTGCTACGTGGTGCCGGTGATATGGCGGAGCGAATCCGCTCGACACCCGTCTCGGAGAACCCCGCGTACGTAAGCGCTGCGATCCACTACCTGCTTTATCATCACAACGCGCCCAAACGTATGGCGGTGATGATGCCGTATTCACACCGGCTCCGCGACGTCGCGGACTGGTTCCGTCAGTTGTGGGCGGAGAGCCTCGGTAAAGAGGTCGATCTCAGCGGCAACACGGTCAATGTCGGACCGACGCCGGTGAAAGCGCTTGGCGCAACCGATCAACACTCGCAAGTTCAATTGTACGCAGAAGGTCCCAACGACAAGCTCTACAGCTTTATTGCGGTTGACCGGTTTGAAACGGATATCGAGTTCCCTGAAGACGGTGACCTCGCGCGCTATAATGCGTTCGATTACTTCGCTGGCAAGACCATGGGCGAGCTCCTGAACTACGAGCGTGAAGCAACAACGCTCGCACTCACTCGGAAAGGTCGGCCGAATCTAACGATCAACGTCCCTGAGGTGCGTCCGTACACGGTTGGTCAGCTCTTCATGCTCCTCGAAGTCCAGACGGTTGTCGCGGGAGCGCTGTTCGGCATCGATCCATTCGACCAGCCAGGTGTCGAGGCGGGGAAAATCGCCACGTACGCACTCATGAACCGCCCCGGATACGAAGAGGAAAAGTCTCGTATTGAGCGAGAACTCGCCGAGCGCGGACGTATCGTTTTGTAGACCGGATGAGGCGACGGAGCGTATATGCCCGACGTGGTACTGCCGGAAACGTTGACGTGGTCGAGTCACCCATGGGCGGAAGATACGGTCGTTCGTAAGACGACGTTACTCGCGATTGTGACCGGCGCATCGCTTTTTGCGGGTGTCAGTATGCAATCGGTCTGGATTGGCGTCGTATCTGTCGCCTTTCTTTTCGGCAGTATTTCGCGGTATCTTTTTCCTGTCATATGTGTTCTCAATGCGGATGGCGTGCAGACGAGATTCCTCGGGTATTCGCGGTACTTTCCGTGGAGCCGGTTTCGGCGGGTTGCGCTTCGAGATGAAGGTGTCTTTCTCGGAACGTTTCCGCGTCCGCGCCGTCTCGACGCGTGGCGCGGGTTGTATCTACGTTGCCCGCAACAGCGAGATCTTGTCTATGCCATCGCACGATACCGCGTCAATTTGGATCCGTCTCAAGCGAACCATGAACCACGCGTTCGCGATGCCCCCACCGCTGGATCTGAGTGACGAGGATCGTAAAATACTCGACCGCGTTGCCGATATGGTTGTTCGACGCCGTTTGACTGCACCGGCAATCATGATATTGGAGCTTGGTCGCCCATTGAACTTCGTTGCCGGTCAGTTTCTCCATTTTGTCGGTCCGTTCGCCACGTTGCTCCTGAAGGAGCCAGAGTATAAGCGGTTCGCGGAAATTCTTGAACACCGGCAGGGTATTGACGCGCTCCTGAATGCGATCAATGGCAGGGCGAATATTGGCGAACCGACTTAAACCGATACACCGCGTGAAACGCACGGAACCGTGGAATGAGTAACCCCCCGAAGCTCGACGTTATCATCGCAACAGACTGCGGTAGCACCACCACGAAAGCGATTCTCATCGAGAAAGTCGACGGGCACTACCGTCAGACATATCGCGGCGAAGCCCCCACCACCGTTGAAGCACCATTCGAAGATGTAACCCGCGGCGTACTAAACGCCATTCAGGAAATCGAAGAACTCAGCGGTCGCGTAATCCTCGATGCGGAAAAAATCATCACACCTGCCGAGGGAGACCGCGGTGTCGACATCTACATATCGACTTCGTCGGCCGGCGGTGGGCTCCAGATGATGGTTGCCGGTGTCGTCAAGTCGATGACCGGTGAAAGCGCACAGCGCTGCGCACTTGGTGCCGGCGCGATCGTGATGGATGTACTTGCGTCCAACGATGGGCGACTGCCGCACCAGAAGATCGAACGCATCCGCCAGCTACGCCCCGATATGGTCTTGCTCTCCGGTGGAACCGACGGGGGAACTGTCACGCATGTCGTCGAGCTCGCCGAATTCATCGCCGCCGCCGATCCGAAGCCGCGATTCGGCATCGGTTTCGAGCTCCCCGTGATCTACGCGGGAAACGTCGATGCACGTGATCAGATCGACAAGATACTCGGCGAAAAGACGTCGCTGACCATCACGGACAACCTTCGCCCGACGCTTGAAGCCGAAAATCTCATGCCCGCGCGCCACAAGATTCATGACCTGTTCCTCGAACACGTCATGGCGCAAGCACCGGGGTACCGCAAGTTAATGGATTGGACCGGTGCTCCGATTATGCCAACGCCCGGCGCGGTCGGTGTAATCATGCAGACGATCGCGCGAAATCACGGAATCAACATCGTCGGAGTTGACATCGGCGGCGCAACGACAGACGTGTTCAGCGTATTCGACGAGGTATTCAACCGCACGGTAAGCGCGAACCTCGGCATGTCGTATAGCGTATCGAACGTGATGGCCGAGGCGGGTCTCGCGGATATTATGCGTTGGGTACCGTTTGATATCGATGAGCAAGACCTACGCAACCGCGTCAAGAACAAGATGATTCGTCCGACAACGATCCCGCAGATGCTCGATGAACTGAAAATCGAGCAAGCGCTCGCACGCGAGGCGTTGCGATTGGCGTTCATCCAGCACAAAGCGCTCGCTGTCGGGTTGAAGGGTGTCGCCAAAGAACGTACGCTTTCCGATGTGTTTGCGCAGTCAGAGGACGAAAGCCTCATCAACATGATGCGGCTCGATCTGCTTGTCGGATCCGGTGGCGTGCTCAGTCACGCGCCACGGCGGCAACAGTCGATGCAGATGATGATCGATTCGTTCCAACCGGAAGGTGTCACCCGCCTCGCTGTGGATAGCATCTTCATGATGCCGCATCTCGGTGTGCTCTCCACGGTAAACGAACAGGCGGCGACCGAGGTATTCGAGAAAGACTGCATGATCTATCTCGGAACGTGCGTTGCGCCGCGCGGACGCGGTAAACGTGGCGCGAAGATCGGCACGTTCTCACTGACACTTCCAGACGGTACGACGAAGAACGGTGCGCTCGCCGTCGGCGATCTCCTCTATTTCCCACTTGCACTCGATCAGACCGCACAGATCCATGTTGTTCCCCAACGCGGCTGGGATTTCGGTGCCGGAGCAGGAAAGGAAGTCGACGCAACACTTCACGGTGGAGTAGTGGGCTTAGTTATCGATGGACGCGGTCGACCAATACAGTTCGGTGACGACCGGTCCGATCAAGTTGCCGACATCAAGCGCTGGAATACCGCAACCGACCAATACCCCGTGTCATAGGACGATCGCTTCACTGGTTCACGTCAAATCGAGGACTATTCACATATGGCACATTCATATACTCCCGGCCTTCGCGTCACGCCGTTTACGAAGCTGCAACGGCGGCGAATCCTTCCGCTGAAGGGCGGCGTTACGGTGAGCGTCGGACAGCGAGTCGAACGAGCCGATATCGTCGCCCGCACCGATCTTCCCGGCGACGTCGCCTCGGTGAACGTTGTGAATCGCCTCGGTATCGACCCGAGCCAGATCGACCAATTCATGCTGAAAAAAGAAGGCGACGCGATTCGTCGTGATGAGATCATCGCGGAGAACCGACCGTTTATCAAATGGTTCAAGACCGTTGTTAAGTCGCCGATAGATGGGACTATCGAGAGCATCTCGTCAGTGACGGGGCAGGTGCTGCTTCGTCACCCACCGCGTCCGGTTGCCGTCGCTGCATACGTCGATGGTGAAGTAGTCGAAGTGATTCCGGAGGAAGGCGTCGTCGTCGAAACGGAAGGCGCGTTCGTACAGGGCATATTCGGTATTGGCGGCGAAGCGTGGGGACCGGTGAAGGTTGTATCAGCATCACCGATAGATGTTGTGAAACCAGACCGGATCACCGATGATTGCGCAGGTTGCGTGCTGATCGTCGGCGCCGTGGCCGGTATCGACCTCATTCGACGCGCAGTAGAGGTCAAAGCCGCAGGCATAATCGCGGGTGGAATCAACGCAGACGACCTAAAAAATATCCTCGGCTTCGATCTCGGCGTCGCGATCACCGGAACCGAAGAGATCGGCACAAGTGTGATCGTCACCGAAGGCTTCGGCACCATCGCTATCGCGAACCGAACGTATGACATTCTTACCGCGTGTGAAGGCAACGTCGCTTCAATCAACGGCGCGACGCAGATTCGAGCGGGTGTTCAGCGTCCCGAGTTTATCGTACCGGCCGAACGTCCCGTAATCGATATCGAAGGTGCAGCCGCGCGCGAAGGCGGTCTGCAACTTGGTGACCCAATCCGCGTGATTCGCGAGCCGTATTTCGGAAAACTTGGCACCGTATCAGCACTACCATCAGACTTGCAGACCGTAGAATCGGAAACGAAAGTGCGAGTCTTATCGGTGAAATTCGACGATGAGACCGAGGCGACAGTGCCCCGCGCGAATGTCGAATCGATCACGCGGTAACACACGATGCAACGCCCGGGTCGGATACGCGGATGGTTGATCGCATTGTGTGGAAGTGTCGCGATCGGCACGCTATTCGTACCGTTCTATTCGGTTCAGACCAAAGAAAACGTTTGGCTCACACTCGGTGGATCGGCATTTTGGCAGTGGATCACCGACGCGAATGCATTTCCCGGCGAATTGGTGCACCGTCTCGTAAGTCAGACCAACGGCGCCGAGACAGTTTTCTGGGTCCTGACCGCGATCTACCTGCTTGCGGGACCGTTGTTGGTGGCGTATTTTGGCGTGCGGTATACCATCGCCGCGCTCGGTGGCGGATTCAGCTTTCTCAACGCTGTGAGTTCGCTCGCTCTGTATCTTGCTGTCGGATGGTTGGGACTGGCGTATATAAGTGCTCGAGCGAATCTTTCGCTCAACCTGTTTACAATCGCGGACATCGGGTTTTGGATTGGATCGATCGCGCTGATTGCCGGCGCACTCGTTCGGAGGTTCGTGCATGACTAACCCACGCGCACGATACGTGCTGTTGACCGTTGCGCTGCTCGCCTTCTCCACAACGAGCGTTCGATCTCAACCACTCGATGTGTCCGAATCACGCTCTGTTTCCGAACTCGCGGCGACGTTTGTCCCCGCATCGGGAAGCGTCGAACTTGTCGATCTTCCGAACGACAACGGCACCGGCTTGGTCGTGACATGGCCAGCCGTGGACGTCGAATCCGACATATCCGTCATGTATCGCGTCGAGATCGCGTCGTCACCTGACGGACCGTTCCATTTCGCTGGTCAGATCGGCGCCAGCGGACCTCGCATGAAAGATGACCCCGGGATATTTGGCTGGTTTTTTGACGGTAACAACGGCAAGGACAACGTTGCGCGGCAATACCTTCTCATCACAGGATATACCGAATCCAATCCGGACGATGCATCCGCGACGACGCGGCATCCGCTGGTATCCGGACAGCAGTACTGGGCGCGTATGAGCGTCGCCATCAATGGCGATCAAGCGTATTACTCGGACACCTTCAGCGCGGTACCCCGCCAGAATCTGTTCAAGTGGAACAAACTAAACAACCTCGTGTTTGGCCTTGTATTTGGGTCAGTCATCCTCATCTTCATCCAACTTGCGCGACGCAACCCCGACATGTACATCCGAAAAATCGCCGGACTCGACGCGGTCGAGGAAGCACTTGGACGCGCGACCGAGATGGGTAAGCCGGTCTATTTCGTGCACGGTATCGCCACGATGGGTGAGATATCGACCATCGCCGCGGTGAATATCCTTCGGCCGGTCGCGAAACGCGTTGCTCAATACGACACGACGTTGAAGGTGATGAATAACGACCCAATCGTCATGGCGGTAAGTCAGGAAGTCGTCGAGGAAGGCTGTATCGACGCCGGTCGGCCTGACGCATACAACGAAGACAACGTCATGTTCGTTGCCGACCGCCAGTTCAGCTACGCCGCAGCAGTCGATGGAATGATGGTGCGTGAGCGACCTGCGACCGTGATGTTGATGGGATACTTCTACGCCGAATCGCTGCTCTTCACTGAGACCGGCGGCGAAATTGGTGCGATCCAAATCGCGGGAACCGACGCGTATACGCA
>CAZWQW010000008.1:40131-44419 GCA_964635955.1 uncultured bacterium | reverse complement strand
TTCGGAGGAACGCGTCCATGCTCTTCATGAAGCGTACGCTTCCGCTCATCATCGCCTTCACGGTAGGTGTAATCGGTATATCGCTTTACTACATACCGCACGAAGGTGCTCAGCAACTCCAGGAAACGCTTGCGAAGTGGGATCGTCTTGTATGGGCATTCGCGTTCTTCCTCGGTTTGTACAGTCTGCTGAATCTCCACGCCCAGAGAATTAAGCGGCGGCGTGGTGGATGGGCGTATAGTGTCTTCGTCTACATCGGCTTCGCCGCGATGGTTTTGAGCGCGGCATGGAATGGCGGTAAAGGACCACTCGTCGGCAGAGGAACGGGTGACCTGTACGACTGGTTCTACCAATACATATTCGTTCCGTCTGAATCCTCGATGTTCGCGCTGCTCGCTTTTTTCATCGCGTCCGCCGCATACCGCACGTTCCGCGCTCGCACAACGGAAGCCGCGATACTTCTCATCGCCGCAGTGATCGTCATGTTGGGACGAATCCCGATCGGCGCGCTCATCTGGGACCAGCTCCCAGACCTGCAGCAGTGGCTGATGACCATACCGAACATGGCGGCAAAACGCGGAATCGTACTGGGTGTCTACCTCGGTGCGATTGCGACGGCGCTGCGTATCATCTTCGGTATTGAGCGCAGTTATCTCGGCGGAGGCGAATGATGCTGGACAGACTGATGAACATCGACCGGCGCATCGTCTTTCTATTCATCTTTTTCGGCGTTGCCGCAGCGATGATCTGGCCGATACAAATACCCATCAAACCAACCCGGGACGTCAAAGCAATCTACGACGACATCGAAGCGATTGCCCAGCGCGAAGACCCGGTGATACTCCTCTCGTTCGACTACGGACCCGGTAGTGAGCCGGAACTACAGCCGGTTGCAATCAACGTCATGCGCCACGCGTTTATCAACAACATCAAAGTAGTCGGCATGGCGCTCTGGCCGGATGCGGTCGGTTTGGCACGAGCAGCATTTGACAGCGTATCGCGGCAGTATGGCAAGGTCGAGACTGTGGACTGGGCGTTTATGCCCTATAAACCGGGCGGTGCGTCGCTTATCCTGAACATGGGTGAGAACTTCCACACCGCGTTCACGACGGACTACCTCGGTAACGACACGCGTGAGATTCCCGTCACGCGAGAGATACGGAAGCTCTCCGACTTCGATTATGTCTTGACCATGGCCGCCGGAAAGACAATTGACGGTATCTGGATTACCTACGCGGTCGATCGATATAACGTCAAGCTTGGTGGAGCGGTTACCGCGGTTATGTCGCCGGATATGTTCCCCTACCTCCAATCTGGACAACTTAAGGGATTGGCATCTGGACTTGCCGGCGCGGCAGAATACGAAACGCTGGTCGATGCCCCCGGTAGAGCGACACGCGGCATGGTGCCCCAATCCATCGCGCACATCATCATAATCATCTTTATTATCATCGGTAACGTTGTGTATTTCATGCAAAGACGCGGCTCTCGCCAGAGCACGCTAAGCGCGCTTCGAGGAGGCGATCGATGAAAGACACATCGAGCCGCAACGCGACAATCGTCTTCGCAGGTATTTTTCTCATACTTAGCATCGTACAGGTTGCGATCGGGAATATCGATTTCACATCAGACGGCATCGGCATCCTCACGGCGGCTGGAGTTTCACTTGCGATGTTCAGCTTCCTCTACGCCGACAATCCAATGTTCAAGATCGCGGAGCATACGTACGTTGGAATATCTGCTGGATACACCACCGCTCTGATCTGGTATTCGGTCATGCTCGGCGACTTCGTCAATCCATTGTTTCTCTCCGACGGTCCGCTGACACTGAGCGCATGGTTACTCATCGTGCCGGCGATACTCGGCATCATGCTCGTCATGCGAATCATCCCCGGATTATCATGGATGAGCCGGATTTCATTCGCGTTCGTCGTCGGATTCGGCGCGGGTATCAGTATTCCGGCAAACATCGCCGCACAGCTCCTCGAACAGCTCTACCCGACGATTCGTCCGACCGTTGGCTGGCAAAAACTGGACATTCTGTTCCTTATTATCAGCGGTATACTCATCGTATTCGCTGCGATACGGTTCCGTGGCGAACGGTCGACTGGCGCACTGACCGGATGGATCGGACCACTTGTCCTCGCGGCGATCTTCGTGTTCGCGTTTTTCGCTGATGGCGGTGGGACAGCACTGATTCTCGTCGGCGTGAGTGCCGTGCTCGTTTACTTCTTCTTCAGTGTGGAGCACTCAGGAGTCATTGGCGCAGTTTCGAGAATCGGAATCTGGTTTCTCATGGTTGCGTTCGGAGCGTCGTTCGGGTTCACGATCATGGCGCGTATATCGCTGCTCATCGGTCGCATGCAGTTCCTTCTGGGCGATTGGTTGAATATCCTGCCGCAGGGGTGATAGCAACCGGAACTCGTCAAGCCAATCGATCGGCGCGTATCTTTTCGGGCAGATAGAAATCCGCTACGATACGCGCCGTTCGTATATGCGAAGGTCCCATGGCATCAATACACGTCGGTAGCGCGACGATTGAGTGCGTCGACGGCGACGAGGCGCACCGAGCGTTCGCCACATCGTTAGCGCGACGCGATCGGTGATTCACGCATCCGTCGCCGCGAGGATTCTATCTGCAAGCGGTCCCGCATCGGTAACGCACGCATTCACGGATATTCCGTGATACGAATTGCCCGCAACATAGAGCCCAGGCAACCGCTCGCACGCCTCTTCGACTACACGCACGCGCTCCGAGTGTCCGACCGTATACTGCGGGATACCATTTTCGAATCGGTAGATACGAGTAAATACCGGGTTGGGTAGGTTTTCAAACACATCACGCAAGTCCGCTCTCACCGTCGCCAGCAACTCCTCGTCGGTCTTTTCGAGTTCCGTCGGACAGTGTGCGCCACCGATCATCGTCCGCAATAGGACGTGGTTTTCGTCGGTTCGTCCGGGGAAAATGCTCGATGTCCACAGGCTCCCGAGAATTGTAAGCCCTTCACCGCGTGGTACGAGGAATCCGAATCCGTCCAGCGGATGGGGGAACTCGTCCCGCTTCCACCCGAGTGCGACGACAGCCAATGGTGCGCCCGGTATTTCTCGAAGCGTCTGAGCCATTTCCGGCGCCATGCCATCAACGAGCGGTCCGGCATTCCATGCTGGTGTTGCCAGCACGACCGATTGAACGTCGATTTCCTCGTTGTTCTTGAATCGTATGTGTAGTCCGTGCGGTCGATCGTACGCGATCCATGATACTGGCGTGTTCAAAACGATGTTCTGCCGGCCAATTGCGTTTACCAACGCATCGATAAGTTCGCCCATTCCGCCTTCGAACGACGTCAGATGCCCTGCTGGTCCGGACGGTCCTCCGGTCTTCCCGGAAATCCGCCCGGCTCGACGGTCACGCATGCGTCCGAGCATCGCACGGACGAGGCTCGTGTATTGCGACTCCATCGCATGCATTTTGGGAAACGCACTCTGAAGACTGAGCTGACGTGAGTCACCGGCAAACACTCCGCTCACCATGGCATCCACAAGCACGCGTGCCGCTTCGGCACCGATATGGCGTGATGCAAACTCGAACACGGTCTGATCGTAACTCGGCGGCGAACCGGTAAACGGCTCAGCCATGAGCCGAAGCTTCCCTTCCCACGACAAGAGTCCCGATGTTAGAAACGCAACCGGATTCGCCTTGATCTCGTGGAGTCGGCCGTTCCGCCATATGTATCGCCGCTTCGACGCTAACGACGCGGGTTTCAACCGATTTGAGATACCAAGCCGCGCGACGAGATCGAGCGTTTCCGGGACGTTGTCGAGGAAACCGTTCGGACCCCATTCGACGGTATAACCGTCCGCGCGGTCGGTACGTATGTTTCCGCCGACGCGATCGGCTGCTTCGTAAACGCGAACTCGCGCGTTCGGTGCCCGCTCAAGTATCTCGAACGCTGTCGCAAGACCGGCGACGCCGCCTCCGATAATCGCGATCTCACCCATTACGCATTTCCTCGACACCCGCGGTTTGTAAATGCTCGCGCACGAGATCTGCCAACCCTGCGATAAACGTCGGATCGTCGTTCAGTGCTTCGGTGCGACGAAACGTTCTATACCCGAGTTCCTTCGCGAGTTTTCCGAATTGTCGGTCGATCTCTTCAAGTGTTTCGATGTGATCGGTAACGAACGACACTGGGATGATTACGACGTCGCGTACACCTTCAGCTGCTAAGCGCCGCATGGTATCCGGTGTTGTCGGCTCAAGCCACTTAACCGGCCCCACGCGACTCTG
>CAZWQW010000008.1:37892-40031 GCA_964635955.1 uncultured bacterium | reverse complement strand
GCCACAAGCCGGCGAACGCCTGCGTGCTTGAACTCAGAGAGCGTTTCTTCGGTAAACGGGTGCCAATAGCGCATTGCCGGGCGAACGATTGCATCAGCACCACGTTCGCGCAGGATCGTCTCAAGAGCCGACGCTTGTTGCAGTGTGAGCGGAAGAATCGGGGATCCGCCACCAATCGCCGCGTAATTCTTCTTTACACTCTTCAACCGCGCCGCAACGATGATCCGCCCAATGATCGTCTGCCCAACCCTGCCACCGGGTAGCCGAACAATCTCACGATCGGTGAAGAGATTCACCAGGAAGGGCCTTACCGCAACGAGTGTGTCGGGACCACCAAGATTGAGGAGTGCCACACCGATTGGCGATTTTTTCGCGTGTCGATCGGGCATTGCTACACAGTCCGGCTGAAGACTGGTTTGTCGGCTTTCTTCCGCCGGAGATACACATCGAAAACCATCGCGATGTTCCGAATGAACAGACGACCGAGTGGCGTGACATAGATCCCATCGTCGCGAATCTCTGCAAAACCCTGTTCAACCGGCGAGTCCGCTGCGTTCAGATGCGCCATCTCGTCGGCGAAGTAGTCTGCGAACGCGATATCGAAACGCTGTTCGACGTTTGTGAAGAGCACCTGCATGTTACACATGAGACTGGTAATGACGTACCGACGAATGAGATCGTCCTTCGACAGTCCGTATCCTCGTTCAATCGGTAGTCGACCAGCATCGAGCGCATCGTAGTAACGAGAGAGTTTCTTCTCATTCTGCGCATAGCCGTTCGCGACGTCGCTGATTGCCGATACGCCGAAACCGACCATATCGGGCGCGGGCTTCGTCGTGTAACCCATGAAGTTGCGGTGCAATACTCCGTTCGCAGCGGCACGTGCGAGTTCGTCTTCCGGTACGGCGAAGTGATCCATTCCGATCGCCTCGTACCCTGCGTCAAGGAACATTTCGCGCGCCATGAGAAACAGCTCGATCTTGAGCTCAGGTGGTGGGAGCATATCGACCGTAATCGCCTTCTGGTGAGGCTTGATCCACGGCACAAACGCGTAACTGTAGCACGCGATACGCTCCGGTCTCATCTCGAGCACCGTCTGAATCGTCTTGCGCCACGAATTTAACGTCTGTTGCGGCAGTCCATATATGAGGTCGAGGTTGACGGAATGGAATCCGGCAGAACGACCATAGTTGACCATATCCCATGTCTGCTCGACGGTCTGGTACCGATTGATGAGATCTTGCACCGTAGGGTCGAGGTCCTGCACGCCCATACTGAGTCGATTGAATCCCATTTCCGCAAGCAGATCGATCTGTTCGTGCGTGGTGACCGGCGGGTGAATCTCTATTGCGACTTCCGCATCGTGGTCGATCGCGAAATACCGTTCGATCGTGCGCTGGACGAACCGCATTTCATCAGTGTTCAAATGCGTCGGCGTCCCGCCGCCCCAGTGATACTGTATCACGCGGTTTCGATCGCCAAGCTTACGCGCGACCAGCTCGATCTCGCGCGGGAGGTAATCGAGGTACTTTTCGATGACATCGCTTCGTTGGGTAATGACCACATTGCACGCGCAGAACGAGCAACGCCGACGGCAAAACGGTAGATGCACGTAGAGAGAAAGCGGCAGATCACCGTGTTTCGAGGCTTCGGTCAGACGCTCCGAATACGCGTCCGACCCGAAATCCTCGACGAATTCGTTTGCTGTGGGATAGGATGTGTATCGCGGTCCCGGTTTGTCGTGCCGCTTGACGAGATCCACCGTTATGTGCGGAATCGCTTGTGCATCGGTTTTCGGTGCGGGTGTATCAGCCATTTCGCCTAATCCCTCTGACCGTGACGGTGTACCGATTCAACAAGCGCGTGCACGTGTTCGACCGGAACATCAGGCAGGATACCATGGCCGAGATTGAAGATATGTCCTGCACCTAATCCCGCATCTTCGAATAGAGCGGAAACGCGTTCGTCAATGAACTCAGGCGACGCATACAGAACGGTTGGGTCGAGGTTCCCTTGCACGGCGTGGTGTGGTCCGAGTATTTGACGCGCAGCACTCAACGGAGTGCGCCAATCGATGCCTACCACGTCGACGCCAAGGCTACCAATCTGTTCCAAAAGCGCGCCCGCGCCGTTGGCATA
>CAZWQW010000008.1:18349-37792 GCA_964635955.1 uncultured bacterium | reverse complement strand
CGTCGACGCCAAGGCTACCAATCTGTTCCAAAAGCGCGCCCGCGCCGTTGGCATAGTAGATGATCGGGACGTGGTATTTTTCCTGTGAATCGACAATACGTCGAATGCCCGGTACCGCCCATGTATTGTAATCCGTCGGTCCGAACAGTCCTGCCCACGTGTCGAACAACTGGAGCGCGTCCGCACCGGCTTCAGCCTGCGCTGCAAGGTATGTTGATACAGTCTCCTCGAGCATATCGAGAAGACGCCTTGCCGCAGCGGGTGATTCAACCATGAATCGACGGAGACGATCGAACGTTTTCGACGTTCCGCCTTCAACCATATACGTCGCTAAGGTAATCGGTGCACCGGAAAACCCTATCAGCGGTGTGCCTTCCGGAAGCTCACGTTTCAACATCCGAACCGCATCCATTACGTACCCTGTCTCGCTGACAGGGTCAGGCACATGTAACGTGTCGATGTCGGCTTTGCTGCGAATGGGATGCGCGAACGTTGGCGCCGGATTGAACTCGACGTGACATCCCATTGCGTCGACTGGGATGAGTATGTCGCTAAAGAGAATCGCCGCGTCGAATGGAAAACGCCGCAGCGGCTGAAGCGTCACTTCCGTCGCAAGTTCCGGTGTTCGGCAGACTTCCAAGAATCCGTACCGTTTGCGCAATTCACGGTATTCGGGAAGGTATCGCCCAGCCTGCCGCATGATCCACATCGGAACTCGGTCGACCGGCTCGCGACGGCATGCGCGAATGAACCTGGAATCACGCATCTTACTCATCCCGCATCCTCGTTCCTGCTCTCGGCAAGTGCGCGTCGCATCGCTTCGACGGTGCGATCGATATCGTCGTCGGTGTGCGCTGTGGATACGAAACCCGCCTCGAACTGAGAAGGCGCGAGGTATATCCCGCTTGCGAGCATAGACTGGAAGTACCGATTGAACCGCCGCGTATTCGATTTCTCCGCGGAATCCCAGTCCTTAACCGGATCGGGTGTGAAATACAGACAATGCATAGCACCGACGCGTTGTGGCATGGCTGTAACACCGGCTTCGGCCAACGCGTCACGGGTGCCCTTTTCGAGTCGCGCGCCAGTGCGTTCGAGTTCTTCGTAGATCGCCGGATTCGCTTTGAGGATACCGAGCATGGCCTTACCCGCAGCGACCGCAATCGGGTTTCCCGACAGCGTTCCGGCTTGGTAGACCGGTCCATCGGGCGCAACGTGCCGCATGATATCCGCGCGTCCACCATACGCCGCCATCGGAAGACCACCGCCGATCACTTTGCCGAGTGTTGTCAGATCGGGACGAATACCGAATCTCTCCTGAGCACCACCAAGTGCCACGCGGAAACCTGTCATCACTTCATCGAAAATGAGTAGCGCACCATGCCGATCGCAGCGTTCGCGAAGCCCGGCGAGGAAACCATCAACAGGTGGAACGCATCCCATGTTCCCGGCAACCGGCTCAACGATAATCGCGGCGACGTTTCCGTCGTTCGCATCGAGGAGTGCGTCGACGGAAGCGAGATCATTATAACGCGCGTTTAATGTATCGCGCGCGGTACCTTCTGTTACTCCCGGACTCGACGGAGTACCGAACGTCGCTGCGCCCGATCCGGCTTCGATGAGGAAGCTGTCGGCGTGACCGTGATAGCATCCGACGAACTTGATGATCTTTTCCCGTCCCGTTGCCCCACGTGCAAGTCGAATCGCACTCATACACGCTTCGGTACCGGAATTCACCAATCGCACCACCTCGATTGACGGAACGAGTTCGCAGATCAACTCGGCGAGTTCCACCTCAGCAACGGTCGGCGCACCGAAACTCGTACCACCTTCCGCGGCGCGCTTCACCGCTTCGACGATCTCCGAGTGTGCATGCCCAAGTAGAAGTGGACCCCATGAGCCGACGTAATCGACGTACTCTCGCCCTTCGACATCCCATATATGCGACCCGAATCCGCGCGCGATAAACGGTGGCGTACCACCGACTGCCTTGTACGCACGGACCGGAGAGTTCACGCCTCCGGGGATACGTCTACGTGCACGCTCAAACCAGCGCTCGTTTTCGCCCGACATACTGATAATGCTCCTTATGTATAGTTGCATGTATGCTCATGCAACGAAAATCAACGGCGTTCTTCACGCAGCCACTTCGCTGCGTCTTTCGCGAAATACGTGAGGATGATATCGGCACCGGCGCGACGTATCCCAAGCAGTGTTTCCATCGCAACACGGCGGTAATCGACCCATCCACGCTCGGCAGCAGCGGCAATCAACGAGTACTCACCGGAGACGTTATATGCGGCAACCGGCACTTCGAACTCGTGCTTCACCCGCCAGATGACGTCGAGGTACGCAAGCGCCGGCTTCACCATCACGATGTCCGCGCCTTCGTCGATATCGAGCGCGACCTCACGCAACGCTTCGTCGCCATTCGCCGGATCCATCTGGTATCCGCGTCGATCACCGAATTCCGGTGTTGAGTCAGCAGCTTCGCGAAATGGTCCGTAATACGCTGACGCATACTTCGCCGCGTAGGATACTATAATCGTGTCAGCATACCCCGCTTCGTCGAGTCCCGCGCGAATTGCTCCCACCCGTCCGTCCATCATGTCTGACGGCGCGATAACATCCGCGCCCGCCTCAGCATATACAACCGACTCTTTCACGAGAAGTGGCAGCGTCGCATCGTTATCGACTTCGCGATCACGTAATACTCCGCAGTGGCCATGACTTGTGTATTCACACATACACACATCGGCCCAAACGAGAAGATCCGGTACCTCGCGCTTGATTGCGCGAATCGCCTGCGCGATGATGCCGTCCGACGCATACCCTTCGGTTCCGAGTGGATCCTTGTGGGCCGGTATGCCGAAGAGGATAACTGCGGGTATACCGAGGCCGGCGACCTCGCGACACTCGTCCACAAGGCGATCTACCGACATGCGGTAGTTACGCGGCATACTCGGTATCTCTTCGCGGATACCTTCACCGTGCGTGACGAAAAGCGGCATGACGAGCTGGTCAACCGAAAGGCGCGTTTCCCGCACCATACTGCGTATCGCAGCGTTACGTCTAAGCCGACGCATTCTCGTTGCCGGGAAACTCATGACACGATTCCTTTCATTTCGTCACATACCGCGTCCGCGAGTGACTCCATCGTTGCTACGCACGCCTCGCGGTCAGGCGCTCGTCCAAGATCACGGAGCGCTGAAGATGTGGTCGGGCCGATACTTACGACTCGTACACTCGAGGACAACACACCTTCGAGCGATTTGACACCGAGTCCCAACGCAAAATACTGCACCGTCGATGGACTGGTGAACGTTGCAACTCGCACGTCACCATTGCGAAGATCGTTCATCACTGCGTCAGCGTCGATCTCCGCGGGAAGTGTTCTGTAGACTACGACTTCCGTAACGTTCGCCCCGGCTGACCGTAACCCATCGGGGAGGTCGGATCGTGCTATATCACCCTTCGGAAACAACACCCGTCGACCTGCGAGATCAGTGTGTTGACTAAGCTCGCGTGCGAGCGTCGCGCCGTTGTATGCCGTCGGAATAAAATCAACATTCCAGCCTCGCTCATGAAGTGCCCGAGCCGTACCTGTTCCGACTGCGGCAACTTTGGGTCCGCAATGATTGCGGCCGATCGTACGCATTCTATCATTCACAGCGACCACTGAGTTTATACTGGTAAACACTATCCAGTCATACGTTTCTATCTGCCGCAAGCATTCGTCGATCTTCCGCCATTCCTCAGGTCCGTCGATGCGAATGGTCGGCAGCTCCAATACGTTAATACCGCGAGTACGCAACAGTTCAGCGAGCTTTCCCGAATCCGTGGCCTGCGTCACCAGAACGCGCGGTCCGATCAAACGGTTTCCTGCGTTCGCATCATTCCCCGACAAGAGTCCGTCCGCCCTGTTCGATAAGTTTCTCACCGAGCGTAACACCCAGTTGCTCCGCCTGATTGACCGGTCCGAGGGCACTCTCGCGAAGAATCCGCGAACCATCTGGCGCGGCAACCATCGCGTCGACACGAATCGATTCACCTTCGATCGTTGCGAGTGCACCGAGCGGTATGTGGCATCCGCCTCCAAACGTGCGCATCACCGCGCGTTCGGCCTTCACACGAATCGCCGTCTCGTCATGATGAACCGATGCGCGCAGCATGTCCGCGATATCGCTATCCGCTTCTCGCAGTTCCACCGCGACAGCGCCCTGCCCCGGTGCAGGAAGCATGATATCGGGCTCAAGAACCTCGGTAATCGCGTCGCCCAATCCAAGACGAACGAGTCCCGCCGTCGCCAAAATCACGCCGTCGAGTTCCTCGTTAGCGAGTTTCTGCAGTCGCGTTGGTACGTTTCCCCTGATAGACACGATGTTGAGATCCGGACGAAGATGCAAGATCTGCGCTCGTCGTCGGACGCTTGAAGTGGCCACGGTACCGCATTTCGGTATTTCGCGAAATGACGATATAGTTCGAGAACAGAATGCATCGCACGGATCTTCACGTTCGAGCACTGCGCCGATTATCAGGCCTTCTGGTTGACGACTCGGGAGATCCTTCAAGCTGTGAACGGCAATATCGATACGGTTATCGAGAAGCGAGGACTCGATTTCTCTCGCGAATACGCCGACGCCGCCGAAACTCGCGAGAGACGATGTCGTCTCACGATCGCCGGTGGTGCTGATGATTACTTGCTCAAACGCGAATTCGGGATACGCGTCGGTGAGCAAGCGTTGGACCGTGTCTGCTTGCCACCGCGCGAGCGCGCTACCGCGTGTCCCGATCCTGATCGTCCGTGCCATTTTGCTTCCCCAGTCCGAACAACTCGCGGACCGTATCCAAACGAATAGCTCCCGATTGTGAATCGCGAGTATATTCTCGTAATTGCGTCAATGGTTGATGGAGTATCTTTTTCACCAGTGTTTGTGTAAACTGGTCGAGTTGTTCGCGATCATGGTCGGTGAATTGATGGCCGTATCTCCGAATATGCTCTGTTCGTATATCATCGATTGTTGAACGCAATTCACGAATGAGTGGTCGTATTGATAGAGAGTCATACCAATGGAGAAAACCTTGCGTCTCCTCATCGATAATCGCTTCGACTTTGGGCACTTCCTTACGTCGGCGTGAGAGGTTCTGTTCAACCATCGTGCCGAGTGCGTCGATATCGTAGAGGAAGACGTTTTCGAGGCGTTTCACCTCGGGATCGATGTCACGCGGAACGGCAAGGTCGATGGCGAGTAGCGGACGGCGAGCGCGATGTCGCATAGCAACACGAATATCGGATTCGGAAAACAGCGTCGTTGGGGCACTGGTAACCGAGATGAGGATATCCGCGTCGGGGAGAACGCGAAGACGCTCGTCGAGGGGTACAACCGACGCGTGGAACCGTTTGGCCAGCCGCTCCGCTCGTTCTGTTGTCCGATTCGCGATGATTAGACGACCGACGTCGCGTTCGATGAGGTGTTCCGCCGCGAGGCGCGCAGTCTCACCCGCCCCGATGAGAAGAGCGGTGCGTTCGCGGAGATCATCGAACACCTTTTCCGCGATGCCGACGGCGGCCGAGCTTATCGACACTGCGCCGATGCCAATCTCCGTTTCTGTTCGCGCCCGTTTTCCGGCGTGTAACGCTCCTTGAAACAGTCTATTGAGGACAAGGCCAACATGGCGTGAACAACAGGCGAGATCGTACGCGGTCTTCAGCTGGGTCAGAATCTGCGCTTCGCCCACCATGAGCGAATCCATCCCTGTTGCCACCTTAAACAGATGGTCGACTGCGACACCGTCGGTATAGGTATATGTCCACTCGGGATTCTCGAGAACGTTGGCGTTTTTCGCGGAATCGATAACAGCGGCGACCGAGTGAAGTGAGTGCGCCGGATCGGCACTCACGATATATACCTCGGTCCGATTGCACGTCGAGAGGAGCACACACTCGGTTACATCGTCTATTGCAGCGAGGTTCTCGAGCGCACCAGTCACCTCGGTATCGGCGAAGGCGATACCCTCACGTACGGGAAGCGGTGCCGTTGCGTGATTCAGACCGATTACGGCGATGTGTAAACCGTCGGTCGGGTCGTGAATACGGTCTTTATCAGATGAATGCATGGAATGATTGTAGCCACAGATTGACGGCGATCGTCGACAATACGAGTAAGAGAAAACCGACGATAGATACATAGATTAGGCGTACGCGGCTTGTCCATGAATATCGGTATCCGAGTAGGACAAACACGTATAATACCCAAATGAGCAGCGTCATCGCCACCTTCGGGTCCGTAAGTGCCCAACCGAATTCGGTCGTCGGTAACCATGCCATACCGATGGCAATGGCGATGGTCATTGCGATAAGTCCTACAAACGCGGCGCGTTCGTGCATCGCTCCGAGTGTTCCGAGTGACGGTAATCGACCGTAGATGATCCCGAAGCGATTCACCTTCAACTCGTGATAGAGCATGAGGTAGAGTACGCCGTACACCGCCGAAAGTGCGAATCCGGTATACCCAAGCACTGCGGTGGTCGTATGCGCACCGAACAACGGACTCCGAAGCACGGGGTTCACGTCGACGTCGTGGCCGATGAACGCGGAAGAAATCGTCTGGAATAGGAACACAACACCGAGTACGAACATTCCGGTATTCGGTGTTTTGACAATTCGTTCGATGATCCAGTAGACAAGCGCGAGAGCGAACCCGATGACGGTCAGCGTCTCATACACGTTCGCGAGTGGGATATGCTCATATAAGACCGTACGCAGCGCGACATACGTGAAGTGGAGCAACAGAACGGCGCTCAAGCTCGGTGTGAGCAGGCGCGCTATACCCGGTTCGTCGCGAAAAAACACGATTGCATACGCTGCAGTCAACAGCACATACAACAAAGGAAGGAGAACAGCCAGCAGTTCCAGCGAGTAGAGCACAAGAATATCCCGAAAAGTATACTGACCAGTCAGTTCAGACGGGAATGGTACGGGGCGCTCTGCGGTAGGTCAAGCAGAAGCTCCCAAACACGCGGTATTGAGGGCGTTCAACTCCAGTTTTTCGGCAGGTGGAACGAAACTGTCGAACCTTCGCCCAGCGCGCTTTCTACGTGAACTCGTCCGCCGTGTATTTCGATGATCTCCTTGACCAACGGAAGGCCAAGCCCTGTGCCGGTAATATCGCGAACGTTTGGATCGTCCGTAACACGAAAGAACTTCTCGAAAAGGTGTTTCTGGTTTTCTGGTGTGATTCCGTATCCTTGGTCCTTCACAGAGACTTCTATCGTGTTACGATGCTCGGTGACCGTGATCTGAATCGTTGTGTTAGCCGGGCTGTATTTCACTGCGTTTGATAGCACATTGAGAAACGCCTGCCCGATCAGTTCACGATCAACAAGAACCTGCGCCACACGGTTTGGCGCGTGAATCTCGATCTGAATGGTCCTCTCATCGGCCATACCACTGTTGATCTTAACAACCTCGCGGACGATCTCCGTAACATCGGCCGGCATTTTCGTGAGTTCGGTTTTTCCCGATTCAATGCGAGAAATATCCAGGAATCGGTTGATCATATCGACCATTCGATTCGCTTCCTTATTCACGGTTCTCGCAAACTCGAGTCTCGTTGAGAGATCGAGGTCTTTTTCGAGGAGAATCCCGCTGAATCCCATAATCGACACAAGCGGCGATCGTAATTCGTGAGCCACGATGGATAAGAGCTCTGTCTTCACACGGTCGACTTCGCGCTCGACGGTTACGTCGCGCAGAACAGTGGTTACACCTACCGTTTCGCCAGTGTCGGTTTGGACACGCGTTGCGCGGGCGTTCAATATCGTGGTGTGAACGGTCCCGGGAATCTCAAGCGAGAGTTCGTGTATGTGAACTCGCTTTTCGAGGTCGTTCGCGGTCTCATTTATTAGGTGGGCAAGTTCATTCGTATCGATACAATCGGCGACGAGAAGATTGAGGCATTCCGACTCACGGATACCGAACCACCGTTCCACGGGCTCATTCATCGCGAGGACTTCACCGGTTGGTCCAGTAAGGATAATGCCGTCGGCGATGTTGTGCACGATCGCTTCGAGTTTCGATTTCTCGCGGATGACTTTCGCGATATTGATGTCTTCAAATGCTTTCAACTGTTCTGCCATACTGTTGAAACCATCTGCGAGCTCACCGAATTCGTCGCGTCTACCTAATTGGACTCGGTGATCGAAATTCCCCCTACCGATTTCGCGAACCGCATGAATGAGCTCCAGAATCGGTCGCCCAATCGTGCGCGATAGGACTAATCCGCCGAGAATCGCTAAGACGAACGCGACACCAAGCCATACAGAAAGGTCGTGAACGATCTGAGACACGTTCCACGCAGCTTCATCAACAGGTTCTTGCAGGATAACTGCCCACGGCACCGTGCTACACACGGCATACGCGATACGGGACTCCGGTTGCCGCGACCCGATGCTATCCAGCGAAACGGATACGCCGATCGGTCGCGCTATTACCTCGGACTCTCGGCGTTTCCATTCGCGAAGTCGCATCTCTACCACATCGACAGCAGCGAGATACTCCGCAGTTTGCGACTCACTCACCGGTAAGCCTTCACGACTGGAAATCACTCGGCCTGCCGCATCGATAACGTACGACCGCTGCTCCGCTTTCTGCGCACCAATGCATATCTCGTTACATAGATTGCGAAGTGTCAAACGGACGGTGATCGCGCCAATCGTACCGTCGGATTGGTACCACGGAACGCCAACAGTAAGAAGGTATTCATTCAGTATTTCGGATCGGTCCGCAATCCCGATGTATGTCCGCGAATCGCGAACAACTGCTAACGCATCGTCAACATCGGTGCCGATGATGTCGCGTATTGTGTCGTTTTCGAGGAGTACGTTAGTGGGAACTCGTTTGCTAAACACGGTATTACGGTAGTCGTCATCGACATTCGGAAAAACCTGAACCGCTACGACAGCCGGGAACACTTCCACTGCGGCACGGAACAACGGCTCAGTATCAGTAACGCGTGCCGGATCGAACTCTCGAATTTCGAGTGCACGCGTGAACATACGCGCGGTTCGCGCCCAACGATCGATATACGGAGTATCTATGCGGTGGGCGATCTCTGCGGCTTTCGCCTGTAGGGCGATTTCGGCACGAGTTCTTGGATACTCGGCACGAACGCGCGAGATCATCTTCCAGCCAGCTATCGAAACGGGAATAACCGCTACGAGAAGGCTGAGGAGAATGACCTTCCAGACAAAACGCATTGCTGCACTTCCCCACATACGATCGACGGGCGTCGATCGGTCGTTCGGCTCGTACGTATGTTGCCGTACGCTGACGAAAGCATGTGGGGGGATACTTTCGCGGCGGCAGGAATGACGCACACTATATATACCGAATTGGTACTCAATCGCAAAGCGGTAAACTATAAGTCGTTGAGATAACCTCACACAGCTACAGCGACGCCCCCGTATCATCGACGTCGATGGCTTGTTCCCAGTCGGATGAGTCCTTCAAAACGACCGAGGATGCGAACCTCGTCGCCTGCATAAATCATATCGCTCATCGCTGGATTCGCCGGCGTCAGGCGGACGTTTGGCGGCTCGACGTAGACACGCTTTAGCGTCGCTTCGTCAGCTCCAACGCGCACGGCGGCGATTTCGCCTTGCGCGACGCGTTCCTGCGGGCGAATGAGTACGAGATCGCCGGGAAATATTCCCTCGCCGATCATGGACTCACCTTTTACCGTCAGCAGGAAATCGCCCGGACGAATCGCGAGCAATTCGTCGAGCCGTTCGACCCACGTATCGGTCTCCTCGATCGCCTCCTGCGGAGTCCCCGCAGCAATGGCACCGAGCACCGGTACCCGTAATGTGTCGACAACACTAAAGGCCGGTGAGCGAAGGCGAATATGGTAGGGGATGCCGTGACCGCCGCGCGCAAGCTCGATATAGCCCTTCCGTTCGAGCGCTTGGAGGTGTTGGCGTGCCGTGCTGTGGTGGGTGTATCCGAAGTGTTGTTGGACTTCCGTACCTGTGCAGGACCGCCCTTCGCGGCGCTGGAAATCCGCGACATACTGAAGGATATCGTGCTGGATTCGAGTCAGTTTCGGCATGATCGCTGCCTCCGAGACGCGTCGCTGTGCGGATGTTGTACCACCCGTATTAATACGGTCGGAATAATACGGCGATTAGTCACGCCCGTCAAGACTGCACGATGGGTACTCAAACGCTCGCAGCATCAAGTGCGGCGGTGAAGTCCGCTATCAAGTCCGCCGTGTCTTCCACGCCGATACTCAATCGAAGCGTTCCATCAGTTATTCCTTGTGCGGCTCGTTCTTCTGCGGAAAGCGGCGCGTGACTCGTCAGCGAAGGCGGACTGACGAGTGTCTCGACTGCGCCAAGGCTCACGGCGAGGACGCCAATACGCATTGTGCGACAGAAACGGTCGGCTGCGTCCCATCCTCCGCGCAGGTCGATCGCGAGCATTCCACCGAATCCGCTCATTTGTTTCGCCGCGACGGTGTGATCGCGGTGCGTTGACAGACCCGGGTAGTAAACGGCAGCGACAGCGGGATGCGACGCAGCGAGTTCGGCGATGGCGTGCGCGTTACGGTTGTGCTGTATCATCCGAACGCCGAGTGTCTTCATGCCGCGTTCCAAAAGAAATGCAGCGGCGGGATCCATGATCCCACCGGTAATCCGCAGCGTTTCGCGTATCTCCGCAACGTGTTCGCGCGAGCCGGCTACAAGACCGCCGAGTACGTCGGAATGGCCTCCGAGATATTTCGTCGCAGAGTGTATGACAAGATCTATGCCGTGTTCGATTGGCTGCTGATTTATTGGCGTCGCCCACGTGTTGTCGACGATCGTTGGGATGTCGCGGTTTGTGCCGACATTAGCGAATCGGCGGAGCTCGACGATACGCGAAAGCGGGTTCGTCGGAGTTTCGCAATACAACAGACGAGTGCGACTCGTTACTGCGGAATCGAGCGCGGCGAAGTCGCCGGTTGGGACAAACGTGGTCGTGATACCGAACGACGGAAGGAAATCGTGAAGCAACTTGTATGTTCCACCGTAGATGTCTCGGAAGCATACGATGTTGTCGCCGGGTTTGCAGAACGTCAGTACCGCTGTTGTTATCGCCGCCATACCACTTGCGAAACATACTGCGGCCTCGGCATGCTCCATCGCGGCAAGGCGTGCCTCTACGACGCGGTAGTTCGGATGGGAGTGCCGCGTGTACATGTCGAGGGCGAGGTCGCCTCGGACGTTTGCCGCAAGTTCGCCGAGAGAGTCGAATCGGAACGTCGTCGTCTGGTAGATCGGCGTAACTACAGACCGCTCGTCGGTTATGGCGCCGGCGTGAATACAGTCTGTGGCGGGTGACTGAGCGGTAAGTTCGTTTTCATCCATTACGTCGCCTCGGTTCCATCAGAGAAATGTGCAAGTATAGAAACGTACTCACATAAGGCGATTCCGCGTAAGCCGCCATTGTTCCATCGAGACAACGCAGTATCTTCGTTGAGTTTTCCACCTCGAATGAGAAGGCGCACGCATGAGCGAACGGAATCGGCTTCAATCGACGGGCACCGTCCGCCCGATCGCAAGTACCGCCGGGTACTACCTCTCGTTTATCGGCCTCGGATTGAGCATGGCGGTTCTCGGTCCGGCGCTGAAGGGTCTGACCGAACAGACTGGAAGCACACTCGCCGGAATCAGCGTGTTGTTTACGGCGAAATCTCTGGGGTATCTCATCGGTATCTTCGGCGGCGGTCACTTGTTCGACCGTTTCCCGGGGCATCGATTGCTTGCGGGCGCGTTTGTGCTCATGGCGGCGGCGTTTGCCCTCGTGCCGTTCGTTCCCATGGTGAGTGTTCTCGCGGGATTGATATTCCTGACGGGATTCGCTGACGGCATTGTCGACGTGGGCGGTATCACACTCGTCGTATGGGTGAATCGACATAATCCCGATCCGTATCAGAACGGGCTCCATTTCGCGTTCGGCGTCGGTGCGTTTCTCTGGCCGATCATCATTGGCTGGGCGATTATGCGGAGTGGAAGCATCGAAATCGCGTTTCTGCTCGTAGCCGTCATGGTCCTCGTTCCCGCGCTCTGGCTGATTCGGCTTCACAGTCCGGTATCGGAGCACCTGCAGGACGAGGTGGAAAACGGTAAGATCGACCCGATTTTCGTCGGATTGCTTGTGCTCTTCTTCTTCACGTTTGTCGCCGCGGAATCGTCGTTTGGCGGGTGGATCAAGAGCTACGTGATGGAGAGTGGTTTCGGCGACGAACAATCCGCGACGTTTCTCAACTCGGCGTTCTGGGGCGGCTTGACGCTGGGGCGACTCGCTGGCGTGTGGATCAGCACACGGTATACGCCCAACGTGATGCTCAGTGCGGATATCTTCGGGTGCTTGGTGAGTCTCGGTATCATGATTGCGTTCCCGGGAAATCCTACCGCGCTCTGGATCGGCACGATCGGCATGGGAGTGAGCGTTGCGACCATGTTCGCGACGGGAGTCAATTTCGCAGAACGTCGCATGGCACTTACCGGCAAAGTCACGAGCATGTTACTCGTCGGAGGGAGTATCGGGAGTATGACGTTGCCGTGGCTGATCGGTCAGCTTTTCGAGAGGATCGGCCCGCACGTAACCATGTATGCGATATTCGTGAATATGATGGTGTCCGGTTTGATGTTCCTTGTGATCATGGCGTACGCACGGCGAGTGCCGGAACGGTTGCGCAAACCTGTCGACAAAAGCGTGCCGGTAGAAATCCCGTAGGCGAGGGTGTTACGTTTCGTCGGCGTTGACGAACGGAAGTTGCGTAATCTGGGCGTCGACGGGACCGTCAGGCGTCTGCACTACCACCGTCGCACCAAGCTCGATTTTCCGTGCGCGCAGTATGGCGAGGCCGATCACGCTGTCCAAACGTGGCGAGTACGCGGCACTGGTCAGCGTACCGATTGACTGATCGCCATTAATAACACCCGACGGAACTGCGGGTATAACATCCGTTTGGAGTGTGAGGCCGCATAGATCGCGGTTGACGTGCCCGCGGTGGAGTATCCGGACGATGGTTTCCTGCCCGAGATAACACCCCTTCTCCGTGCTGATCGTCTCGGCGAGTCCCACCTCAAGCGGGAAGCGCTCTTCGGTCGCTTCGTACCCGTAAATCGGTAATCCCGATTCGATGCGCGCAGCGTCCATGGCATCGGTGCCCGCAGGTGTCGCTCCGGTATCGATGCATCCCTTCCACAGCCCTACGGCACTCTCACGGGCGACAATCAGTGCCCACGTCGGCTCGCCGGTAAGTTTGATACGAACGGCCGTAATGTCGCCTTCCGTACGGTGATTCCACAGTACGTCCGGCGCGGGAATATTGAGATCACGAAGGATTTTGCTGGCGTTCGGACCGGTAATGCCGATAACAGCGTGATCGGGAGCGTGAATCTCCACGTCATCGGCGATCAGGTAGGTATCGAGATGCGTTGTGACCGCGTCGCGACGGTTTGCATCAACCAACATCGTGATACTGTCGGAACGCTGCATCACAATTCCGTCACCGACCATCTTCCCTTGCACCGTCAAAACGCCCGAGCGACAGCCTTCGCCGACGGAGAGTTTCTTTACGTCGTTACTCAGCATGTTGTGCAGGAATTCGGTGCGGTCATCACCGGTGAAGTCGAGCACGCCGTACCATGGCAGATCGATTATCGCGACGCCACTGCGAATCGCAGCGTATTCACGCGATAGATCACCATAGGACGCGGGTGCAGCGATTCCGTACCGCGTTGACATCTGTGCACCGGCGGCCGGTAAAATATCGTTTAGAGGTGACGTAGACTGCGTTGTCATTCGTCGGAGTCTTCCGATTTTCCGGCGGACTTCGATGTGTTGTGTTTTTGGGGTGCGGCTTCGAAACGCGGGTTCGGTACAAGGTCGGGTCCGTCGTTTGTCGTAACGAGGATGCGTTTGAAACCATGCGCGGGAAGCTTTTCGTATTCAAGAATGGTACGAACGGTATACACGGTGAAAACGATAAGCGGTTCGTTACCGGTATTCACGAGGCGATGCACAACACTGCCAGGAACGTAAAGAACCGTGCCGGGGCCAAGCGCAAGTGCTTGGACGTGGAGATCATCTGTCTGGAGGAGCAGCATACCTTCGCCACGTATGGTGAGGTACACTTCCGGCGCATCGAGGCTCGGATGAGAATGGCCGCGGGTCATATGGTACTCGCCGGCGACATTTCCGGGGTGCACAATCGTCGACGAGTAACACAGCGCAGTGTCCGGTTTTTCCGTCGGTTCGGTTCGGTAGACTTCGTACACGACGGGGTTAGCACCGGTTGCCAACGTTTTTCGTGCGTCTTCGTCGGCAAACACACCGGTCAATTCTGAGACGCGGTTTCTCTGTGTGCTTGTGCAGACCGCAAGACGACCGCTCTGTACATCCAAAAACGTCGACAACGCCGCCGCGGCGTCGAGTAGCGCCGACTGGCTCATTCGTGGACCTCCGAAGGAAACACCATCTCGCAGTAGCAGATACTCGTCAAATGAACACCAAGATGTCGGTGTACGACGAGAACAGAACCGCAGTATACCGTGTCACTGGACGGATATTGAAGTAAACGCGAAACACCGCTCGAGACAACGGTCATACAGGCAAATACCCATCGTTGGCCGATTTGCACCCTCGTACGTAACGGCGGAGAGAGTATTCGACCAACCGGATATCGTTGGTCAGCCGCATGTGTTACGGTATGATTCGGTATTCACCACAACATATCTCGTCGAATCTAATCGGAGGATTCCGCGCATGACACCTCGGCAACGGGTTGAAACCGCCTTGCGCGGTGATTTGCCAGATGTGATACCGTTTTCGATTTACGCGAATAAACTTCCGCGCTGTCAGGTTGAGCTCGAACTGCGGAACGCCGGGGCGTGCATTCTCGAACGGAGTCCGGGTGCGCTTTCTGTAGAAACACCGAACGTCAAAGCAACGACCGTTCAGACGCAGGAGAACGGAGCAACCATCATCCGTACGACGTACGAGACGCCGGCTGGTCCGTTGACAACGGTCAATAGACCGGCACCAGGCACCACGTGGCAACTTAAACGGATGTTTGGTGGTCCCGACGACTACAAGGCGCTTATCGCGTTTGTTCGTGATCGGCAATGGCGTGAGAACTACGACGCATTTGCGAAAGCGCGCGAACGGTACGGTGATGGGTCATTCCTTCGCGCGAATTTTGGGTACTCGCCGCTGCAGGAGATCCTCTACTCGTTCATGGGGGTTGAGCAGTTCAGTATCGAATGGGCGGAACGTCGCGACGACCTCATGAAACTCTACGACGCGCTGACTGAGAACCATCGGAAGGCTTACCAGCTCATGGCTGATTCGCCAGCGATGGCGGTGAACTACGGCGGAAACGTCAGTCCGGAGATCATGGGTATCGACCGATTCCGTCGATATATCCTTCCGCACTACGAAGAGGCTGCCGAGATATTACATCGTAAAGGAAAGCTCATCGGTGTGCACTTCGACGCGAATAACCTGGCGCTCGCCGACGCGATCGCCGAATCATCACTTGACTACGTTGAAGCGTTCACGCCGCCACCGGATTGCGACATGTCGGTAGCTGAGGCGCGGAGGCGATGGCCGGACAAAGTGCTCTGGATCAACTTCCCATCTTCGGTCCACCACGATGGCGTGTCGGCTGTAGAAGAGCTTATGCGGCAGATTCTTCGCGAGGCTGCTCCCGGCAACGGTTTCCTCGTCGGGATCACCGAAGACGTTCCTGATTACGCCTGGCCGGAAACCTTCCCGGCGATTGCGCGTGTGATCAATGATGTGGGACGCATACCGATTTCGCTCGCGTGTTGAATGCGCGTCAGTTAACGTCTATATTCCTGTATTCGACATTGATCGCTTGCGGAAACGATTTTGCCGCGTACAAACGTGACAAACACTGGCCGAAATGCTTACGGGAGACACACGTATGCTTCGATGGATTCTCGTTTTCTCGACTGTTATCGCGCTTACGGCATGTGGCACGAAGAAAGGTACGACTGACGGAGAAGTTCGCGGCGGACTCTACCCGATGGCCACCATGGCGGGATACGGTTTCATCGACTCTACGGGACGCGTTGTCATTGAACCGCAGTTCACACAGGTAACCGACGTGTGGGTCGACGGACTCATGAGCGTAAGTCTCGGTGAGTTGTTCGGACTCGTCGATGCAAATGGACATGTGGTTTTGCCGCCGACACAAGTCCGTCAGGTCTTCCCGGAGGTAGCATTCCGGAATGGTCTTGCGCGAGCGGAAACAGACACGGGACTCGGATTTATCAACCGTCGTGGCGATTTCGTCATTCCCGCTATGTTCTCGAATACATACGGATTCAACGAAGGTGTCGCTCCGGTCCGCGACTTCAACAAACGTTGGGGTTATATCGATACAACGGGCACATGGGTTATCGAGCCGCAGTTCGATGAGGTAACACCGTTCACCGATGGACTCGCTGTCTTCGAAAGGGACCGCAAGTGGGGTATTATCAACCGGTCGGGTCGTATACTCCTCGAAGACCATCCACACCCGCTCGTGCCGTTCTCCAAAGGAATCGTTCGGTTCAGCCCACGGAGCGAAGGCTGGGGGTTGATCGACACGACAGGTCGCGTCGTTATGCCGAAGGGACACCGAATCGTTGAGCTTCCGGTTGGACCGCTTGCTCGATTCGCCGTAGGAGAACTTTGGGGCGTTGTAAACACCGATGGCAAGGTCGTTGCTGATGCCATCTACAGTGCGGTGAAATTCACGCCTCAGTCGAACATCTGGGTGACCACGACAGACGGTCTTTGGGGCCTTATGGACCGCGACGGCAATTGGATTTTGCGTCCGCAGTTCGACCTGGTATCGCTGAACCTACGCGAGGCGGTCTGGTACAAAAAGGATAACCGCTGGGGATTGGTCACGCTCGAAGGCAAGATCCTCACCGAGCCGAAGTTCGCACATGTCAAAATGTTTACGGAAGGGGTCGCTGGCGTTACTGTCGATGGTAACCTCTGGGGCGTGATCGATTCAACGGGCACCATGATTACCGAACCGAAATTTGAATGGATCGGTCCGTTTCACGAAGGGCTCGCGTGGTTCAACGTAGACGGAGTTGAAAACGAATATGGTGTCTACGACGGTGGTAAATGGGGCTACACCGACAAATACGGAAATGTTGTAATCGAACCGGAGCCGTATGATCGGGTCGGTAACTTCTCTTCGGGAATGGCTCCCGTGAAACTCCACGAACTCTGGGGCGCGATCGACAGAACTGGACGCGTCATTATCGAACCGTTTCACGACAATCTCGAGATCTACGGAGACCTCATTCGTGTGCTAGACAGAAAGGCCGGGTTGTACGAGACCGGGTATCTCAATCGCTACGGTAGATGGGTCTGGAGTCCGGAACACTCGAAAACCTATGTAACGCCATCAGTGCCGTCTGGTCGATAGATATCGCGTCGTTGGAGCGAACCGCCACCTCGCCGGGAGTAAGAGAAAGCGTATCGATGCCGAGAGTGAGTTTTCATACCGTCGGATGCAAGTTGAATACTTACGAGACGGAAATGCTCCGGCACCAGTTTGCCTGTGCGGGATACAACGTCGTCGAGTTCGGTGACACGGCCGATGTCACCATCATCAACACGTGCACCGTGACGGAACGCGCCGATGCCGATTGTCGGAAGGCGATTCGACGTGCGCGACGTGCAAGCGTCGACGGCACCGTTGTGGTGACCGGTTGCTTGGCGGAGCGCGCGTCCGACGCGATCGCCGCAATGCCGGAAGTCGATCTTGTGATTGGCAACCACGAAAAAGCAGCCGCTTTTGATCACGTGACACAGTTCCGCGCGGGCACGAGCTGCGACGGTATCATACTCGATCATGTGTCAGGCGTCCAAACACCTCGGTTTCTCACGATTCAATCCGCAAACGGCACAGACGAGCACAGTCTTACCAGAGCGACGCTGCAAATTCAAGAGGGTTGTGACGAACATTGCACATACTGCATCATCCCTTCTGTTCGCGGCGCGAGCAGATCGCGCCCTCTCGCACAGATCGTCGAACACGCCCGAAAAATCGCCGAGATGGGGTACCGCGAAATCGCGTTGACTGGTGTGAATACCGGTTCGTACGGCTCGGATATTGAAGATTCGACGGGCTTCATCGATGTGCTACGAGCGATTGTCGAGATCGACGGTATCGAACGGGTGCGAGTCAATTCAGTCGAACCGACCTCCATCGACGACATGCTGATCGACTTCCTCACATCTGAACCGAAGATCAGCCGACACTATCACATTCCGCTCCAGAGTGGATCGGACAGCGTACTCAAACGAATGAATCGGCGGTACCGCTCCGAGCAGTACGCGGGAATCGTGCAAGCGCTCTGGAAACGTCAACCGGACGCGGCGATCGGCGCGGACGTAATGGTCGGATTCCCGGGCGAAACCGACGCTGAGTTCGACGAGACGATGCGCTTCATCGACAGCCTGCCGATGACGTATCTCCACGTTTTCAGCTATTCGGAGCGCGAAGGTACCCCCGCAATGAAGCTCGAGGGGCATCATTCGCGCGCTGTCAAAGACCGTCGCAATCGTGAGCTTCGAAAACTCGGTCTCGCAAAACGAGAGAAGTTCCATCAACGGCACATCGGTCGCGACGTGTCCGTACTGGTGGAGGACTCGCACGACCCCGAAACTGGCTATTTACGTGGACTGACCGACAATTACATACGCGTGACAATGAATGTCTCTCGGTCGGCGATCAACACGTTACTACCGGTTCGCATCGTAGAAGCCGACTCCAAAGGTGCCGTGGGAATACCGATCGGTCAGAGCGTTGGTGAAGTGGATACGCGGGTCAGTCTCAACACAGTCGCGGAGGTGCCGGTATGAAAAGCTTACCGACAGCTCCAACCGATACCTTCGTAACGAAGCCAGATTCGACTACGGATCGGGACGCTCTCGGTAAGCCGCGGGTGTATCTCGAAACGTACGGTTGTCAGATGAATGTCTCCGATTCCGAGTTGATGGAGGGAATACTCCGTGATGCCGGATACGGAACTGCAGACGACCCGGCCCATGCCGACGTGATACTGGTAAACACGTGTGCCGTGCGCGAACGTGCGGAAGAACGCGTGTTCGGGCGTATCGGTGAACTGACACAATACAAGCACGCGAATCCCGGCGTTATCATTGGCGTCACCGGCTGTATGGCGGAGCACTTGCGTGAAGGTATTCCCGCGCGCGCAAAGGCAGTGGACATTGTCGTTGGCCCCGATGCGTACCGGAACCTGCCGGCGCTTATCGATGGCCACATCGATCGTGCGTCGCTGTCGCGCCGTGCGTCGCTGTCGGGTCGTCCATCGCGGCAGCAGCGTGCATCGCTC
>CAZWQW010000008.1:0-18249 GCA_964635955.1 uncultured bacterium | reverse complement strand
GTCGCGCCGTGCGTCGCTGTCGGGTCGTCCATCGCGGCAGCAGCGTGCATCGCTCGACGTGCGACTTGACAAAGCGGAGAACTACATCGGCTTAGACCCTGTTCGTCGCGACTCGTCGACTGGTTGGGTGACGATCATGCGCGGCTGCGACCGCTTCTGCACGTTCTGCATTGTGCCGTACACTCGCGGGCGTGAGAAATGCGTACCGCCAGACGAAATACTGCGCCAGGTACGAGGCCTCGCGGAGATTGGGTACCGCGAAGTGACGCTACTCGGTCAAACGGTGAACTCGTACCGGTATGACGGTACCGACTTCGCCGACTTGCTACGTCGAGTTGCCGCAGTCGATGGAATCGACCGAATCCGATTCACGAGTCCCCATCCAGCGGAGTTTACGGAAAAGGTAATCGCAGCGATGGCGGAGACGCCGGAGGTGTGTCCGTATGTGCACCTTCCGGTGCAATCCGGTGACGATGAGATGCTGCGTCGTATGCGTCGAGACTATACGGTTGACGAGTACCGTATGATCGTGGAAAATCTTCGGTCGGCGATACCAGACGTGGCGCTTTCGACTGATATTATCGTTGGATTCTGCGGCGAAACGGAGGAGCAATTCGAGCGGACGTACCGCCTTATGAAAGAGATGCGGTACGACTTCGCGTTCATGTTTATGTACTCAGCGCGAGAAGGCACTGTCGCTGCACGATCGCTTCCCGATGATGTATCCGAAGAGGACAAAGGCCGTCGTCTTCGAGCAATCATCGATCAGCAGGAGGCGATCTCCGAAGACGTATTCAAGGCCCAAGTCGGAACCGTTGTTGATGTATTGATCGAAGGACCGGCGAAAAAAACGGATGAGCATTCTTACGGCCGCGCGGCTGATTTCAAAGCGGTTGTCGTACGTGGAGAGTTCGCGCGAAATACCATCGTTCGGACGCGTATACACCGTTCGACCGCGCATACGTTATTTGGCGATCCGATCTGATATACCATGCGCGATTGCCGCACCGACGCATCTCCGATTATCTTCCCAACATACGAACTGTATTCCGATCCGTGCCGGAGACGTTATATGTCGCGCGTATTACCCATTTTTACGATCCTAACGGTGCTACTGTCGATCAGCACTGCACGGTCCGCGACTGTCGACTTGGTTTACGACGACGACCGCCAACCGGGACGCATCGGCGCGGAAGTGATCGACGGTATCGTCTTCGCGAGCGTGCGGGACGTAGCGTCGGGGCTCTCGCTCGAGACACAGTGGTTCGACGACAAACAGCGACTTGTTGTATCGGCCGGCCCCGTTCAAGCGCGGTTTACCGCGTGGAACCCAATCGTTGTCGTCGACGATATCGCGTACAACCTTCCACGTCAGCCGGTATTGAATGGCGGAACGCTGCTCGCACCGGCCGGCGACATCGCACGCCTCCTCGACCCGTTCACAGCCGGAAACCTCGACTGGAATCCGGAAGCAAAAGCGTTTACCCATTCAAGTGTCCAGTATAATGTTCGTCCCGGGACGATTGAAGAACGCGAGAATGGTACACTCGCCACTATCCGCGTTCCCGGCGATCTCATCGTCGAAGAGGACACTCGGTTGCCGAATTGGCTCGATTTAACGATTATCGGCGGTCGGATTGACGCCCAAGCGTTTCGGCATGTCTTACTTGATGGCGCGGTTCAACAGATCGTTGCGTACCAGTACGAGAACTCGGCGGTCTTGAGTTTTCGCGTGGAACCGGGGTACCGGTACGACACGATGCGAAGCTCGTCCAGCGGCTGGCTCATGGTGCTCTTTCGTCGAGAGATGCCGCTCCCATCGCCGCTTGCCCAAGTCGGTGAGTTGGTGGAGATCAATCGAGAGCAGTGGTCGATAAACACGATAGTCATTGATCCCGGACACGGTGGGCGAGATCCGGGAGCCGTTGCTGTAGACGGAGTGTACGAAAAAGACATCGTGTTGAGCATCGCGAATCGTCTCGCGCGGAGACTCGAAACCGAACTTGAAGTGAGTGTCGTGCAGACACGCTCGAGCGATCAGTTCGTGAGTTTGCGCGAGCGTGGTCGTCTTGCGACGCAGAACGGTGGGAAGCTGTTCATCAGCATCCATGCAAACACGAATCCTGACTCGCGCGTATCGGGAGTGGAGACATACTTCCTCTCGGAAGCGCAGACTGAAGAAGCGCGTCAAGTCGCACGACTGGAAAACTCGGCTTTACGGTACGAGAACGCCGCCGATCAGGTCGAGGGTGCACCGGACTACGATTGGTATGCATGGCAGGATGTCGATGAGATTCTCGCGGGAATGACATCGACTCGGTTCCTCACAGAGAGCCAAGAACTCGCGAAGCTCATTCAGGACGAGCTCGTTCGGACACTGGGTGCGAGAGATCTCGGTGTTCGGCAGGCGGAATTCTACGTCATGAAGGGGACACTCGCCACGATGCCGAGCATACTCGTCGAAGTCGGATTCCTTTCAAATCCTGCCGAAGCGCGCCATCTCCGCCAAGCGGCGTATCAACGCCGCGCCGCCGATGCCATTTTTCGCGCCGTGCGTGAATTCAAACAACGGTACGAGCGCGATTTGTAACCGATTAGCCCCTCTGCCCGGTTGGCCGGCACCCCTTCCATTCCGCACATTATACCGTACTGTACGTCGCATGATTGCTTCGATTACTTCGCTTCGGAGGATAGTATTCTGGACCGGCGACCGATAGGCGTATTTGACTCCGGCATCGGCGGGTTGACAGTCGTTGCCGAACTGCAGCGTCAGCTTCCGAACGAGCGCGTCGTCTATTTCGGCGACACGGCACGTTTCCCGTATGGCTCGAAATCTGTCGCGACGGTAACCGAGTTCGCGCGACAGGACTCGCGCCTCCTTCTCTCGCACGATGTAAAGCTCATCGTCGTGGCATGTAATACGGCTACTGCATACTCACTCGACGTGCTCCGAAACGAGCTTGATGTCCCCGTTGTAGGTGTCATCGACCCCGGTGCGCGAGCCGCTGCAGCCGTCAGCCGTCGGAAACTCGTCGGCGTCATCGGAACCGAAGGGACAATCGCGTCGCGCGCGTATCAGCAGGCGATCGCGCGGATTGATCCGTCTATCAGCGTATTCGCGCGTGCGTGTCCGCTCTTTGTGTCACTCGCCGAAGAGGGATGGACCGAACACGCCGCGACAATGCTCATAGCACAGGAGTATCTCGAGCCGCTTCGTGAGGCGCTGATCGACGTACTCGTCCTTGGATGTACGCACTATCCACTTTTGAAGCGGACAATTCGCCGCATCGTCGGACCCGAGGTACAGCTTACCGATTCGGCGGAAGAAGTCGCGCGAGAAGTCGCCGCGGTCATGGACGAACAAGGACTCGCAAGTGACGGCGGCGCTTCGTTTGGACACCGGTTTATCGTGAGCGACGTCCCGCATAAGTTCCGCGAGGTCGGAGAACGATTTCTCGGGCACACGCTTCCCACGGTGGAAGTCAACACGATTTCATAACCAAGGCAGGTATTTAGCATGGGCACGAAGACGCCGCAGATTGGGTGTGAACGGTGTCGTCCGTACAACGGTCAGGGTTATCGACTCGAAAAGAACGTCGACCGTGAAAACCCGTATCCGCGTGTCGTTCCGTGTGAGTGCGTTCGCCCACTGTGCGTATGCGGCGCGCTTCACGAAACGGAGCATATTGCGGGACCCGGCTATGCTGAACTCGCAGATCGCGCCGCGGACGCCGTTAGCGAGCGCGAATGCCCGTGCTGGCCGGTACGTCAGAAAATCGATCGGATCAACCGACTCCTTGTCGCGTCGCGAGTTGATCATGTTGGCACGATGCTCAGCGATGTCCAAGGATTCGTGAATGGGCGACCTCTTCCCGAAACGCAGGTGGCTGTCGGTACGGCAAGTTCATTCATCGAGCACGCCGCGAAAGGCGAGAAGCAGAAGGGTCTCTACATCTACGGTAAAACCGGTGGAGGTAAGACCTATCTCGCAAGCGCCCTCTTGAACGAACTCATCATTCGGACAGCGCGGCCGGGACTCTTTGTAAACGTCACACAGCAGCTATTCCCGCGTCTGCGTCAGACGTACGAGGACGACAACCGGTCGGAAACCGAAATGCAGGTAATGGGGCAACTGGCGCGTGTACCGTATCTCGTGTTGGATGACCTCGGCGTCGAACGAAATACCGCGTGGGAAGCGGAAGTGCTCTACAACATCGTTGATATGCGCTATCGTCGGCGGAAAGAAGTCATCATCACGAGTAATGTCCCGCCTGACGAGTTTGAGAACCTATCGCGCGGACGGATAACTTCGCGTCTGAAGCATATGTGTGTTGTTATCAAGATGCCCGATGAAGATCTTCGACAATACTTCGATTACGTAGTCCGATGAACGATGACCGCGTTTGGCGACCGCGAAAGTCACTGGGGCAGAACTTCCTTGTCGACAACCACATCGCAGCCAAAATCGTGGATGAATCTGGTATTTTGGCCAATGAAACCGTCCTGGAGATCGGACCCGGACAGGGCGCACTCACGAGCCATATCGCCTCACGAGCCCAGCGCGTCGTCGCAGTGGAAGTCGATCCGGTCATGGTATCGCACATCCAACGTCATGTCGCAGCGCCTAACGTAACGGTGCTCCAACGCGATATCCTCAACGTCGATTTTGCCGAACTGGGGCGTGAGTTCGACGTTGCTCGCTGGCCAATCATCGGAAATCTCCCGTACGTCATCAGCAGTCGTGTGGCGATGAATCTCGTCGCACAGGCTCGGAGTATTGCCCGCGCGACGATTATGGTGCAGCGCGAAGTCGGCGAACGATATCTTGCTCCTCCGGGTTCGCGCGATTACGGACTCCTGAGCGTGCTCCTGCAGGCAACGGGCTCACTCCGTCGCGGGTTTCGCGTTGGAGCCGGTGCGTTTCGTCCACAACCTCGCATCGAATCAATCGTGCTGACGTGGGTGAGTGATCCGCCGGAAGAAGTCGCGTTACAGCCACTCATCGTCACGGTAAAAGCCGCGTTTGCGCAGCGTCGGAAGCAGCTTCGAAACGCACTCCGCGGTATTCCGAGCGCGGACGACGATATGATCGCGACTGCATGCGCTCGTGCTGGTGTCGATCTCTCGGCACGTGCGGAGTCGCTTAGCGCAGAGCAATTCATCGTACTGAGCGAGGCGTTCCGTTCGCTCGGTGCATTTTCGGAGCAGACGGCGTGAATCCGCGAAAGACCGGATTGCTGCTACTCGCCATGACGATGATGCTCGGTGTACCGTCGATTCGAGCAGCGGAATACGGCCTTCTGTTCAGTCACGATCTCAACGTCTGGTCGTGGGATCAGAGTCTCGGCTGGGATCGCATCTACGCAGATAAGTTGGTTGTTACGGCGAACGGCTCACATTCACGGAAAGTGTCCGAATCGAGCGCGTACGACCAGCGTTCCGGGTTTGCCACGGGAAACCTTCGCTTCGATTACACGGTAACGCCCGCATGGTCCGTTGGCTCGGAGTTTTCCATCGACCAATCGCGTCTGACAGCGGGTGCTGCGCGTTCAGACGTAATCAGCCGTCGCGCCGACGTCGATTCTCGGTACGAGGTCTTCCCGGGTGTACAGGTTCGCGGTGCCGCTGGAGCCGCGTATGAGGAACGCCGGAACGTCGCACATGCGGGCTTTGCGTGGCGTGTTGGCGCGACTGCGTACCCGTTGCGTCGCGTACCCGTCGGAAACCGCGCGAATCTCGTGGTTACGTTCGACCGCGACGCCGTCGAGTCGCCACAGGGCGACGCTCAGACATCGTTTGGCGTGCAGGGCGGAATGCGATGGACGCCGTGGCTGGAACAGACTCTACGGTACAACGAACACTACGATACGCAGCGGTACGTCAGCGCTTTCGATGGTGGTCCGATACTTCTCCGTGTAAACAGAAGTCGAACCTTACAAACGAAGATCGACGGGATCTATCCACTGATCGGACTTGTGGAACTCGAAGGCGAATACCGGTGGGGCGAGGTGGAGGACGATGCGAGCGATGACCCGACGAGTCTGAAGTATCGCACAGACAACACAACACGTTCGTTCACTGGCAGCGCGGCGTGGCATATTCCACTTGAAAAACCCGAGCTCACCTATCGCGTATCCACCGGCAGAAGCACTCGCGACGCAGTACCCGTTATCGCAGCGGATTCATCGGTTCGGTATAACGATTTGGACCGACGCCGCAACGATCTCAGTACATCGCTCGCTTCGGTGTTTACCTTTGGACGGGCGGATTCGCTCACATTGAGCGGCTCGCTCGCCATCGCACGTGATCACACACCGGCGGAGGCCGAGGTAAATGATCGCGACGACTTTACTCGAACCTTCGTCGCGATTTACCATCACGAGTTTCTTTCGGGAACGACGTTGCAGCTACGCGCTGAGCGCATCGAGACACATCAGGTATGGTTGAACCAAGCACGCTCGGCGAATAACAAATGGGATCGCGCACTGAACGTGTGGGCGACAACGCGGGTTCCATTCGGAACGGTTGCAGTTACGCAGCGAGCGTTTTTCAAAGCGCAGCTCGAAGAATTCGACTTCGACTATCTAACACCTGAACAACCGCGTAGTCGTAACGCGCGAATCGGACGTCTCGATTTCATCGGCGAGGTCCCGTGGCCGGGAGACGGTATGGTAACAGCTGGATACACTGTTGAAGCGCGAACTCGCGGAGTGCTGCTTCCGTCGGACCGTCCCGGCGAGCGTCCGACGCTCTGGCAGCTTACGCGCAACGAGCTCGCGCACGTACTGGCCCTCGACTTGGAGGCACCGTTCGGTAAACGTTGGACGCTATCGCCGGAGGTGTCAGTCAGTCGGCAGACTGATTTCGTTCCGACGCAGACCGCGTGGAATCCATTCCGACTCGGTCGACAAGTCGACAAACAAGAGGCGCTATATCTCGAAGCTACGGCGCTCTACCGTCCAGATGGTGATCTCGGAGCGTTCTCTGTCCGAACATCGCGAACGTACCGTAAGCGCGGCGCAATCACCGACACGCGAGATATGGTTTCAGTAACATGGCAGTATGTGTTCTGAATAAGCGTAGACCACATAGGAGAACCTGAAGGGACGTTCGAGTATGTCGATAGATCGAGCAACGTACCGTGAACCGATCTGGGAAATGCCGTCGCCGGTGGACGAAGATATTGTCAACCGGATCGCCGAACGATGGGGCGTCGGACGAGTCGTCGCCGAGCTCATCGCGCGACGACTCGGCGATGGGACGGATGAATCGGCAATCGATCGTTTCTTGAACCCGCGTTTCGAGTATCTTCACGATCCGTATCTGATGAACGGCATGCACGATGCCGTCACGCGGCTCGCACAGGCTGTTTACAACAGCGAAACCGTAACCATCTTCGGCGATTACGATGTCGACGGTACAAGTTCGACGGCGCTACTCGTTTCGACGCTTAGCGCGCTTGGGGTGCCGACTGAATGGCGCATCCCGCACCGCGAGACCGACGGGTACGGGTTGAGCGATCGTGGAGTGGAGCTCGTTCAAGAGACCTCTGGCAAGCTTGTAATCACTGTCGACTGCGGAGTGACTTCGATCGACCAAATCGCAGTGTTGACTGGTATCGGCCGCGATGTTATCGTGCTCGATCACCACGAAACAGCCGACCGCCTGCCCGACGCCGTGGCAGTTCTCGATCCCAAACGGCGGGATTGTGCGTATCCATTCGATGGTCTTGCGGCCGTTGGTGTGACCTTCAAGCTCGTACAAGCGCTCGAGGATGTGCTTGGCATTACTCCCGGTACGTTGACGTTACCTGCGCTCGATCTGGTCGCGCTTGGAACGGCGGCCGATATCGTTCCAATTGTCGACGAAAACCGCGTGCTGATGCGCGCCGGTTTGCGACGGCTCTCGCAGAATCCGCGTGTGGGACTCGCCGCACTCATCAACGTTGCGAAGATCGGTCGACGAGGCATCACGACGTCGGGCATCGTATTTGGACTCGCACCACGTATAAACGCGGCCGGACGAATGGGTAGCGCATCGACCGCGGTGCGATTGCTCCTCGCGTCGGACGATGCCGAGGCGTTTCCGCTCGCCCAGCAACTTGCAGACGCGAACCGCATCCGTCAAACCGAAGACAGGGCAACGCTGGAGGCGGCCGTCGCCGAAGCGGAAGAGCAAGTCAATCATGGTGCGCGGGCGTTGGTGCTGGCCGACGCATCGTGGCATCCCGGCGTCGTGGGAATCGTTGCGGCGCGACTCGTCGAGCGGTTCGGTCTTCCAACAATCATGATTGCGCTGACCGATCCGGTCGGGCGAGGATCGGGGCGGAGTATCGACGGGTTTGATTTGCACGCCGCGCTCGGAGAGTGCGCCGACGTGCTGGAGGGATACGGCGGTCACGTCAAAGCTGCGGGTCTGAGCATCTCGGCAGACAACGTCGCAGCGTTCCGAGAGCGTTTCCAAGCTGTTGCGGAGCGTGAGGTAACCGACGAGCTCCTCCATCCGAAACAGCCAATCGACGTGGTCGCCGAGCTGGGAGACGTAACGCTCGACACCGTTGCGGAAATCGAACGGCTCGGACCTTTCGGACCGGACAATCGTCGTCCGGTGATTCTGACGAAAAGCGTCCGTGCTGCAGCGCCTCCGGAGATCCTCAAAGGAGCGCATCTCAAGGTTGAAGTGTATCAACAAGGCGCCGTTCGCGAGATCATCGGATTTAATATGGCGGATGCGGTTCCATTGTTCGAGAATCCCGTTGACATCGCCTATGTTCCCGAACCCAACACGTTTCTCGGAAACACGCGGTTGCAGCTACGGGTAAAAGCGATTCGCGCGGTTCGAGAATAGCGCGGTCCTAACTCGACGTAATGACCATCAGTTCGACAATCAGTCCACGATGCGCGTGCTGCAGACGACCGGTGTCGATGCGTTGACCTCCTTTCTCTGAGAGCGTAACTTTTCTTTTTCATACCTCGACCACGTTATCGCTTCACGTCTATCGTGCGGGAGCCTTTTCCATGGATGAACACAATGCGCGTCAGATACGAAACATCGCTCTGGTAGGTCACGGCGGTGCGGGCAAGACCATGCTCACCGAGGCGGTTCTCTTCACGTCCGGTGCGATCAATCGCATGGGACGCATTGAGAACGGCAACACGGTGAGCGACTACGGTGCTGAAGAACGCGAACGCCAATATTCGCTCAATGCCACGCTCTCGCAGTTCGAATACGGGGATACGAAGATCAATCTTCTCGATACCCCGGGATATCCCGATTTCATCGGTGAAGCGATCGGTGCGCTCCGTGCGGTTGACAACGCCATTGTCGTATTGAATGCACAGACAGGCGTTGAAGTTGGAACGGAACTGTTGTGGGGATATGCGAACGACTACGATCTCCCACGGATGATTGTAGTGAATGCATGCAGCCGCGAGCACGCGAACTTCGATCAGACAGTCGCGCAGGCGAAGGATCGTTTCGGACACACAACTGTCGCCGCACAGATTCCCGTGAATCAGGGTGAGGGGTTCAATCAGATTGTCGACCTGCTCACGATGAAAGCATACACGTACGAAGCTGGTGGTCATGGGAAGGGCACGCCCTCGGATATCCCTGCCGATATGCAGGACACCGTAGCGTCGTTGCGTGAGGAACTCGTCGACGCAATTGCCGAATCTGACGAGGAGTTGCTCGAGAAGTATCTCGAAGGCGAAGAGATCGACGAAAAGACGTTGATCGCGAGCCTGAAGAACGCAATCAAAAACCGGCTTGTCGTACCAGTTCTCGTGACGGACGCGGTGCATAACATCGGTATTGATCGACTGCTCGACTGGTCGATCAGTATTCTACCGTCACCCGCCGATATCGAGACATTCAACGCGGAAGTTCTGGGAAAAGAAGGCGAGACGATCACCTTACCGATATCGGACTCCGAACCACTCTGTGCGTATGTGTTCAAAACCGTCAGCGAGGAGCATGTCGGCGATCTTTCGTACGTGCGCGTCTACAGCGGAAATCTCGGGCATAACATGGACGCGTTGAACACGCGGCAGAACTCCCCGGAACGCATCGGTCAGAGCTTCTTCATGATCGGTCGCGACCGAACAGACGCTGGGCATCTGCGGGCCGGCGACATGGGTGCGCTGGTGAAGCTGAAGAACACGCACACCGGAGATACCCTCTGCCAGCCGTCACGTCCGCTGTTGTTGAAGCAGGTAACGTGGCCGACTCCGAACATCGAATTGGCCGTCGAACCGAAAGCAAAAGGCGACGAAGATAAGCTTGCAAACGGCTTGCACCGCATGCACGAAGAGGACCCGACGTTTTCCCACGTTGTGGACGGAGAACTCGGACAGACGCTCATTTCGGGGCAAGGCGAGTTGCATATCGGCGTTAAAGTAAAGCAGCTCAAGGATCGGTTCGGTGTGGAGGTTGTTACGTCCGATCCGAAGATCCCGTACCGCGAAACGATCCGAGGCAAGGGTGAAGGTCACTATCGGCACAAGAAACAGACCGGTGGACGCGGCCAGTTTGGCGATGTTTATCTTCGAATCGAACCGAAAGAACGCGGCAGCGGAAATGAGTTCGAGGATGCGGTCGTCGGCGGCGTGATTCCCGGCAAGTTCATCCCAGCGGTCGAAAAAGGCGTCATGGAAGCTCTCGTGTCGGGAATTATCGCGGGAGCGAAGGTAATCGACGTGAAGGCGACCGTATACGATGGCAGCCACCACGCCGTGGATAGCTCGGAAATCGCGTTCAAGATCGCTGGTATGTATGCGTTCCGACAGGCGATGGAACAAGCCGGTCCGATACTTCTCGAGCCGATCTACAACGTTGAAGTGATCGTTCCTGAGGAGTTCATGGGCGACGTGATGGGTGATCTCACGTCTCGGCGCGGTCGAATTGGCGGGATGGACTCAAACGGACCGTTCCAGGTGATCAAGGCGCAGGTCCCGTTGGCGAACCTTCACCGTTACAGCACCGATCTCCGGTCAATGACCGGTGGACGAGGAATCTTCAGCCGGACATTCTCCCATTACGAGGAAGTTCCGGGCGACGTCGCAGCGCAAATCGCGGCACAGATCAAAAAAGATCAGGAAGAGACCGAATAGAACCGGCCTTTTATGAGACACGACCTCCGTCGATAAGTATACTCGACGGAGGTCTTTTTTTTATTCGCTGCGTTGATATTGATTACCGAACACCCTCAAGCGCTTGCTGGAGTGTCGGACGGCGGAATACGTATCCACTCGCCGTAAGAAGCGTCGGAACGACACGCTGACTTGCAAGCAGCATCTCGCGCGCCATGTCACCGAACATGAGCTTGAGCGCGAACGCGGGAACGATTGTCAACGTCGGACGGTTGAGTACTTCGCCGAGTACCTCGGTGAACTCCGCGTTGGTCGCCGGCTCCGGAGCGACGACGTTTACCGCTCCCGAAAGTGAATCAGTGCGAATAATATGATCGACGATGCCGACTACGTCCTCGATCGCGATCCACGGCATGTACTGAGTCCCGTTGCCAAACCTCCCTCCGAGTCCGAACCGGAACGTAGGTAGCATCTTCGCTAACGCACCGCCGTCTTGACTGAGCACCATGCCGAAACGCGGATGAACAACGCGGATTCCCGCCTGCGCGGCTGGCTTTGCAGCATCCTCCCACTGCTTACACACGTCAGCAAGAAAGCCATCCCCGGCTGCCGAATCGTCGGTGAGAGTTTCGTCTCCCCTGTCACCATAGAAACCAACGGCTGACGCGGAGACGAATACGCGCGGAGGTTGCTCATTCTCAGCAAGAGCGTTCGCGAGCAGTGAAGTGCTTACGGTGCGACTTTTCAGAATGCGACGTTTACGCTCGTCCATCCACGGACCCGCTGAGAGATTCTCACCTGCCAGATTGATGACCGCGTCGAACCCGGAGAGCTTGCGTCGGTTGATTGTTCCGGCGCGAATATCCCACTCCACAACCCGGTCTGGCTCCGATACACGCTGCGTCTCCGGCCGAACGAGCCGATAGACATCGTCACCTGAATCAACGAAGTGTCGCACAAGATGCGAGCCAATGAGCCCCGTCGATCCGCTTATCAGGATGCGCATCGCACGCCTCCACTTGGCATCATGCGTTGAGTCGCCACACAGAATACGTCAGAACGCTCGCGTATGATACCCAAAGTATGTAAGGAACGAGCAGGACACCTGCCACCGGATGAATCCTCAAGAACGCGATAAGCGTGGCGAGAATGGCGATCCAGAGGATGATAACGCAGAGCGTTCCGAGCGCGGGACTTCTCAGTCCGAAGAAAAGTCCGGACCACGCCACGTTGAGAACAAGCTGTACCGCGTACAGTGTTAGAGCAACGGTACCGATGGCGAAACCCACACGGTCCCATACGAGCCACGCGGCGATAGCCATCAGCGCGTAGAGCGTCGTCCATACCGGACCGAAGACCCACGAGGGCGGCGTAAAACTCGGCTTAGCAATATTCTGGTACCACGTGCCGACCGACATCGAGGTGAACCACCCGCCGATCGCAGACGCAGAAAACGTAATCACGAGAAATCCGACGAGTACAAGCCACCGATTCAGACCACCACTTGCTTCAGCCATCGCAGTTCCTCCACGAACGAGTGTCTATCGTGGAATATACGGTGGTACGGTTACGTCGTCCGAACCACGGTACACGAAAAAAGCGCCCGATGTAAATTCGGACGCTTTTCCCGGGAAAAACGAATTCGTGTAGCGTTCAGCTCAGGCGACCGCCTCTTTGAGGTTCTTGCCCGGCTTGAACTTCGGCACTTTGGCTGCCGGAATGAGGATCTCTTTGTTGGTTCCGGGGATCTTGCCCTTGCGTGCTTTCCGATCACCGACCGAAAAGGTTCCGAAGCCAACGAGCGACACCTTGTCGCCATTTTTGAGCGCCTTCGTGACGCTCTGGATGAGCGAGTTCAACACCGCGCTTGCTACGGTTTTCTGTACGCCGGCGTCCGCCGCTGCCTTTGCTACGAGTTCTTCACGCGACATAGGTTACCCCCTTCTCAGGTGAAAAACGAGAAACGTGCCCGCTGTCAAAATAGATTTACAAAAGTGCATTGTCAATACAGTCATGCCCACAAAAAGGGCTTAAACGCGAAAAATCTGCAAAATCGTGTTATTTTTCACAAATCAAAATACTAACACGTCATAACACAGGGTTTCATATATGAACATTTGAGCATTAGTTCGCCAACACGCGTATTTGGTGTCTATTGGAACGATCTACGGTTCGCACTGGCGGTTTCCACCTTCACGTCAGGAAGTCCGATTACGTAGATCTTGAAGTAGTATCCCTTGTTCGTTCCACGCATGACCCAATCGAGTTGCGCCTCCCAGCAATGCAGTCGACGAACAATATTCATGTGATCGCCGGTCCGCTTGCGGTTCGTGAAGTCATAGTGCGTGGAGAACTTCACGTCCCAGTCTTCCCAAGGAGATACACCAAGCGAAAGGTCCAAGACGTTTTGTGGCTTTGGACGGAATCCGGTGCTCACCGGTCGTGTCCACGAATAGGTGTGTCGCAGGTCGACTTTCCACCCGGGCTGCCACGACGAACCAACGATTTGCGTGGGATCGGGTTCTTCACCCAAAAGCCGCCGTTCAAGGTCGCGCTCCTCGGATCCGCGTTCTCGCTGTCCGACGAAACCTTCGGTGCCGCTTCGACTCGCGGATCGCCCACCACCGGCAAGATTCAGCGTGGAGGTGAGACTCAGGCTCATGAGGCGAGGATCAAGCCAGTCGAAACCAGCGTCAACATTACGGTTCAGCGTCGAATCGTACCGTGTTTGATAAAACGAATGAACGGTTGTCAATCGCGATGTAAAATAGTCGGTCGGCTGGAGCTGGAACGACGTCCTCGGGTCGGTCCACTTTCGTCCGTCGGCGTCGAAATTGTACCGAATGCCGGTATCGACGGTGAGCAGACGGTCGAACTTCCGTTCCTCGCCTCGTACCATCGTCTTCGCTTGGAAGAGATTCCGGATACCGAGATCGATTGTACGGGTTGTATCACCGGCGACGTGTGTCCCGCCGAAGATGTAATTCGTCTCCGCCATATCGCGTCGCATGTTCCACGATGCCGACGCGCTTGGCGTAAGCGTATGACGGATCGCGACCAGAGGTCCGAGATTGATCGGGAACGTGCCGTACGTAGTAAAACTCGATCCGATGCCCGCCTGGAGGTTGTGCGTTGTCGTTGCGCTATCCGTCACGCTTCCCGATCGCACAGCGTACGGCTCGTTTCGCCAATTCGCGGACCACGACGCCGACGGCGTGATGTTCAGCCACCTCGGTGTCGGAAGCGGAAGATTAAGCCGGACACTCTGACTCGTCGTACGGATGGTCTCGGCGTCGATTTTTCGACGACTCCATGTGCGAGCGCCCTCATACTCGGGAATCCGCGCGATGATTTGGTCACGTCCCACTCCGAATCGCACGACAGCCGAATCCGGTGTTGCATCGGCGGAAACGAGACGAACGCTGTCCGCCGTGCCCGGTATCATCCGGATGTTGCCATTCGTAATCGGTGAGGTGACACCAAATTCATCACGTCGTACGAGCGTGTACGTGCCGTCGAATTCGGAGAGATACCCAATGTATCGCGTCAGTGTTAGCTGGTATGTCAGGTTACTGTCGCCAACATCCTCTTCGTATTCCCACACATCGAAAAGGTCATTATCTCGTGGTCCCTGCTGAATCAGATTCCTCCCACTCCACGACCACGAATACCCGACCTTTCGCCACCACGGCTGCTCTTCTGTCGCGCGTTGCGCTCGAGGGCCGCGTGGGCGCGGTTGCTCGAAGAAATACTGCTGTCCGGAACCGATACTCATGTCGGGATACGTACGGCTCGTCTGACCTGTCTGCAGGTTCTTGTCGAGCAACATTCGCGCGCGGAGCGAATAGCCGGCATCCCACGTGCGGGTATATCCGATATCCGACCTGAACTGTTCGTACAGCGACGCTTGCGTATCACCGATATTGCTGGTTCGGGTCGAACGGTTCGTGTAGTTCACGTTGGCGGTGACGTTTTCGCGCGGCCGGAGATCGTGTCGGTGTTGCCAACCGAGTGTCCATGTTCTCGTACCGGATGTCTCGCTCCACTGATCTGTTAGACTATAGCGTGCTGAACCGCTGAAGCGATAGCGAAGCGCGTACGCCGTACCGATGCGCCATTGGTAGCCGATTCGTTCGTCAATCGCCACTTGTGCAAGTGTACCGAGGTAGTCGTTTGGCGCCGCGTAATACCCGAACCCGTCAATGTATCGCCCTTGACTACGGTTCTCGCCCATACGCGGCGAAAGGAATCCGCTCCGTCTGTCCTTGTCGATGTAGAACACGCCGAACGGAAACCAGAGGATCGGCACGTCGGCGATCTTCAGCACAATCGGTTTGGCGATCACCTTATCGCCGACGAGAATCCGCATGTTGGTCGACTCAAACGTGTAGTGCGGATGATCGAGATCGCAGGTTGAAAAAACGCCGTCGCACACGTCAAGCTGCTCGTCGCCGGTGCGTTTCACTACCGAACCGCGATACACGCCCTCCGTCGATGATGATATGCCGCCTTCAACGACACCTCGCTGCGTGTTGATGTTGTAGGTTAGGCGCTTGCCGGTAAACGCTTCGGCCCCACTTGCGAAGCGCGGAAGGCCCGCTAACGAATCCGGGAGATCGGCTTCCTTACGTCCTTCTGCAACGACAATGTCGCGTTTGACATGGAACTCGATACGATGTGCCGTCAGGATCATATCCTGATAGTGTATCTCTGCGTCGCCGATGAGCACTATCGTTTCATCGCGAAGGTCGTACTCGATTTCCGATGCACGGTAGAAAACAGAATCGCCGCCGGCCGTGTCGGCTACGGCACCGAATCCAGCGAATCCACTTGTCGCGAAACCGGTGCGCGGCCCCGCTGGTCGCGATGGTCGATCCGGTGCGGTCGGACGGGTTGGGACTGGTCGTTGGGGGGATGTCGTCTCGGTAGGTTCGACGCCGCGCTGTCGTTCGTACGCGTCCTTTGACACCGCACCGACTCGCGTCGAAAACGTGAGACATGCGAGAACCGCGAGCACAAACGGAAACCGCCATCGGTACGCGGAGTATCGATGGCGGTAGAAAACAGTTTGGTCGTGCAAGGTATTACGGTGTCGCCACGAGGGAGACCCAGACATTACGTGATCTCGGTCCATCGTACTCGCAGAAGAAGATGCCCTGCCACGTACCGAGCCGGAGCGAGTTGCCTTCGACAATGATCGTCGCTGATGATCCGGTGAGCGACGCTTTCACATGTGCGGCGGTATTGCCTTCCGTATGTCGGTACGGGCCGTTCCACGGAACGATACGATCGAGCACGTCGATCATATCAGCGGCTACGTCCGGATCGGCGTGCTCGTTAATCGTAACACCGGCGGTCGTATGCGGTACGAACACGACGCAATGGCCGCGTTCAACACCGCTCCGACGCACAATTTCCGCCACTTCGCGAGTAATGTCAACCATTTCGCTTCGTTGACGCGTGCGAACCGCGAAGGTTTCCATACTCGTCACCTACTCTACCGGCTATGCCTACTCGGAATAAAGCTTCGCGAGATCGGCAGCTTCTTTCACCTTTTCGAGCATCTCATTCGCCTGCTGCTCGAGTTCCTGCGCTTCTTGTTGGAGACGTGTCTTCTCTCCGCCGCGGGCGCTTGCCGCTTGTTCATAGAGATTCTGCGCCTGAACGACGATGTCGTTGTAGTGTACCGTGTAGCGAATGTAGAGCAACTGGTACGCACGCGCTGCGACGGCGCGCTCTTCCGAATTGGTCGGCTCGCCGATCTTCTGAACGACGGTCTCAAGATGCGGTTCCGCATCCGTGTACCGCTCGAGCAGGATCAGTACGTTCGCGAGTTGGAGACGCGCTTGAACATCGTCCGGTGCGACTTCGACAACTTGCTCCAACGGTTCTGCCGCGAGATTAAGTTTGCCAAGTTGGCGATAGACCATCGCGAGGTCGTATGCAGCGTCAACATTCGCCGAATCGACTGCGAGCACGTTCTGGAAGTGTGGCTCCGCCTCGGTAACCGATGCGATGACGGCGAGCGAGTCGTCTGCGACAAGCTGCGCTTTCGCCAAATAGAGTACTCCAGCCTCCATATTGAAGTCGGCATCCATCGGTTCATTCACAAGCGACGCTTTGATCACTTCGAGCGCGCGATCGAGGTCGCCGGCGCGGCGAAGCAACATCGAGTACGTCAGGGCGACTTCCTTGTTGCTCGGATGCATGTCATAGACTTCGCCTATGGTCTCTCGCGCTTCGTCTTCACGGTCGAGTTGAAGTAGAACCGAGACGTAACTACGCGCAACATCGGTATCCGATGTATCGGCGCGCATCGCCGTTCCGAAGTTTTCGAGCGCTCCGTCGAGGTCGCCGCGCTGCTGCGCGATCAATCCGAGAACCTTCGGAGCATTCGGACGCTCGGGATCGATACGGTACGCAATCTCGAGACGCCCTTGTGCGCGGTCCAATTCGCCTCGATTGAAGTCAGAAGCTGCAGCGTTGAACAGTTCATTGTACTTGATCGCGCGAATGGCGTCGATCTTCTCGTCGTGTTCGTTGGTGAGCGCCTGTGTCCGCTCGATCGCGTTGAGCATGATGTCGAACGAATCGAGCTGTGACGCGACGTAGGCGATATTGAACCACGCTTCGTCGTCCTCAGGATTCTCTCCAACCGCGGTCAGGCCTTGTTCCAGCGCTTTGCCCCAGTTTTCCTGCTGCATGTAGATCTTCATGGAGCGCAGGCCGACAGATTCGCAGCCAATGCCCATCGTCAGCGCGGCGATGAGAACGATACCCATCAGTAGCGTGCGGCGACGTGTCATCATGGAAACCCTTTCTTGTGTGGACGACGGGCGCGCTCTCGTGCGGTCCTCCGTCGGATATTCGGAACCGATACGCGCCAGTTGGCACGTAATCGGTCGGTGAGCGGGAAGCGATTGACCCTGCGAATCGACATTCGAAAAACGCCAACACACAGTACGCAACATAAAAAGAGTACGACGACGGCTCCGAATGGTCAACCGTTTCCCAAAGGAGAGATTGACACGGTATATACGCCGTGCTATTATTTTATTTCTGCGCCTCATTGGCGCGACGCTCCGGCGTAGCTCAATCGGCAGAGCGGGTGGCTGTTAACCACTAGGTTGTAGGTTCGAGTCCTACCGCCGGAGCCAGA
>CAZWQW010000007.1:75495-77975 GCA_964635955.1 uncultured bacterium | reverse complement strand
CACGCAGATTCTTCAACCGCGCTGATGCGACCAATCCGTCGATACCGGCGTCCGCACCCGGGTACACGAAGAACCCCTCGCCGTTCCAGTGGTCGCCGAACGTCGGATTGTCCCACGGGTTCTGCGGCGTGCTCGTCCCCTTTTTGAACCAATAGCAGCTCGACCAGTAGAGGAGACCGGTCGCGTCATACCGTCGATTCAGCCACGGAGCGATGCGGTAACTCAGGAGTGGGAAGTCCATCTCCCAATACGGCGGACGTCTCGCTTTCGCTGCGGGATCCCAGTGGGGGAGGTTCGGCTCCTTGATGTTCTCGAAATCGGGGTGGAACTTCGGTATCGACTGAACGAGCGCGGTGTAGAGCCACATCTCGTCGCCGGCCTTGAGAACGCGCTGCGTACTCGCTTCGTCGATGTACCCGAAAAGCGATACCCAGATATCGAGACTCCCGTCGAGCGTGCCCCATGACGGGTCGCGCGGATATGGCGCTTCGACGACGAGTCGACGGAGGCGTGGCTCAGCCTCTTCCACGAACGGGCCAAGCTGTCGCACTCTATCGTACGACTCCTTGTGTAGGCATTCGTCGAACATATAGAGATACGCGCGATCAGCCCATCCTTTGCGCGCGAGGTATGCGTACCACGACTGGTAGAACCTCGCAGCCTTATCACGATCCGCACCGAGCACATCGCGGTAAGGCGCGCGTGGCACTTCGATGTTCGTTACGTGGTACTTCGCGACGAATTCAGTAATCCGTCGATCCAGTTCGTCGTTAAAGGTCACGCTACCGTCTTCGTCGAGTTGCGGCCGGAGTCTGTGTGGGAATGGTGGATTGATTCGGTGCGCGACGAGCATTTCGATGAAGCGGTCTTCAAGCCGGAGGTATTGCTCGGAATCGGTCGCGATACCGTAATACTTCGCCGCGCGCTCGAATCCGCCGAAATGGTTTTCCAGCGTGGGGCCGTCGGGCAACGCGAAATCCCACACCTCGATCTCGATCGGCATGCTCGCGGGAGCCGCGTTTGACGCAGTGACTGTGATTGACCCAGTATATACTCCGGGTGCGGCGTCGTTAGGAACGCGAATATCTACCCAGATCGGCTGCTGCTGGTTTTCCCAAACATCATAACCACGTCCGCGAAATCGTTCGCCGCGCCATCCGTGTTTTTCCCACTGTGGACCGGCAACAGGCTCGCCGGTATATGGATTCGTCCGCGGAACGAGTGCATCCGCCCACATTCCGGGTGGCATATCCGAACGCGGATCGGGTGTACGGATCGGTACGAATACGTTGCAGAACACGTCGACGCAACGCGCCGGTAGGGTGTCGCCGGCCGCGTTTCTCAGTTCGGATACGGATGCATCGACCTCGCGGAGTGCCCCGTTCGTCGGTGACACGACCACTTGAAACGATTCTGTCTCGTTCCGCGCTGCAGCAATCGAGACCGCGTTCGACCCAGAGATCGAACCGTCTTGGCGGATATTCGTACTCGGTGAAACCGCGACGAGTCGAATCAACGGTGATGATGCTGCCATGGGTTGTCCCCTCAATAGATGCGGCAGAAGAAAAAAGGGCGATGAAAGATCATCGACCGTGATTTCATCGCCCATTCAGCAGGTACGTTTTTTTGTTATACGCCGCGTGCGATCGCGTCCGCGACGAGGTCGCCGACCTGCGATGTCGTGTGACCCATGCGGCCGGCTTGCATCGATTCCATCTTCTCGCCGACGACGTGGATGATCGCGCGTTCGAAGGCTTTTGCGGCGTCGTGCTCGCCTAAGGTATCGACCAGCATCTGCGCTGCAGCGATGGCGGCAATCGGGTTGATTTTCCCCTGGCCGGTGTATTTTGGCGCGCTTCCGCCGATCGGCTCGAACATCGACACGCCTTCGGGATTGATATTTCCGCCCGCGGCGACACCCATACCACCTTGCACCATTGCGCCGAGGTCAGTGATAATGTCGCCAAACATGTTGTCGGTCACGATGACGTCGAACCATTCGGGATTCTTCACCATCCACATGGTAATCGCGTCGACGTGCGCGTAGTCACGTGCGATATCCGGATAGTCCTTCGCGCCGACCTCGTGGAACGCGCGTTCCCACATATCCCACGCGAACGTCAGCACGTTCGTTTTTCCGCAGAGTGTGAGCTTCTTGTCCTTGTTCCGTCGCCGCGCGTAGTCGAACGCATACCGGATACAGCGTTCGGCGCCCTTTCGCGTGTTGATCGAGGTCTGAATCGCAACTTCGTCGGGAGTTCCCTTTTTGAGAAAACCGCCGGTGCCAGCATAGAGACCCTCGGTGTTCTCGCGCACGACGACGAAATCGATATCTTCCGGACCCTTATTCGCGAGTGGCGTCGCGACGGTGGGATACAGCTTTACCGGACGGAGGTTGATGTACTGATCAAGCTCGAATCGGAGTCGCAGGAGGATTCCCTTCTCGAGAATGCCGGGCTTGACGTCGGGATGCCCGATGG
>CAZWQW010000007.1:61501-75395 GCA_964635955.1 uncultured bacterium | reverse complement strand
CGCAGGAGGATTCCCTTCTCGAGAATGCCGGGCTTGACGTCGGGATGCCCGATGGCGCCGAGATAGATGGCGTCGAATGCGCGCAGTTCATCGGCTGCAGAGTCGGGAAGGACCTCGTTCGTCCGTAGATACCGGTCGCCGCCGTAATCGAACGTATGCGTTTCATATTTGAACCCATACTTCGCCGCGAGAGCGTTGAGACACTTCAAACCTTCGGCCACGACCTCGGGGCCAGTCCCATCGCCGGGAATTACTGCAATCTTATACACGATGTGAGCCTCCTGATTACGTCTTCCGTCACGTCTATGCGGACGGTAATCTCATACACGATATAACCGTTTGAGTATACGGGTTTCCCCGTGCGAGGTCCACGGCAGCGTCTCGTTTCGGAACTGTGTACGCAGCCGTACGGTGCGATCGCAGTCGGCGTTCATAGCGCAGTGGTACACGCGAGCGGATTGACTCGGATGCGCGGTGTTTTCGTTATACGGCGCGCGTTTTGCATCTGAGAAAGTGAGCCGGATCACCGCGGTTGTTGCTTGCGAACGTATCTTTTTATAGGTAATCCGTCAAAAGGTAACGGGAAAGGCCATACATGGTGGTGTTAGGCGTACAACATCCTCTTTCTACGATACGACGCAGTATGCTCGCGGTCCTTGGTACGATCGTATTCGCAGCCGGAGGTGTCGATGCACTCGTAGTGCGCCATCCAGACGGTACATACGGTAACGGCTGTGGCGTCGCGCATTTCCACGAATTCGACGAATCGGGGATACGCCTTGCGAAAACCGCGGCTCGCGTCACGCTGCAGCACTCGTACGCGAGCCAGCGGGGCTGGTTCCGCATTCATTACGACGCAACGGGTACTCGCGCCGTCCCACCGACGGATACAAATGGAAACGGTGTGCCCGATTGGGTCGAACTCGTCGCCGACATCGCTGACTCGATTCGACAGGGGTATTACGACCTCGGGTACGACCGCAGTTTGAACGACGGTGGCGCCGGAGGTGGGAACGAATACGACATCTACCTTCTGAATCTCGCGGCGCAAGGGTATTACGGGTTGACGTATTCCGGCGACGGGTACATGCAGCTTGATAACGACTACGCCGAATCGATCTACCAAGTGCGCGGCGCGGAGGCGGTTCGAGTGACGCTCGCGCACGAAATGTTTCACGCGATCCAGTTTACCTATTGGATTGGCGACCGCGACGGCGTTTGGTGGCAAGAAGCAACGGCGACCTTCATGGAGGATGTGTTCTATCCGCAAATCAACGACTACTGGCAGTACCTGAACCCGGATTGGTTTACGAACACGTTGTTCGAGGACCCGTCGCTCTCATTACACCACGATTCGGGTGGGCGTGACGCGCATATGTACGGTACATCGCTGTTCTGCCACTTTCTCGATCAGAGCAGTCCAGCTCACGGACACGCGGCGATTCGGAAGTCGTATGAACGCCAGGCAACGCAGCGGTCCGACAACATCGACGTGATTATCGGAGCGCTCGAGCAAGAGATGAGTCGCCCTATCGGCGATCTCGTCGCTGAGTTCTGGATCTGGAACTACTTCACTGGATGGCGCAGTCGTCCCGGTGATTTCTATCGTGACGCAGCCGGGTACGCGTGGCCGCCACCGAACCAGGCGCTCGACGCAGATTGGACAGTGCGCGATCTCTCCGACATTGCGTCCGTCGAGCAAACGGAAAGCGCGCGAAACCTCGGCGCGAGTATGACTCGTATCGTTCCGGATAGAAGCGCTGGTGGTATTCGTTTGTCGATGACGCAGAATGACCTCGATACGCCCTGGGTGTGGAACGTTGCCGTGGTCGATCCGGATACGGTTCGCATTCTGACGCCATTCGACGGACAGATCGAGATTGATAACTGGGATGCCGCGACAGACATCGTGGTGATCGGCGCGAACGGACGGGTCGCGAGTCAGCTTGAGTCAGCGCGGACGTTTTTGCTGACGGTGACCTACGACCCAACGCTGACTCGACCGACACCGGACCGGTTCGATCTCGCGCTCGAACAAAATCGACCGAACCCGTTCAATCCGCAGACGATGATACCGTTTGCCGTCAATTCGTCAGCACGGATCACTCTGCGGATTTACGATATCAATGGTAGAATTGTTCGCACACTACTTGACAACGTTCCGTACGGTTCAGGTGAACACGCGGTATCTTGGGATGGGAACACGGATACCGGTCGCCGTGCGGCTGCCGGCGTGTACATCGCGGAGATAACAGCACAGGACGTGGCACAAACGGTACGCATGACACTCTTGAGGTAGTCCCGTTGGAAAAATTTCTCCGCCATATCGCGCTTGCCATGGCACTTCTGTTTTTCACGCCGGTGATCGCCACCGCGAAGCCAGCACACGGCCATGTCTGCCCGTCACTCGACGAGACGGCGCAACTTGCCGCACGCACGGCGAAAGAGGCGTATGATGGTGCGTACCCGTCGCCCGGCGGGAAGTTTACAATCTACTACTACACCACGGGAACAAGCGCACCGCCTCTCACGAGTGTCGACGACGATTCAATACCGGATTTTGTTCAACTTGCCGCACACGTCGCTGATTCGGTGCTCCACCAGTACGCACTCATGGGCTTCGATACAACATTGCGAGTCTCCGGCAGGTATCCGATCGAGATGTTGAATCTCAGTTCGTACGGTTTAACTTGGTCGAGTCCTCCCAAATTGCAGATCGACAACGACTTCGCCGAATCGTTTTTTGCGACGAAAGGGAAAGACGCGCTTCGCGTGACCATCGCTCACGAACTCTTCCACGCTATTCAGTTTCAATACATCTCGTATACGTCAGGTATAAGTTGGTGGATGGAGATGACGGCGACGTTCATGGAAGAGGTTATGTACGATCACGTAAACGATTATCACCAATACCTTGATCCCGTGGGCTGGGGTTCGGCAGGCATCTCCGTGTTTAGTGAACCGGGTAAAGGCCTCTACTTCAACAACGGCACAATCTATCCGTATGGTGGAGCGATATTCCCGATTTTCCTCACGGAGTACTATGGCTCCGACGCGGCGCTCGACATTATCTACGACACGTTCCACGTGCGGAAAGCTACTTCGACGGTACCTGTTGTTGCGTCTATTGAGGCTCGAATCGGGTTGGCGATCGAGGATATCCTTGCTGAGTTCTGGGTGTGGAACTATTTCACCGGTATACGCGCTCGTGACGATTTTGGGTTTTCCGAAGCCGCTTCGTACCGTCCCGCTCCACTGGATCCGGACGCGTATGCCGCCGCGTCAGCAGCGCACACGATAGAGAGTTTACCCGATTCGGGAACGGTACGCGGTCTGGTTGGAGCCGCTCCGCTTGGCGCAGCACTCATTCGGATCGTTCCCGACGGCTCAATCGGGGGATTCCGCGCGACGCTTTACGACAGCACGGAGGGTAACTGGTCGTGGCGCATCGCTATTGCTGATGAAAATGGCGTGCGCAGATTTCCCGAGACGCCGACTCCGTATGACGAACGCACGCGTACGATAACGATTGCCGGCGATAACTGGACGAACGCTACGGACATCGTTCTCGTCGGTACGAACGGTGTTACGACTGGTGGCGAGCAGCTTTTTACCTTCGAGCTGAAATACGACGCGACGCTTTCAAGTATCGCGATTCGCGGTGCGATGCCTGACCGTGTCGTTCTGGGATTGAACACCCCGAACCCATTCAATCCTTCGACGACGATCCCATTCTCACTACCGTCGTCGGGGTACACCGAGGTCGCTGTGTATTCCGTAGCGGGACAGCTTGTTCAGACGCTGATCGATTCCGACTTACACGCGGGTGACCATACGGTTGTATGGGACGGAAGCGACTCGTCAGGACGTCCAGCGGCGTCGGGTGTGTATCTGGTGCAGCTCACATCGGCAGCCGGTCGCGATGTTCGTCGAATCACGCTCGCGCGATAGATCCGCCCCGTCGTAGACTTCCCGAATTGACGTAGAGGGCTGCCGTTTCGTACATTGCGGTCTGCCACATTGGCTTTCCATCGCGTGGGGAACGCACAGGGTTCTCGGCGCGTCCATGAGTTTCCTCGCACTATTACACGCTACCGAGTCACTGTAGGAGGAAGCATGCACAAACGCATGCAGCGCAATCTTGTACATATCGTTCTCAACGTCTTGATTGTCGGATTCGTTGCGGCGACTGGAGTTCACGCAGCCGCTTCCGCCGACCCGGACGGTGACTTCGCATTTGCTGAACACCTCATGCGAGACGGAATGTATGATCTCGCCGCGCAGCAGCTTCAGCTTTTCATCAATAACCATCCCGAGCATCCGAAAACACCCGACGCATTCCTCCTTTTGGCGACCGCATATACCGAGCGTGATGAGTTTGCTCGCGCTGCAGATACCTACCAAGGATTCACTGTCAAATACCCGCAGGACGTTCGTGTCCGCGAATTCTGGTTGAAACAGGCGCAGCTTCGCGCGCGTGCTGGCCAGCATACCGATGCGGCGCGTGAGTTTCTCCAACTCGCTGATGCCTACCCCGAGAGCGATTTTGCCGATGACGCGCTTCTCGGTGCGGGAACCAGTTACGTCAAGCTTCGCGACCTCGAGCGGGCGGAACGCACCCTGACCCGTTTGCTGACGAGGTACCCGAATGGAAACGCGGTGTCTGCGGCGCGCGTCTTACTCGCTCGTGTTCGGTACCAGCGCGGCGACACCGATGGCGCAGAACAGGTTGTACGTCCCGTTATTCAACAGCGTACACTGTCGAATGATGTCACGGACGCATTACTTATTGGAACGAAAATCGCCCTCTCCCAAAACAACATACCGGAGGCTCGTCGTCTGAGCGATCGTCTCGTGGCGCAAGCACCTGGAGACGTACGAGCATGGGAAGCGCGAATGGTGCTCGGTCAAGCGTTGCTCGACCGTGGTGCTGAACGCTCCGACCGCGAGACGCTCAATCAGGCGGCTGAACTCTATAAGGAAGCAGCACGCCGAGCCACAACTGTGGTTCTGAGTGAAGAGGCACTGTTCAATCTCGCGCGGGTTCGTGAGCTTCAGGAAACACCGAATCTCGCTCTGACCAATTGGCAAGACTTCCTCAATCAGTATCCGACGAGCAATCGAAAGCCGCGCGCGATGCTTGGTCTGGGTCGCGCGCATCTTGCTTCGGGAAACGATAGCGAAGGCATCTTTGCCCTTGAAGAACTGTTGAGTGCGTACCCTGATTCCGCCGAATCGATCCGCGCACTGGGCGACTTGGCCGATTATTACCTGAATCGTGGTGACGGCGCAAGCGCTCTTGCATACTATGAGCGTCAACTCGACGCGACGCCTTCCGGTCCGGATCAGCGACAACTCATGCTAACCATCGCTCGGCTGCGTGCGACCGAGATGAATGATCCCGCGCAAGCCCGCGCCTTATTCCTCGAGCTCACAGAATCGGATGACAATATCGCTGTTCAAGCCCAATTTGGTCTTGCCGTAGCCGAACGATCGCTCGGCAATATCGACGCCGCGGAAAGCGCGTACGCGCAGGTAACGCGGAGATTTCCGACACACGAACTTGCGACCGCTGCGCGAGATAGTCTGACGCTGATACGACACTTCCTCAAACCAGATATCTCTGGTGCGATGGAGGCAATGTTAGCGGTGGACGCCGACGAGCTTATCGCGGGCAGCGATCCGACGACTGCGCTGCGCGAGCGGAAGCTCGCGCTCGCTGAGGTTCGCTTTTCGTATCTGAACGACTACGAAGGAACCGTACAGTTACTTGAGTCATATCTCGCTGATCCGAACACATCAAAACCCGATCGGGCAGAACACCTTCAAGCTCAGAGTTACCTTCGCCTGAGCACGAGAGCAAAACTCGCACGGAACTCCACCGAGGAAACCGCCGCACGCGAGAAGGCGCTTGCTGCGCTTGCGCGACTTGCAACGCGATATCCAGAAAGCGAACTCGCCGACGACGCGTTTATCGAGACGACAGAGGCAAGGCTGTTAGCGAGCAGTTCCGAACCCTCACCACAAGCCATCGTCGAGGCGTACCAAGGCTTTTTCGATCGGTATCCCAACAGCGACCGACGCGACTACGTACTCGTGCGGGTTGCTGAATGCGCGGTGCGAGGAGCCGCGCAAGGTGTCGGAAATCCGCAACAGTCGTTACGGCAGTTCGATCGGGCGATCGAATTCGCGCCGAATGGTCCGGTACTGGATCGCGCGTTGTTCGGGTCAGCACTGATCCTTCGTGGCCAAGGACAAAGTGACGAAGCGAAAAGGCGGCTGCAACGCCTTATCGCAGAGCGTCCACTGAGTGATCTGCTGCCTGAGAGCCGGTATCAACTCGCGATGATCTACCTCGACGAGAATCAACCGAACGCCGCGGCGCGTGAGTTCGAAAAACTTCTTCGCAGCGGCGACCGGTCTCGCGACATCAACGACATACGCGCGCGCCTGATCTTGGCGTATGAGAAGACTGGATCGTATCAGCAGATTCTTCCCGTCGCCGAGGAAATGCGCGAATCGGATAATCCAACGGCAGCGGCGCAAGGAGCACGCGCTCTTGCCCGCGCGATGGTTGAGATTCGACACCTCGCCGATGCAGAAGCGGTACTGGCTGAAGAGTTACGCGTCCGTCCCGACGCACCCGACGCCGACAGCCTCACGATCCGACACGCAGAGATTCTTATTCGAATCAACCGCATTGATCTCGTTGCGGGCGTTCTCGGCGGGTTCGAACGGAAATTCCCGCGTAGCACCTACGTTCCCGCAGCGTGGCGTATGCTTGCCCACGTTCAATTCGATTTAAACGCGTATGAGGAAGCATTGGCGAGCTACCGGCGGGTGCTTCAGGCAGACGGACGAGATAAAGAATCACGTCTTGGCGAAGTTGTCGCACTGTACCGACTCGGACGCACCGATGAAGCGCGACAGCGAGAGCGCGAACTGCGGGACATGACAAGACTGACAGCCGAGGATGAGGTTCGTCTTTCGCTCGAAGAGGGACACGCGCTGTTCCGCGCACGTGATTACATGGCGGCGATTGAAGCGTTCGCAGAGGTAGTGAAAAATCATCCGAACAGCGAATGGGCAGACGACGCGTTGCTTGCGCAAGGACGCGCCGGAGCACGAAGCGGACGCATCGAGCCAGCTGCATTCGCGTTCCAGAAGCTTATCCGAGATTACCCGGACAGCCCACTTCGCCAAGAAGCAGCGTTCGAGCTCGGAAATGCGTACTTCGGTATGCGGTTTTATGAGCAATCGGCGGAAAGTTATCAGCGTGTACTTGAGATAGACACAACGAGTCGCTTCGCACCCGACGCACTTTGGAATCTCGTCGTGTCCTACGAAGCGCTTCAGCGATTCGATTCCGCGATTCGGACAATGCGTCAATTCCTCATGAAATATCCCGATCACGAACGAGCACCACGCGCGTTGGTGAAGATCGCTGAGGACTTGAATCGCCTCGGAGAGTTTGAAGACGCGGTGGCAGCGTATCATGAAGCACTTGAGCGTGTATCAGGTGAAGACCTCGCCGTTGCTCGGTTCGGTCTCGGAGAGGCGTACTTCAATCTCGGTGAGTATCGTCTGGCCATGGTTGAATGGTTAAAGATGGCGTACCACGGGCAGACACAATCGAGTTGGGCGATCACAGCGCTGTACCGCGCTGCGAAAGCGAATGAAAAGATGGGGCGGTTCGCAGACGCTGCCACGCTCTATCGGAAGATCGTCACCATCGAAGGCGAAAACAGCGACTGGGGCCGTTCGGCGGCAATGGAGCTGCTCCGTCTACAACAGACCGAGGGTGTAGAGTCCGTTCAGTGAGCGGATGGAGATGTCCGTGATGAGAGACGTAAAAGAGTTGCTCCACGGCGTACCGTTTTTCGCCGACCTCAATGAGAATGACCTCGCTCGGGTGAGCGAACTCGTTGTAACAAAAGTGTTTCCGAGAGACAACCTGATTGTTCTCGCGGAAGACGAGGGAGACACGCTCTTCGTCATCGTACGTGGGCAGGTTAAAGTCTCCATCATCAGCGAAGACGGTCGTGAGGTTATACTGTCGATGCTCGGTCCGGGAGACTTCTTCGGCGAAATGTCGCTTCTCGACGGGAAACCGAGATCCGCGACCGTTACCGCCGTAGAGGAAACAGAGCTGGTCTCGCTGCGTCGAACCGAGTTTCTCCATCTCCTCGAGAAAGTGCCGGAAATCGCGCTCAAGCTCCTCGCGGGGCTCACTGCACGTCTACGGAAAGCGGATCGAAAGATCGAGAGTCTGGCGCTGATGGATGTGAGTGGGCGCATAGCCGCGGCGATCCTTCAGATATCAGAAGAAATCGGGAAAGAAACACCGCGAGGAGTCGTCATTCGCAACCGTCCGACACACCAGTCTTTGGCGAGCATGGCCGGAACGACACGCGAAACCGTCTCCCGCGTCCTCAAGCGATTGGAACACCAGAAATATGTTGAGATCGACGGGCGTGATCTGATTGTGCTCAAACCGAAGGATCTCCGCACCGACTACACGCAGTAAACGAACGGTACAACCTTCAAAAAAAAGAGAAACGACGAATCAGCACTATGGAAACAACTCCGCCACGCGACACGACAGAACGCTGGTCCCGATCGTTACGCCGTCCCGGCGACAGAATCGAGCTCGCCCGTCGAATGGGCTTGATCGGCCGATCGGAGGCGATACAAAAGACGGTTGTCAGTATCGCGCAGATCGCGCCGACGAATAGCACAGTGCTCATCACAGGGGAAACCGGCACGGGCAAGGAAGTGGTAGCGCGAGCCATCCACGAGTACAGTCCGCGTCATGATAAGCCGTTCGTCGCGGTAAACGTCAGCGCGTTGAACGAAGGAACGCTCGAAAGCGAGTTGTTCGGACATGAAAAAGGCGCGTTCACCGACGCGATCCGACGAAAAGAAGGAATGTTTGAATCCGCCGGATCCGGTACGGTATTTCTCGACGAAATCGGCGATGTGTCACCCGCGCTTCAGGTTCGTTTGTTGCGAGTGCTTGAGGAGCGAGAGTTCAAACGCGTCGGCGGAACGGAGATTCTACACGCGGACGCACGGGTCATCGCGGCAACAAACCGCCAGCTGGAACACGCCGTGCGCGTTGGTGATTTTCGTGCGGACCTCTATTACCGGCTTCGCGTGTTTGAGATCCACTTACCTCCTTTGCGAGAGCGAAAAGACGATATCGAGCCACTTGTCGAGCATTTTGCCGAACGATTCGCGAACGAGAATAGTCGGCCGCTTCCGCAAATCTCAGACGACGCAATGGATATGTTTCTCGCGTACGATTGGCCGGGGAATATACGGGAGCTACGGACAGTCGTCGAACGAATGATTGTCACCGGTCAGCGCGACTATGTCACGACCGACGATGTGCCGGACGTACTGCGCAGTAGAGTGGAATCCAGCCGCCTGTTGCCGACGGTGTCTCAACAACCGAGCACCCAACGACATGAAATGGAAATCATTTACCGAACACTTTTAGAACTTCGCGCGGAAGTGCATGACCTACGCCGATTGGTCGCCGATCGATTGAATGAAGAAACCGTCGGTGGCTGGATACACGACCATTCACCGACAAGAGCGCCGCAGGAGTCTTCTGGACACCGAGTCGTTGATATTGAGGTGGACGACGACATCGCCGACGATGGTGAGAGCACGAGCGCACCGATGAAAGGGACGATAAAGGAGCTTGAGCGCGAGGCGATTCGCCAAACACTCGACAAAGTCGGCGGGAACCGTCGGGAAGCAGCGAAATCGCTCGGGATTGGCGAGCGCACGCTTTATCGGAAGCTGAAAGAATACGACCTCTCGTGAGCGACTCGAAATCGCCGGGGGTTGCCTTTCAAGGCGGAACTACGGTTCGTTCAGTGTTCACGTACAGCGTGGAAACGACTATTAAACGGGCGCGAGCAGTGCGTTGCGACTCTGTATCGCGCGAGCCTACCACAATATCAAGCGGGAGCCTACCATGGCGCTTAACGTGAAACCTCCGTCAAATGCAGTCGTGCTTTTCGACGGGAAGAACCTCGACAGTTTTACTGCGCAAGACGGTAAGCCGGCGGGATGGGCGGTAAAAGACGGCATCACCACGGTTACGCCGAGAACCGGAAGTATCGTCAGCAAACAGAAGTTCGGCGACCAATATCTCCACCTCGAGTTCCGTCTTCCTGATATGCCGGACGCAAAAGGACAGGCGAAGGCAAATAGCGGCGTCTACCTTCAGGGTCGGTATGAGGTGCAGGTTCTGGATTCGTTCGGATGGAAGGTTCCCGGCACGGGCGACTGCGCGGCACTTTACAACATGCATGCACCGCTGATGAACGCGAGTAAACCTGCCATGGAGTGGCAGAGCTACGACATCGCATTTCGTGCTCCTCGCTTCGACAAAAACGGCAACAAGGTCGAAGACGCACGTATCACCGTGTTCTTCAACGACATGGTCGTGCAGAACAATGTGATCGTTCCGAAGCCAACCGGTGGCGAGCTTGACTCCAATTTCGCGGAACCTGGGCCGCTCATGCTTCAAGATCACGGCGATCTGGTTAGCTATCGCAACGTCTGGATCGTTCCGTTACCCGAAAAAGGATCGAACGAGTACAATCCGGCGTAAACACCACGCATAATGAAATGAGAAGGGCGTCGACTGCGGCGCCCTTCTGGTTTCACCGCGGCATCTACGTATGGAGACATCTCGAAACCGGGAACCGTAATCGCTGGATAGGTGTCTTTATAGCTGAGACCGTTTGCGTTTCCTTCGAATGAATGCGTCATTTTCGTACATTGGACAGACTACGTAGAAGACGATGCTCGTTACCGTATTCGCGAACGGGCGCGACGGTGAAACGAAAAGAATACGACCGGGAGGAGTCATGAACCAAAAACCGGAAAAACGGCCAGACACGAAGCCGCCAGAAGAACCGAAGGCGGAAGAAGCGTTGCACGAGGAAAACAAAGTGAACGCTGATTCGGAATCATCAACCGTTCCGGAGGATTACCCACAACCGGAACCGTTGGAAAATGTCGACGTGTCGCCAACGGAGGCACCGCCAGCATTCGAGCCAAAACCAACGCCACAGGCCGCCGATGACGGTGATTACCGCGGTGTACCACTCGAGCTCGACGAAGACGATGAGTCGATCGTTACTCCGTTGCCTGAAGAGGTAGCATCATGGGCGCCGATTATCAAATGGGGCGCGATAATCGCGGGCGTAACGATGGTGCTCTATCTTCTCTTCCGTAAGAAAGACTGATTACTTTTCAGCACCGAACTAATCACTGACTCATGAAGCGGAGGTCGGTATTCTACCGATTTCCGCTTTTCCGTTGTTTCCCTAACTACAAAAAGGGTTTGCTCACGATGAAACCGTTACGTTTTCGCCCGGATGGCTCGTTTCGCATCGTCCAATTTACCGATGTCCATTTGAAAGATCTTGGCGACACCGATCAACAGTCACTTGAGCTCATGAAGCGCATCGTCGAAATCGACTCACCAGACCTGATTGTTTTTTCAGGTGACATCGTTCACACATATCCAACAGTTGCTCCTGTACCGATCTGGCACGAGTTCATTCATCGAACAGACGCGTTAGGTGTGCCGTGGACATTTACCTTTGGCAACCACGATTACGAGAACAGTTCGTATGAAACGGTCGATGAGATACTCAAGACCAGCGACCTAAATTTCTACGAAAGCGGACCGAAAGATATTCATGGGTGGGGAAACTACGTTCTCTCTATTCTCGGTTCGAACAACGACAAGCCCGCAGCATGTGTTTTTAGCCTCGATTCAGGGATTGATGGTGACGGCCCATTATCGGGCTGGGGATACGTCCACGAAGATCAGGTCGATTGGTTCCGTCATCAGGCGGAGAACCTACTCGGTCCGAACATCACAGGACTGGTTTTCGTGCACAATCCGGTTCTCGAGTATCAAACGATGTGGGAGACCACGACCTGCCGCGGATCACGGTACGAAAGCATCGCATTCCAAGGGAAAGACACCGGCCTTTTCGACGCGATTCGTAAAGTAGGTGTCAGCGCTGTATTCTGCGGACACGATCACATCAACGATTACGAAGGGACGTGGAAGGGAGTCGATCTCTGTTACGGACGCGCGTCTGGAATCAGCGGTTACGGTAGAGAAGGATTCCTTCGTGGCGGTCGGATCATCGATCTAAGCGAAGGGAAGCGCGGCTATACGAGCTTCATTCGCCTCGAAGACGGCAGTACGGCGAATCTCCCCGTACACGAACCGGAACATCCGGCGGTTTCGTAGGTCAGATCGTTTTTCTGAAACACACGTATCGATTACCTATCGTTGCGCCGCAGGCTCTTTGAAAGAAACCGTCGGCGCAGTCATAGGGGACTACTGCGACGGTATGCCCCTGTTCGCGGAGATCGCTGAGGCTCCGACGAAGCAGTTGGGTACCGATTCCACAACCTCTCGATGCGAGCGCGACGCCAACTGGACCGATCCAACCGCGTCCGCTCGCATATCCTCCGGTCGAAGCGATGCCGATCAATTCGTGTGCGCGTCGGGCAAGAAACAGTCCAATCGGATTTTTACGAAAACACACGGCTATCTCTCGCGTCCATTGAGGAAACTCGTTCCGAACGAACGCGAGGACCGATTGGAGGTCTGACCTGAGGGCGCGCTCGATCGAAACCCCGGCAATACCGCTCGGCGCTTTATGAAGTATGTCGCGCAGGTTGCAGCGCAGCGTGTGCGTTGAACCGCACCCGACATATCCACGGCGAACCAGAAAGGCGGCGGCCTCTGTTGCGTTCGCATCTACTCCCGGGAATACGTAACTTGGCGGGGTGTATCCGATTTGAATCGCAACAGCCCCGAACCGCTGTATTTGGTCTTCGATTCTATCGAACAACGTTGTCATTACACCGGTACGACGCGCCGAAGAGTCCGTAGCGAACCATTTGATGGCGGCACGAGTCGAGGAGTCCCCATAGTTTCGCACGATGCCCTGCGCGAACCCGACAATGACACCTCCATCAAGTGCAACCAAACTCAACTCCGGATCGTAGTCAGGATCTTCGAACGTCATCACCCGAATGTTCGAGCGGCAAAATCGTTCGTGCGGAACAGCCGCGTTGAATAACGCAACGACTCGGTGTAAATCGTTGGGCTCGAGTGGTCGTAGGTACAGATTCGGATGTCGCATGTTCGGTCTGACTTCCGCTATGGGTCGAACAATTGGTTCTCTCTGCGGAACTGTTACGTCACCGTACTAATCTAAGGAAGAGTATTCCATACCTTCGTATATGTCGATCCGATCGGAAATGGCACCGGGGAGAATCGCACGAGTATGGTTGTATCGAGCTCACATATTCGGTTCGAACCGATCTATGCGTTACTACGCCGCCGCAGGGCGACCGCAATTGGAACAACTGTTGCATCGATTTCAGCCGTCGCGTTAGCTCTTACGACTGTTGCGACCAGCCTTGAGGCGCTCCTTTCCACGCCTCCAGTGGGACGTGTCGGCGCGTGGATAGTAATTCTCGCAATCTCACTCGGTTTCGGCGCCTTTGTCCTTAGACGGCAGTGGCGACGCGCCGGTACTCTGCAAACAATCGCCGAGGAAGTGGAGCGCATCTATCCTGAGTTTCGCGAACGCCTCGTCGCGGGTCTCGAGTTTTCTACAAAGAGTATTCGCGGATCAAAATCGCTCGCCGAGGCAATTATCGACGAAGCCTCTGAACAACTCGATCACACTGAGCTGCGTCCGTTACTCGATTTACGACCACTCGTCCGGTCGGTTGTTACTGTGCTTGTTCTCGCGCTGGTTTTCGCGGGTCTGTTGCACACTCTGCGAGACACGTACGCGACAGCTTTTGTGCGACTTATCCATCCCACGAA
>CAZWQW010000007.1:54739-61401 GCA_964635955.1 uncultured bacterium | reverse complement strand
TCGATATCGTCGCGAGATTACCGCGTGAGAGTGGTAGAACGCCCACATATACGCCGCTTGTCGATGACTATCACGTACCCGCCATACACGGAACTGGAGCCCGAGACGCTTCCAGAAAACGAGGGACACGTTAGCGGCGTTCCGGGAACCCGTGCCAATATATCTCTCGAAACGAACAAGCCAATAGAACGAGCGAGTATCGTGTTCGCTACTGGTGATACAATCGCTCTATCGATTGGCTCAAACCGTATAAGTGGAACGTTTTCAATCACGCGATCTACCGAATACATCCTTCGAATTGTCGATGAATACGGGTACGAGAATCGTGATCCTATTGCGTACGCGATTCACGTTATTCCGGATGAACATCCGACCGTGCGAATCGTGAACCCGAGTCCAGTATACGATCTCGGCAGTGACATGCGTGTGGCGTTGGAAGCGGAGGCAGTCGACGATTTCGGCTTCGATCGTATGGAAATCGAATACCGCGGTCCAGACGACAGGCGAAGACGGGACCGGCTTCCGATATCCCGTTTCGGGCAAGGGCACGCGCGATCGTTTCATTCGTGGGATGTCGGCGAACTCGATTTGCTCCCAGAGGACCGTGTCACGTATCGGGTCATAGCGTGGGATAGTGACCGAGTGAGCGGGCCGAAACGAGGAGAAAGCGAGGAATATGTTCTCAGATTCCCAAGCGCGGCGGAGATCTTCGCGGAGACGCTTGCGGAGCAGAACACCCAGATCAGTCAAATAAACGACGTGCGACAACGGGGGCAGGAAACCACGGAACGGTTCGACGCACTCCGACGGGAACTGTTGAAAACCGAAAATCTTACGTGGGAGAGTCGCCAAGAAATGGCGAATATCCTCGAGCAGCAACAGGAAATGAATCGCGAAATCGAGCGACTCGCATCGGACCTCCGTGAGACGCTCGAGAAACTGGACCGTAACGACGTGCTGTCACCGGAAACGTTAGAAAAAGTTTCCGAGATTCAGAAGCTCATGTCGGACATCGTGTCTCCAGAGTTGCGCGAAGCATTGCGTCAACTGCAACGGACTTCCGAACAAGCGTTCGATTCTGAGCGCCTCCAACGCGCAATGGAAAGTCTTGCCGAACGTCGCGAGGAGTTCGAAAGTAGTCTCGAACGGATCTTGAATCTTTTACGTGAAGCACAAGCCGATCAGCAACTTGACGCGATGGAGCGACGTCTTCAAGAACTCGCGCGGATGCAGCAAAATGTCGTCGACCAGTTTCCGGAACAGACATCTCCGGTACTCGCCGGCAGAGAGCGCAGTTTGAGCACTCAGACCCACGATGCGACTGAGCAGCTATCCGAATTGGCGGTGGATCTCCGCGATATCGCGGCCTCACCTTCGGAAAAGCTCCAGTTGCTCGCGGAGAAAATGCGCGACGAGCATGTTTCAGAAAGGCTTGAGCAACTCGCAGAACGTCTTCGTTCCGACGGAAAAAGCGAGGCACGACAACGAGAAGCAGCGTCAATAGCAGAGCAACTTCGCGATCTCTCACAAAAGATGCAAGAAGCGGTAGACGAACGTCGAGAACGCCGTCGTCACGATATAACGGAGAAAATCGACCGAGCCGCGAGAGACCTGCTCCGCCTTTCGATGATGCAGGAAGATCTGAAAACGGAAACGGCTGCGCAAAATCATGCGGACCGCATGAGTGAAATAGGTGAAGTACAGGTTGACCTTCGCGTGGGTACCGCTTCAGTCATTGATCGGGTGATGGAAACCGCACAAGAAACGTTCGTGATACCACCAGACGCGCTGAAAGCGCTCAGTCAGACGCTACGATCGATGCACGAAGCTACGCGCGCGATAGAGCAGAATCGTGCGGATAATGCGCGGGTTTACCAACAACAGGCAATGACCGCACTTAATCAGTCTGTGATCGCACTTCGTCAAGCGAGCGAAGATGCGAGGACATCGGGATCGAGTACTGGTGTGGAACAATTGTTGCAACAACTCGAACAAATGGCACAGAGGCAGCAACAGATCAACGATGCGATGGAGCAAATGCAGGGACAGGGCGAGCTCACTTCCGGTGACATGGAAATGCTGGCGATGATGGCGGCACAACAGCAAGCGCTTGCCCAGATGATGCAGCAGATGGCCGGTGAGATCGCACAGTATCGCGAAATATTGGGCAGGCTTGGAAATCTTGGGGACGAGATGGAGGAATCCGCGCGCGATATCGCTCAAGGCAATCTGGGTGAACGGTTGCGAGATCGCCAACAGCGGATTCTCCAACGGCTTCTTGACGCACAACGGTCGCTGAGTACCGGTAAAGAGAGCGAAGAGAGGATTGCGGAAGCTTCGCGCGATCGATATGACGTCGCGACTCCGGGACGTCTTCCGAGCGATCGTGGTGAACGAAGGATATTGCTTCGAGAGGCAATGCATGAGGCTCTACGAGCCGATTTCCCACCGGAGTATCGAAGCTGGATTCGCAGCTACTATGAACGTTTACTCGAGGCGGAGTCGACTCGCGAATAAGCGTTGTGAATAGGGAATAGAGCGTGGTGGTTTGACGGAGCGCCTCCTGTATCGTTCCTTTACATATAAGCCGGGCTACCTGCGAGCCGAGCGCGTCGTTCGCCGGACAAACCACTCCCGTGGAAAGGTAAGAGCGATTCATGAAGTTGTGCGACCTATTGAACGATTCCGTTGTTGCCGTCAATCTCGTAGCCGAGGGGAAAAGCGACCTTCTCGCGCGCCTTGTCGACCTTGCGGCGACGACAGGTCAAATCAATGATCCGACAACGGGACTTCACGCCGTTGAAGAACGCGAACGCATTATGACGACCGGCATCGGGCACGGTGTCGCAATCCCACACGGGAAGACCGATGCTGTCAATGATCTCGTCGCCGCGTTTGCCGTACTGAAAGACGGCATTGACTTCGGCTCGCTTGACGGCCTTCCCGTACGTCTTGCGTTTCTCCTTCTTGGGCCAAAAGAGCCAAGCGGTCCGCACATCCGTATGCTGAGTCGCATTTCCCGTCTGATGAATCGAGAAGAACTCCGTCAGAAGCTTCAGGACGCCGAGTCGTCCGAACAGGTTATCGCACTGTTTCGCGAGGCGGAACAGGACATGTTCGACCTCTAACGGGAGATCGGCCTGCGTCGGTCGGAACGCGACAACACGATCAGACGTTCGTATAGACGAAAATACCACCACGTTACGGACTCACTACCGACCGACGCGAATCTATGCGACAACATCGCGGTTTATATTCCCTACCCACAATCGCAGCGGCTCTCCTTCTGATTCTCATCTCGTTCCCATCAATCGTATTCGCCCAGCCGTCGCATTCTATTCCCGAATTATTTCGTCGCGCGCAGTCCTTAGAGCGGTTCGGGAATCGCGATCAAGCGGCGAATGTCTACCGGGATATATGGCGTTTGGAGGCCAACCGAGTCGACGCGGTGATACGCGGCACGGATATTCTCGAACAGCTTGGTCGCTACGACGAGGCGATCATATGGATGTCAGAAGCCGTTGCGAGTACTGACGTTCCAAATACGCTGTTATGGGTGGCGTACGGCGATCTTTATGACAAAATCGGTCGTGAGGCTTCTGCAGACTCCGTATGGACACTTGGTGTGGCAGCAGTCGATCCTCCGGAATCGGTATACCTCGGAGTTGTCGACCGATTACTGCTCCGCAGCCGGATTGATCGTGCAATCGATTGGGCACGGCAAGGTCTGGCCAAAGCCGAAGACGCAACACCGTTCCATCGCCGTTTGTTTGATATCGAGTTGAATCGAGGAAATATCGCCGACGCAGCGACTCACGCCGCGCAATATGTCCGCAACGATCCTACGCACGCAGACGAGATTCAAGTTGCGCTCCGACACACTGAGTTGCCTCCTTCCGCTCGGAACACCCTCGCTGACACACTGATTGCGTATTCCGTGCGCGAACCGAATAACGCTGGCATCACGCAGCTTGCCGCCGAACTTGCACTCGCAACGAATCGACGCGAGCAAGCTCTGCGTTTGTTTATGCGTGCGGCCGACCTTGATGAACGCGGTATGCTGGTTATTCTCGCGAATGCCCAGCGCGTCGCTCTATTGGGGTATCCGGAGATCGCTGCAAGGCTCTATCGATTGGTTGTCGAGCGTTTTCCGGAAGCACCGTCATCACCGCGAGCCGCGTCGCTCGCAGCGAATCTTTTTTTGAGCGAAGGTGATGACGAAGCCGCTGAAGCAATGTATCGGTGGCTTTTGTATCAAGGGCAGTCGATGTATCTGGACGAAGCGCAACTTGCTCTTGGTAGTATCGCGTTACGAACAAACCGCCCTGAGGAAGCGCGACAGTATTATACCAACGCGGTTCGAAACGGACGATCTGTAAGCGTGCGTAAACAGGCCGAACTCGGGATCGCAGAGATTGAGGTCTATCAAGGGCGATTTGCGCAGGCCGAAGCAATTTGGCGACGTACGACCGCGCAGGGACTTGCGCGCGATGAAGCGACACGCGCGCAGTTACGGCTCGCTGAAGTGGCGATGTACAAAGGAGAAGCAACTACTCATCGCGAATTGTGTGACGAGTTACTCCGACAGAACCCCAGCGCGGACGAGGCGAACGACTGCTTAGCTCTGACCGCGATCCTTACAGAAGCGAAAAACGATACCGCCGAATGGCAGCGTTACGGACGACTTCGTTATCTGTTCGATACACGGCGCGACGATCTGTTTTATTCGGAAATACCGACATCAGAAAATAGTGTTCTATCGGGACGCATCGCCTTGCTACAGGCGCGCGCGCTGGTTCGCGATCATCGGTTGGAGGAAGCTGCTGATTCGTTGCGAACAATTGTTTCTCGCTTTACGGGTACACCGATCGGGGAGGAAGCTCTTTGGATACTCGGTGAGACGTTGCGCGTGAATCACCTCGATCCGGTAAAGGCGCTTGCGGCCTATGGGCAACTTCTCCAAGAATATCCCGATACAGTATACCTTGGACCCGCTCGACGGGCTATACGCAACTTACGAGATCAACTGAACCCGGCGTGATGTGATGACACGGATTACACGATGAAACTTGAGCGAATCCTCGTCATACTTTGCGGTGTCCTGATTCTGGCGCCTTTTTCCGCGAGTGCCGATAAGCTTCTCATCCCCATGGATCTTCGGCAGACGGATCACCTCAAAGCGTACGGCATCGCATATTGGGCTCTTGAACGTCAGGTGGAGGTCGAATGGCTGCTAAACTACCGTGGCGGTTCGTTTCTCATGGCGTTTTCCGACATCGTCGATGCCGAAGCGACGGTGCGCGGTGTTAGAACGGAACGGATTTCCGAATCACAAGCGGTGCAGATCTACGGAACAATCGAAGAAGAGAACATGGAGGTCGTTCGACTCGAAAAAGCCCCACGAATCGCTGTTTATGCGCCTCCTATGCATCAGCCATGGGACGACGCGGTGACTCTCGCGCTAACCTATGCGGAAATCCAGTACGACCTGTTGTGGGATCCTGAAGTACTCGCGGGTGACCTTGCGAACTACGATTGGCTGCATCTTCACCATGAAGACTTTACGGGGCAGTTTGGTCGCTTCTATATCAGTTACCGAAATGCGCCATGGTACCAGCAGATGAAGATCGAGCACGAGCAAACCGCACGGTCGCTCGGTTTTTCGAAAGTGTCAGAAGCGAAAAAAGCTGTTGCCCGGACGATCAAGCAATATGTCGAGAACGGTGGCTTTCTCTTCGCGATGTGTTCCGCGACCGATACCATCGATATCGCACTTGCGGCCGAAAATATCGACATCGTGGCGGAAATCGTCGACGGCGACGGTTTGACTCCGAACTACAACGATTTGCTTGACTACACAAAAACCATGGCGTTCACCGGATTCAAGCTCGAAGAAAATATTTGGGAATACGAATTCTCAAACATCGATACGTATCGCGAACGTGTTATAAATCCGCGCGGAGCGGAGGCAGACTTCTTCACGTTATTCGAGTTCTCGGCGAAACTAAGCCCTGTAGAATCTATGCTTACGCAGAATCATGTTAGCCATGTAAAAGGGTTTCTCGGGCAGACGGTTGGATACTACCGGCGTTTTATTCGACCTTCCGTAGTAATTCTTGGCGAGGCTGAGGGCATCGATGAAGTCAAGTATATTCATGGAAACGTCGGGAACGGAACGTTTACGTTTCTCGCGGGACACGACCCGGAGGACTATCAGCATTTAGTGGGGGATCCTCCGACGAATCTCGCATTCCATCGGAATTCGCCGGGGTACCGTCTGATCCTGAACAACGTGCTTTTCCCCGCTGCGAAAAAAAAAGAACAGAAAACATAACAGAAGTCTTCTATTGAGTTAGGAGTTCTGTTGACAGGGGACATACCGGAAAGTAACTTCATTCTGGTATGGAGGGCGTTGCGGGGGCGACGCGCCGCGTATGCCTTCGCGGACAATCCGCATAATCGAGAGAGAGACGGTCCGGATGCGTATCCCGAGAGCTACGGCATTTCGCATGTTCGCGCGAGTCGCGTCAGCATTCGTTGTATACGCTCTGCTCGCGAACTCAGCCGTCGCACAAGACGTCGATCGGTATAATGACGCTCCTTCGCCTCCAGATTTCGCCACTGCGCATCTTGATCACGTAAACCGAACGATTACCTCCCTT
>CAZWQW010000007.1:25765-54639 GCA_964635955.1 uncultured bacterium | reverse complement strand
GACGACCTCGATCGCATGGAAACGCTACGTGACTCACTTCAGCTTGGATTGAAACAACCGACAGCGACTCTTGCGATCGCGCGCGAGTTGGAAAAAGGTATTCGAACGAATCTCGATCTGTGGACGACGAAGGTCGACGTTGTTCGCCAGCGCCTTGTCCGCGATGGGACCGCCGAGGAATCGCGTCGAATGTTCGTTCGCGAATACAACGCCATTACGACTCATTATTCGCGAGGAGCGTTTCCGATTGCACTTGCGCGGCTCGACGTCTTGACTGCTCCCTATGGGAACTCCCCACTACCCGAATGGACCGCGAGTCTTCCGTTTTACCGAGCCGAGATTTACTACGCGCTTGGACAATGGAACGACGCATTCACCGCGTATGAGCGCACGTGGAAAGAGCAGTCAAATATCTACGCTGCACCGGCTCTGCAAAACTGGATGGAACTCGCCTTTACGTCGGGTAAGTATCGTGAGATCGCCACGGTCTGGGTAACGAATCCTCGACTTCCCGACGACGTGATTACTGCTAATCGATTGCGACTCATTGCGGCCGAATCGTATATCCGACTTGGCGATACGAATACCGCTCTAACAACGCTCAATCGGTTGCAGACGCCGCCTGTGGACTCGTCGATCGATTACTATACCGCGTCGCTCAGAGAGAATACTCAGCGTCGACTCAACCTCTACGCACAGTTACTCCGAGCCGAAGCTCGTGCTGACGCAGCGTTTGCGAAAAAATCCATACCCGCCGATACTTATGCGCCAACGATGGGAATGGGAGAGCAGGAGGAAGCCGTCGTCGATAGCGCTCTCCTATCGGAACTTGACGTCGCTCTGACCGGCCTCGGCGAAGTTCAACGACAAGCGAGATCGGAAGCGGGAAGCGGAACTTCGTATTTGTCGTACCAGATTGCCGCAGGCGAGGTTGAGCCGCCACGGAAACGTTATGACGAGCTTGATGCAATCATCGGTGATATTGAAAAGCTCGTGCCGCAGGTTCGTCGATTTGAAAGCGAAGGACCGCTAACCGCTCGGGTACTCATGGCGCTGGGTCATCTGTACTTCCAACGCGGTCGATTCGGAGACGCGGCGGCCGCATTCGCCGCGGTACCGATTTCTTCGGCGTGGTATCCGAAAGCTCAGATTTCACGTGCGTGGGCGGAGATGGAGCTCGGTAAGGATCTACAGGCGATGTCTTCGCTTGCGATCGCGCAGCGATACCAGCTTTCGCCGTCACTTGCACTGGAAGCCGCGGCATTGAACGCGTTCTTGCTTCAGAATCTCGGTCAGATAGATCAGGCTGACGACCAACTGCGCCGCATGGTAATGGCGGTCTCCATTGAAAGTCGTCGTACACTGAGCACTCGGATCGCGAACGAGCTTCGTGGATTCGAAAGCGGTCTTCGCCTCGTCGGAGTAATCGCGCTTGAGAAGGAGCAGGAATCGCTCTATCGCGATGCACTTCGCCAGCGTATAGCGCTTGACAGTCTCTCGCGCGTTACACGGCAGGTTGAGGATCTCTTGAGGCAGTATGCCGCGAACCAATTGAGTCCAGAAAATGTCGAAGCCGTAAGAAATCTGATTCGGAAAGAACGCGACATGTTCCGTCAGGTTCAGACAGAAACGACAGCTTTACGACGTCGAGCGGGAAGAACGCCAACATCGATCGCGATACCGGACGTGACCTTTGACCAGCGGCGCGATCAACTTCAGGTGTGGCTCGCCGGTTTTCGTCCTGAAGATCAGGCTCAGCAGGACGTACTCTACCGGCAGTGGTCAGATTACGCCGAGTTTGCGTACGCGAAGCAGTTATTCGAAGAGAACCTACGCAGGAAAACGCGATCACAGCAGTTGAAAGAAGAACGGGCGCGCATCAGTAGACTCCTTCAGGAGACGCCATGAAGTACGTTGATGCGGGAACGATTCAACGCTTGGCTGTGTTGTCGGCGATCGTTGTCATAGTTGCGGGATCGCATGTCCGGGCACAGAGCGAATCGACCTCCGCAGCCACGGAACAGACACTCCCGGGAAGCGAACTGTTTACCGGCGATCTGCTCCTTTCGCCGTCTGATACTGCATTTGTCGATCCGTTTGACGTGGTTATCCCGTCGATACGCGAACGTACGCCTCTACCGAAGATTCCTACGCGCGACTATGAGAACCTCCGTGCACCGGTGCTTCCTGCTCGCTCTGCTGAGGACTCGATAGCGGTTGACCAGATTGACACGCGGCGTATCAATGATCCCGAACTACGCGCGCGTGCGGATTCGCTCAACACGCACCTTCGCAGCCTCGCCATTCAAGAACGTCTCATTCAGTCGCAAGTCCGTGGAGACGCGCCACGGACGGGGCTCATAACACGTCGCGACTTTCTCCTCGCGCGTGTCGATCTCTTAGAAAGCATGGAAACCGACCTGAAAGAACAGTTACAGCGTCGGATAAGTGCTCTCGACAGCGAAATCGATGATCTCGACTCCACCGTTAACGCATCTCGCGATCGTGAAATCGACGCGTTACAGCGCTTTATCGACGAGAACCCAAACAGCCGTGAGCTCGCGGATGCGAAGTTCATCCTCGGACAACTTGTATATGAGCGGGAGAATCAACGGTATATCCGTTCGACTCTACGTTTTAATGCTGAATTGAACCGTTGGCGGCTCGGATTGATTCCCGTCATGCCGCGGCGTCCCGTAATGAACGAAGCAGCGCCGGTGCCGTATTACGAGGATGTTGTTCATCTCGGAACAAACGAGCAGCTGATACCGTATTCGCTTTACTCGCTCGGGAAATACCACCTCGAACGTTCACGTGACATGGATGCTCGCGCAACAGACGTACGTTTCGAAGGTGAAACGGCTTTGGCGCGTGAGTATCAGCAGATATCGCGTGCACATTCCGACACGTCAAAGCTGTATTTCGCACGACTCGTCTCGGAGTTTCCCGACGATAGCATCAACGTTCCCGAAGCGTATTTCGTGCTTGCGAGCCATTACAACGTGCTTGGTGGTATCGCAAACCGCGATACGGCGGCGGTGTACGCGCGCGCGCTCGTACGTGATCATTGGTATTCACCGCGTTTCCAAAACGCACTATCGCTTCTTGCCGAGGTAAGTTTCTATAACGGGCTCGCTCTGAGTTTTAGCGAACCGGCACGGAGTCAGCAATACTATAGCGACGCTTTGGCATACCTTTCGTGGCTTGCTCACGAGATCGATATGTTCCAAGCGCGGCAGATACCCGGTGTGTCACCCGATCCACCGTCGATGATGAATACCGGTCGTCGCGACCAGTCGATACGTTTTATGACACAGATCATTACGCGTCGATCGCCATTGCCGCAGCTTGTGCCACCACCACCCGTTGAAACAGCGATGGAGGTCGTGAACGCGACGCAGCAAGCGCCATTCGGTGCCGAACTACTCCGCCAAGTTGGTGATGAACTGAATGATCGCTACATGAACACGCTTGAAAACAGCGATCTGGTATTAGCGCTTACGGCGTACGATTCACTTCTCGCGATCTATCCGACATACCAGCAAGGGCCGGATATTCAACAGAAGATCATCAACAACGCAACGTATCTTTCGAACGATCCGCAGGAGCGAATCAACATATTCATCCGGCAGAAACTCTCATTCTTCGAGCGTTTCAACCGAAACAGCGATTGGGCCAGAGAAGCGAATGTACCGGCTTCACAGGCCAAGGCTGTCGACGATTCTGCAGCTGCGTATCTCGAACAAGCATCAAAGTATCTATATACATCCGCGCGCGACGCCGGTGATAGTAGAGCGTTACGCGAGGCTCTCGACAACTTTGTGACGTATTTTGAAACGTACCCGGACCGTCCGCAAGCGTATGAGTTGAATTGGAGCGTCGCAACGGAATTACGTGATCTCGGGGACTACGAACGCGCGTACGACGAGTTTATGCGAGTTTCGCGGGAATACGAAATGGATGATCACCGACGTGACGCGGCGGTGGAAGCGGTTGCCGCGGCTCAGCGCCTGGTACAGCAGGAAGAACAGAATGCTCCGAACGCACGATAAACGCAGGGATCTCGAACGGCCGACTGACCGCCCCGCGAACGAGTGTGCAATGGGGCAGCATAAACGTCGTTCCGTTCGCAGTATCGTCCGCCTCGTTCTTTACACCGTCGTACTCACCCTCGTCGGAATACCTCTATTTACGTTGGCGGAGCCGTACTTTACGGCCGAGGACCTCGAGCGAAACGCAAAGCTCACACCGGCGCTTCGAAAGCTCATCCTCGCTTACGAGAACTACATCGAACTGTACCCTGACACTGAGCGCGCGAAGGACTTTCTCCTCGACGAGGCTGGTAGATTCCGTGACGTAGACGATGAGCAAACAGCGATCGCGGTTTTTCAGCGAGTGTTACGTCGCCCTGATGTCACGCAAGCGGACCGTGCATATACTCACGAACAGATAATGGACGCGTACCGCGAGATCGGTGATTATGCGTCGCAGGAGGAGTGGGCGCACCGGATGTCCGTCGCGGATGTCGGCCCCGAAAAGCAGCAGCAAGCAAAGGATTTCATCTTCCAAGCGGGATATAACCGGGCGAAAGACGCCGAGGACAAGAAGGACTACACTGAAGCCGCGCGCGCGTATGAACGCCTTGCTGTACGGAATCCTGATCACGATCAAGCACCGAACGCGATGCTAAAAGCCGCTCAAATGTGGGAAGACGCCGAAGATATGAACCGTGCTGCTCTTACCTACGAACGGTTTTACTACACCTATCCGGACTACCGCGATCCGGCGACGGGACGTGGAGCCCTCGCAGCGTTGGAGACGGCCGCTGCCATCTACGCGGAACAAGATGATTATCGACACACGGCAGACGCGGTAGAACGCATTCTCGCGGCCTCGCCGAATCATCCAGACAGGATGAAGTATCTCAACAATCTTGCGAGTATCTACGCGCTTGTAAAAGACTACAATAACGCGATTCGGACGCGCCAGGAGTTTATCGCATCGTATCCCAACGATCCCAAGGCCGGTTCGTACCAGTGGGATATTGCGGAGTACCGTGGACTCGTTGGTCAGCGTCAACAGCAGCTCGCCGAGTACGAGGCATTCGTTCGTAACTATCCATCCGATTGGCGCGCTATTGAGGCGAATTATCGAATCGGACGAAATCGCCTCGACGGATACGAGCGCGCGGTAGAGCGTGGTCGCAGCGATGAATCGGATCGTCTTCTCGCGTTAGCTCGTACACACTTCGAGCGTGCCGTTGTGCTTCACGATTCGATCAGTGCGCCAACCGGCGGCGACGGCGGCGATCTCATGCACGCGATTCGGTCGTTGTCGGAAGTGTCGAAGATGGACAGCTCCGACTACTACTCCATCACGCTCGAAGGTTCGCCGAGCTTTTCGGCGGATAGCGCGCGTAAGTGGGAGACATTACAGGACGCGTCTCAGACCTATCTGAAACTCGCGAACTACGGATATCCCCCCGTAACATTCGAAGCGTTGTATAAACGAGGCCGCATTCTCGAAGATTTCGCGTACGAATACCTCAAGCAGCCGCGTCCAGATACTGCCATTACGTACGACGAGATCCTCCGTACGTTCTCTATCAACGCGGTTTCGCAGACAATTCTGCGCGATGTCGCAGCACCAGCTTACGAAAAACAAATGCTCGAGTTCTACGAGCAGAACGCCTCTGATATTGATACCGCTGCGGCCGAAGTCGAAGACGAAGAACTGCGGACTGTTCACCATTATTGGATGGATCGTGCGCGCGAGCGACTGGCAGCGATACCCGCTGTTGTAGACAGCCTCGAACTCAACACCATCCAATACGAAGCCGATCTTCTCGTGCTTGATGCGCAGCAGAAGATACCGGAACGTTTCGAGAACGCATGGACACGTTTTGCTGAGGAGCACCGGCAGCGCTATCAAGAGAATCCGCGACTCGTCTACGCCGATAAACAGCAAGTTTTCGATCTCGGCGTGTCACCGCTGGTTTACGGAGTGAATCGGGACACGCTCATCAATGGCATGCCAGCCGTTGTCCAGGACACCACTGCGATGGTCCCGCGCTTCCAGCAGATCATTGAAAAAGGCTCGGAGATTGGAGAAGATTGGCAGATATACAACCGCGGGCGTTTACGGCTCGTCTACGCGGCAAAAAGTGAGTATTACAAGCAAGTTGCTGACGAAGCTATTCATACGGGACTCGCTGAGCAGGTAGACGCACTCTACAACCAGTCCCAAGTTCTCGTCGCTACGATCGAGAGCCTTCCATCACTCGATTTGTCCTCGATTGGCGAACCACCGACACGACCCGATCTGACGCCGCCGGAACCGCCTCAGCGTCCACCGGGTGAACCAACAACGTGGCCGCGCGAAGTCGCTTTGCAGTTCATCCAAGACTTCAAGCAGTATCAGGAAGACGTACAGAATCTGCAGGCGAGAGTCCGTCGGTACCAGCGCAACGTCGAGCGTTACCGCGAGCGCCGTCAAGCGTTGATCGAGCAGCAGACACAAGCGTACCGAGGCGTTCTCCAAGATGCTGGAGAAAAGGCACGCGAGTTTGGTCAGGTCGCACTACAGACTCAACTGTTCCGCATTTCTACCGAAAGTACCGTAGAAGCCGCTCTGCGCGCGCACGAACGCGACATTGCGTTCGGTGATTCAATCAGATATAGCGATAGCGACATGCGCGCTGTGCGCGATAGTGCTCTCGCGTTCGGATTCGAATCGGCCCGTGGCGTCGACTCGCTCTTCCAAGTAATGTATGGCGTACGTGAGCAGTATACGGAGAAACGAGATACCGGAACCGGCGGAGAAGGCACGCCTGCGTTCCAGGTGGCAAACAACCTCGTCACAGGTTACGCTGCTGTCGCCGATTCTTTCCGCACCGCGGCGATACGTAGGTATCTCTATGTGTTCGAAGGTCGCGATTCGATCTTTGCGGTAGGTCTTGAGCATCCGACCGTGCAACGCGCAATCGAGAGACTTCGCGCGCTTGATCCAACGTTTGGCGTGATTACCGTGCCGATGACGTTTACCTTCGTTACGGAAGATTCTACAGGACTGTGGCGCGTATCTGCTTACGTTGATCCGAATAATCCCGACGCATGGCGCGATCGCGAGTTCGCCGACACGGAATGGGTGCCGGCGATGCGCGCTCCGTTACAGTGGTACTACTCGCACGAGTACACACCGCCACCTCAACATGAAACAGAATCGTATGAATCCAGCGATACATACGCGGATACACTTTCCACCGCGATGGTCGATACGACAGACTCCTACGCGGAACGACCCGTAGTATACGACGCTGACCGTCCCGCGGGAGAACCGTTGTATGGATTCCCGGAACGAGGGAATCAGAATCTCGCGGCTCTTTGGGCGCCATCTGGTGGCGATACTGTATACTTCCGGCGTGCTATCGAACTACCGCCGCGGTGGAACGAGTTGCCGGATTCGCTCCGTACACCTGAAGCACCAAAACCGGTCATTGAGAAAGCAACGATTACCGTTACCGCGGATGACGACTATCGTGTCTACCTCAACGGACAGGTGACGAACGCGCGCGATCAATCGGCAAGCGTCGATTGGCAGCAATCGCAAACCGTTGATATTCTAAAAGATCAGTTCTTCATCGGTGACACAACGAACGTTTTCGCGATTCAGGCGATAAACGAAACGCGAATCGATCGTGTTCCTAATACAGATGTCGATTCGTACGGATTCATCGCGCGTATCGATATTCAAATGAACGTACCGTACGGTATCTACGAAGCTCTGTATAAGCCACCCGAGCCAGAGCCGGAGTTCATGGTTGCGCTTACTCCGCAGGATTCGCTGGTCCTCGCGGATACAACGGGACGCTATTTCGCGACGAGTATACAACGTCAACAGTGGATCGACTGTCGTATTCGAGAGATTCGCGCCTCATGGCAGGATACGGTGCAGATTCCGTGGCGCTTGGACCGTGTGCGCATGGATATCGCGAATGTCGACACAGCGATGGCTCAGGTGCAACGCTGGCTCGTCGAACAAAAACGTGACGCTGAAACCCGTCTCGCAGAAGCCGCGGGAGCGGCGATGGGTGCCGACTTCGGTACCGGTACCCCAGCAGATGGCGGTGGTGCAGACGGATATGACGGTAACGGAGACGGATCATACAACGGTTCGTCGCCTGATCCTTATGACGACAACAACACCGGTGGAGGAACAACCACACCGGCATATGATCAGTAGCCGACAACTACGATATTCGCGTATCAGTATTGATTGTTGTGTTTCACATGAGACGCTCTCGGTTTCTCGTGTGGCTGTTCATCGAAAGGTTAGGGTGCCATGGTGTCGAGGCGACGAATCGTCGGAATGCTTCCGTTTGCGGTAGTGTTTACTGCGATGTTCTTGTTCGTGACGCCGAGCGCACACGCGCAGGTGCTCCAACTCCGCGGCACGGGTCCGATTCGTGAGAAGCCGCCGGGTGAACTGGCGACGATTCAGAGACGCGATCCCGACTTCAGCACGGTGCGGTATCTTGCGATGCAACGAAACTTCCGCCCTGATCTTACCGGAACACTGCTCATTGGGCATGCGTTAGTGCAAGTGAATCGTCCAATCACACCGATGCGTCCAATCGTCTGGCCGCAGGAGCAAAATCAATAACCCGTATATCGGGAAAATCGCTTGACATCCCTATTACAGGGGGGTAAATTAGGACGCGTTTGTATGGGGGGATCCGGCGCAGCCATCGCTGGTGCGCGGATGAGCACGCCGAATTCTCAAAGATTATCAACGTTCTCTTACTACACTCTCTTTACTGACGGAGGAGGCAATGGGGCTCAAGTTGTTCCGTTCGCGTTTGGGAAGGATTTCCCTTGCGGCACTTTTCGGCGGCATCCTGCTTTTCTCGGCTGATATGGCCGTTGCGCAGGCTGGCGATGCCGGTGGCGAAGCACTCGATCCGGGAATCGTTCTCGACCGAGTGGTCGCCGGCGTACTTCGAGACTTCAAGGTGAGCCCGAGTGGCGCGTGGGCGTTCCTCTGGCCGATCGTTATCGCGTTCGCGTTCGGTATCGGCATTTCGGGTGAGCGTTACTACAGCATCGTGATGAAGTCGAAAGTGAACATGAAAAAGTTCACCGATCAGCTGGTAAAGTACGTCGAAGCAAAAGACTACGACAAAGCGATCGCGCTCTGCGATGCGTCTCCATCAGGCGCGCTCCCGATTCTAAGTAAGGCCGGCTTACAGGCCGCCAAACGGAACATGGGAGCACGCGCTGTGCAGGATGCCATCGACGAAGAGACGCTGAAACTGATGCCGCAGATCACCAAACGGATCTCCTGGGTCAGCGTCTTGGCGAACATCGCAACACTGATGGGTCTTATGGGAACGATCTTCGGACTGATGTATACGTTCGCCGGTCTGGATATGGTCGTGAACCCGAAAGCAAAAGCGGCTCACCTTTCGACGGGTATCGCAACGGCTATGAACACGACGTTGCTTGGTCTGATCGCAGCCGTTCCGCTTACGCTTTTGGCGCAGTATCTCAATCAGGCGAGCAAGGCTCTTGTTGACGACATCGACGAGAACTCCGTCCGCTTGATCAATGCGTTGAGCCGCTCATAACACGAACACGCTCACGGTAGGTATACTACCAATTGCCTCCGAGGGGGTGGCGGCGTCACCAGCCGTCGTCACCCTTTCAACGGAGTGAAGGCACATCCGGCAAGTAGCGGACCGGAACAGAGATATCGTGAGGGAGAAAGATGCCAGGACTACCTCCGTCTGGTAGAAAAAAGCGGGGCAAGAGACCATCAGATCGTGAAGAGAAGCCACCGCTCCATATCATCATGAATCTCGTCTGCATCCTGATCCCTGCGCTCCTCGCGCAACAGGTAACAGACTATTTCCAGCATACGGTGGAGTTGCCAGCACGTGGCGGTGCAGGGGGCGGCGCAGTCGACGCTCCTCGTAACGCACCGTTCAATTTGAAGCTTACGCTTGGCGACGACGGCGCTTTCATGATTGTGAATGCCCGATCGCTCCGCGCAGGTGAAAGTGGTCTTATCGAACAGGGACCAGGGCTTTTACTTCGTCCCGGTGCGAATGGAAGACCGCAGTACGCGGTGCTTCAACAGCTTCTGACGAAGGAAAAAACACAACGACTCGGTGGACAGCCGCCGGAGGCGTTTCCTGATCCCGATCAGATTACCGTTGCGGCTCCTGTAGAAATGGAGTACGAGCAGATAGTTCAGACGCTCGATTACATTCGATTCCAGCCGGGTGCCGACGCATCAGTAGCTGAACCGCTATTTTCCGTTATATCGCTCTCGCCGGGTAGCATCGGCGGATAACAGTTCAAAAGGGGACATGAACAATGCCCATGATGCCATCAAAGCGGCGAGCTAAAGACGATGAGGATGCCGAACTGAATATCACGTCCCTAATGGACGCGTTCACTATCATCCTCATCTTCCTGCTCAAGTCGTACGGCACCAGTGTTATTGAGATCGCAGACGGGTATCGTCCTCCTGTGGCGCAGACGAGACTTGAGGTCGACCGAGTTCTCGCGTTACAGGTGCGCGAAGCCGGTCGTGATGCGATTTTATATCGCGTTGGAGAACGACCGGAAAAAGCGGAACGGAAAGACGCTCGACTCGGCTACCAGCAGCTTCTTGCTGATCTTAAAAATGAGAAGCGCCTTGTCGACGCCGCCATCACTGAAGAGGAGTTACGCGGCGCGATCAATATCGTCGCGAATCCAAACGTCACGTACGGAACGCTGCTCGAAGTGATGAAGAGTTCGGCTGGTGCAGGGTTTTTCAAATTGAAATTGGTGGCCCAACCGTAAAACGGCTCGGACGACACGCAACCACGAGCGAGGTGGCATTACATGCAGCAAAATACAGAGAGTACCGCGGCGCCGCCAAAGGTGACGTTCCCCTCCGAGCTCCGCAAGCATTTTTACGACACTGCGGACTGGACAACAATCATCTTTGTCAGTGTGTCTCTGGTGTTCTGGATGCTCGTTGTCTCGATTATTGCGTCGCGAGACTGGCGCGACCCTGCGGCTGATCTTACTCACGAGGATCTCTTGAGGCTTCAGGATGTAGTCCGCGCTACAATCGCAATCGAAGTGGCGCCTCGACAAACAGAGGAGCTTCAACTCCCGGATATCAGCAATCCGGAGTTCGAAGAGATGCTGAACCAGGCGCAAGCAAATCTACAATCGCAACTGGCACAGACTCTCGAATCGGCGACAGCGGCGCTCGCCGAAATCGAACGTGCGGAAGCAGCTTCGGCGGGAGCGGCAACGGGAGCCGTGAGTGGCGCTGATATTGAAGCCGAACTCGGAGCGCTTCTCGGTAGTCTTGGCGATATGGGCGCCCTTGGTGGCATGGAAGATTTCGGCGGACCGGGTCTCGATATCGCGCCTACCGACGTCGCGATTTTTGCGGAAGGTGCAACAGGTAGCCGTGTTGTCGCGCAAGCGGTAGATATCGGCGCTCTTGGTTCCGATGTCCAGATTTCGAGTCAATTCACGCGCGGTGGGATTTCATCGCAGGAAGCGGCAAGACTCAGCAGTCAGATTCAGCTTGCACGCGAACGCTTGGGCGGAAACGTCCAGATTCGCGTCGCAGCCGGCGACCTTGGCGGAACACGACGCGCCGCTCTTCGAGTGGCAGGCGGAAGTACTGGACAGCGAATTGAAGTGGAACAACTCGCTTTACCACCTGCGCAAGCTCAGGGACCGGGTGGACGAAGCCAGGATGCCGTCGAAGCTCAAGCGAGTCGGACCCGTCAACTTATCGGCGGTTGCTACACAATTGGGCTTGCCAGCAATCCGTCGCTCTCGGGTATCGTTGTTGTTCGCTTCACGATTCAACCGAACGGCACTGTTACGAACGTACAGGTGTCAAAGTCGAACCTTGGCAACCGCGATGTTGAGGAATGTATCGTAGCCGCCGTGCAAACGTGGAAGTTCGCCGCTGGCTCAGGTACGGACACGTTCGAGTATCCATTCGCGTTTGAACCGGGCTAATCGGCAAAAATACAGTATTTGAGTTCACAAGGCCGTCGGAGCGTAGAAGCCCGACGGCCTTTTTCGTGGAACCATACGATTGACCGTTTGTTCCATCTGATGACCGTACCGCATTCGCATTTTATTTGGATTTCCCATGGACGACGTTGCGCTTCTTGAAGAACTTCACCAAAAGCTCGACTCTGTACGCGACGAACTCAGTAAAGTCGTTGTCGGACAAAGGACGATTATCGATCACCTTCTGATCGGACTGCTTTCCGGCGGACATTGCCTTCTTGTCGGCGTACCCGGGCTCGCTAAAACACTGATTGTACGAACATTCGCGCGCGTCCTCGACCTCGGTTTCAATCGCGTACAATTCACTCCTGACCTCATGCCCTCGGATATCACTGGCACCGAAGTACTCGATGACGACGCATCCACTGGAAGGCGAGTGTTTCGATTTGTGCAGGGACCCGTATTCACCAACATCCTGCTCGCTGACGAAATCAACCGAGCGCCACCGCGTACCCAGTCGGCGTTACTCGAAGCAATGCAGGAGCATCGTGTGACAAGCGGCGGACAAGGGTATGCGCTCAGCGAACCGTTCTACGTTCTCGCGACGCAGAATCCTATCGAACAGGAAGGAACGTATCCGCTTCCAGAAGCTCAACTCGATCGTTTCATGCTTATGCTTTGGGTTGATTATCCGAGTGAGGGCAACGAACGCGAGATCGTTCGCCTTACGACAGGCGAATCTGTCGATGATGTGCAGTGCGTCCTCGGTCGCGAGGAAGTTGTCGCCGCACAACACCTCGTTCGACGTATGCCGGTAGATGAACGTGTCGTCGACCGAGCCGTAACCCTAAGCAGGCTCACGCGGCCGAACGAATCGGCGCCGCAGTTCGTTCGCGATTGGGTAACGTGGGGCGCCGGACCCCGCGCGAGTCAGTACCTCGTGTTGACAGCGAAAGCAAAAGCTCTTCTCGAGGGACGAAAAACACCGGCACTGGATGATATCGATTCCTTGGCAATGCCGATCTTACGACATCGCATCGTGACGAACTTCAACGCGGAAGCCGACGGAATCGGGACGACCGATATCATCGAACGGCTCGTTCGAGAGACACAATGACCGAAACCGTTCGTCATGAACGAGATTACCGCGCGTTCCTCGACCCCGTTGTGCTTGCTCGAATTGAACGGCTCGATATCGTCGCGAAATCAGCGGTTGAGGGTTTTATATCGGGACTGCACAGAAGTCCATACCACGGTTTCAGCGCTGAATTCTCCGAACATCGTCAATACATCGCGGGAGACCCAATAAAGCACCTTGACTGGAAAGTGCTTGCGCGAACGAATCGGCTCTATCTCAAACGATTCGAAGACGAGACGAACCTGCAGGCATACATCGTTCTCGACCGATCTGGGACGATGGGGTACGGCTCCGACATATCGAAGTGGATGTATGCACGTATGCTTGCTGCGTCCATCGCGTACCTACTACTTCGGCAACGTGACGCGGTCGGCCTTGCGCTGTTCGACACTACAATCCGTCGACTGATTCCTCCTCGATCCACTCCGGGCCACCTCGACGTGCTGCTCCGAGAAATCGGACAGACTCCCGCATCTGAACCGACTGATCCCGTCGCGTGTCTCCATCGACTTGCCGAGCGCATACGACGCCGCGGGTTGATTATCATCATCAGCGATTTTCTCCTGCCGTCCACCAGTGAGACGGACGCTGTACGACGCGTAGACGCTATGGCAAACCAGTGGGACAGTGTGCTAAAGCACTTTCGACACGAAGGTCACGATGTCACGGCTTTCTCTGTTCAACATCCGGATGAGACCGAGTTCGCTTTCGAAGGCCCCGTAGAGTTTGCGGGTCTCGAAGGAGAACAATCGATACTCGTCGATACAAACGCGATCGCGCATCTCTATCGGAAGCAATTCAACGACTATATGGCACTCCTCGAACGGTCCTGTCGCACGGAGCGAGTTGATTTTCATCGCCTGATAACAAGCGATCCGCTCGATGTAGCGCTTGCGGCGTGTCTGGACAAACGACGACGTATCAGATAACCATGGCGTTTCTCAACCCACTCCTCCTCTTCGGGCTCATCGCCGCAATCATTCCCATTGCGATACACTTTTTCGGCCGTCGCAAACCGAGGCGTGTTGCGTTTGGCGCAATCGCGTTCCTTGAACAAGTACGACGTCAACAGTTCCAACGGCTTCGATTTCGGAACTGGCTGCTTCTTCTCCTACGGACACTGGCAATCGTCTTCATTGTCTTATCGTTTGCGAAACCGGCAATTCGATCTGGTCTGGCCGGCATCGGATACCGTGGTGAGAGTGCCATGGTTGTTGTACTTGATGACGGTCCAAGTATGGGATACGAAGGTACACGTGGGAACCGCTTCGATTGGGCGAAATCCAGACTCTCTGAACTGCGTTCACTTGCCGGGTCGAATGATTGGGCGGTAATCATACGTACTTCCGCTCCCGATCTTGTTCTTCCCCTTGATGAGAACACGATAACCGCACTCGATCGTCCGTCTGCTTGGTCTGGTAGCGGATCGAGCGCCTTGAGACACGCTGCGGAACTGTTGAACCGTTCGGGCGCGGCGAACCGCGAACTCTACATCCTATCAGACCTCGCGGGACCACCATGGCAAGCGTTTGATACTACCGATTGGCCAGCTCACACCACAGCATACCTATTCCTACCGCCGTCCGAATCTGTGACAAATCTCTCAATCGACTCGCTTTCCGGCGGTGGGGAGCTTGCGCGGAGTGGCCTTCCGTTTACCGTTACAGCCTACGTTCGAAATACAGGACAAACCCGCATTGACGATGTTCCAGTAGCTCTTTGGATCGATGGTCGACGAGTTCAACAGCGAACTGTTACCGTAGCATCGAACGAACGCATACCGATTGAGTTCACTGTGACGCTACCCACTTCGAGATGGGTTTCCGGTCGCGTAGAGATCGCCAACGACCCACTCGACATTGACAATTCGCGCTATTTTGCGCTGAGTGTTCCGTCGGAAACACGCATCACCATAGTCGGCGAAGCTACGCAATCCCGCGAGGTTCTTGAAGCGATCTTTCAGAGTCCAAACCGAGAGTCGCCTTATGTCTTGAACCTACGATCGTTTGCCGACGTCGATCGCCGCGCGTTCGAAACAGCTGAAGTCGTCATCGTGAACGAACACACCGACCTCAGAGATCAAGCCGTCGGATGGCTTCATGACGCCATTCGGCGTGGTACCGGTTTGCTTGTACTCATCGGCCCCGAGACGGATCTTCAGCAATTGGACCGACGGATTACATCGCGTGTATGCTCGACTCGTGTTGTTGGGCTGAGAAGTGCGGGATTGCGCGATAGCGTCTCGTATTTCAGTGTTGAACATACGCGATCACCAAACCCAATAACGATGGGCGTTTTCGGCACGCGTGGATCGACGGAACCGAGATTTGCCGATTACGCGATTCTTCGCGCTCCGGAACACACAGTCGTCACACGGTTCAATACTGGCGACCCATGGATTACACTCGAGCGATCTCAAAATGGCGCGGTCGCTCTCTTTGCTGCCGGACTAAACACCGCGTGGACCGATCTCGCGTACCGTGGTGCCGTTGTTCCGCTCATGCATCGGATCGTAAATAACCTCGCGCGTTCGGTCTCGTTAAGCCATGAATATCACGTCGGACCTCGAAACGTGAATCTTGAACTCTCGTCGCAAATGACGGCACCGGTTGTGGTCGAATCGCCATCGGGTGAAAGTCGTTCGGCTACCATCGCAACAGAAAGCGGCGTACCGAACGTCATTATTGACGCGATTGATTCGCCCGGCATATGGACTGTTCGGTCAGGCGACCGGATTGTTTCGTTGCTCGCCGCAAACATTGCTGCTGAAGAGTCGGAACTCGCGTCTCTGAATCCGACTGCGTTTCGCGAACGGTATGGATTACCGGGATTACACGAAGTTCGAAGTGACCTTCGCACATACGTGGAGTCGACACGACGCGGAACGGAGCTCGATACGGTGTTTCTCGCTCTTGCGCTGATGTGCATCGCCGCAGAGCTCTTAGCGATGCGCGGTATTCGAACCGACTCGCAAGATGCTGCGGGCGCTTCCGGAAGGCAACAACGGGTACGGACCAAGACGGTTGCTTGACTGACACGCCACGGCAGGTGGATATTTTCTAACTGTGTTTTCTCATAACGACGTTTCCCGAGAACCGGAAACTGTCGCATCATCTCGGTGGAGATGCCAGTGGCAAGTGATGAGTCTACGAACGAAGTAAAATCTCGGGGAAATCTCCCGCGACACGTCGCCATAATTATGGATGGGAACGGTCGGTGGGCGAAACAGCATGGTTTCCGCCGAATTACCGGACACCGGCATGGTGTCGAGGCTGTACGCGAAACTGTCCGCGCATGTGCGGAGCTTGATATCGAGGTTCTTTCGCTCTATGTGTTCTCGACAGAAAACTGGAGTCGACCGCGTTCGGAAGTAATTGCTCTCATGCGACTGCTTCGTCAAACGGTGCTCAAAGAGACAGATGAACTCAATCAGAACAATGTTCGGCTACGGGCAACTGGTCGTATTAACGATCTTCCCGATGACGCTCGGGACGCGCTCCACGAAGCGATCCAAGAAACCTCTTCGAATTCGGGACTGATTCTAAACCTGTGCATCAACTACTCCGGTAAAGCGGAACTCGTCGACGCTGTTCGTACGATTCTAAAGGACGGACATAAATCGGAGGATGTCACTGAAGCGCTCATCAACGAAAACCTATATACCAGTGACCTTCCTGATCCAGACCTCGTGATTCGTACAAGCGGTGAAATGCGTATTAGCAACTTCCTCCTCTGGCAGAGTGCGTACTCCGAGTTTGTCTTCCCGAGCGTATTGTGGCCAGATTTCCGCCGCCAACACCTTCTCGACGCGATTTCTAACTATCAGTCGCGACAGCGGCGTTTCGGAAAGACAAGCGACCAGCTTTATGTGGAGTCCAGCCGGGAAGAGTCCACATGAGCTACGACGTAAAGAATCTGCTCACGCGCATCACTATAGCTGTTATCGCAGTACCCGTCCTTCTCTGGATTGTTCTTACAGGCGGATATGCAATCGCTGCTTTCGCGTTGGTTCTCACGCTAATCGGATCGTGGGAATGGGTAAGAATCGCGCGACTTGAGAAAATGCGTGGACTCGCCGCGCTTTCGTTTGTCGGACCGTTCGCGCTTCTCGTTCTTCTGTGGTTTGGACTGGATGCGTGGTGGTCACCTGCGCTTGTGATATTCACGCTGACTGCGTTCATCCTCGCTATCGCAGGTCAGTGGGAAACCGAGGGAGCGATTCGAACCGTCGGCGGTACCGTTGTCGGTATCGTCTATATCGGTCTGTTCGGGTTGATGATTCCCGTCAGTCGCGGCATTGGTGACGTCACAGCTCAGGACGGTCAGCGATTGATTGCAACAGCGTTCGTAATCGTCTGGATGACCGATTCCTTCGCGTATTTCGGTGGTTCGTCATTTGGACGACACCGTTTGGCTCCCCGTGTCAGTCCGAAGAAGTCGTGGGAAGGCGCAATCGCAGGGTTCTTCGGAGGGATCCTCGGCGCGCTTCTCGGTCGATGGATATTCGGTATCGATACCTTTGGGCTGGTCGAGATCGGCGCGTTTGGCGCCGTAGTCGGGGTACTGGGACAGGTCGGCGATTTGGCCGAATCGATGGTAAAACGAGACGCTGGAATCAAGGATTCGTCGTCACTGATTCCCGGTCACGGCGGGGTTCTTGATCGTTTTGACAGTTTCTTATTCACTTTGGCAATCATCTGGATATGGCTTTACGTGAGATCATTTCTCACGGCAGCCTAACCGTTCACACGATTTCGCGCGATAGAACGAGACGATACATGCGACTCGCGTTACTCGGTTCAACAGGTTCAATCGGTAGTACAACTCTCGAAATCGTGACTCGGTATCCCGACCGTTTTAACGTTGTCGCGCTCGCCGCTGGCTCTCAGTGGAAAGTACTTGCGGAACAGATTCGACGGTTTAATCCTTCTCTTGTATCGCTTGCAGACGAAAGCGCTGCGCAGTCTCTACGGAACGAACTCGGTAGCGTCACGCCTGAGATAGTCATCGGTAATGATGGTCTGAGTGCTGTCGCTACGCATACTGAAGCCGATCTGGTCGTGAATGGGCTCACCGGTGGCGTTGGTGTCGTGCCGACAGTCGACGCGATTCGTGCCGGGAAGGATATTGCGCTCGCGAATAAGGAAGTGCTTGTGATCGCAGGCGAGATCGTCAATCGTGAGACTCAGAAGCGTGGCGTTCGGCTTCTTCCGGTTGATAGCGAGATCAGTGCGATCTGGCAGTGTCTTGACGCGGGCAAGCGTGAGCAGGTCCGTCGTGTTCTCCTTACCGCCTCTGGTGGTCCGTTTCGCGAGATGAGTGCGGACGCGTTTGACAGCATTACACCGAAGCGCGCTCTGGCTCATCCGAACTGGGTAATGGGACCAAAGGTTACGATCGACTCAGCGACACTTATGAATAAAGGCTTCGAAATCCTCGAAGTCCGGTGGCTTTTTGATATGCCTTTGGAACAGATTCGTGTTCTTGTACATCACCAGTCGATCATCCATTCCCTCGTTGAATACATCGATGGATCGGTCATTGCGCAACTTGGCGTGCCGGATATGACGCTTCCGATACAATACGCGCTGACGTATCCCGATCGGATCGAAACGCAACCTGACCCGCTCGACCTCGCGGCAGTCGGTACACTTACATTCGACGAACCGGATACAGAACGTTTTCCTGCACTCTCACTTGCGCGTGAGGCGTGTAATATCGGTGGAACCATGCCGGCCGTACTCAGTGGCGCTGACGAGGTTGCGGTACGTGCATTTCTTGAAGAGAAGATTGCATTTACCGGAATATCCCGCCTCATCGAGAAAACAATGGAACGGCACGATGTTGTATCGCGTCCCACACTCGACGACGTACTCGAAGCTGAACTCTGGGCACGTGACACGGCAAGTGCGTTGATATCTTCCGGATAAACGGTGATTCCACTTCTTTGGTTTATAAAGGGATAATAGGTGGATCTTCAAGGCATTCTCGCGTTTATCGGCGGCTTGAGCGCACTTGTTCTCGTCCATGAACTCGGGCATTTCTCGGTCGCGAAAGCGGTCGGGGTACGTGTCGAGAACTTCTCGATTTTCATGGGACAACCGCTGCTCGCCGTTCGTCGCGCGAAAGCCGAAAGTGATCCCCAACGCCGTTGGGCGTTTCGCGTTTTGAAATGGCATTTTGGCCTCCCAGAAGAAACGTTCCAACACGGCGAAACAGAGTACGCATTTCGTTGGATACCGTTCGGTGGTTACGTGAAAATGGCCGGTCAATCGGATGTCGGAGAAGCTGACGTCGCAGGAGAGCCGTGGGAGTTCACGTCCAAGCCATTGTGGGCGCGAGCCGCGGTAGTTGCCGCCGGTCCACTGATGAACGTCGTCCTCGCGATTGCCTTGTTCGCCGGCCTGAATGCTACATACGGTGTCGTCGGGCGAATAGGTATTGGACCTTCGCCGTCGATGGCTGCGAAGATGGTTGAACCAAATTCAATCGCTGACAGTCTTGGCATCGTCGCCGGCACTGTTCCGGTTTCGATTGACGGGATACCGTTTACGACGTGGGAAGCGCTTGAACCGGTCGCCGAACGGGAAGGTCCCCTACCAGCAACGTTCGTATTGCCGTCGGGTGACACGTTACGCGTTACGCTCGATAGTGGTTTTGCGTCTCTATATAGTATGGGAGTAATGTGGGAGCCGCACGCGGAAGTCGGCACGTTGATTCCGCTCGAACCGGCAGCAGAAGCCGAACTTCGCGAAGGCGATCGAATCGTATCGGTAAACGCAAATGCGGTGACCAATTGGTCGGAGATGAGTCTTATAATCCGTCAGAACCCCGGCCGAGAGCTTGAACTCATTGTGGAGCGTGACGGAAGGCGAATTCCGATCTACGTTACCCCATCGGTCGAAATAGCAACATTTGGGGTTGAAGACGGTGTTCGACTTGGAGTTTTCGCTGCTATCGGCACAGCGTTTTCACAGACGTGGGACGTCTCGAAGAAGATTCTGCGGTTCATTCAACAACTGATCACGCGCGCGATATCGCCGAAGTACTTGGCCGGTCCAGTAGGAATCTTTCAAATGACCGGTATCGCTGCGGAACAAGGGTGGGCAACGTACCTCGCCTTCCTTGCACTGCTGAGCGCGAACCTCGCCGTCGTGAATCTGCTTCCGCTCGCGGTGCTCGATGGAGGTCATCTCGTGTTCTTTGCGTACGAGGGAATCACCGGCAAACAACCGAGTCAGAAGCAGCAGGGAATCATGCAGCAGATTGGCGTTGTTATTCTGCTGAGTCTCTTGGTAATGGTGACCATAATCGATCTCGGTCGCCTGTTCTAATGTACCTTTCTATAGATTCTGGTTCGAACACAAAGGGAGCAACAACATGCGAGCGCGTAATATAAAGGTTCTCATCAGTCTTTCGCTTGTTATTGGAGCGATCGCGCTGCTCGTCGTCACAATGACAGCGCGAACGGGATACACGACTCACTACTACCACACGACGTCCGAGTTTCTCGCGAACGCGGATGCGTACATCGGCACGAACGTAAAGGTGAACGGAACCGTGATGCCCGGTAGCGTTCAGAGGCAGGATGTATCGGTAGAGCGCAATCTCCCGCGTCTTGACTTCGTGCTCGGTGACTCGCTAAGCGCGACAATACCCGTGACGTACACGGGTACAACGGTGCCGGATGCATTCCGCGAAACGGCTGACTTGGTTGTGGAAGGGACCTATAATGAAGATGGGATTATTGTTGCACGCCAATTACTGGTGAAGTGCCCATCGAAGTACGAGACAACACCCTCTGACGCCGACCACGTTTCGCAAGCGAGCAGTGGTTCGTAACGTGTCGCGATATCTGCTTGCCGTCCCGCCGGATGCATTGATCTCGCCCTGAGGCTACTATGTCTGAACTTGGTCACTATTCGCTTTTATTGGCGTTCCTCGTATGCTGGTACACTGTTTTTGCTGCATTTATCGGCGCTCGCAGGAACTCCCCCGATCTGATTGCATCCGCCTACCGAGGCGTATGGTCGTTCTTCGGGCTACTGACTGTCTCCTCGTTCGCTTTGATATATCTCCTCACCGTACGCGATCTCAACGTTGAATACGTTGCGCGGTACACCAGCAGTAAACTCCCAATATGGTACGCAATTCCAGCATTCTGGGCAGGAAACGCAGGTTCATTACTCCTGTGGGTGTGGGTTCTATCGGCGTTCAGTGCTGTAATGGTGTGGCGCCATCGAAACACAAACTCCCCGCTTATACCATACGCCACGGGCGTATTGATGATGATCGGCTCCTTTTTCATGGCGATGATCATCTTTCTGTTCCAAGTCGATCACAGTATGCGACCCGATCAGGTGACAGAGCCTTTCTACGCACTGTTACAGACGGTCCTTGGCGTGGGATCGAATGGCTTCGGTGCGCTGCACCCCTCGACGAATCCGTTCTGGCGGCTGCCGTTCACTCCACAGGAAGGACTTGGGCTCAATCCGCAGCTTCAGAATCCCGGAATGTTGTTCCACCCACCGACGCTCTACCTCGGCTACGTCGGTATGGCCGTGCCATTTGCGTTCGCAATCGCGGCATTGGTATCGCGTAAACTCGGAAACGAATGGCTTTTAATGACGCGTCGATGGACGATCGTCGCGTGGTTCTTCCTGTCGATAGGGAATCTGCTCGGAGCTTGGTGGGCGTATGTGACACTGGGGTGGGGCGGTTACTGGGCGTGGGACCCCGTCGAAAACGCCGCGTTCATCCCGTGGTTACTCGCGACAGCGTTTCTCCATTCCGTAATGATCCAAGAGAAGCGCGGTATGCTCAAAGTCTGGAACATGGTCCTGATCATCGCTGCATTCAGCTCAACGATATTTGGAACCTATTTGACGCGAAGTGGCATCATCTCCTCGGTTCACGCATTCGCAAGAAACGAAGCGTTCAATGTATCGTTCCTCATGTTCCTTGCGACGAGTATCGGTGCGGCATTGTGGTTCCTTATCACTCGACTCGACGAACTCGAAACGGAACACCGGCTCGACTCGCTGATTTCGCGCGAGTCCGCGTTCCTCTATAACAATGTTGTACTCGTCGGCATCGCATTCATTGTACTCTTCGGCACAATGTTCCCACTCTTCAGCCAGTGGATCCGTGGCGTGCAAGTCAGTGTCGGCCCAATGTGGTTCAACGGCATCCTCTGGCCCATGTGGGCGTTCCTCCTCGTCCTTACCGGTGTTGGACCTATCATCGCGTGGCGTCGAGCGGATACGACGAATCTCAAGCGAAACTTCACCATTCCGGTTCTTGTAGGCGTTTTCTTTATGCTTGTAACCGCAGCGGTGATTGCGATAATGAGTGCCGAACAGAACGGTTACGCGATTGGATTCATGGGGTTGAACGGATTCGTTCTCGCAACGATTGCGCAGGAGTTCTATCGAGGCACACGAGCTCGTATGCGGATTTCGAACGAGCCGGTAGTCCAAGCGGTCACGCGCCTCGTAAGCCGGCAAAACCGACGCTACGGTGGATATCTTATCCATCTCGGCGTGGTGATCATCGTAATCGGTATCATCGGATCGTCGCTTTACCAGTCAGAGACGGACCTTACGTTTACGCGCGGTCACGACACCGAAGCACAATCGTTCGCGGGGTATTCGTTCGCATACGACGGATTCCGCACGTATCCTGAAGTGAATCGGACCGTTTTCGCTGCACAGGTCGACATCTATCGCGATGGTGGACTCTGGCAGACAGTCGACGTTGTTCGCGAGCACTACGAAGCGGAAGACATGACGTGGACCAAGCCGACGATACTTCACGTTGGCTTCACCGACGTATACCTTACGTTGAGTTCGTGGTCGCAGAACTTCGAGACTGTCACGATCAACATCAAAAAAAATCCGTTGGTAAATCTTCTGTGGCTTGGTGGCGTGGTTCTCATCTTCGGAACGGTTATCGCTATGTGGCCGGACAAACGTGAGCGAGACCACTATCAGCGCTCAGAAACACGGACCGAGCGAATCGTAACGACACCTACAGGCCGCTAACGGAAGGTTCTCTATAATGCTTTTGGCGATTACCGTATTCATTCTCACCGTCGGTGTGGGTGTTTTCATACTCTACCCACTCATCGACCGTCGCACCGCACAGAAAAGCGTGGAATCCGAGGCAGAGGAATTGATCCTTCGCCGCGATCAGCTGTTCAATGACATACGCGAACTCGAATTCGATTACCGGACCGGTAAACTGAACGATGCGGATTACCAGCAGCTCCTCGGTGAACTGAAATCGAACGCCGCGACGGTTATCGAAGCACTCGAATCAGAACAACCCGGACACCGGCCCGCGGATCATAGGCCTCGTCGTACTATCAATGACGCGGACATCGAAGCGCGAATTACTCAAGCGCGAAAGATCGTTGGAGATTCAAACGTACCGTGTCCGTCATGCGGCCATAGGAACGACGCTCGTGCGAAATTCTGCAGCGAATGCGGTGCATCCATGGTTTCCGAATCGAAGGAACGCTCATCATGAAGCAGCGATACACGAGTATCCTCGTCGCGATTCTGCTGTCGGCAACCGTGTCTAACGGCGCGGTGATCACGGGCACAGTGATAAACGCAAGCAAGGACGAGCACCCTATCGCGAACCTGCGCATCAATCTGTTAGGTGGAGCGATGGGAGGTCCTCAGTCGATATCGGGAACGGCGGTGTCGAACTCGACCGGTGAGTTCCGGTTCGAAAACGTAGACGCGGAACCAGGTATGCTCTATCGTCTGGAGGCGGAGTTCGACGGGACAACTCAGCGTAGCGGGTTCTTCCACGTCGGAAGCGAATCTGTCACGCGCAGATTTCTTGTACACGAAAGAACATCGACAACTGAACATATCAGCATCGACAAAATTCACCTCATTCTCGCACCGGACGAGCAGGAAACCAGTGTCGCGGTAACCGCTGTCTACATCGTACGCAATAGCGGTGGATTGTTTACCGGCACGCAGACGGATCAAGGAACCACGGGGCTCACCTTTTACGTACCGGACAACGCGAACGACTTTCAGATCATGCAAGGCGTGCTTTCCGCACATCACCGTGTAACACCAGAAGGTTTCGTAACGACAATTCCGTTTCACCCCGGAAGCGACACGCTGGTATATGGTTACAATATTCCACTTCAGAAGAATAAAGCCACGTGGCAGATCGAAACGGCGTACCCGGTAACATCGATGAACGTTATCGCGATGGCAGGATCGTTGGAACTTGAAGTTCAGGGTGCCGACGAGATTCCGAGTCCGATGGGACCACAACTCATCAATCTCGAGCGTATCGATATTCCGGCGGGTGAGACGATTGAAATCGTCGCGAAAACAGTCGGTAGCGCGTCGTCAAGTGCTGGCCGATGGCTGATTATTGCTTCTGGAATCGGACTCGTGGTAGTAGTCGTGTTTGCGGTGTTCATGCGGAGATCTACGAAGCCTTCCCGCGATGAATCTGAGTCAGTTGAAAACGATGCCGACGGGATTCAATCGGAATCGGAGAGCGCCGCTAATGCACTCACGACTCAGATCGCAGAACTCGACCTTCAGTACGAACGCGGCGAAGTACCCGAGCAAGACTACGTCCAACAGCGACGCGATTTGAAAGCACGTCTCGTCCAAGCGCTCAAAGACGAGGGACACTGAGAACGCACCCGACCAAACGCGCGCGGTATTCGCCCTGACCTATGGCAACTGATACAATCCACATGTCGAGATCGAGCGGTATTCGCGTCGATGGCCTGACGAAGCGCTACGGTTCCGTGAACGCGCTACACGGAGTAGATCTCGACATTCCGGCCGGAAGCTGCCTCGCGCTCTACGGACCGAATGGCGCTGGTAAATCTACGCTTATCGGAATACTTTCAACACTCGTACGTCCGACACAAGGAACGGCGCGTATTGCGGACTTCGACGTACGGCGTGATGGCACCGAAGTTCGACGTCGTCTCGGCGTCATATCTCACCAGCCATGGGTATACGACCGTCTAAGCGTACGCGACAACCTCGAATTCTTTTCGCGCTTGTACGGTATTAATGACCCAAACAGCCGTATTGACGCGCTACTTCGAGAGGTTGAGCTCGAGCGCTGGAAAGACCACGAAGCGGGCACGCTATCGCGCGGAATGCGCCAACGGCTCACAATTGCGCGCGCACTTCTTCACAACCCTCCCGTGTTGCTCCTTGACGAACCGTTTACCGGACTTGATCGCCATTCCGCTAAGGTATTCGCAAAACGCCTTGCGGCGCTACGCGAAGAGGGTCGGACGATCTTGTTAGTGACGCACCATCTTGAAGAAGGATGGACACTTGCCGACCGAGCCGCGATATTGGTCCGAGGAAGAATCGCTCATTCAGTCGACGTAACCCCTAATGGTATAGAAGACTTCGCTACAGTATTCGATCGGCTACTCGAAGGGAACGGAGCCTGATGCGCGTCTTCTGGGCGATACTCTGGAAAGATGTGCGACAGGAATGGCGCCGCCGCGAGCTTGTCCTTGTTATGGCGGTTTTCTCCGTCGTTGTACTGGTGTTGTTTAATTTCGCGCTCGGTCTTTCACCCGACCGGCCGGCGAATGTCGCGGCAGCAGTAATGTGGATCGCGTTCACATTCGCCGGTACCCTTGGGCTGAACCGATCGCTCGCGATGGAACGCGACGATCAATGTCTACGCGCCTTACTCTTGAGCCCCGCGGATCGTGCGTGGATCTATCTCGCGAAAGCGGTCGGCAACATGGTATTTCTACTTATCGTGGAGATACTCGTTGTCCCGCTGACGCTCATACTATTCAATTTGAGTGTGCCGTTGATGCCCGGTTGGCTCGCGCTCACATGTATTCTCGGAACGATTGGATTCGTCGGTGTGGGAACGCTTCTCGCTGGGATGGCGACGGGAACCCGTATGCGCGATTGGTTACTACCGCTGCTCCTGTTTCCCATACAAGTTCCCGTTCTCATTAGCGCAGTGCAAGCGACTCAGCTACTCCTTAATAGCCGACCGCTGGACGAAATCACACTTTGGCTCCAGTTACTCGTCGCGTTTGATCTCGTATTCATCGCCGCTTCGATACTGGCTTTTGAATACACTGTCGAAGAATAGACGATCTTTCGAACGAAGGTGTACATAGGTGGAAAGCGGAAAACTCAGTAGGACTCGTTGGACTCGCGGGATCTGGATCGCTGCAACGGTCACCGTTATCGCAGGCTTCGCGGTATCGATCTATCTCGTGTTCATATCAACTGGCATCGAACGCAACCTCGGCTTCTCACAAAAGATCTTCTATTTCCACGTCCCTTGTGCTTGGATTACGTACCTCGCGTTTGGTATCGCCGCATTCTCGAGTATCCTGTATCTCATTCGTAACAATCAAGTATGGGACAGTATCGCGTATTCGAGTATCGAATTAGGAACGGTATTCACGACACTCGTGATTGTCACCGGACCGTTATGGGCACGACCAACGTGGGGCGCGTACTGGGTATGGGACGCTCGCTTGACAACGACACTGATTCTTTGGCTGATCGAGCTATCGTACCTGCTACTCCGAGCATTTGTCGAAGAACCGGAGAAGGCTGCAAAGTACGGTGCGGTACTCGCCTTATTGGGTGCGTTGGATATCCCAATCATCCATTATTCAGTCGTTCTCTGGCGCGGAATGCACCCTGTCGTAATGCAGTCCGACGCAGGAGGCGGAGGCCTTCCCTCCGAGTTTTTTGTTGCACTCATGATATCGCTTGCGACGTTTACGCTCCTTTTTTTTATACTCCTCACCGTTCGCGTTCGGCTTGAAATGGTTCGATCGCGTCTCACAAATGTGCGTAACCGAATATTTGAACAAGGCTTGGCATAGAGAAGGAACCACACCATGCGAAAAGCAACTGCGCTCGCTCTCACAGTACTCATAACGGTATTCGTGCTCTACACGGTGTCTGTCGCACAACCAGGCGGTGATATCGTTGCGGGGCAAATCTCTCCTTGGCGCAATGCTCACTTCGTGATTTTAGCATATGGGGCGGTTTGGGTCGGTTTGGCGCTCTATGTACTTCGACTCGCAATGCTCGCCCGGAGCCTTAAGCGCGAGCTTTCGGCACTCGAAGAACTCGCGTCTGACTCGGAATGATATCGGACGCGACCCCATAATCTGCGTTTGTTCCGAGTAACTATCTCGGCGAGGCTCACCTTCGAAAAATTATCTTGTCTACGATAAATATATTATAATACACCATATTATCCCCGTTCTATCACTGTGTACACACTGAATATTCACTTCGTGCACTTGACGGTGCGCAAATAGGAGTCTACCCTTTTGGGTGAATCTGGGTATTGTAGGTGCATTATGGGACCTCATCTCACGAGGGCCGTTTTATTGTAATAGCACCTAATACCGGAAGAGGAGGCGAAACGATGGATCTCCGCTCCCTTGGGGTCGTGCAGGATCGCGAACACAGCTTCGTTGGAAGCTTCCGGCACGTTGTCGACGCACAGGGCCGCGTCCAATTCCCCCGCACACTTCGTCGCGCGATGAGTCCCGATGCGCAAGACACGCTGATTATCACGGAAGATCCGGATGGCTGTTTGACCGCCTATCCGCTTAATGAATGGGCTGAAATACGTGACGTATGGCGAGACGCGGTGAACGATCCGAAAGCGCGTCGAGTGCGCAACATGATACGTCGAGTTCTCGCGCAGGCGGCAGAGGCGCGGATTGATGGACAGGGACGCATCTCGTTGCCGTCACACTTACTGACTGCTGCGGGTATCTCAGACGATGCACTGATTGTCGGCGCATTTGATCGAATCGAGCTATGGAATCCCGAACGCTTCGACGAAGCAATGGACGAAGTCGGAGGCGCGGTTGAGACAAGTGCGAGTAACCTGATGGTTGTTCGCTCATCACAGCAGGCTGCTTCTGATGGCTAACTCCGGATCCGAAACACCGTTACACGTCCCCGTCCTGCTGGACGAGGTTGCCAATGCGCTCGTATGGCGTAAAGACGGCACGTACGTGGACGGCACGCTCGGCGACGGAGGCCATTGTGAGCGGATTGTGGGCATGTTGAGTGAAGGTGGGCGGGTGATCGGTATCGATCGCGATCCGGTCGCACACGAGCGATCAGCGGTACGCCTCGCACCATGGCGGGACAGAGTAATTCAACGCCAAGCGACGTTCGGCGAGATGGTTTCGGTTTTAGACGATCTCAACATTTCGCAGGTATCTGGCGTCCTCCTCGATCTCGGTATTTCGTCAATGCAAATCGACGCAGCAGAACGAGGCTTTAGCTTTCGACACACCGGACCGCTCGATATGCGTATGGGGCCGGATACTACCCTATCGGCAGCCGACATTGTCAATACTTGGTCAGATCGAGATATCGCGCATGTGCTCCGAACATACGGCGAGGAAAAACGTGCAATCTCCATCGCGCGGAATATCGTACGTGCGCGCCCGATCAAGTCAACTGATGAGCTTGTTGCCGCGATCGGTCCGCGAGGTCCAGAGCGCGCGGAGAAGTCACTTGCACGGGTGTTTCAAGCTCTCAGAATAGCGGTGAACGGCGAGCTCGATCAGCTTGAAAAGGTGCTGAACGACATTGTCGATAGGATCGAAATCGGTGGGCGGATAGTCGTGATTGCATACCACTCACTTGAGGATCGCATCGTCAAAC
>CAZWQW010000007.1:14830-25665 GCA_964635955.1 uncultured bacterium | reverse complement strand
CAGATCATCCGTAGCGAACGGTTTACTCTGCGTGCCGCTGGACAGCAAGAACGACAGATTGTTCTCGAAGCACGGCGTGGTCGGATTGTGGACCGTAACGGGATCGAACTCGCTGTCAGTCTTCCCGCGGCATCGGTTGCGATTAACCCGCGGAAATTGCAACGCGCGTCAACCGTAGCGCGTCGTATCAGCGCGATAACACAGGAGCCGACCGACGCGGTACTCCGTCGGATCAATCGCCCAGACCGCTCATTCGCATGGGTAGCACGAAACATCGACCCGGAGATCGCCGAGCAGATTCGCGCAATCGAACCAGAAGCAATGATGCTTCTTCCCGGTACTCAACGAGTGCATCCGCTCGCCAGCTTGTCCGGCCAACTTATTGGGCACGTCGATATTGACAACGTTGGCGGTGACGGCATCGAGTTACTCTACAACACCGCGCTCTCGGGTCGAAACGGTTGGCAACGGACGCTTGTCGACGCTCGCGGCGATCGAGTGCCAAATACGGCTGCACCCGTACAACACGCACTCGACGGTGGGAATGTTTCGTTAACGATCGATGCGGATTACCAGGCGATCGTCGAACACGAGTTATCACTCGCTATTGAAGCAACCGGAGCGACAAGCGGACGCGCAGTATTGCTCGAAGCTTCCACCGGCGCCATACGAGCGATGGCGAACGTGCCGGCGTATAATCCCGATGGGTACCGTACAGTAGAACCGGGGGTGCGTCGGAATCGCGTGATAACGGACCCGTATGAACCCGGTTCAACGTTCAAAATCGTCGCGGCAAGCGCTGTACTCGCCGAACAGGTTATCTCTCCTTCGGATACAATCGACTGTCTCAACGGCAGTATTGAGATCGCCGGGCAACGGATTCGAGACGCACACCCACACGGAGAGCTCCCGTTCCGCGAAGTATTCTCGCTTTCCTCAAACGTGGGTACGATCATCGCGGCTCAACGTCTGAGTAGCGATGATCTCTATCGCTATATCCGTCGTTTCGGTTTTGGCGCGGAAACTGGAATCGGTCTTCCAGGAGAGTCGAAGGGAATACTCGCGCCGACTTCGCGATGGTCCGGACGCAGCCACGCCACACTCGCCATCGGCCAGGAAATCGGCGTCACCGCGCTTCAAATGGCGTCAGCGTATGCAGCTCTGGCGAATGACGGCTGGCTCATGCGTCCGTACGTCGTGGATCAAGTGATTACCCCGAATGGTTCGCCCGCAGATCGTTCCATACCCCGACGCGTTCGCCAGGTTGTACCTGAGAACATCGCTCATCAGATGGTCGAACTGCTGACGGGCGTTGTCGACGAAGGCACAGGGAAAACTGCGCGGATAGCCGGTTTGCGCGTCGCAGGAAAAACTGGCACTGCACAGATTGCACGAGCGGACGGCAGAGGATACGAGAGCGGAGCGTACACGGCATCGTTCGCTGGATTTTTACCGGATATGGAGCCACGCCTCGTCTGCGTCGTCTCGATAGATCGACCGAAAACGCACTATTACGGTTCAACTGTCGCCGGTCCGGTATTCCGACGGATCATGAGTCGAATCCTCAGTCGAGATACATCGATAATCCGTTCGACAGAGACGACACCGGGTGAGAAAATGCCGAACCTCATTGGCCTTTCGATCTATCAGGCCATGAGCCTTTGTGACAGCCTCGGTGTTCCGATCTCGACGTCGGGAAACGGATCAACCGTAGTCGGGCAATGGCCGCCGACAGCTGCACGATTGCCGGCGAGTGGATCGGTTGAACTTGTGCTTGCGGATCGCTCGATTGACGGTCTTCGCATTCCAGATGTCCGGAATAGATCGGTACGTGAAGCGATTCGAATCCTCAACTCTACCGGTATGGAGATCGAGCTTCGTGGCACCGGCATCGTTTACGGACAATACCCTGTCCCCGGAAGCAACGTGGCTCAGAGTAACACAATGGTCTTGTATTGCCGCGAACCAGCTCTTTCAGGTCCGCCCCGGAGGACGCCATGACACGGGGTAGTTGGACTCTAAAAGAAACTGTTGCGGCACTTACTGAATATCGACTTGTCAGCGAACCTTCGGTAGATATCGTGCTGCGAAACATCGTTACCGACTCGCGTGACGCATCGGACGAGTCACTGTTTTTCGCGCTGCCGGGAACGAAAGCTGACGGCGCTACCTTTGTTTCGGACGCCGCGCAGCGGGGAGCGAAGGCAATAGTGACGTTGCGAGAAGTACCTGACATCGGCGTACCGCAGATCGTTGTGCCGGATGTCAGAAACGCGCTCGCGCGGATAGCGAAACAGTGGTATGGAGCTCCCGATGATGACCTGCTGATGATCGGTGTCACGGGAACAAACGGAAAAACGACAACTGTCGGAATGATCCGGACGGTAGCGGAATCCGGTGGGTATGTCGCGGGAAGCATCGGCACACTTGGTGTAATGTTGGGATCCGAATCGATACCGCAGACTGCTTCTCGACCGACGACACCCGAAGCGCACGAGCTTCGCCAGATGCTCAATACACTTCGCGATCGCGGTGCGAAACTCGTTGCGATGGAAACAACGTCGCACGCACTGTCTCTGGACCGCGTATGGGGCATGCGCTTCGATGTCGCGGTATACACGAATTTGACGCGCGATCATCTCGATTTCCACGGCACATTCGACGATTATTTCGCGGCCAAGTCGCGTCTTTTCCGGGAGCTTGGCGGAAGCGCTACCGCAGTAATCAACATCGACGATGAGTATGGTAAACAGCTCATAGCGATGACGAACGCTCGTGTTCTCACATACGGTATGTCACCAAACGCCGATATCCACCCAATCGAGATGCGAGACACACCTCGAATCGATGGGTGTGTTCGTACGCCCATCGGCGACGTAACGACCTCGATGGCTCTTGTCGGTGGTTTCAACGTTGAGAACATGCTTGCAACAGTCGGTGCGTGTGTCGCCATTGGTATGACGCCCGATCGGATATCAGACGGACTACGTCTCGTCAAACCGCTTCCGGGGAGATTCGAGCCGGTATCAATCGGACAAGATTTCACCGTTATTGTCGACTATGCACATACGCCCGACGCACTTGAGAACGTGCTAAGCGAAGCGCGTCGCATGACAAACGGCCGAGTCCTCTGTGCAGTGGGATGTGGTGGCGATCGAGATCGGGCAAAACGACCGATCATGGGCGAAATCGCGACGAGACTCGCCGACTACACGGTATTCACCTCGGATAACCCGCGCACCGAAGATCCGGAATCGATTATCGACGAAATCGTCGCGGGTGCGAACGGTGGTCATCCGTTCGAGCGGATCGAATCACGGCGCGCAGCGCTACGTCGAGTGATCGGAATGGCCCATCCGGGTGACGTTGTCATGATACCCGGAAAGGGTCACGAGCCGTATCAGGAAATCTGCGGAGTAAAGCACCCGTACGACGACCGCATCGAAGCACGAAAAGCACTCGAAGAACGCTATGGTACACAACAAATCGAATCGGGAGATATGCGGTGAAGGCTATTCAACCGGAAGAGATCGCTCGGATCGTCGGGGGCGAGCTTCATGGAGGTTCGCAAGGTCCGATTACCGGCGTAGCTATCGACAGTCGGAATGCGAAAACAGGTGATCTCTTCGTCGCAATCACGACTCAAGCGAACGACGGTCATCGATTTGTACCGGCGGCGTTTGCGAATGGCGCGCGTGCCGCATTTGTGAGCCGATCCAAGGCCCGCGAGCACCTCCGTGATTGGGATATCTACACGCTGATCGTCGTCGACGATCCGGTTCGCGCACTCCAGAAATGGGCGTCCGAACACCGACATCAGAGTGGCATTCCGGTAATTGCGGTCACCGGCTCCAACGGGAAGACAACCGCGAAGGAGTTTATCGCGTCGACGCTCGAATCGCTTGGTCCGGTATTGAAGACCGAAGGCAATCTCAACAACCACCTCGGTGTTCCAATGACCCTGTTACGCATCACAGAGGAGCATCGCGTTGCAGTGGTCGAAATGGGAATGAATCACTCGGGTGAGATTCGGCTGTTGGGGCAGATCGCGAAACCGACCATCGGAGTGATTACAAACACCGGCCAAGCTCACCTCGAGTTTTTCCCAACGCTCGACGCGCTTATCGATGCAAAATGGGAGCTTGCAGAAACAATAGTCGACAAGCGACAGATGGTGCTCAATCGAGATGATGATGGGCTTCGCGCGCGAGGTGCTTCTTACGACGGACCGATAAGCTGGTATGGCATCGAGAAACCGTGTGAATGGCATCCGACAGACTTGACACGCTCCAACGACGGTAGCTGGAGTTTCCGCGTCAAAGGTGTGTCGGTCACATTGCGGGTACCGGGCCACCACATGGTAGGGAACGCGCTCGCAGCGCTCGCTGTTGCGGATCTTCTCCGCGTCCCGTTGGATGCCGCCGCCGAAGCGCTTTCGAGGACGGAATCCGTCGAGCGTCGTATGCGCTCGATCATCGTTTCGGATGTTTTGATTCTTGACGACGCATACAACGCGAATCCGACGTCGATGAAAGCTGCACTCACAACGTTGGACACTCTCGACGGGCGTCACATTGCCGTGCTCGGTGGTATGCGCGAACTCGGTAACAGCAGCGCAGAGCTCCACCGACTCGTTGGCCGATTCGCGGCTGAGCGCGGGATTCACCTAATCGCTGTCGGTGAACTCGGAAAAGATATCGCGGCCGGTTATCGCGAAATCCGCGACGCAGACGTCGTCGAAGCAACAACGCACAATGTGGCGATCGACTGGATGCGCGAGAACGTGAAGCGAGGCGACGCGGTACTCGTTAAGGGTTCACGGAGCGAACGGATGGAAGTTGTCGTCGACGCGTTACGGAAACACTTAGAATCCATATCTGCGGTATGATCTCATGAACACATCGACCCTCAACACGCGCCGATTTGATGACTCCTTGCTACATCAGCGAGAGCGGCCGAATGTGTCTTCGCGCGGGGTAGCCGTAGAAAAACCGGTGCGATATACCAGATCACACTACGATCATGTTCTCGCGGCAGTAGTGTTCCTACTCATCGGAATCGGAACGGTGATGGTCTACAGTTCGAGTACGGTCATCGGCGCTGCGAAATTCGGTAGTACTGGTTTCTTTATGATTCGGCACGCAATCCATCTTGTCGCCGGTCTCGTCGCGTTTGCCGTCGCGTACCGATTACCGTTCGACAAACTCCGTTCGATCGCACCGGTAATTCTTCTCGTCGCGTTTATACTGCTTGTGGTACCGCTCGTTGCGGGTCCAACACATAAAGGTGCACAGCGCTGGATCACGTTGTTTGGTTTCTCATTCCAGCCGTCAGAGGTCGCAAAATTCGCGCTCATCGTTTTTCTCGCTGACCGACTCTCACGTCAACAAGATCGTCTCCGCAGTTTCGCGCAGGGTCTTCTTCCGCATCTTACGATCATTGCGCTTGTGTTAAGTCTCATTATCGCCGAGCCGGATCTCAGCACCTCGGTCGCGATTGCGCTCATCGTCGGAGCTATGATGGTTGCCGCGCAGGTTCGCGTCAGGCATCTACTCGTGCTTGCGATAGTACTCGGCGTACTTGTAGCAATACTCATCGTCGCGGAACCGTATCGTATGGCGCGACTCACGGGATACCTATCAGGAGAATCCGGTTCAAGCCCAAGCTACCAGATTCAACAGGGATTCGTCGCGATGGGCTCGGGTGGCATTTTTGGACGCGGACTCGGTCAGAGCCTTCAGAAGTATTTCTTCCTTCCTGAGCCGTATACCGATTCCATATTCCCGATCATCGGTGAAGAGTTTGGACTGATAGGAACGATCGGCATTCTGGCGCTTTTCGGGCTGTTTGGCTGGCGTGCTGTCGAAGTTATTCGACACCAACCCACACTCTACCGCTTTCTACTCGGTGTCGGCCTTACCGCAAACGTAATGGTGTACGCGACGCTCAATATGGCAGTTATGACGGGCTTACTTCCGGCCACGGGATTACCGCTTCCGTTCATTAGTTACGGTGGAACCGCGTTGGCCATCAATCTTGCCGCGGTCGGTCTTTTGTTGAACCTTTCGCGTGGTATCAGCGCAACGACCGAAGCACACGGAACGGAGGAACCACGATGAGTTCAGTATCGTCTCCGATGTTCCATAAGATCCGCAATATCCATATGATTGGCATCGGCGGAAGCGGTATGAGCGGTATCGCCGAAGTGCTTCACGCACTGGGATTCACCGTCACAGGTTCTGACTTACGTGGCAGCGAGACAACAGAGCATCTGCGATCCCTCGGAATTGTGATTCATGTCGGTCACGCGGCCGAAAATGTTGCAGACGCGCACGTCGTCGTGTATTCCTCCGCGGTTCGCCCGGACAACGTCGAAGTGATCGCCGCGACGGAACGGAAGATTCCCGTCATCGAACGCGCAGAGATGCTCGGTGAGCTGACGCGGATGAAGTTCACCATCGGTGTCGCTGGAACGCACGGGAAAACGACGACGACCTCGATGCTTGGTCAGATACTCACCACTGCGGGAGATCATCCCACGATCATTGTCGGTGGTATTGCGAAGAGTCTCGGTTCGGGTGGCATACTCGGCGAAGGACGGCACTTCGTTGTCGAAGCCGACGAGTACCGACGCACATTTTTACGCATGTTCCCGACAATCGCGATTGTCACGTCGCTCGAAGCCGATCATCTCGACTGCTACTCGGACCTCGACGACATTCGTCGGACGTTCGCCGCGTACCTCGAACGGCTGCCGTTCTTCGGCGTAGCGATCATGTGCATCGACGATCCAAACGTCCGCGCTTTGGTCCCACAAGTTCAACGGTCGGTTGTAACGTACGGATTGTCCAAAGACGCTGATATCCGTGCGAACGATCTCGATATGTCAGACTTCCGTTGCAGGTATACGGTCACAGCGTATGGAGAGACGCTTGGGCGGATTGAGGTACCGGTTCCCGGTGAGCATAACGTCCGTAATTCACTTGCGGCGGTTGTCGCTGCACGCGAACTCGGCGTGCCATTCGATAGGATACAACAGGGACTTTCGGCGTTTTCAGGGGTTGTACGACGTTTTCAAGTGCTCGGTACGATCAACGACGTGATGATTGTCGATGACTACGCTCATCATCCAACCGCGCTTCGCGAAACTCTGCGTACGGCTCGAAATGGATGGAATGCCGGTCGGATCGTAGTCCTATTTCAGCCGCACCTTTACAGCCGGACACGCGACTTCCAGAAGGAGTTCGCCGAGGCGCTCATGGAATGCGATGTCGCGGTGCTTTCCGATATCTATCCGTCGCGCGAACAACCGATGCCGGGTATTACCAGCGATCTCATCGTGAATCAAGCACGCGACCTTGGACATCCGCGCGTTCTACGCGTTGGCGACTTGCGTGATGCGAAGGAAACGCTGGAACGCGAGCTGAAACCGGGGGATCTTCTCCTAACGGTCGGTGCCGGAGACGTACACACTGTCGGCAAGGCATTGCTTAACGGAGAGATCACGCGATGAAAACGACAAATCGCACATTCTCTGACGAAGCTCTGCGAGGTGCCGACCGGTTGACCCTACCCGCGCTAATGCGTCGATACCGCCGGCAAATCGTGTTAGCGTGTGTCGTTGCCTTTGGTGTAATCGTACTTTGGTTTGCTGGTAACGCGGTGCTTCGCCTTCCGTGGCAAACTATCACACGGATATCGGTATATGGAACGCACTACGTGAGCGCGGAGCGAATTCGTGACGTCGCTGATATGCCGTTCGGTGCGCCGCTCTTCGGGGTGAATGTCGACTCTATCATCAGTCGCGTCGAATCGGTTCCTTGGGTCGCGCGTGTGACAGTAAGACGTCGCCTATCTGGAACGTTCGAAATCCACGTCGTAGAACGTCGACCGATTGCCATGTTTTGGTCCGACCGATTTCATCTCGTCGATATCGAGGGATTCAGCACACAACTCGAGGCAGGACCGCCACCCGACGTACCGGTCATCTCCGGGTTGTCGGAGATCGACTCGCTGACATACTCCCAAATAGACGAGTTATTACCTGTATTACGGGCAATCGATGAACTGGAACCGTTGAGAATGGTCGTATCGGAAATCTCATATTCCGACGCGCACCATATCGTTCTCAAAATGGCACCGGGAAACACACCGGTGTGGTTACCACGTCACGTCGACAGAAATAGGTTGATTCTGATTGCGTCACTGGTCACACATCACCCACAGACAATTCGCAGTTCGCGATACATCGATGCGCGATTTGTGGGACACGTCGCGGTGAAATCATAACCGTAGTCGCCTACGGATTGAATCGAGGGAATAACATGGCAGTGAGACGAGTGGTAGCCGGGCTGGACATCGGAACCACCAAGATCACCACGATTATCGCCGAGCTCGATGATCAAGACGGTGTGAATGTGATCGGTGTCGGTCAGGCTCCGTCGCAGGGTATTGAACGCGGCATGGTGATGAACCTCGAAGAGACGGTTCAGTCGATTATGCGCTCGGCGAACGACGCGCAGCATATGGCGGACGTGCGAATCGACCGTGTGTACGCGGGGATCGCCGGCGAGCATATAAAGGGGATCAATAGCCACGCCGCGGTTAGCGTTGGACGTGCTACGAACGAGATTACCACCGACGACGTGATGCGAGTCATCGCACACGCGAAGACCATCGATATACCGCAAGACATGCAAGTTATCCACGTGATCCCTCAAGAATTCAGCGTGGATAATCAGAAGCATGTACGCGATCCGGTCGGCCTTGCGGGCTCGCGCCTCGAAGGTGAAGTACACATCGTAACCGGTGCGGCGACGGCTCTACAAAACATTCGTCGTGCCGTTGAGCGCGCGGGGTTGCAGATCGCGGATGTCGTGCTTCAGCCCCTCGCGAGTAGTTATGCCGTCTTGATGCCCGACGAACAGGAGCATGGCGTGGTCATGCTTGATGTCGGTGGCGGTACAACGGATATCGCGCTGTTTTACCGACGGAGTATCCGACATACTGCAGTCGTCGGACTCGGCGGAACGAATGTCACTAACGACATCGCGATCGGCCTTCGAACACCGTCGAGCGAAGCCGAGAACCTCAAGAAGGAATACGGCTGCGCGCTTCTCGATCTCGTTCCAGCCGAACGTCAGATCAGACCAGCAATCGGTCTTGGGAATCGACCGGCGGAACCAGTGTCGCAGCGGTATCTCGCTGAGATCATCGAGTCTCGCATGGAAGAGATTTTCGAATTCGCGTGGCGTGAAGTCCAACGCACGGAATGGGCGGGGATGCTCAACGCTGGCGTCGTCCTCACTGGTGGCGGATCGATGACCAAAGGGGTCGTTGAACTTGCGCAGCGCGTATTCAAGGTTCCGGTAAAACTTGGAATGCCTACTCGCGTTGGTGGGCTATTCGAAAAGGTGTCGACGCCAATGCATTCTACCGGAATCGGTCTGGTGCTCTACGGCGCACACCAAGAGCGCCACAAGCAAGCTGAAGCACCGCCGCAGACCGAGGAACAGCGAGAAAACGATCGCATCGGCAACGTGTATCGCTGGATACGTGACTTTTTCACCGGCTAATCAGTGGCTTGACGAAAAACGGTAACCAGCGACACATACAACTCAGAAAGATAGACGACGAGCACAATTTCAATTCTGCAGAAAGGTGTTTCGCAAAGAGGTGTTAGGTGCGAATCGGTAGTACCTGTTTTGTTGCGAAGCGACCGTGCAGAGGAGGTGGGCAATGGGTAACATCGCTTTTGAGTTGGACCACGAACAGGAACCGGTGGCCCGAATAAAGGTCGTTGGTGCCGGTGGTGCAGGTGGTAACGCGATACGTCGCATGATCGACAGTGGACTATCGCGCGTCGAATTCATTGCCGTAAACACGGACGAGCAGGTGCTCCACAAATCGAGCGCAACGACGCAGATTTGTGTCGGCTCGAGCGTTACGCGTGGCCTTGGAGCAGGTGGGCGTCCCGAAGTCGGGCGTCAGGCAGTCGAAGAGGATCGTGAACGCGTCGCAAGCGCGTTAGCCGGTGCGGACATGGTGTTCATCACAGCCGGTATGGGTGGCGGCACCGGTACCGGAGCATCTCCCGTGATCGCCGAACTCGCTCGCGAAATCGGTGCCCTCACGGTCGGTGTGGTAACAACACCGTTCCTCTTCGAAGGTCGGAAACGTATTTCACGCGCTCAAGACGGACTGCGCGAGCTTCGCGAGAACGTCGATACGCTTATCGTAATCTCAAATCAGCGCCTGCTGCAGGTGCTTCCCGGAAAGACACCTATCAACGAGGCGTTCCGAGAGGCAGACAATGTCCTGCGGCAGGCTGTTCAAGGGATTACGGACATCATTCTGGTGCCGGGCTTGGTCAACCTCGATTTCGCCGACGTGCGCACGGTTATGTCACATCGCGGAAACGCGACGATGGGTACTGGTATCGGCATGGGCAACGATCGTGCGCGGAGAGCTGCGCAGGAAGCGATTTCGAGTCCGCTTCTTGAGGACGTATCGATTAGCGGTGCAAAAGGCGTTCTCGTGAATATATCTGCCGGCCCTGCTCTATCTCAAGACGATATCTCCGAGGTGATGGAAGTTATCAACGGTGCGGCTGGTGATGATTCAGATACGTATTTTGGTGTCGTGCTCGACGATTCAATGCCGGAAGACGAGATCCGGATTACGTTGATCGCGACCGGCTTCGAAAACGGTTCAGTCGATGACGTCGAGCCCAAATCGACGACAACAACTGTCGATCGCCCGAAGCCGGAACAGACCGTAAAGCAGTCGGATCGACCGGCAAGTCCTCCGGTGACGAGGATTGCTGACATCACCAA
>CAZWQW010000007.1:11319-14730 GCA_964635955.1 uncultured bacterium | reverse complement strand
GGCGGCGTAGCTCAGCTGGTTAGAGCAGCGGAATCATAATCCGCGTGTCCGGGGTTCGAGTCCCTGCGCCGCTACTGTTCTCATTGCCCAATAGACCGTGCGTTTTGCCCATTCGACGGGCATTTCGCACGGTTTTCTTTTTCTTTCCATGTGCCGCCGCGTCTATACATCATCTCCCTCCACTCGTTCGATCAACACTACGCCTTCCGCAGTCGCCCGATTCACGGCGGAACTCACCGGCCAGAGTTCCATCTGTTCCGCCGGGAACGGCTCGAGGGCTTGTACTAATACGTCTTTGGGTGTATCCGAACTCAGCCACGCGTGGACGTGCTCGGGTCGCAAGATTGCCGGCATCCGATTGTGGATTGGCTCGACCAGTTCGTTCGGCGCCGTCGTTACGATCACCGCTTTCCCTTTTGGCGCATCAGAATCAGACGACTCGACACGATAGAGTCCCGCGAAGAGAAACGGTTTACCATCCGTCACTCTGACGTACATTGGTTGCGACGACTTCTCACTACGTTTCCACTCATAGAAACCAGACCCTGGAATCGCACAGCGCCGAAACGACGACCACCAACTCGAATCCGCGCGTAGGTACTTCTCCGCTTGCGCGTTGATGATCGGTCGCGACGCCCACTCCGGCTGTACGCCCCAGTGCATGGGACCTAATCGGTACGCTCCATCAACATCAATCACCGCAGCGATCGATTGTGTCGGCGCGACATTGTAGCGATCTGTGAGCAGTGACTGATCACCCGAAATCTCGCCACCGAGCACGTAGTAGAGTTCTTCCCACGTCATCATTGATGTGAATCGACCACACATGACCCTGTCTCCTCACCGAAAATCTCGACTGCGCACACTTCCCGGCGTTTGATCAAATATCGGGACCCACAGCTTCTTCGCGACGAGATGCGTAACACCCTTCTCCGATTGCACTTGGCCCGACACACCGAGGAATGAAGCGGTTTTCGCGATGACACTCTGTTTGTCCAATACATGCGACCAGAGAATGATGTTAACAGTACCGCTCTCGTCCTCCAGCGTTGCGAACATCACTCCCTTGGCGGTAGCAGGTCGTTGTCGGCAGATAACGATTCCCGCGTATCGCGTCCACGTACCACTTTTCATCCGCACGACGGTCGCGGCATCGGGGATTCCCTGCTGCTTCAACTGCGCACGCAAGTTCGCAAGTGGATGCGGGCGTGTAGTATGCCCGACGCTACGGTAGTCCCACACGGTAACTTCGTGCGGAGCAAGTGGCGCGAATTCGGGTATAGGATCCGGCTCGGCGATACCGAGTGGCAACACGTCGTCGTACGACGTCCCGCTCGCACTCCAGTACGCGTCGCGACGATTCGTGCTGAGTGATTCAAATGCGCCAGCGATAGCCAGCGCGCCGAGTGACCGTTGATCGAGTTTCGCCCGTCGAGCAACGTCGGATATTGAGAGAAACTGTCCGTTTGCTCGCGCCGATACAATACGCTCTGCTGCCGAGTTGAGCAGGTTCTTCACATACCGTAATCCGATACGTACGGCATACCGGTCGTTTTCCAGCGGCTCCAATGTGCAGTCTTCCATGCTGTACAGCACATCCACCGGACGAATCGTCACACCACGACGTTGCGCATCGTGTATGATGGTATCTACCGAGTAAAACCCCATCGGTTGAGCGTTGAGAAGGCCGCAAATGAACTCGTCGATGTAGTGGCATCTGAGCCATGATGTCACATATGCGATGAGTGCAAACGATGCCGAGTGGCTCTCGGGGAATCCGTATTCGCCGAATCCTTGGATCTGCGCACAAATGCGTTCCGCGTACTTCTCGTCGATCCCTTTCGCGACCATTCGAGTGAGAAGTCGCTCACGATGCTTGTCGATATTACCATGCAGCTTCCACGCCGCCATATCGCGCCGAAGCTGATCGGCTTCTCCCGGTGTATAATCGGCTGCTTCGATTGCGATTCGCATTACCTGTTCCTGAAACAGGGGTACACCGAGTGTCTTCTTCAATACCGATTCGAGACACGGATGCGGATATGAAATGGCTTCGTCCCCGTCGCGTCGTCGAAGGTATGGATTGACCATATCGCCGGTAATCGGACCGGGGCGAATCAGCGCGATCTCGATTACGAGATCATAATAACTCCGCGGCTTCATTCGCGGCAGTGTCGCCATCTGCGCGCGACTTTCGATCTGGAAAACCCCAATGGTCTCCGCACGACCAATCATATCGAAGGTCGCCGCATCTTCAGGCGGTATCGTTGCCATTGAGAGGTCAATATCTCGGTGCGCCTTCAGCAATCGCAAGGTAGTATCGATGAGCGTCAGGCCGCCCAAACCCAGCAAATCGACTTTGAACAGGCCCAACTCCTCGACATCATACTTATCCCACTGAATCACCGTTCGGTTGTCCATGGTCGCGTTTTCTATCGGGACAAGGTCATGGACCGGTTCGTGTCCGAGGAGAAAGCCACCGGGATGGATTGAAAGATGACGCGGCGTCTTGAGGATTTCGTTCGCAAGCTGAAAGAGATGCCGATGGACAGGTATCTGCAGGTCGATTCCCGCTGCGTCGAACGCCTCTTCGGTAATACCTCCATAGGAAGAGAGTAACTTCGCAAGCCGATCAACTGTCGTAATCGGTAGGCCGAACGCTTTCCCAACATCTCGCACGGCAGACTTCGAACGGTACCGGATGACATTCGCAACCATCGCAGAGTGAGAGCGTCCGTACTTTTCATATACCCACTGTATGACCTCTTCTCGTCGCGTATGCATGATGTCGAGATCGATATCCGGTGGTTCGTTTCGTTCCTTCGAGATAAATCGCTCGAAGAGAAGCTCCATGCGCACCGGATCCACCGCGGTGATTTCGAGACAGTAGCACACAGCGGAGTTTGCCGCCGATCCACGCCCCTGACAGAGAATGTCGTTCCGCTGGCAGAACTCGACGATCTCCCGCATCGTCAAGAAGTAGCCAGTGTATTCCAAGGAATCGATGAGAGCGAGCTCTTTTTGAAGCTGAAGGTGGACGTCTTCGGGAATTGTATCACCGTACCTGCGCTTCGCACCCTCATACGTCAATCGACGAAGCCACTCCGACGCCGTGTATCCTTCAGGCAACATTTCCGACGGATATCGGTACTTGAGTTCGCTCAGAGAAAAAACGCAGCGTTCGGCAACTTCAAGCGTTCGTTTGACACTTTCCGGATCGTCCTTGAAGAGCGCACCGAACGCACCGGGAGAAACAATGGCGTGCTCGGCGTTTGGCTTCAATAATCGCCCCGCTTCAAACAGTGTAACGCCGTGACGAATACAGGTAAGTACGTCCTGTAGTCGCCTACGGTCGGCGGTGTGATAGAGGACTTCATTCCCGGCGACGAGCGGGATCTCGTACCGGGCAGC
>CAZWQW010000007.1:4394-11219 GCA_964635955.1 uncultured bacterium | reverse complement strand
CCAGCAATTTTCGTCACCACACTCGCCTGCCGAATCGGCTGTGGCTTGGTATATACACGCCGGACAAGTGACAGATCAGAGGCATACAACGGCTTCGGAAACCGTGCTTTGTCAATTGGCTCCCAGCGGTACCGTGCTTCGGGAAGTTGGCGATCTTCGAGGCACGCGCGAACAACCGCATCCTCTCCGAATTCCGCACGAAGCCGTGCGAGTGCTCGATTAGCAGCGGCAAGATCCCGTTTTTGTCGCACCGTGAGGAGAGATGTCTGTCCCGCTTGTGTGGGAGCGGTCAAGACGCTGATGAGAAGCTCGTCAACACCTGCATCAAGTTTTAGCGACTCAAGGCGCAGGCGCACAAGATCGCCGATTTGCCGCTCGTTGACGCTCGGCGTCGCCGGCTTGACTGACTCCGAGCGACGCTCACCGATGTCGAGCAGCATTACCCAGCGAACTTCGCGCACCGCCTCCCCGCGAGCAGAAGCCTCCTGAATCAACGGCTGAAGAACCGAGGATATCGTTGCATATAATCGCGAAGCATCGTTTTCCGGCCTTTCAAACTCAACACGGTGGTACGATACTGGTTCGCGACGCTTCGGTTGGAGCGGATCCCACATATCCCCGGATGCCCACCGATGGAGAGAATACGCCGTATCCCCAAATCGTTTCCGAAGGCCATCCGCAGGGAGCGCGATGAATCCGCCAATGGTTTCGACGCCGAGCATACTGAGTGTTTCAAGAAGATCGGAGGGAAGAGAGAGACTGCGAAGTTCGATTTCTTGCACCGCTTGCAGCTCTTCGGCACGATTGCGAAAGACGGTTACACCTTTGCGAGCGGTGGCAATCGCATATGTTCCGAATCGCGTAAACCCGACTGCAACTGTCGCTTGGTATCCGGATTCCTTGAGTGCAGCTACGATTTGCTTACCCCATTTGGCGATTGCGCCATAAACGCTGGTTAGCCCGGTCGCATTCAACCAGAACACGCCGGGAATCTCTTCCGAACACTCAACTTCCGGGGTAAATGTATGGAGAACTTCCTCAACTCTTTTCACTTGTCGCGATAGTGCCGCACCGGAGACCACATTCGCACGCAGGCTCGGTTCGAGCTCCAATGCTACGGCGTATCGCAACCCCTTTCGGACGCCCGATCGGGCAGCCTGTTTGTTTATCCACAGCACCTCTCCGTTTGGCGCATCACGCGATATGATAGCCACCGGATACGCTTTCCAGTCGGGGCGCTGCACGAGTGTGAATTGGAGCGGCAACGCCGGAATACTAACGCAAGCCCATCGGTCCATGACACTGTTCCGTATGTCTCCACGAAGTACCACGCTTGTCTTTCAAGACCTGTACTTCGATCCGATACATTCCTGCTTCCGATTGAACACGTCGGACCTCACCCCGAAGAGAGACGAGCGAACTGAGTGACTCTTCATCTGCAGACTTCTCCGTGAGGCACACTACTGCGGTGCCGTGTTTCCGAGCGAGCTGCATCAAACGTGCAAGTAACGGTGTTGGAATATGCGCGTGTTCGCCGAGATCGAGCACGACAAGCCCGAATGCACCGGAATGAACGAGCTTCTCCGCCGCACGAGGCACATCCGTGACTGCGTCTACCCGAACGACAATCAACGCTTCCAGATCAACACCTTGCCAAGAAAGATCCGGTGGGTAAACGCAGCTTTCTTTTGCCGTGACCCATACAACCGGTTCGCCTTGTCGTTGCGCCTGCATAATCAAGCTGGTCGTTGCCGTAAGAGATGCTGAAGCATCGGTGCTCGATAGCTCAACAAGCCGACCGCAGAGTATATCGTAGCGCCACGTGCACGTATCTGCATCGTGTATAAGCGACTGCGCCGGAACAATATCCGGCAGCCGAGAGAGTGTCTGCGCAATTGCCGTTTGCTCAGAGATCATATCCGTGCCGATAGGTGTATGTGACATCATTCATGGCGAAGTATACCCGTAATAATACGGGTATTATGCGGGTATGGCAAGACGAAGAAAGAAAGAGGGATATGCGATTGATATTGATGTAGTTACATAATGATACCTGCATCGTGTCGACGTTTCGTGCACGCCAACACGATCATTACGAGATGATCACTACGAACGAGGCGAAGACGCTCCCCGACTACCAAACAGCCGCTGCGTCTTCGCCCTAACAAACATCCGTTTACTCGATCAATGCATCACTTTCCGCAGCGATGTTACCCTTGTTCGTCTTCGTCTTCCTTCTCGTTATCCTCTTCGCTGTGTTCTACCATGCTGGCAACAGTGTTTTCGCCGAGGACGCGCTTGAGCACCTGCTGTATTTGTGGCTCGATATCCTTCGTTTCGCCACCTATTTTTATATACCCGACGTTGCTCCGGTTATCGATGACCTGTGACGACTGCGAAGGGATACCGACTTGCCCTTCGATATACGCAATCAGTTGTGCGAGTGCGAGTTTCACAAACGGGATCGTCTGCGAATCATCAGGATCTGACGACGGTTCGAGAAGGAGCGATTCGAGGTACTCATCGCCGGTGATATTAATCGCTCGATTGATGAGTCCGTTCGCGTTTCGAATCGCCATATTCCCGATTGCGGGAGCCTTCCCGTTCAATTCCTCAGCACGCTTCCGCTCGTTTTCGATCTCTTCTTTCAACGCGCGGGCTGGCGAGAGAAGATGGATCAGTGCTCTGAGATCGTAATCCGCCATGACTATTTCTCCTTCAAACCATGTTCGCGCAGTATCTCCGGTCCGAGTGTCGCCCGAAGTTTTTTCCGCGCGTGGTAGATGCGTGACTTGACCGTTCCGATGTCGACCTTCATCGTCTCGGCGATTTGTTCATACGAAAAATCCTCTTCGGCATAGAGGATCATCGTGTGTCGATGGATTTCGGGAAGACAATCGATCGCCGCAGCGATCTTCTCCAAGAGATCAGCTTGTTCCAAAATCACATCCGGTGCATCGTTGTCTTTTCGTCGTGGATCCGTTGCGTATATATCGCATTCCGTTATTTCGCCACATATCGAAATGTGTGTAAATCGCCGACGACGCCGAAGTTCGTCGTAACACATATTCCGAACGATGCGGAACAGGTACGGCAGAATCGATTCGGCACGTTCAATGTGTTCAATGTTGACCCAAAGCGATACGAACGCGCGTTGAACAATATCTCGTACGTCAAACGATAATCCGACAAGACGAAACGCGAACCGGTCTACGCGTTCTTCGAACTCCTCATGTATCCTGTCAAACGCTGCACGATCGCGAGACCGTGCGCGTACGAGAAGCTTTTCGAGCCACCGAACGTCGTCACCCACTAATCACCACCCTTCTCATGTGAATAACGAACAAACCGGACAATTGTTCAATCGGTTTGGTCGGGGAACATGCATACGAAACGGAGGCCGATCACCGACGCGACGACGTACGCGACGATACTTCCTATCTTCGTAGTGTCCGGTCCGAGTGTCAGCGACGTATACGAAAACGTTGGTTATACTCGTTTAACAGTGTGGAAAGGCGGACCATGGACCGTGTAGCACGACCCGATAGCGACCTGATCGCCGACTTTCAGAAAGGACGCGCCGAAGCGTTCGATCTGCTTGTACGGCGGCACCAAAAGCCGCTATACGGTTTCCTGCTCCGCTTGACCGGCGACGACGCGCTCGCGAATGACCTGTTTCAGGATACATTCATACGCATCATGGAGAGACTCGATGGGTATGAGGAAACCGGCAAGTTCAAGAGCTGGTTGTATCAAGTCGCACGGAACTTGGCGATGGATAGTCTCCGACGTCGTCAGTTCGAGCGAGGTGTGTTTCAGACACCGGTTCAAACCGATACCAACGAAGAGGTTACGAATCCTCTCGAAAACGGTAAATCGGACGACACGCTTCAGCCGGATGCGCTTGCATACAGTTCGGAACTCCGCGCACGGCTCGAGGTAGCAATCGCCGGCCTTCCCGACGAGCAACGGGAGGTTTTCACGCTCAAGACCGAAGGTGATCTGACGTTTCGAGAAATCGCTGAAATAACAAATACATCGATCAATACGGTCACCGGGCGCATGCGCTACGCCACGGAAAAGCTCCGGACACAACTTGGCGCGTTTATGGAGGAAGAACCAATATGACGCGACATACCCCCAAGACGCATCAAGGTGATTCCTGCACGCGCGCCGAATACGAAGCGATGCTTTACGCGGCCGGCGAGCTACCGGAAACCGATATTCCAGCCTTCGAAAACCACCTCAAGGAGTGCTCCGCGTGTCGCAGCGTTATTGCGGAATACCATGCGGCAGTGCGTTTGACCGCAGCAACTCCTGCCGGCGGACCACCTCTCGCAACACTGGATCAACTCGCATCGGCCGCACGTAAACACGTCGTACGCCGCACAGAACCGGAGCGCTCACCGGCATGGCTTGAACGCGTTCGCGAATGGCTCATCGGATTGCGTCCGGCGCCTGCTCTGGGGTGGGCACTCGCGGTGCTCGTACTCCTGTTCGGTATTGGGCAGATTTCGCTCGATTCGGGCAACATAGTGATGAACGGTAACGGAACGGCGATTCTCGCGTGGGAACACGATGCGCTCGAAACGGAGATGGTAGCGGCGCAAACGGCTGATAACGACATCCTCCCGCGCTACCTATCCTCCGACGCGACGGAAGATGCGATCGCATACGATCTTGTTGCGATTGCCGACGAGCTTGACGCACTTGCGAATAGACTGCAAGAATTCTGAGACATGAACGGCACTCTCATCGACACGAGGTATACCATGCGAATCGTTCGCACTGTCCTCATCGCCTTATTCGTAATCGCAGTTGCGTCGGGTGACGCGTTTGCTCGACGACCTACGCGAAACGTGGATTCAATAGCCCCGCCACCTCCTCCTCCGGGTGAAATGTTCGGTCCGCGTCACGGTATGATGGCACCGGTCACCGAAGATGAGGAGCGGTCCGCACTTGCGTTCCTTCGCTCCGTTGATCCAGAAGGAGCCGCTCGGCTCGAAGCGCTCAAGGAATCGGCACCGCGTTGGTACTCGATATCTCTACGGCGAACGCTCATGGCTCAGATGCGACTCGACGAAATGGCACAGCGTGACTCATCGCTTTACAATCGACACTGCGAGATCTTCCGTCTCGACGCGCGCGCGGAAAGCCTCGCGATGCAGTACCGCGAAGCGCAAACCGACGCGGATCGCACGCGTATCCGGCGTGAGTTAGTCGGTGTGCTCGATAGACTCTTCGATCTTCGTGAGGAAGACAAGCGCTACGAAATCGAACGACTGGAACGCCGCTTGGAACGGCTTCATAGTGTCGTTGATGAACGTGCGGAGCGAAAGGACGAGATTGTGAATCGGCGTGCGGACGAGCTCATTGGCGCACGCGATTCTATCGAATGGTAGTCGTCCGCCAAGATACGATCAGTCGTCGAACGGGACGGTGGTACCTCGCCGTCCCGTTCTTCGTTAACCTACCTGCAGAATCTTCGGCTCGCTGTCCGAAAATCGTGCAAGATCAACGACCACGGCTTGGGAACTCGACGCCCGTTCCGTATCGTATCGCGAGTCGGTTTTTGTCATTCATAGCCGGGTACAGTTGTGAAGGGATTTCACTATGCAGCTCCACAAATCGTACGGCATCAACGGACAGCCGATTCTCGGCACCTATGTTGCGCAAGACATCGAAGCGATGAAAGCGGTGCACGATGTCGGTATGAATATGATCATTGGTGGTAAAACCGATCTCGACAGCACGACAGAGACGGGACGGTTCTGCAAAGAGCATGGAATCGGTATCCAGTACCACATGACTCATCACCTCTACGGGAAACCACGCCTGCGCGAATTCATCGACGACAGACAGACGGTGATTCCCGTGCGCATGGCTGGAAACGCGAAAATGCGTCACGTACCGGATACCGGCACGGTACAGATCGAAGACGAACTGATCACCTACCGCGAGCGAGACGATCACGAACTGCGCGGATGCGTCCGCGGAGCGAACGGAACAAAACCGGCATCGCACCGCGAAGGCATCATCCTTTTCTGGCCGGACGAGTGCAGACGCGAAGTCGAAGAAGTGAAGTATCTTCCGAATCTGTGTGGGTACTACGTTCTCGACGACAGCCCGGGTGACGCCAATTCGGCGTTTCGTGCGATGTACAGCGTTATTCGGGAAGTCGATTCCGATGTCGTAAACCGTCCCGTTGTTGCCGGATTCGGTAGCCTCGGTTCTCTCGTCAATTTCAGCCCCGGTGTGTGCGATATCGTGATGTTCTACTGGTATCCGGTCAGTGACATGGGGTACGATCGGTTGATGACGAGTACGCATACCCAATGGGCACTCACGCACATGAGAAAACAGGTCCCCGGTATACCTTTCCTTGGTGTCTATCAAGCGTTCGACGGAGGATCAGTTGGGTCCGGTCAGGGAAAGCCGACGAAGAAGCAACTCCGCGAGCAACTCGAGGATTTCGTCCGCGAAGGCGCATCGGGTCTTGTTGCATTTCTCTGTAGTCACAAAAACATGGACGGGTTCGCAGAGAATGAGTATATGAAGGAAGTCATCGGCGAGGTGCATCGTGAGATTTTGAAAACCGGCGGATGCACAGTTTCATCGGAACCGGAAGAGATGCGTCGCGCGCGGATACAACCGCAGGGGTACTGGGAGGTTCCACCGAACGAGGTACCGGGAATCGTACCGGCTTGGAACGTTATCGGTCCGTTTGACGCAGCCGGTAAGAACATCGACGCACACGTGCCACCGGATGACGTAATCAACCTCGATGCAACATACGACGGGAAACACGGCCGCATACGCTGGATC
>CAZWQW010000007.1:0-4294 GCA_964635955.1 uncultured bacterium | reverse complement strand
GTAAAGGTGCACAACCGCGCGGGTATGCACGGATTGTTCTTACGCTTCACCGATCTGACTGGCGCGCCGTTATCCGGACTTACGTTTTCACCCGATGGTGCGGCGAAAGCCTGAAGCGGTGATCGACGATGAGCGCGACGATGGCTACCGTCCGACGTTTGACGACGAGCAGTACGTCGATGTGTCAGGGCGACCGCGTTGGCGTCGGAACACTGAGCTGGCGGCACACCTGAGGCGATTGCAGGATTTCCTGCTGATCGGCGGATATCCCGATTCGCACGCGCTACGATACGGCAGACTCGCGTTAGAGATCGATCAACTCGGAGAGTCTGTCGCGCTCGTCGAAAAGGAAGGTCGGCTCAAACGAATCCGTGGAGTCGGACCCGACATTGCGAACATGATCACCGAGTTCCTCAAAAAAGGAACGACGTCGAAATACGAGTGGTGGAAACGGGAGACTCCTGAATCGGTTTTAGGTCTGCTCGATATTCCGGGTTTTGGTGTAAAGACCGTGCGGACGCTGTATATGGTCTGCGCGATCAAGAATCTTGCCGACCTACGTCGCGCCCTTGATAACGGCACGCTCGACGGTGTTCGCGGAGTCGGTCCGAAGACGTTGGCGAACGTGCGTCGGTACCTCGACGAACGAACTGTCTGATACCGGAGGAGTCGACGATGCGTTTCTGGATGGACGTAATGCGGCGTCTCGAACCGGTTCTAAACGATCACGACCGGTTGTTCGATGCATGGGAGGCTGGCGGCTGCGACGGACTCGTCATCGGGCCGCTCATGTTTAATCAGCCAAGACTCGGTAAGGGCGCGGTCCCGATTTCCGACGAAGGACCACCAATTCCGGTTTTCGACCCCGATCGGAGCATCTATTCTCGATTTGGCGTGAAAGCACCCGAAGTACCGTTAGAGGAACTCCCCGAACGTCGTCGTCTCCTTGAGAAAACACTTCGCTCTGCGAAAGATCGCGGTTGGTCGGTGTGGATATTCCAGCCACACGTCGGTTGCGGACCGGGTGGTCCCGAACATCATCTATTCGACGAGCTAACACACAAAACGATCGCCGCGCGTTCGGTGGATACACTGCGGCACTTCCCGATGGTTGATGGAGCGGTATTTGACGGTCCGGAATGGGGCTACGAGATTGACCCGAACCACCGCTCGTATCTTTTCAACGATCTTCCAGAATCCGTGCGAAACGGCTGCGCTCGCATGGGATACGACTACGACGCGCTTTGTGGCGTACGCGATACATTGTTCAAGGATCTGCACGGCATACACGCACCGGCGAACGTGTTCGATGACGTACCCGGTCTTTCAAGTTGGCTCCGATTCCGGATTGAATCACTCACGCGCTACTACAGTAACATCGCGGGGATGATCCGTGCGGAAATGGATCGACCGGTTAAGCTCGCGTGCGGACCTCGCACGGCAACGTTTGCTCCGCTTGCTGGTTACGACATGACCACGCTGGCAGGATGTATGGATGTATTGCTTCCAAAATTGTATATATGGCACCGCGGATTCGATGGAATGGTAGGAACCGTCGGCCGCTATATCGAGACGTTGTGTGCTTGGAATCCATCACTTAGCGAAGAAGACGCGCTCGTAGCGGTTGAAGCGCTGTTCGGACTTCGACTGCCCGGTGTGCGAAACCGTCTCGATCTTGAAAGTGCAATCACTCCAGAGTTCTTCTCGACGATCATCACACGTGAAGTCGAATTAGCGCTCGATGCGGTATCCGGCGACGCAGAACGGCCGGTTCCGTGGGTTGATGCGGGGAGATTCCCGCACGATGGCGACCCGGTGCCAGCGCGCGACTTGAAACTTCTCCTTGACGCCGCATCGGAAGCGGGTCTCCGGCGGTTCACCTACCATCATGCCGAGAACCTTACTGCAGGCGAATGGAATGTGATATCTGCGGCGTGCGGAACGTATCCGCCGCCTTCGGGACTCCCCCATTATCAACCAGCGGACGAGCTCGTGCTCTAACCGCTCAGCCCACAAGGAATCATTCGATGCATTCAAACGAGCCAGTTGCATTGGTAACCGGCGGTGCCGGCGTCATAGGACGCGGTATTGTCAAGCGTCTTTACGAGGAAGGTTCCCGTATCGTCATCGTAGCGCGCAACACGGACAAAATCGAAGCGGCGTGGCAGCAGCTCGGTATTCCCGAAGATCGCCGGCTGACGATCGGCGGAGATATCTCTCAGGAATCGGTCAACAAGGAGATGATCGAGCGTACAGTCGACAAGTTTGGTCGCATAGATACGATCGTGACATGCGTGTTTTGGTCGAAAAGCGGTAACTCGCAGCAGATCACTCTCGAAGAGTGGAATCAGTGTCTCGCCGTGACGTTGACGTCGACGTTCCTCGCTGCGAAGTATGGTGTTCCTGCAATTCGCGAAACGGCCGGGAAAGGCAGTATTATCGCGATATCATCTGTACACGGATCGGACCCCGGACGGAACTACGCCATGTACGCGACGGCAAAAGCAGGTCTGAATATGCTCGTGCGCGCGCTTGCGTATGATCACACGTCGGAAGGGATTCGTGTTAATGCGGTCGCACCGGGTGCTACCTATGCTGACCGCCGCATGGTCGATCCGAATGAAACTACCGGTGTGGGTTCGCTCTATCTAACCGGACACTACGTCAGCGGAGAGGATATCGGGGACGCCGTTGCGTTCCTCGCGTCAGATCGTGCGCAATCGATAACCGGTCAGCTCATCACAGTGGACTGCGGTGCTTCGATTCCCGAATACAATTGGCTCATGCACGAGAACGAGCAGAAATGGAAGAAGAAGCTCGAAGCGAAGTGATGTGCGCTGAAAGTAGCGTGTATCACTTCGAAACGTCGTTGGGAACTGTTTTGTTCGGATGATTTTGATTTAAAGAGAAAGCGACGATTCTGCGAATCGTCGCTTTCTCTTAATGGTTACGGAGAGCTTCAACTCTCCGTAACCACCGGCCATTTCTGGGACCGTTTCCAGAGATCGTCAAACTCTTTCGAGCCATCGTCGTCGACGAGTTCTGTGTAGACTCCACGTTCATACCGCGGCGCGTTCCCTTCTTTGTAGAACGGCCAGATGCTGTACATGCTACGCGCCGACCAGATCTTGACACCCATCGGTCGTGTGATGCACACGAGCTGGCGCGGTAACGGGATGTCTGTCTCCTCAGTGCGATACTTCGCGAGTACCGCTTCGTCCACTTCGACGCCAAGACCCGGTTTTTCCGGAACGCGAATGAATCCGCCGATGACGTCGAGCCGCTCCGTGAGCAGGTTGTGCTCGTAGAGTTCGTGGCAGGTAACCATCGGCCATTCGGCGTGTGTAAGAACAGCGCCGAGGTGGAGCGCCATGGTCGTGGTGAGACCGGTGCCAACCATCTGCAGGAAGAACGGCATGTGCATCTGGGCGCTGAGATGCCCGTCGGACATGATCCGATTCACGCCACCACCGATAACGAAACCATCGCAGACGCCAAGCTCGATCGCCGTCCGAAGAGGTACCGCACCGTAGTGGTGCGCGATCGCTCGATCGATTCGGTCGCGAAGTAGTCGATTCCCGCTCGCGTCGCCCATTCGCATCGGGCTTTCCCAGATACTGATCTTCGGGAAGTCCCGTTCGAGCTCGCGGAGTACTGGAACCGCCGTTGAAACATCAGAGAGGTGGTCGTTCCAGTCGCAGTCGATCTTGAACCACTCCGGCGTCGCGTCGGATATTCGACGCATGGTTTCGTAGACGTCGTGCCACGGACGGGTCTTGATCTTCATCGACGTGTAACCGAGGTCGGCAGCGACTTTCGCTTCGCGCTCGTATGCCTCGGGACCCATGTCGTGATCCCAGAACGACGCTGGGCAGAGCGTGCGCGTTTGTTTCCCGAGGAGCCGGTGAATCGGTACGCCCGCAACTTTGCCTGCGGCATCGAACAATGCCATTTGAAGCCCTGCGCCGAGTGAGTCATCCCACATGAATTCTGCCGGTGGATGACCGATGACGCGCTTCACCGCGTCGTCAGCAACGCGTCCCCACGTGTAATGGGTAATCGTTTCGCCCCATCCGACAACGTTCGCGTCGGTCTCAACGCGGCAGATTTCTGTAACAGCCCAGTTGTGGATATCGGCGCGCTCCATTTCGCGACGGATACGCTCGACCATGGGAACGATACACGTGAAGCGTTCAACGTTGGTAACCTTCGCGGGCATGGTGGATTCCTCTTAATGGGAGTGTTCGTCGATGAATGTTTTCGCGGCTGCGACGAATAATCGTGCGTTTTGGAG
>CAZWQW010000006.1:71871-83518 GCA_964635955.1 uncultured bacterium | reverse complement strand
ATGATATACGTGAGTGGACCGCGCGGAGAGTCGTTGGATTGGGAGGACATGGCCCCTCCATTACCGGCGAAGGCAATTGTATGCGGTGCAGTCAGCGTATTCGGACACGCGATTCCGCTGCACCCACCCATTGAAGGCGTAATTCATCCGCGACACCGAGGCAGCGGCACCAGTAGTCGATTTCGGCGGGGCCGAGTCGACGTGCGCCATCTCGGTAGATCCACGTCGCGAGCGTGTCGGCTTCGAATGTCTGTTGAATCCACGTACGAACGCTCGTCTCGGAACGTGGCATCAGGCGTTCGAGGATGAACGATGAGTCGGCTTTCGGATCGATGGTAGTGATATCGCAATCACGGAACAGGTGTGTAATCGAACTCGGAACGGTCATGAATATCCCCCGACACACGGTGATTTTCTGAGTGGGAATGGTAATGATACTGTGCTTTTGCGTGGAACGAAGGGGGGTTTTGTTGAAATCACGATTTTCTGACGATTCTTGTTGAGAACACCGTGTTCGCGTATCGTATCACAATGGGTATTCCGCGCTGGTTAGAAAGACTTCTCTTACCGAATGAAACCGATATATCTGGATTATAACGCGACTTCGCCGCTCCATCCCTCGGTGTATGACGCGATGCTCCCGTTCCTCAAAGACGATTTCGGGAATCCGTCGAGTATTCACCAGTACGGACGGAAGGCTCGGGTTGCAGTCGAGGACGCACGCGAGCAGGTGGCTGCGTTGATCGGAGCGCATCCCTCCGAAATTGTGTTCACATCGGGAGGAACAGAATCGAACAATGCGGCGCTTTACGGTATCGTAGCAGACGCGCGAGTGCGTGACCCCAAAAGAAACCACCTTGTTGTGTCCGCCGTTGAACATGAGTCCGTGCGGAGAATCGCCGACCGATTGCGTGCTGACTTCGGTTGCACGGTCACGGTCGTCCCATGCGACGCGAACGGGATCGTCCATCCGGATGCCGTCGCTGCCGCGATAACCGAGCGGACATGCGTGGTGAGTGTCATGCACACAAACAATGAAACGGGAGTCGTGCAGCCCGTTGCCGATATCGCCGAAGTGTGCAGAGTTCGAGGCATACCGTTCCATACCGACGCGGTGCAAAGCGTGGGCAAACTTCCGTTGGATGTCTGCGAAACCAACTGTTCGCTTATGAGCCTCTCCGCACATAAGATGTTCGGTCCGAAAGGTGTTGGCGCGCTGTTCGTTCGACGTGGAGTGGCGCTTTCATCGTCGCAGGTCGGTGGCGGGCAGGAACAGAACCGACGCGCGGGAACGGAGAACGTCGCGGCGATTGTTGGCTTCGGAGCCGCCGCCGAGTTCGTGGCACGGGATCTGGAGAGTCGCAACGCACATATCGCCCAGTTGCGCGATGAACTCGAACGTCGAATCGTTGAATCGATTCCGGATGTGATTATTAACGGCGGAGCGGTACAGCGTCTTCCGAACACGCTGAATGTTTCGGTTACCGGTGTAGCCGGTTCGGATATGGTAATGGCGCTCGATCTGGAAGGTATTGCCGTGAGTAGTGGCTCGGCGTGTTCGTCCGGCAGTCACCAGCCGTCGGAAGTGCTACTCGCGATGGGGTATGCGGAAGAACTCGCCGGTGCGGCTGTACGATTCAGCCTCGGCTACGCGACGACTCGTGAGGAGATCGATCGTGTCACGGAGGTTCTTCCGCGTATCGTTGGGCGACTCCGCGCGTCCAACAGCGCGAGCGCATCGAACGACGTCGAAGTGGAAGTGCGCGTATGAACGGTAATACGGTTGTCGTCGCAATGAGCGGCGGCGTAGACAGTTCGATTGCGGCGGCTATGCTCCATGAGCAGGGGTATCGCGTCGTTGGCGTTACGATGAAACTGTGGGACTATGCGAGTGTCGGTGGGAACGAAAACCTCGATCGCGCATGCTGCACGATTGAGTCGATGAACGACGCTCGGTCGGTGTGCCAGAAGCTCGGCGTACCACATTACACAGTCGACTTGCGTCAGGCGTTCGAGCAATCGGTGATTCGGGATTTCGTGCGCGAGTACGAGGCGGGAAGAACGCCGAATCCGTGTGTTCGGTGCAACTCGCATATCAAGTGGAAGGTGCTGCTCACGAAGGCGCGCGCGCTTGGCGCGGAATTGATCGCGACGGGGCACTACGCGCGAATTTCCCGGCGTGAAAACGGCGTAGCGGAACTCCGAACAGGACTCGACCCGAAGAAAGATCAGTCGTATGCTCTCTGGGGAGTGCCGCAAGAGACACTTCGGGTAACACTGTTGCCGCTTGGGTCGCTAACGAAAGACGAAACACGTGCGCGCGCGGCCGCGCTCGGCCTGAAGACAGCGGATAAACCGGAGAGTCAGGATATCTGCTTCATTCCGGATAACGATTACGGCCGTTTCCTCACTGAATGGAACGAGCGAACAGGCGATGTATCGGGTTCGCTGGAACCGGGCGATATTCGCGATGATGATGGGAATGTCGTGGGAACGCATAGGGGTGTTGCGCACTACACGATAGGTCAGCGGAAAGGTCTCGGTATCGCGGTTGGAAGACCGCAGTTTGTGACGCGAATCGATGCGTCGTCAAAGACAATCTGGGTAGGCGAGCCCGAACAGCTCATGCAACACCGTCTCATTGCGCGCGACGCGAATTGGTCACTCGGAGTGTCGCCCGAATCGGGTCAGCGAGTGCAGGCGCGGATTCGATATGCGGCGCGTCCGGCCGCTGCTACCGTGGAACCGCGTGAGGACGGGACATTTACCGTCGTGTTCGACGATGCCCAACGCGCGATTACACCCGGCCAGTCGGTGGTTATTTACGACGGCGATCTCGTGCTTGGTGGTGGCGTGATACAACACGCCGAATGACGCACAACGAAATACGCCGTCGATTCATTCAATAACGACATTCGAGTGTAGTATGTCCCTTACGCGTCGCGAATGGATTCTCTCGCTACTCTCCGCAGCACTTCTGGCGGTCGCGTTCCCGCCGCTGCCAACAGCGCCGCTCGCATGGATTGCACTTGTTCCCCTCATTCTCGCTCTGGAAGGTCGCTCACCGCGTCACGCACTGAAGATCGGCTACGTATTCGGCGCGTTCTATCATCTCGCAACGCTGTATTGGATTGCCTTTCACACCGAAATTGATACGTATCTCGCCGTCGTTGGATGGATTGCCGCGAGTCTGATCCTTGCGCTGTATACGATGCTCGCGCCGTATGTAACGCGGTTGAGCGCGAAATGGGTAGGCGCGTGGTGGCCGTGGACGTTGCCATTCACGTGGGTAGCGGCGGAATATCTCCGTTTTCACACTGAGCTTGCGTTCCCATGGAGCACAATCGGGCATTCGCAGGCGCACCTGCTCGGCATTATTCAGCAGGCGGACACCTGGGGTGTGATCGGGGTGTCGTTTTGGCTCGTTGCGATGAATGTGATCGCGTACGAGGTGTACCACGCAGCACCGATCAGTCAGCGTCGCGCGTTTCAATGGGCGGGCGTTTTCGTTCTTGTACTCATGGCGACGTTCACCTACGGACGGTTCCGACTGAACGAGCGTCCACAGAAACCGCCGATTCTCACCGTGGCAATCGTGCAGCCGAATATTCCCATGAACGTCAAGTGGGAAGAAGGCGGAAACGAAAAATCGCAGGCGGTCTATCGCGAACTGACGCAATCGATCGACCCGCGCGGCATCGATCTGGTCATATGGCCGGAAACAGCGCTGCCCGACTACACGGTCTACAATCCCCCGGGCGAGACGTTTCACCGAATCGTTAATCCACGATACCGGTATTTCTACCGATCGGTGATCGAACACACCAATACACCGCTGGCGACCGGCACGCCGGTATACGATTACCGGACCGACGATGCATACAATTCGACCGTCGTCATCATGCCGGATAGTCTGACCGTACAGACCTATGAAAAACGCTCGCTCGTGCCGTTTGGCGAACGGGTGCCGTACAGCACGTTTTTCGGCTGGCTCGACAAGTTTAACCTCGGAATCGCGCATTGGGCGCCCGGTGAACGGAATGTGACGCTCGGAGTAAACGGGTATCAGTTTGGCGCGGCTATCTGTTTCGAGTCAGTATTTCCACGGATCATGAGCGATTTCGTTGATATTGGCGCGGACTTTCTCGTCGTTGTGACAAACGACGCGTGGTTCGGGAATACGTCGCTCATCTACCAACATGCCGATTTTGCGGCATTTCGCGCGATTGAAAGCCGAACGTGGATCGCGCGCGCTGCGAACACGGGCATCTCCGGCATCTACGATCCGTGGGGGCGTCGTATCGCCGAGGCCGATGTGTTCACACGCGACGTTGTTGTTGGGTCTATCGGCCCGCGCGAACGGAACACGCCGTATCTGATATTCGGCGACTGGATCGCGTGGCTATCGCTCGGTGTTTCGGTGGTCCTCATTGTCGGAGGCGTGTGGGAGCGACGGCAAGTCCGGAAGAGTCTGCCGTGAGTGGCGCTGCACGACCGCGGCGGCGTTTGACTCGCGTGGCGCCGGGGGCGCTGGCGGCCTTCGTTGCGACGATTGCGTATTTCGGCGTGTGGCGGTACGGGTACGCATCGGATGATGTTGCGCTCGTCGTACGGTTTCTCCGCGACGGTTGGGCCGGTGTCGCGCCGTTGCTCGACCCGCGTACGGGCGCGGTAGGCTCCGGCGGGTACGAAGCGTATTACCGACCGGCGTGGGTGATTATCGAGTCGGTCGTTGTCTCGCTGTTCGGTCCGACGCCTTGGGTAACTCACCTTATCAACTACGTCCTGTTCGCAGTAACCGCGGCGCTTGTGGCATACCTCGTCGAACTCGTGACGAACGATCGCCGTATCGCGCTATGGGCGGGTGTGGTCTACGCAATCCATCCGATTCACACGCTCAACGTTATCTGGATCAGCGGGCGTACGGACCTGTTGGCGACGTTCGGCGTGCTGGGCGCGCTTGTCGCGATGATTCTCCGCGAACGCAGCGATATACCTTCCCATCGCACTGCATGGCTGATTGTGTCGATTCTCTCGGCACTCCTCGGTCTTGCGGGGAAGGAGATGGCGTACCTCCTCCCACTTCTGGCACTGATCACCGAACGGATACGGCGACGTATCGAAGGTGGCGCGCAATCGCTTCGACATGCCGCGTTTGCGGTTATTCCGGTGGCAGTTCTCACGGTCGCGTGGGCAGCGTTCGTGCTTCTGTCGAGTCCATTTGTGAGCGGATTCGGTTGGAGTGTCGGGCCGAAAACGGTGCTTATGAACTGGATCGGCGCGGTGACACTGTTCTTCGCGCCGTTGGATTACGAGTGGATGCTGGATTATGCGCTCGGGAATCCCGCGGTACTGGGTGCGGGGATCGTAGTCGTACTCGCTGCGGGTGTCGGCGCGATATGGTACGCGCGACGGGATCCGGTGCTTCTGTGGGGACTCGCGTGGATCGGTATCGGTATACTACCACTCTATCGACTTACGATGCGGTGGTATCTCCTGCTCCCATCGGTCGGAGCCGCCGTTGTCATCGGAGTCCTCGTCCGACGAGTTGAGCAGACGCGCGTTGGTCGACTTGGAACGGTAGCGGGTGTGCTCGTGCTTGTTGCGTTCGCATTGGTCTTGTGCCGTGAGCGCGTCAAGTGGAACGCCGCTGATGCAATTTCGAAAACTGCCTTAGCGTCGCTGATGCGTATTGCTGACACCGCGGATCCAGAAGACGCGATTGTGGTGGTCGGGTCACCGTTCAAGGCGCAGCGTATGCCGGTATTCGGCGGGAATACCGAGTCGTTCCTCCGTGTGGCGACAGGTGAAGAGCGCCGCGTGGACGTTATTGCGGGCCTTGCTGTGGATCGAACTGACGCGAGCGTATCGGTTGATTGGATGGATACTCGGCGAATGCGGATCAGTGTCGCGCCGGAGCGCGGCATGTTCTATCTGCCGTCGAATCTCAACGACCGGGGGCGTGCGCACGTCGGCGATCAATTCGCCGTTGAGCGGGGCACGGCGACAGTCGTCGCTGTCGATGATCGGAACCAGCCGGTGACGCTGGACATCGAACTGATTCGTGCGGCGCAGACTGACGAGATCTGGGTGACGTTCGCTGCGGGTGGTTTTCAATTGGTACCGATACCCGACGATGCAGTATTCGAGGGAGCCGAATGAACCGAACCGGCACAGCGCAAATACGACGCGTGCTCTACGCACTGATTAGCGCTCTTGTGCTGATGAGTGGCCCTGTGAGCGGCGCGGTGGGCGAGTGGCGGACATATACGCGGCTCGATATCCGGCGTATCGCTGCAACGGAGAACGCGGTTTGGGCGGCAACAGGTGGGGGTATTATACACTCTGATCTCGATCAGGGCACTGCGCGCACGTATTCGTCAACAGAAGGTATCTCCGATGGTAACGTCCGTTCGGTGGCTGTCGACTCAGTAGGGAACGTCTGGTTCGGCACGGAAAACGGTGGGATCGTCCGGTTTGTGAGGCGCTCCGGATTTGCTCAGCCTGTTTTCGATCAGACACCGCTTCTGGCTGGTGAGGTTATCGGCGTACGCGCACTCCACGTCGATGGCGACTCGTTGCTCTACATCGGGCACAGCACCGGGTTGACTGTGTACGATATGCGCACGCGACTCGTTATCGAGACGTACTATCAACTTGGAGCGGACGGAGCGATTAGGAACGAACAGATATCGGCTGTGGGCACGCTCGGAGCGCAGATCGTCGTAGGGCTCGAATCGGGTATCTCAATCGGTGACCGTCGTGACAATCTGCTGTTACCGCGTGCGTGGCAGTTCGTTGGAACGAGTCGCTTCGCGAACGTCCGCGCGGTTGTTCCGTTCGAGAACAGTATATACATAGCGTCCGTCGAAGGTGTCGTGCGTGAGACGCCGCTCGGATGGGAAACGACGTACTCGGAGAGCGGCGTGAATGACCTCACGGTGTTTGACGGCGCCGTGTGGGCCGCGACTGACGCGGGTTTATTGCAGAGCACCGACGGCGTGACGTGGAGCATCGCAGCCGGACTCGCCGATTCGATGTATTCCGTCGCGAGTGTTCATGGGAAGATGCTCGTTGTTGCCGGAGCGTCGGGCACGTGGCGAATTGAAAGCCGCACGGATCTGTCGCCGACGAAGGTGCCGGGAGTCGACTTCCCTCCGTTTACGTCGTTTCGTCAGATGAGCATCGATACGACGGGTGCGCTTTGGATTGCACCGGGTCCCGCGGGCGGCGAAGCGTTGCAGAACGTCGGCTTCTTACGCTTCAAGGATAGTCGCTGGACCCAGTACACCCCGGGGATACCGGGTGTGCCGGTGCCACCCGATCGATCTGGATATCGCGCAATCGCTGTGGATGCCGCGAATCGGCTCTGGGTGGGCAGCCATGGCTCGGGTATCGTCGTCGGCGACCTCTCCACCGAACCTCCGACATTCCGATTGGCAAACCGAGCGTCATCGGGTCTCGTTGGACTCAGCGATAACGCGGACTATCTCGCGGTAAGCGCCATCCACATCGGTAGCAACGGATACGTGTACGCAAACCTCTTTCACAGCCTCGCATGGGCATTCGCACCCGGATTCGTGCCGGGTCTTACCAGCGGTCCAACTCAGGTGACCGAGCAGTATCTCGGCACGGAGATCAGTCCGACGCTTGAACCAAGCGCGCTCGCAGTCGACAGACACGGAGTGCTCTGGGTAGGACTGCGAAGGGGTGGCGTCGTTCTCATCGACTTGAATGGCACACCGGCCGATCCATCGGATGACCAATTCGCGGGCAGCATCGGTTCGGGCGGATCGGTTTCGCTACCGGATCCGAATGTGACGAGCATCGCGGTAGATCGCGACGGTGCCGTATGGGTCGGTACACAAGGCGGACTCTCGGTATTCACCGGTGCGTATGATCGCAACGCCAATATCTACACACTCGATTCGCGGACGTTTTCGGTGAACAACAATCTCCCGTCGAGTGTAGTGAACGCGGTGATCGTCGATTCGGCGAACGTGAAATGGGTCGGTACCGACACGGGTATTGCGCAGATAACAGCGGCGCGGCGGGTTATCAACCTCTCGTCGACACGGCTTGTCGATCCGCGCGGGAAGGTGGTTTCGTTGGTCTATGATCACCATGCGGGCGCGATTTGGATTGGTACGGAACGCGGACTGAATCGCTATCAGGCGTACGATGTGCTTGGTGAGGGAACCGCGGTTCAACCGAGCGAAAATCCGTATCGCATCGGCCTCGATCGTCGTGGGAACGACTACGTGCTGAGCGGTGAGCCGCTTACGCTTCTCGTAACTCCGGGCGCAACATTGCGTGTCTATACGCTTACGGGCGATCTTGTTTTCGAAGCGACCGATTCCGGTATCGGGCAGATCATGTGGAATGGAACGACCCGCTCATCGGGCGGTATCCGCGTAGTTGCGTCGGGTGTGTATCTCTACGTTGCCGAACGTGCAGGTGAGAAAGCCGTCGGAAAGATCGCGGTCGTTCGAGATGCCCGTTAGTGCGCTACGGGTGTGGATGAGAAACGGGGTTGCGACATGTGTCGCAGCCCCGTTTGTGTCGAACGCTGATAGACGATTCGTCAGATCGACTTCTTGCTGAAGTACCAGTCGGTCCGCTCGATGCCGGTTTCCTTCATCCGCGCTTCGGCGGCTTCGGCGGTCTTCGGCGGCGGGACGATGACCTTGTCGCCCGGCTTCCAGTTTTCCGGTGTCGCGACACCGAACTTCGATGCGACCTGAAGCGCATCGACGACACGAATGATCTCGTCGACGCTGCGACCGGTGGTCTGCGGATAGTAGACGATCGCGCGTACTTTCTGATCCGGATCGATGAGGAAGACGGCGCGGACAGCTTCCGTGCTCGACGCACCCGGATGCAGGAATCCGAAGAGGTTCGCAACCTTCATGTCGAGATCGGCGAGAATCGGGAACTTCACGTCTACGCCAAACTTTTCTTTGATGTTGCGTACCCACGCGATGTGCGAGAAGACCGAGTCGATGCTCAGACCGATCAGCTGAACATTCCGCTTATCGAACTCGGCCTGCTTGCTCGCGAAGGCGACGAATTCGGTGGTGCAGACCGGTGTGAAGTCAGCCGGGTGGCTGAACAGCACTACCCACTTGCCCTTGTATTCGGCAAGCGTGGTCTTTCCGAACGTGCTGACCTGTTCGAACTGCGGTGCGGGCTCATTAATACGTGGCAATGCGGGCTGCTGAACTTCCTGTTCGCTCATGGTATTCTCTCCTGTTTCGAAGCCGAAGCTCCGAAGGTTGTGTGCCGATGAGCGGCGTAGCACGATCCGACCATACGGCACGGACTCGTGAACTTTTCGTCTGGTTGTTTCATGTATATACTGACGAATCAACCAGTTATGTCGAGATTACTATAGACGAATAATTGAATAAACAAATCGGGTACATTTGTCAAGCTTTGTTCCGTACGATCGACGCCTGCGTGTGCACGGTATAGTGCTCTCGTATCGATTCAATGGCGTTCCGTATCATTTCTGAAAGTATATTCGAACGTGCCAATGCGGCTCGCGATACAGAAACGTGAGGGCATGTTGCTTCTCATCGAACAACGGGGACGTTCGCCGGCAAGCGACCTGTTGGCACTTTGTTTGCCCCTCAGTGATCAGAGAGTTACGTGCGTTCGTTATAGTCGAACAGATCAACGCAGTATGAAACAACCATACACACGGTGACACTTCCGATGATCCGCACTCCGAAGAGCCGACGCGAACGAGCTCCCGTCAGCGGCATGTCGCGCGCAGGTCGCGTTGTGTCGTGGTTGCTCGCGGTCGTCTTCGCGGTGCAGACGGTCGGATGCGGTGCTCGCACGCCGGTCACCGTGCTACCCAGTGCGAGTCGGGTGAGTACGATTTCGCCATGGCGGTATTATGACCTGTGGCAAGCGCTCGGCCGCGGTCGTGGCGTGATGATTGGGACGACCGATGGACGTTCTCTCGTAGGCGCGTTCGTTTCGGGTGGGGCAAAAACGATTCAACTAAACACGACCTCCGGATACACCTCGGTTCCCGTCAGCGACATTCGTTACCTCGTCAACGTACTCGACCTCTCACACGCGCGCGACGGTGCAGTTGCGGGGGGATTAATCGGTCTGGGAACCGGCTTCGCTCTTTCGTACATGGCGAATGGCCGATCAAGCGGCACATCGAATGCTGCGTCTCGTCCGGCCCTCGCCGCTCGGACCGCACGAATCGGTGAGTCGGATTACGATTATGGTGAGGACGAGTCTTCTACCGGCGAATCGAGTACCGCGACGACACCGACTACCGCGAGTGCTTCAGGCGGACAATCGACGGTTTCAGAGACGTACGACACCGGTACGGGAGGTTCGAGCCAATCATCTGCTGGTGGTGGTGACCCGACCGCGACCGGATCGAGCACATATGGCGAAGAGAGTTCGAGCGGAGGCTCATCTGCTGGAGGCGGTGGTGGCACGGGCGGTGATGTCGACTACGGATCGAGCGAATCGAGTGGGAACTCGGTCGTCTACGTCAACATCTACTCGGACAATCGCTACGGATCGAGTGGTTCAAACGAACCGACCTCGAGGCCGGGTACTGAACCGTCGCAGCCTTCCGGCGGAGGCTCGTCTCCCGCAGTTCGGACGTTTTTCTACACGATAACCTTTGCGGCGATTGGCACGCTGATCGGCTGGACGATCGGACGCCGTATCAAGCGCGACGTGCCGCGAGTCGACTACGTGCTGTTTCCCGCAAATCTCGACGATCAAGCAGGTCGATCGACCGAACAGTACCTTGCTGATCACGTGGTACGGACTGACCCGAAACTTCGTGTGAGCGAGACACTCCTCGACGGCAGCGGGTTCGACTCTCCGCGGAGTGCGGCGCAGTTCGACCAACTCGCACACGATGGGATCGTGATTCAACTCCACGAACAGGTTGGTAGCGTCATTACCGCGGCGAGTGCGCGAGCGTACGGTCTTTTCCCGACAATCGATGGATTTGAGCGGGCGGTAATCGTTCAGGTGCGAGAGAGTCAGGGTGGTACTGTCGTGGAGCGATCCGGATCCGAACGACGCTATCTCGCAGTGGTTACGCGGCAACTTCACGGTACGCCGGTGATCGCGCTCCAACGCATGTCGCCGCGTGATATTGTGACGTTGAGTACACAGATCGGTCTCATCCACGCGGGGGTGCTCCAATGACCTCGCGCGGAAAGCGGACAGGTGTGAGATGCGTAGCGAGCGCGCTCGCTGTTGTGTTGACGATGTGTGCGTCATCGATATGCGCAGAGGTCTCTCTTACCGATTCTCTCGGTAGTGCTCAGTCGTCGCTCCACATGCGCCCCACCACAGGGTGGAACGACCTGCCCGATTACCGCCACGAGCGCATCGTTCCGTGGAAGCTTGCGACCGCGATCGCGGGAGTCGGAGTGTACGATCTCGCGTTCTATCAGACGTTGAAGAAGCCGTGGTGGAGTGGAGAGACGTCGAGATTCCACGTGATCAACGATTGGTGGGGCGGCTACGCGCTCGAAGTGGACAAACTGGGCCACGCGTTCGCCGCACAATCGCTCGCGCTGATATCGGCAGAGACTTACCAGTGGGCGGGTATGACGCGGCGTGAAGCGTTGTTCTGGGGAGGCGTGTCGAG
>CAZWQW010000006.1:64101-71771 GCA_964635955.1 uncultured bacterium | reverse complement strand
ACGCGACGCCCCGCGCACATGATGCGCGAATACTACGTCGCACTCGACGTCGATCCGACGAGACTCGTACCAGAGCACTGGTGGCTGCACGATCTCGTTCGTCCACTGAAGTACCTGCATCTACCAAGCCCGGCGATACGATTCCGCGAAGACGGCACCCGTTTCTTCGCGCTCTATTTCTGATGCGCATCGAATCGTGTAATCGGGTTGGGGTTTGCGCGAGCCTAACGGCTGACCAATCTTCTACGTTCACGAGTGAACTATCCTTCTCCGGAGAACTACGTCATGTCCGATATCATCCGCCCGTTCATCGACCGCGTGTCGACAGAAAATCTGAGTGCGTGGCTGAAGTATCTCGTTAAAGATCCTCTACCGTGCCGTACGATGAATTACAAACGACCGGGTGCGAGTGTGCCAACGCTGTACGAAGCAGATGCGTACATCGCCGACACGGTGTCATCGTTCGGATACACAGTCGAACGCGAAGCGTGTCAGGTGCAGGCGTACCGGTGCGATGAGAAAAAGCCGATACACCACCAGTACAGTGCGCCGTTGGAGACCGATTCATGGTACACCGCGTACAATCTTTACGCGATGCGGACCGGAACGAAGTTTCCGAAGGATCTGATCGTGGTGATCTCGCACAAGGATTCGCAGAGTTGGGTCAAACTCGGTCCCGGCGCACACGATAATGGCGTGGGTACGGTCGCAAACATGGAGCTCGCTCGGGTGCTGGCGGACTACACGCCGCAGCGGAGCATCTGGCATGTCTGGTGCAATGAAGAGCATACACCGTGGACAAGTGCGGTGACGGCGAAGCGCGCCAAAGACGCGGGTATGAATCTTGTTGGCGCGTTGAATGTTGACAGCTTCGGCGGTAAATCCGAGGAAGAGCGCGGTCACATGACGAACGTTACCGCGTATGCGACTCCGGAAGGTGAGAGGATCGCTGACCGGATTGCTGAGTTGAATGAGAAGTACGCAATCGGCGTAGAGCAGCGGAAACACGCACGCGAGTTTCCGAATGACGATGACGGTTCGTTTGTGAAAGCTGGGATGCCCGCAGCGGTCGCTAACGTAGGTTCATTCCCGTACGTTGATCCGGCGTATCATCTAACTGACGACAAGTTCGAGAACGTCGATCCGATGAATCAGTTGCTCGTGACGCGGCTTATGCTTGCGACGATACTCGATCTTGACCAGAACGGCTCACCGGTTTGATTGGATGCGGATACCGAAGAGTTAGCTATGTCGGAAGAAAAGCGAAAACGACCGCGGAACATCCAAGAGCGACGCACGCGATGGATCGACGCCGTACTCGAAGACGGTGAGCGCGTCCAATGGGTCGGCGTCGCCGTGCTCAAGCGCATGGTCTACCGTCACTGGGTCGCGATTACCGGTGCGGTTGTAATGTGCTCCATTGGCGCGGCGTTTTTGCACAGTGGGTATCGGTTCGTCGAAGAGGATCTCGAGCTTTTCGGGTACCGCTTGACACAGTATTTCGGCGTGTTGTACTTGCTCATCGCGGCGGGATTTGGTGTACGCGTCTGGGGTAAGCTGGCGCCGCGCCGGCGTCCGATCACCGTCATCACCGATCGCCGCCTTCTCCTGATCGATGGCTTCTTCTGGATGCGTGGTCGTGACGTTCCGCCTCACATCATTGGGCGGGTGCAGGTGCGCTCGTGGTCCGATGGGACGGGTGAGATCACGGTGTATACGGTCGATCCGCTGAGCTCGCGCCGCAGCGTGACGTTCCCGGCGCTACCCGATGTGAATCGCGCCGCAGAGTTGATCGATGAGCTGGTTGCTCAGTTCGAGTTACCCGTCGATTGGGAATACGAAGAAGAGGCGTCGACCTCGTCGGAGAACGAACCGGCGCGCGAATAGACGGCGCTTCGCGCTACCAATCGAAACCGCTCTCAGTTTGCCTCTCTTTCCGTCTGACTGAATCCCCTCTCGGCTGCACGACGATAGTACTGCTCGGCAAGATCGCGGCGGCCGGCTTGTCGATACGCGTCGCCGATACGGATGAGCAACGGCGGTTCGTTCGCGCGATCGGGTGGGCGATAGGATTCGTCTGTGTGCGGTGCCGGCGGAACGTCAAAGGTGAACTCGTATAGCACGGCGGGTCGACCGCGTGTTGCCACGATCGGTCGAAGGTACGGTGGTGCATTGCGCGGGTCGAGGAGCGGGATGAGGGGGCGACGCAAACCGGCTTCGATGCTGCTGACGAACAGGTATTTGGCGTAATGCGATCGCGCGATCTCCGGTAGCTCATCGATCGAGTCGAGAAGTGGGATACGCGCGTATTCTGCTCCTAAAAACCACGCGATATGAGGCTTGCGGGCGAGAACTCGAGAGCCTTCCGGCAGTGGCTTGTCATACGACTTCGCGATGAGATGCACTTCCACCGGTGAGTTATCAAGAAGCGCGCGTACCTGGAACCAACTTACGTAGGCGCCCGCCGTAAGCAGCAGTGCAAGGGCTAACGCGGGTGCGAATCGTACGATGTCGGGCCACGACGCTCTGCGGGTTGCTTCGATGGCAGCTATCGACGCGAGGACCGCATACCAGACGAGCATCGGAAGGCTAAACCGCTCACCGTAGAACACCGGAACGAGAACACCGTACGTGAGCAATCCGAGTAACACGACGGGCCACGCGCGCAATCGGTATCGTCGAATCGCTGAGACAATTCCAGTGACGATTAGTACGCACCAGAGCGCTGCGGCGAGTGTCACAATCGGTCCTGCGCCTGCCATGAGGACGCGGGTGAAGTCTAACCAGAGATGCGTTACCGAGTTTCGCGCGACGATCGCGATGAAGGCTCCGAATTGGCCGGAGAGAACGTCACCAAAACCATGGAACACGCTTGGGAAATACTCCCAGAACTGGTCCCACGATACCTTGTCGGCGCCGAACATCTCGTACGCGATGTTGAGATAGTTCACGTTGTAGAAGAATCCGCGGCCTTGTGAATACGTGAAGAGCGACCACGGAAGAACCATGAGTGCAGCGGCGAATATGAAGGCGATTGTACGGTACGCTCGTGTTCGCCATGGGAGCGGTTGCTCGTCGGACGTCTCGGAATACTCGGGGATTTCCTTCCAGTCGGCGAGGAGGTATACGATCGTTCCGCCAACAAGGAGGAAAAGTCCGTTATACCGGGTAAGATAGGCCAGACCCGCGAGTGCTCCGGCGATGAACGCGCGCCGGACATGACGTTTACGTGATACACCCGGACGATCGAGAATGAGGTATCCGGCAGCGACGGCGAGCGCGAGGAAGTACAGGTCCGTTCCGACTTGAATGGTGTAGAGCGCGAACTGGGCATTCGTCGCGATGACTGCGAACGTGACCCACGCGATCTTCGCTCCGAGATACTTCCGAACGAGGCGAAACGTAAGGAGCAGAACCGCAGAGGCGCTGAAAATCGCGATAAGTTTCGCTGCGATGAAGAGGTCTCGAACAATGAAACCGACCGCTGCGACTGCGAGATGGTATCCCGGTCCCTTAAACCCGTCGAGTGTCGTGAACGATCCGCTGAGAAGTCTCGCCCCATCGGGGAGGTAGCCTGCGAATGCGTCCGTTTCAACGCCATACCCACCGACAGGCCACATTCCAAAGCTGACGATGCCCATGACCGCGGCGTAGAGACCCATAACGATCCAGTCCCACGGTAGGTTTGCCACGCGGTCTGGTATACCCGGCGTGCGCGTTCGTGGCGATTTCGCTCGCGTCCGATTCATCGCGACTCGCTCTTTCGTTGGTTGCAGATGGGTATGAGAAGACTACGGTGTAAGATGAAGCCAGTATGCGGTATGGGCAAGCGACTGCATCGTTTCTGAAAACTGGATCTCGGTTCCCCCTTACGGCTTCTGCGTTGCGTCGACCTGTGCCAATTGTCAGCATCTATTTGACAAAATGTCTCAACGTTACGGGTCGCGCGCGTGACTCATATGATTGGAGAGGACACGGGTACAGGTAGTTAGCGGAGAGTGTCGGCGTTAAGGTGGGTGTTGGCATAGAGGTTGCACAAAAAGAGGTGTCTTCCGGACAATCGCGCGAAAGGCGCTAATCGACCACCTGCCGGTCTTATTTGTTTCCCCTAAGGAGGGACATACATGTCCTATCAACTCCCGTATACGGATCGGCTTGGATTCTGCAATGTGCTCATGTCGGCCATCGGTGGCGACGGAGCGAACATGGCAGCCAAGCTCCTGTTCAAGATCGCCGTGAGCGAACTCAATCTCGACGGTGCGTACGACGCGAAGTACGGATCGGAAAAGAAGGGAACGCCGACGGATGTATCGCTGCGTCTGTGCAACCCAGGAACGCCGGTACGCACGTCGGGTCCGACGGATTCGCCCCACATCCTCGCGATTTTCCGCCCTGGACTCATCGGTGCGCTTCAACTCAATCGCGGCCTTCAGGACAACGCAACCGTCATCGTGAATACGCACGAGTCGCCGGACGCCATCCGTGAGCAGCTCAAGATGCACAGCGGAACGATTCTCACCGTAGACGCTGAGACGATCGCGGAAGAGTCACACTCCCGTCTGAACATGCCGATGATGGCGCTTATCGCTAAGGTGCTCGGATTCCCGCAAGAAGTTCTCGCTCAGCAGGTTGAGAAGCAGTGGCCGTTCGCCGCGAAAGCGAACCTCGCCGCCTTCACCACCGCGTACGACGAGATCGAAGAGAAGAAGTTCGAAGCGCGCGCCGATTTCCCACTCGTATCGCCGGGATCTGTTTCGCGTGGTCAGATCGGCTACTTGAATATGCTCAACGGCGGTGCGATCAACGCTCTTCATCATTCGACCGTCAACCGGAACAATCAGGTTGCCGGTTACGGGTTCGTGCCCGAGTTCAATCCGGAAAGCTGCACCGGTTGCGCCATTTGCATGACGGTGTGTTCAGACCCGGGTGGGCTTATCTGGAAAGACGGTAAGGTTACCGGCATCGATTACGCATTCTGCAAGGGTTGTATGCGATGCGTCGAGGTTTGCCCCGATACAAAGCGCGGCAAGGCACTCGTTCTGCCGGAAGCGGCGAAGTAAAAACGCTTTTCTATCGCTGATCCGTCTCCAGAGCCGGATAGCAGGGAGTAGTAAACGACATGGTTAAGCAGATTCCAGTAATCGCCAACGGGAACGAAGCAGTTGCCCGGGCAATTATCGATATCGGGTACGAGGTAGAGGGATACTATCCCATTACGCCGTCATCCGACGCTGGCGAAGAAGTCAGCAAGGCCGTCGCTGCAGGTAAGACGGATTTGAGTTTCGTAATCGGAACATCCGAGCTTGCGGTAGCCGGTATCGTTACCGGTGTCGCCGCGGCCGGTGGACGCGCGGTCGACGTTACATCGGCGAACGGGTTGCTCCTCAAGATGGAAGAGCTCCCGGCGATCAGCGGTCTCGGCTTCCCGATGGTGATGAATATCGCCACGCGCGACGTCTCGGCACCGCTGAACATCAAGAATGGCCACAGCGACCTTGCAGCGGTGCTTGGTGTCGGCTGGCTCATCTTCATGGCACCGACGGTACAGGCTTCGTACGACATGAATATTATCGCGTTGAAGGCGGCCGAAGCAGTGCTTTTGCCCGCCTTCGTTGCGTACGATGGTTTCCATACGAGCCACGGTACGCGCCGCATCAACGTCTTCGCGAATCAGGACGAAGTTCGTCAGTTCATCGGTCCGAAGCCGAAGTATCCGAACATCCTCGATGTGAAGAATCCGCATACGCTCGGCCCGTACATGAACGACGACCTCATCAATACCAAGGTCGTACTCGACGAGAAGATGAAGAAGGCGTATGAGATTCTGCCTTCAATCTTCAAGGAGTTCGGTGATCTGACGGGTCGGTATTACAGCTTCACGGAAGTCTACGGTTCCGACGAGCCAGATGCGACGCTCGTCGCGTTGAACAGCGCGGGTGAAGCGGCGAAAGTATCCGTCGATGACATGACGGCAGAAGGCAAGAAGGTCCGCCTCGTCGTCCCGACAGTGTTGCGTCCGTATCCCGAGAAGGAACTTGTGGAGGCGGTTGGCAACGCGAAGAACATCGTCGTCGCCGAACGCGTCTCGCAGTATGGCGCGGGTAACTATCTCGCCAACGAAATCGGCGCATCGCTCCAGAAAATCGGCAACAAGAGCACCATCATCAGCCGTACATACGGCATCGGTGGACTCAACTTCCTTCCGGAAGACGGCGTCCACATGTTCGAGATCGGCTTGGCGTATCCGAACGTACCGGAAGACGAGAAGACGGTGCGTGGATACCACGGCGCATGGGCAGGCGACCCCGATTACAAGCCGGTTCAGACGATCGACGCATTGACCACCGAAGAGACGACGCTGAACAAGGACCTCGAGCGCGTCAACTTGAAGAAGCTCGCGGAGATGCCGACGCGTATCGAAAAGCACTCGGCGTGCCCGGGTTGCGGCATTTTCACGAACCTGAACCTGTTCCTCCGCGGAATTGACGGACACGTCGTGCTGCTGTTCAACACCGGCTGCGGCATGGTGGTGACGACCGGCTTCCCGCTCACCAGCTTCAAGGTTCCGTACTTCCATAACCTTTTCCACAACGGTTCGTCCACAGCGACCGGAATTGTCGAGATGTATCACCGACTCCGCGCGAAGGGTGAGATCGACGAAGAGATCACGTTTGTCGTGGTGTCCGGCGACGGTGGAGATGACATTGGCATGGACCAGGTCATTGGCGCTGCGTTGCGGAACGACCCCTTCATCATGCTCGAGTACGACAACAAGGGCTACATGAATACCGGCGGCCAGCTCTGCTATACCGGATTCAAGGGCCAGCGGAACTCGAACGCACACGTCGGACCGGGTCAGCGCGGGAAACTCCAGCATCACAAGGACATCATCGATATTCTGCGCGGCACGAATGCCCCGTACCTCTTCCAGGCGGCGGAATCGAACGCTCGCGACATGATCGAGAAGGCTCGCAAGGCGCAGGCTACCGTGCGTAACGGTGGCTTCGCGTTCGGTAAGGTCTTCAGCGTCTGCCCGCTCAATTGGGGCGCGGAAGAAGCGAAGGGCAACGAGATCGTCGAGAAGGCCGTTGAGTCGTGCGCACATCCGCTGTTTGAGATCGAGCACGGCATCACGACGCTGAACTACGATCCCGAAAAGCGGGGCAAGAAGATCCCCGTGGACGAAATGTTCAAGACCATGGGACGCGCGTTCTCGCATATGCTCAAGCCCGATTTCGCCGATCTTCTCGGCGAAGTTCAGGCCGAAGTCGACCAGCGGTGGGCACGTCTCAAGGCGCGTGCAGAGAACCCGCTTCTGTAATAGCATAGAGCACGCACAAACGCGAATCGTGTCCGGGGTCTGGTTCGGACCGGACCCCGACCGATTCCGTAACGAACACATCGGAGAGCACAACGCAGCGAGCCGAACGCGCGTACCGGAAGACACGCTTCGCGCTGCGTTACAGAGCATCGGGAGTGCCATCGGGTCCCTCCGTGGAGCGTACGCATCCGGTGCTGGCCTCAGGTGAAATCCCTTCTTCGAGAATCCCCGGCGCGCCGGACCGGAGCCTCGAAGGAGGGATTTTTCATTTAGTCCGTGCGTTACCACCTCACCGTTGCGTTACTTACGTACAGGGCTACATTTCGATCTGATCCGTATTCTGCGATTG
>CAZWQW010000006.1:62230-64001 GCA_964635955.1 uncultured bacterium | reverse complement strand
GTGCGACGAACGTTACGATTGAAGGACGCGGGACGATTCGCGGTGACGGTCCGACGTTCTGGACGGTAAAGAACACCAGTGATTTCACCCCGTGGGACTGCATCGCGCAGTGGCATTACTTCACACCGAATCTGTTCCGACCGGTGCTCATCATCTTAGAGGACTGTGAGGACGCCGTGGTGCGCAATGTCACCCTCGACGACGCGCCGGTGTACGCGGGATGGTTCGCCGGCTGTAGCGGTGTGCGATGCGATGGCGTGCGTATCACGAATCATCTCGCGGGACCGAATACCGATGGATTCCACTTCAGCTCGTGCCGTGATGTGCTCGTATCCGGCTGTTCGTTTCGATGCGGCGACGACTGTATTGCCATTGATTCGAACCATGATGGTCCGTCGATTGGGTTCTGTATTGATAACTGCACGTTCGACACCACGGTGAATGTATTCCGCATCTTTACCGGTCTTGATCCGAACATTCCACCAGATATCCCGCGCGGACTCGTGCGTGACGTCACGGCGACAAACTGCACCGTCATGAACGCGTCCGGAGTATTCAACGTTACGGCCGAAGGTGGCGATATCCGCAATCTCACGTTTACGAGCTTCACGATCAACATGGATTTGCGCGGATCGGCGTTTTTCCTTTATACCCGTAACGGTGGAACGATTCGCGGATTGACGATTGCGGCGATGCAGATTGCGACAGACGGCGTCGGCTCAATCGTCGCAAACGATGGCGAGATATCTGAAATCACGCTCGACGGATTGTCGTGTGCAGTGACTCCGCGAACGAAAAAGTGGGGGAACGGCTTCCCTGATCCGCTCCCTTCGTGGGGAGACCACAGTTTCGCGCCGTACTTTTTGCATGTGCGCCATGCGCACGATATTACGATTCGGAACACGTCGATACGCTGGTGTCCGGGCGATCTTTCCGACCTCGATAAGGTGCCCAACGGCGCTGATCGATGGAGCGCGATCGAGTGCGCCGACGTGCGCAACCTCTTCGTACAGGGCGTGACGTGTTCACCGTATCACGCTGACGAAGAGACACCGGCCATTCGACTCGCTAATGTGCGGGACGCACTTATCATGGGGTGTAGCGCCGGCGAACGCACGATGACGTTCGTCGGCGTCGAAGGTGATTCGCGCGATATTCGGTTGATGGGGAACGATCTCACCCATGCCGACCGCGCAGTGACCGTCGCAGATGATCTACCGAGTGGCGTTGTACAAGTGCTGAACAACGCCGTGTTTGAAAGTTGATCGTTGAAAACACGTATCTGTGGATGTGCTATGTCGAAGCCTCGCATACTCTGTATGGTCGATCTTGAGCCGTATCCGGATGTTCGCGCGTATCTCGAACAACACGCTGAGCTCGCCATCGAGCCACCTGATGAGAGGCGGTTGGTAGAACTCATACCCGATTATGACGCGTATTTTGGTCATATCCACGTGCGCGTGACGCGTTCAGTTATAGAACGGGGAGCGCCGCGACTGAAGGCGGTGGCGAGTCCGACGACGGGGACCGATCATATCGATCTCGCCGCGTGTGCCGAGTATGGCGTCGAGATCGTCTGCATCAAGACGGAATACGATCTGCTGCGCACGTTTACGGCGACGGCTGAACTGGCGTGGGGGCTGCTCATTTCTGTGATGCGTGAGCTTCCGGCAGCACACGGCCGCGCGGTATCCGGGCATTGGGACCGCGATCTGTTCACCGGTCACCAACTCCGTGGGAAGACACTCGGTATTCTCGGGTACGGTCGGCT
>CAZWQW010000006.1:55864-62130 GCA_964635955.1 uncultured bacterium | reverse complement strand
GAATGAACCCGAATCTTCGAGTACTCGTTGAACAGATTGCACATGCAACCGATTTGCCGCTTGAGGATGTCGCCGCGAGCCTCAGCGAGCCGCCGAATACCGATCTCGGCGACTACGCGTTCCCGTGTTTCCCGCTTGCGAAGACGTGGCGGAAGAATCCCGCGCAGATTGCCACGGAGATTGCGTCGAAGCTTACCGATTCCGGCGGTATCGTAGCGGGTGCGGCTGCGACCGGACCGTATGTGAACATCCGCCTCAATCGTCGTGAGTATCTGGCGGCGGTGTTGGATCGGGTGCGCGTAGAAGGCGAGCGGTACGGGTCGCGTAACGTCGACGGCGAAAAGACGGTGGTGATCGATTACTCATCGCCGAACATGGCGAAACCTTTCCACGTCGGGCATCTCTCGAGCACAATCATCGGTGGATCACTTGCGCACCTGTTCGGATTCGACGGGTGGAAAACGGTGCGAGTCAACCACCTCGGCGACTGGGGAACGCCCGTCGGGCAACAGATCGTCGGGTTCCGTCGTTGGGGTGACGAGAAAAAGCTCGAGCAGCACCCCATCGCGCATATGGTGGAGGTATACCAGAAGTTTCACGCGGAACGGGAACAGCATCCCGAACTCATGGACGAGGCGCGGGAGTGGTTCCGCAGGCTCGAAGAAGGCGATTCGGAGGCGCGTTCGTTTTGGGAACGCATCCGTCGGCACAGCATCGAGGAGCTCGAGCGCGCGTACCGACGACTTGGCGTGGTGTTCGACCACTACAACGGTGAGGCATTCTACGAGAACATGCTCAGTGCAACGGTCGAACGGGTCAAAGCCTCTGGGATAACGCAAGTATCCGACGGCGCACTTATCGTTCCGTTGGATTCCAAAGGTATAAATACACCACTGATTCTCGTAAAGCGCGATGGCGCAACGATATACGCGACGCGTGATATCGCCGCCGCGATATACCGCGCTGAGACATATGGCTTTGACCGCTGTCTCTATGTCGTTGCGCGCGACCAAGAGCTGCACTTCGAGCAGTTGTTTGCAGCGTTGGAACTTATGGGACTTTCGTGGGCCGATCGGATGGCGCACGTGAAGTTCGGCCATGTTCATGGCATGTCGACCCGGAAAGGCGGCGCGATTCTGCTCGATGAGCTCCTCGATCGGGCTGTGGCAAAGGTCCGCGAGATCATTGACGCGAACCGAGAGTCGATGTTCAGTGACCTCGGTGATGACGAAGTTGCCGATGTTGCGGAGTCGGTCGGTGTTGGTGCGGTTATTTTTGGAACACTGAACCGGAAGCGTGTGCGCGACATCGAGTTTTCTTGGGAGAACGCTCTCACATTCAACGGTGAGACGGGTCCGTATGTGCAGTACGCCCATGCGCGTCTCTGCAGTATCCTGCGGAAGGCTGGTAGACCGGTGCCCGAGCATCCGGATTGGTCGCTACTGACACACGACGCCGAATGGGAGCTCGTGAAGGAGCTTGGACAGTTTCCCTCGGCGGTTGCGTCGGCAGTTGATCAGTATGAACCGTCGTTCGTTGTCCGGTATCTCCTCGATTTGGCGCAGGACTTTACACGGTTCTACGATCAATGTCGGGTGCTTGGTGACGATGAAGCGCTCAGTGGTGCGCGATTAGCGCTTGTGGACACGGTCCGTCAGGTGCTTCAGACCGGACTCGGCCTGCTCTGCATCCGCGCACCTGAACGGATGTAGCGGGGAAAGGACACCCGAATGCCCTCACTTCCGACATATCGCGTGTGTCGCGCGACGGAACCGATTGTCATCGACGGTGTGCTCGACGAGCGCGACTGGCGCGCCGCAGAGGTTGTTCAGCTTCGCGAGACCGTATCCGGCGCGGAACCAAAGCAGGCGACGTCCCTGCGGCTTCTGTGGGATGCGGAGTATCTCTACGTCGGATTTGAGTGTGTCGACACGAGTATCTATTCGCCGTATACCGAGCGCGACGATCCGCTGTGGGAGAGCGAAGTCGTCGAGGTCTTCGTCGATGACAACTGCAACGGAATCACCTATCTCGAGTTCGAGATCAATCCGCGGAATGCGCTTGTCGACCTCTATGTGGTCAATCGGAATCTCGAACGCGACGACATTCGGTTCATGGTCGAGTGGAATTCCCGCGGAATACGCCACGCGGCGATGGTTGATGGTGATGCGACGCGGCGATATACGGAGGACCGGTCGTGGACGGTCGAATGGGCGATTCCGTGGGAGGATTTCGCAACCGCGCCGAATCTCCCACCGCAGGACGGTGACGCGTTCCGTGCGAATTTCTACCGAATCGACCGGGGACCAACAGAAGAGCACGATGAATACTCCGCGTGGTCACCAACCGGTGCGATCAATTTTCACCGCCCAGATCGGTTCGGCACCATCGTGTTCTCGACGGATTCGGTCCGATGACGCTGAATACGTTTCGCATCTGGGCGGCGGGTGATGCGCATGTCGGCACGGACCTTCGCGCGGCTAATCGTGAGAGCCTTGCTGACGCGATTCGGCAATCCGAAGGTCCGAACGGCTTCGATTGGGACGTCATGATCGATGTTGGCGACCTTTCTGGGTCGCAGACCCCGCCCGGCGACGACGAAGGTCGTGAAGTCGTTCGCCAATACGCGGCACTCGGAAAGCATCGACGCGAACAGGTTTACAACCTCGTCGGAAATCACGACGCAAGCTCCGTCGATGAAGCGACGCAATGGTGGTTTCGCACGTGGGTCGATCCTCTCGGTGAGCATCCGGAGCAGTCGGGCGTTTATGCAGATAGGCGTCCGTATCCAATCGACGGTACGTGGGAGCGATACAGCTTTCGCGTCGGGAATATCCTGTTTCTCGTGATGGGTGACAGGAACGATGTCGGTCCGCCGGTTGGGCGCGGTGAGCGGGGCGGATACCCCGCGGGAGCCGTGACGCGGGAGACATTCGACTGGTGGCGCGACATGGTTGAGCGACACAGCGACTCGATCATCGTCACGGCGCATCATCATATGCTGCGCGAAACGACAGTCGCGAGTGGCCCGTGGGAAGGCGTCGATAACGGCTATCACGGCCGATTCGAAGACGGCGGACCGATGGGCGCGTCGTATCTGTATTGGGTGATTGAGCCCGATGGTTCGGCAACGCCGGACGCGCAAGTGTTTGAACGGTATCTTACAGAGCATCCGGGTGCGATCGATATTTGGCTCGGGGGACACACGCATGCGCGTCCCGACGATACGACCGGTGGAAGGTCTCACGTAGAGGAGAAGTGGGGCGTTACGTTCGTAAACGTCGCGGCGCTGACACGGTATCACGTAAATCGCAGCGCCATGCCGATGAGTCGACTTATCACATTCACTGACGGCGAGAAACGCGCGGAAATCGACCTTATTCTGCATACCAACGAGTTTGCGGCGCAGGGCGTGTACCCGGCCGCGCGACGTAACATACCACTTCGGCATCGGTTCCGGGCGCCATAGCGATGGCTGATCGGCATCGCGAGAACCAGTCGTCGCGTTTCCGTGTTGAACCTGTGTACAGCCGCGCACATCGCATCAGTATCACGGTCCTTTCGAAGGGAATCGGAGGCTACAATGTCGAATCTACCGCTTTATATATGCCATCGCGCGACGGATAAGATCGTTATCGATGGACGTCTTGACGAGGCTTCATGGGACCGTGCTGAGACGTTTTCGCTGCGCATGACCGATTCGGGTGCTACGCCGCGTTTACGTACCGACGTCCGCGCGCTGTGGGATGACACATACCTCTATGTCACGTTTCACTGCTTGGATAACGATATCTGGGCGAACATGACCGAACACGATGCGCCGCTCTGGGAAGAGGAAGTGGTCGAGGTGTTCCTCGACCCGGCAAAACTTGGCACTGCGTATTTCGAGCTGGTTGTCAATCCGTTGAACGTTCTGACCGATGTCTTTGTGGTGAATCTCGGGAATCGAGAGCGCGTTTTCCAGCCGCTCCGCGCGTGGGAATGCAAGGGTATATTGCACGCGGTTGACGTCGACGGAGACCCTTCGAATCCCGACAGCGTCGATACATCGTGGACGGTGGAGATGGCGATACCGTTTGATCAGCTGGTGACCGCGCCAAACATTCCGCCGAAGGTTGGTGACACGTGGCGTGGAAACTTCTATCGCATCGAGCAGAATGCTGAAGGCGACGAGTATACTGCTTGGTCGCCAACTGGCGCGATCAATTACCATGTATCAAATGCGTTTGGTACGATTGTGTTTGCGGAGTAGCACGTAGATCGCGATGTGATTGGTAAGTCGGCGGAAGGAGCGTAACGTGGGCAAGATACGCGTTCTCGCATGGTCGGAGCGTACTGAGCCGACTTCGGTGTATCCGAACGGGATCAATGGGGCGATCGCGGACGGATTGCGCGCGCACGACGACATCGAAGTTACGACCAGTTCGCTTCGAGACGCTGAACAGGGCATTGGAGACGCCGCGCTCGATGCGACGGATGTGCTGATCTGGTGGGGGCATGTGAAGCACGATCTCGTCAGTGACGAGCGCGCGGAGAGCATCGCGCAGCGGGTTCGCTCGGGCAAGCTCGGACTGATTGTCGTGCATTCGGCGATTCTGTCGAAGCCGTTCAAGGCGCTGATGGGAACTTCGTGTAGTATCGGTGGTTGGCGAGAGGATGACGAGTGGGAGCGTGTGCACGTGGTAATGCCGAATCATCCGATCGCGAAGGGCGTCCATGACTTCACCATCCCGCAGACCGAGATGTACAGCGAACCGTTCGATATACCAGCTCCCGATGTGCTCGTGCTGGAATCTCGCTACGAAGGTGGCGAATACTTCCGGTCAGGTTGTTGCTGGCTCACGGAGAAGGGTCGTGTGTTCGCCTTTAGTCCGGGCCACGAGACGCTACCGATCATGATGCAGGACGAGGTGAAGACCGTTCTCTACAACGCAGTTCGTTGGGTCGCGAATCGGGCCGTTGATGAGTGATTGATGCGAGTTTTCACATCTGATACACTCTTTCTTGCGCGGCCGTCCGTCGCGTATGCGGAAACGTTCGTCGAAGCGCTTCGCGAGTTCCACGACGAAGGTAACTTCGTCTACCAGGATATCGACGAGATCGCGACGGACTTTCCGACGTTTGTCGATCAGCTTCTCACCGACGAAACACGCGAACCAACGGCCGATCGTGTTCCCGAAACTCACTACTGGCTCATTCGTAGCGATCGCGGTACCGACACATTTGTCGCGCGTGGATCGATTCGGCACGAGCTTACGGAGCATCTGCGCCATATCGGCGGGCATATCGGGTACGCGGTGCGACCATCGGAGCGGCGAAAGGGCTACGGCACGGAGATTCTTCGCTTGATGCTTCCGGAGGCAAAGCGCCTCGGTATCAATCCGGTTCTGATCACGTGCGATGCAGACAATCTCGGCTCACGGAAGATCATCGAGCATAACGGCGGTCAGTTCGAGAACGCCGCGCAGTACTACCGCGACAACGAAATTGTTCTCAAACGTCGATATTGGATTCATCTGTGACGGAGACACGGTAGAGCGTGCAATTTGAGACCGCACACATGCGACGCCTTGTGGTAATCGCCACAGCGTTCACCGCGTTATTCGCAGCGTCGTGCGATTTCTTCAACCCAAACGATCCGCCGCATCCTATCTGGGGCGTGTGGGCCGGCGAGTATCCAGATGTGATCTCACCAGTGCCGGATAGCGCGCGCTGGGTGTTTACCTCGGATCACGTCTACCTCTTCTACGCACTGAAATCAGGCGGTGGAATCCTCACACGCGAAATCGGCTACTATACCGCAACCGGCATGCTGCTCGTACTCTCGGCGGATCGCGCAGGCGAAGTCGAACGTGAAGAATTGCAGTGGGAAGCAACAGAGAACGAATTGACGATTGTCATTGCGGGTATCCCCTATCAATTCCGACGTATAGGTAGTTCAGACGACGCTGATGCCTTCCGTGATCTGCTCGTGAAGCCATCGCAACCGGTCACACCGATTTCTTCGGTCGGGTACCGATGAGCACGGACAGGCGTTTCGTCAGTCGTGCGGGCGAAAAGCTCGACGCCGCGCTGGACGCATGGGAGGACGTTCTTCCGTCGCTTGAAGGTATTGTGGCGGCCGATCTCGGCGCGAACGTTGGTGGATTCACGGACTGCCTTCTCACACGCGGGGCGAAGAAGGTCTACGCGATCGACACCGGATACGGAGTGCTCGATTGGTCGCTTCGCAATGATGATCGTGTCGTCGTCATGGAACGCACGAA
>CAZWQW010000006.1:43313-55764 GCA_964635955.1 uncultured bacterium | reverse complement strand
ATTCGCGCGGATGTGCGGTCCGTCTGCGGACGCATCGTGCGGGAGATCGATTCGCCGATTCGCGGTTCGCGCGGGAATGCGGAATTCCTCTGGTTGATTCTACATGCCGAGGATTCGAAGGAGTAACGCTTCGAACTTGCACGAATCGTCTGTGAACGCTAAGTTTACTACTTCACTTCACCATTGTGTCGGCGTTTTGAAGGAGACATCACCATGCCGATTTACGAATACCATTGCGATGAGTGTGGAACCGATTTCGAGCGCCTCGTGAACAAGCGAGACGAGGCGGTGGCGTGCGAATGTGGCAGCGGAAAAGTATCGCGCCGGTGGAGTGTTTTCGCGGCGCATACCAACGGCGGCGGATCGTCGAAGAAATCGTCGGACGCGCCCGCTTGCTCGAGTTGCTGTGCAGGAGGTATGTGTGGGCTTTCGTAACAAGGTGAATCGTGCCGCCCAGACGGCGTTTGCAGCTCTGGCGGTTGCCGGACTTGCAGTAGCTATGGGATGCAGCGGCGGCGAAGAAGCTGAGACCGTGTCGGAAGCGACGGAATCGCAACCGACCACAACGATCGACGTAGGGAGCGAAATGGACGACGAACTCACGTATCGCGTCGCGATCATCGAAACGAAGTTCGGCGACATCACCATCCGCTTCCACGAGGAGCTTGCGCCGAAGCATACTGAGAACTTTATCGAGTTGGCGGAAAAGGGATTCTATACCGGAACGACGTTCCATCGTGTTATCCCCGGCTTCGTTATTCAAGGCGGCGACCCGCTGAGCAAAGACCAAACGCAGCGGGAGCGGCACGGAACAGGCGGTCCGGGTTATACGATCCCCGCAGAAATTGGTGCACGCCATGTTCTCGGAGCAGTCGCGGCGGCACGGTTAGGCGATCAGGCGAATCCGCAGCGGCGTTCGAGTGGGAGTCAGTTCTACATCTGCGTCGCGCCAACGCCAATGCTTGATAACCAGTACAGCGTATTTGGACAGGTGGTAGAGGGTATGGATGTTGCGCAAAAGATAGCGGCAGTCCGACGTGACCCGCGCGATAATCCGATCGAGCCGGTGTATATGGAATCGGTTCGCATCGAAACGCGGCAGATGGAGCTTCCGTAGCGACCACTGCAATATCGGTACAGAAAGAGGGGAACCGCGAACGCGGTTCCCCTCTTTCTCGTTAGGTACTATCGTCTACGCGCCGTATGTATTGTGGGACAGCGCGTTACCAAATCACGCTGAGAACTCAATCGCCGCTTTGATAGCACGACGCCAACCGTCGCGCAGCGCATCACGCTGATCGCTTGTCATTGTCGGTTCGAATATCCGGTCCTGTGCGGCGAGGCCTTCCGGCTGGGAGGGCGTCTTCCATACGCCGGCGCCAATACCCGCCAGAAGCGCTGCGCCCGCGACTGTGGTTTCCATCATGGCGGGACGGATCACTGGGACGTTCGATACATCGGCTTGGAACTGGAGAATGAAGTCATTCCGCGCGGCACCGCCGTCGACACGTAACTCACTGAGTGACTTTCCACTGTCAGCGGTTAGTACGTCAAGCACATCCGCCGTCTGGTAGGCAATCGACTCTAAGGTTGCACGGATGAGATGGTGACGCGCTACACCGCGAGTGAGGCCGAACACCGAGCCACGAGTGCGTGCGTTCCAGTATGGGGCGCCGAGGCCGGAAAACGCGGGAACGAAGTAAACACCGAGGCTCGAGTCGACTTGTGTGGCGTATGCTTCCGACTGCTCCGTTGTTTCGATTATTCCGAGATTGTCACGTAACCACTGAACGGCTGATCCGGCATTGAAGACCGCGCCTTCGAGGGCGTATGCAGGACCGCCGTGCTGGTCCACCGCGATGGTCGTGAGCAGACCGTGCTTTGAAAGCTTCGGCTTCGCACCAACATGCTGAAGCAGGAAGCATCCGGTTCCGTAGGTCACCTTCGCCTTGCCCGGTTCGAAGGCGTATTGACCATAGAGTGCTGCTTGCTGATCGCCGGCGACACCACTGATCATTACCTGTTTGGGGAAGATATCCGGCAGCTTCGTGTGGCCGAAGAGAACAGACGAGAACTTGACTTGCGGCATCATCGAGCGCGGTATGTTGAACTTCGCGAGGAGCTCTGAGTCCCAGTCCTTCTCGCGTATGTTGAAGACCATTGTACGCGACGCGTTGGTGTAGTCGGTCATGTGCGCGGCGCCGCCTGTCAGTTTCCAGATGAGCCACGTATCGACCGTGCCGAACGCGAGATGACCAAGTTGCGCGTTCTTCTGCGCGCCGTCGACGTTATCGAGCAACCAGCGAATTTTCGTCGCGCTGAAGTAGGGGTCGATAATAAGGCCGGTTCGTTCGGCGATGTCCTGCCCCATTCCGTCGGCGTAGAGCTTCTGACAGTACTCCGCTGTGCGGCGGTCTTGCCAGACGATTGCGTTATGGATTGGCTTACCCGTCCGCCGATCCCATACGACAGTCGTTTCACGTTGATTCGTGATGCCGATCGCGCGCAGTTGAGCCGGGTCGACTGCGCCGTCTTTGATTGCTATCTGTATCGCATTGAGAACTGACTGCCAGATTTCCTCGGGTTCGTGTTCAACCCACCCAGGCTGCGGATAGTGTTGTGCAAGTTCAACTTGCCCCGTTCCAACGATTCGGCCCTCGTCGTCAAAAATGAACGCTCGAGTACTGGTGGTTCCCTGATCAATGGCGAGTATCATGCGGCCTACCTTTCATAGACAGTAGTGCTGGAAGGGACGGCGAACCGCTCGCGAAAACAGTCGCGCGTGTATGCAGCGACGTACATAGGTTCTCAAGCCAAGCGGAATGCTGTATGTGCACGGAACGCGTCGGCTACGCGTTTCTTCGGGAACGGATTCCTTGTTCGTGCAGATGCATGCCAACGTAAACGCTCGTGCGGAAAGTCGAAAATCGAAGGATACGCTCTACGCAGGAGAATCGACTCAAACAGCGAAAACCGTTTGCGATCGGATGGCGCTCGCGTGCGGTTTATTTGTACACCCCTGCAGCATTTGAATATACCACCAGTCATACCGCGACACAAGCGAATGAACGATGCCATCGCAGGTTACCGGTGTCCCCCCGGCGTAAACTGGGTGTCGTCTCGAGCGCCGTTGGTTGGTTCACTATGGTTTCTGTGGCATTCTCAGACTCGGCAAAAGCGTCCATGTACAACTCAGGAGATATGAAGCTTTATGACCACCCGAACGACTGTTAGCGCCGTTATCGCCGCGCTTGGCGACTCTATGGACTATGCAATACCCGATCACAGCTTTAGTCCGTTCTACAGTGACATCGGTCTTGGCTTTGTCGAGCCACAATCCGGTGACGGTGAAGCGGCCGGAATTGACTCGCTGTATCTCCACTACAACCGCGCGACGACGCGTTTCGGAGCTCCGTTTGTGCGATTTGACAGCGACGAACCGCTCGTAGAGGTCAAGCGGACCGCGCTTTGTGTCGAGCATCGGTTCGTATCAGGTGGCACTCGCACGGCGTTTACCGCGCGTAACACGTTTCTCGTCTCATGCACCGGTATCGACGGCATCGCGTTTCGATTCGCTACTACGGGTACGCTTCCGGGCGAGGCGCGGGTGACGTTTCGCGACGGCTGTTATCTCTTTGAGGGATACCTTCAGAAAGCCGATCAGCGTGATCCGGACCCGGTATTCCCAATCATTGTTGGGTTGCGTGTGGTACGCGGAAACGTGTCGGGCGACGGTGTGAAGGATGCGATGCGCGTGTCGCGGGACGACGGGACGATCGTTGTTGCGTTCTCCGTGAATGTACTGGACATCGATCGACGCGACATCCTGCGACTACTGACGGGAACGCCGACTGATGTCGACGACGCTGTTGAAATGACGCGTGCGTGGCTCGAAACGACACTTGGCAAGCTCGATGTCTCACCGCTCGGTTTGACTGACGACGCGACCGCGGAGGAGCATATACTCGCACGAGCGGCGTATTCCATGGCGGCGAACTGCACGTTAGCGCCGGGGATGCTGCGCGGGCGAGTCGCGCTTTGGCCTGCCCGCGGTTCGTATCCCATCATCGCGCCGTGGGATGCGTGTTTCCACACGCTCGGCCTTGCGTATATGGAGCCTCGTCTCGCACCCGACCAGATCTATATCCTCACGGAAAACGGCATCCGCGCGGACGGTAAACACGCGTGCTTCATCGCGTCTACGTGGCGACGTCCGGAACTTGCTCAGCCTGCCCTTGCCGGATGGGCCGCCGAGCGACTGTACAACGACCGCAAGGATGACCCCGAGTACGGAGTTGCGTTCGTGCGCCGTGTCTTACCCGGGCTCATCCTGAACAATCGCTGGTGGTTGGGGCATCGGATGACGCGATACGGTGTCATTTCGTGTCCACATGGCGTCGAATCGGGTTGGGACAATTCGCCGCGATGGGACCGACGTCCGATTCTTGCGACGGACATGAACACGTGGCTTCTCATGCAACTCCGTGTTACGGAACGATTCGCACGACTCGTCGGCGACGAAAAAGCCGCCGCAGACGCTCGTGGAGACGCAGACGCTCTCGCCGCGGCAATGATGGATGTGCTGTACGATCCCGAAGCGAACCGTTTCCGCGATGTGCTCGTTGAGACGGGCGAACCGGTAGAGGTGTTGACTCCGGCGGCGATTTTGCCGCTACTCGGCGATGTCGGGCTCGATGGATCGCGTGCACGTCGTATGATCCAGGATACGTTGCTCGACCCGAAGCGGTTGTTCGGCGAGTATCCGTTCCCGTCAGTGGCGTATGACGAGTCGACGTACGTATCACATGACTATTGGCGCGGCCCGGTGTGGATGGCGGTTGGTTGGATGATGCTTGAGATACTGGACAAGTACGGCTACCGAGCCAAACGAATAGAGGCAGCTAAACGACTCTACCGCATGGTGATACGCGATGGAGGCCTCCGCGAGTGGTTCGATTCGACAGACGGACACGGGTGCGGCGCGCATGAACAAGGGTGGACCGCCGCGATCCTGTTACGTCTTCGCATGGAGTTGGGCGCGGTCGAATAAACGACGGGTGATTATTGATTTTTGGTCTACGCGGTGTAGTTTTCGCGATACAATTTGCTGGTGAGAGCACTTGGATAGTAGTGGCGGGAGGTTCGCATGCGTGTCGCAATCGGCGGTATCTACCACGAATCGAATTCGTTTGCGCCAACGCTAACGACACTCGAGGACATACGAGCGGGCGGTACTGAAGTCGGTGACGAGATCATTCGGCGTTGGACGGGAACGAACTCGGAGATCGCAGGGTTTCTCGTTGCAGCTGAAGAGAACGGGTGGGAAGTCGTTCCGGCACTCACCGCGTGGATTATGCCGTCGGGACCTCTGACCGATGAGGCTCTTGACACGCTTACCGACGAGCTCTGTCAACGGACTCCTGCCGATGTTGACGGCGTTCTCCTCTTCGTTCACGGCGCCATGGTGAGCGAGTCAAGTACAGATCCAGATGCGCTTTGGCTCGGTCGGGTACGCAAGCACGTTGGTGCCGATACACCGATTGTGGCAACGGCGGATTTCCACGGGAACATCACACCGGAGATGCTCGCATGCGTCAACGCGATCATCGGATACGATACCTATCCCCATATCGATTACCGCGAACGTGGCGAAGAGGCTGGCGAGCTACTCGCGCGAATGCTTGACGACGCTCATCCGGTGCGTCCGTTAATGCGATTGGTCAACGTGCCGGTGATTCCGCATCTGTTGCGGCAGTTTACCGGTGCGAAGCCGATGAAGCGCATCATGGATGCCGCACACCGCGAGGAGAAACGCACAGAAGCGTTGTGGGTCAGTGTATTCGGCGGTTTCGCGTGGGCCGATGTGCCACATAACGGGCTTTCGATCGTAGTTGGAACGAACGACGACGCAGACGGCGCGACCGAACTCGCGCGCGCTCTCGCACTCGTCGCGTGGCAGCAGCGGAACGCCCTTTCGAAAGCACTCACCTCGACTCCGACTGACGCCGTAAAGGAAGCGCTCGGCGTCCGGAAGGGGCCGGTTGTGCTTGTTGATACCGGTGATAACGTCGGTGCGGGATCTCCCGGAGATTATCCGACGCTTTTACGCGAGCTGATCAAACAGCAGGCGACTGGCGCGCTCGTAATGCTTGCCGATCCGGAAACAGTTGCACGAGCGATCGAAATCGGTGTACGTGGCGAAGGTATGTTCCACCTTGGCGGGAAAGTCGATACGCGCTTCGGCGAACCTGTCGAAGCGAAGTGTCGCGTGCGAACGATCGCGGACGGTGTCTATACAAACGTCGGTGAGATGCGTGATGGAATCACCGATGATATGGGTCGCACCGCCGTTCTCAGTCTCAACGGAATCACGGTCGTTGCCACCGAGCGCAAGACACCAATGTGGAATCTCGAGCAGCTCCGTTCACTCGGAATCGAGCCGACACGTCTTCGCTTCGTCGTCGTGAAAGCGGCGATTGCCCATCGGGCGGCGTACGATCCGATTGCGACGAAGACGATCTACGTCGTAACACCGGGTATCACCGCGCTCGACATCCGAGCGCTCGAATACAAGCACGTCCGTCGCCCGGTGCTCCCCTTGGATCCCAGTTTCTCCTACGAGATATCGATTCTGTAGAGCGTCGGTCCGTTACAGGCGTAGATCATACCGTCGGCACCGAGTGTTACGTGATTCGGATTCCACGGCAGCGGTCCGAAGTGCTCGATGGACAGATCTCCGCTGATTTTCACGAGCCAAGGTCCGCGCGAGAAGATCAACGCTCCGTCCTCTGTCGTGAGGACATCCTCCCCATACCACGGCGATTCCGGTGTTCCGACGCTTGATTCCTCGATTCGCTCTTGGAACTCGAGCGAGTCTGAGTCGAACACGTCGATTCCGGTTCGTGTCGGAAGAACGGCGAGACGAGCACCGTTCGGCCCGCGTATCGCACCAATCGGTGACACCGACTGGCGGCCGTCCATCCGCTTCGCGAACACCACATCGCCGGTGTTGAGGTCAATGACACCGAACTGACCGTCTCCGGGCTTCGTCGGTAACCCGTTCGCGCTGAGGTTCGTGCCGACGTACGCGAAACGATCATCCACTGCGAGCGCGACGATCGGCTCCGGACCGAGTGGGTCCTTCCAGACGGTGATCTCATCAGTCGAGGGATCGAGGCGGACAAGCGCACCGCCGTACGTGCCGTATTTCGCCTGCCATCCGGAGTACAGCATTCCGTCTGGACCACGTTTCATGCGACCGGTCGGACGTATGAGTCCCTGTTCCGACACGCTGCCAATCGGCCTTGGGTTGATGCCGTTCCATTGGTTCCACGGCTGCTCGGGATCGTATATCGCGAAGTCGCCGCCGCTGTACGATGCGGTAATCAGTTTGCGGTCGACTTCTACCGCGCCGTAGACTTCTCCGCCGGCATCGACCACCGCGCCGGTATTATGGTAATCGCCGCTTTCGATTTCGTAGTAGCATACGGTTTGTCCGAATGGTGGGCCTCCCCAGATACGTCCGCTCGAACCACCGACGAGAAAATGCATCGGTCGTCCGCTCGACTCGACGGGAACGCGTCGCAATTCGAAGTCGTTCTTGCCCGTTGAGATGAAATAGTCCTGTCCACGGATACCAACGACTCTGTCGTCCGGTGTCACGCCGACAAGTGAACCACCGCGAACGCGCGCGGTAAATATCAGATCGAGGCTGTCAGAATCGGGAGACCAGCGCCAGAGACCTGCTTCTTTCGTTCTGAGGAAAACGCGGGAATCGGTCGAGAAGCCGTGAATTCCAGTCCATCCCCCTTCAACAGGGCAGTCGGGTAACGGAGGTTGTTCGGTTTCCCACGGTTCGTCTCCCGCGAGAGCGACGAGGCCGCGTTGTTCGGAACTCACGAACAGGTTTCCTCGCAAAGCGGCAATCGGCGAAACGTCATCGTCTTCCCACAGCGTGACGAATTTTTTCTCGCGTACTTTGTATACCGCGAAGAGCTTCTTCGCGAAACCGAAGGTGCACGCGATATCGCCTGACGGTGTGGCTTTCACGTGGCGAAGGTATTGATCGCCGGTACCAGCAACGGCGGTGCCGCAGTCCTCGAATGTGCCCGTCTCGAGGTCGAATGCGCCGAGTTTTGCGCCGCTGTACGTCCCGCCATACACCCTTCCGTCGCATCCCTGCGCCATGTTCCAGATGTAGCTTTCACCGGGAAAATCGACGACGAGTGGGAATGTCTTCGTCTTCATGTCGAAAACGATGAACTTGCCGTCGTAGTACGTGCTGATAACGAGCTTTTCATCCGCTACGGGGAGGATGTGCCACGAGCCGTGACCCGCGGGCCAGCGATAGATTTCTCCGGTGTCGCTTTCGAGGTCGACTGCGATGAGTTCGCCTCCGGATGTTTCGTTCATGTTTGTGAGCCACAAGCGGATACGGCCATCGGATGGATCCGGGACAAGGCATCCGTACAACATCTGCTTCGCGCGACACGGTTCGGCGAGGGGGATGGCGGTGAGTTCACGCGGCATATTCTGTCCTCCGTATATCGATGCGAATTGTTTCAACGGTGATGTGTGAAATGTGTCACAGCGGGCGATCGGGGCAACCCTGCGGAGAGGAAATCGTTGGGTGAGATTCGTTACGTCGAACGTTGGGAATCGCGTTGCGAGAAGGTACTTTAGACCTTTCGAGGTTGTCTGTCGCATGCGAGAACAAAAGGACGGTAACAGAATGGCTGAAAAGCTTGCAATTCATGGCGGTTCGAAGGTTCGCGAGAAGGGTTTTCCAAGCGTTGGCAATGCATCTGGTCGGATGATAGGTGACGAGGAAAAAGCGCTCGTCATGGAAGTACTCGATTCGGGTGCGCTGAATCGGAACAACGGTACGAAGGTCAAAGACTTCGAACAGCGGTTCGCGTCATGGTACGGTGTAAAGGATGCCGTCGCGTCATCGTCAGGCACGAGTGCGCTTCACATTGCAGTCGGATCGCTTGATCTCGAGCCCGGCGACGAAGTGATCACCAGCACGATTACCGATATGGGCAGCGTGATCGGTATTCTCGCGCAGAATCTCGTGCCGATATTCGCCGATGTCGACGTTAGGACGGGATGCATCACGGCAGAGACCATTGAGAAGGTCCTGTCGCCGCGCACACGTGCGATCATGCCCGTGCACTTGTTCGGTCAACCGTCGGATATGGATCCGATAATGAAGCTGGCCAAAAAACACGACCTCTTCGTTATCGAAGACGCGTCACAATCACACGGTGCTGTCTACAAAGGCCGTAAAGTCGGGACGATTGGTGATGTGAATGCGTTCAGCTTCCAACAGTCGAAGCAGATGACGACCGGCGACGGCGGTATGACGATTTCCGACAACGAGAAACTCGCGACGCGCGCCCGTCTGTTCATGGACAAGGCGTGGCCACGCACATCGGGAAGCCGCGGACACGCGTTCCTCGGCTACAATTACCGCATGACTGAGCTTCAGGGTGCCGTTGGTATCGCGCAGCTCGGCAAGCTCGATGAAATCCTGCGTCGGCGTCGTGCGACGGGTGATCGGCTCACTGCCGCGATCAGCGATATCCCGGGAGTCAATCCGCCGTACCACTACGATGGTATCACCCATTCGTACTGGATTTACTCGTTCACGATCGACGAAAAGCGTTTCGGTGTGACTGGCCGGCAGTTCGCGAAGGCGTTGGGTGCCGAGGGCGCTCCGTTTGGTGCAGGCTACATTCCGAATCCGATGTTCGGATACCCGGTAATCAAGGACCGTGTCACGTTCGGTACCAGTCAGATACCGTGGTCACTCCCACAGGCACGGCCCGGGATTACGTACAGCAACGACGATGTACCGAATACCCTCTGGTTCCTCGAGCACACGATTAACATGAGTTGGAACGAAGGTATCACCGACGCCGATGTCGACGATCTCGCTGCAGCAATTCGCAAGGTCGCGACATGGCTCGAAGCGAACCCGGGCTCGCTCGAAGCGTAAGAAAGATCGGTCATGACTACGGGCGGGCGGTATCACGGTGCCGTCCGCCTTGTTGTGTACCGATGTCGGCACGTACGTTCTGTCTCCTTTCAGACACCGGCGGATGTAACGCGATGGCTCGAAAATCGGCGTTTCGAGGATGTGAATGGCGAACAATAATCAACGGTCGACGGTAGTCGTTGGGGCGGGGTTAGCGGGTCTTGTTGCCGCCAACGAATGGCGCGACGCTGGCGAACCTGTGATCGTTATCGAACGTGATCCGTACGTCGGTGGAATGGCGCGGTCGATACGTCATGATGGATTTACCTTCGATCTCGGTCCGCATTTCGTGTTCGCGAAGACACGGTGGCACGATCTCCTCTTCGAGCCACACGAGTTCGTCCAGTTCGCGCCGAAAATTTGGATGGTCATCGATGATACATGGTACCGATATCCGTTCAGCCTCGGGTCGATCTTCAAAGTGCCGTTACGTGTCCAGCTTGATTTTCTCCGCACACGTCTATTTGGTTCTCGTGGTGCACGTTACAATCCTCGTTCGTTTGCCGGATTGATGTCGGGAATCTGGGGAAGCGGTCTCTTCGAGTTCTTTTTCCGTCCGTACCTTACCCGGAAAATGGGTAACACGGATCTCGCCGAATCGCTGCATTCCGACTGGTGGGCGATGACCGAGCATGACCGTGGCATCGTTGCGCGCGCGCCAGTGCAGCCAGCGGTCAAAGGCTCAGGCCTACGACGGATCGGTAGCACGCTTGCACGCGCGTATCGAGGCGTCGCGTATGCGTTCCGTCCGACGCTTCACGACTACCCACGCGGAGGATTCGGACAGTTTGCCGAGCGCCTATCGGATCGGTTCATTGCGAACGGCGGCGATCTACGGCTGTCGACGGGTATCGATGAGATTGTGGTGAAACAGAATCGAGTTGTCAGCGTGATCTCTGACGGCAAGGCAGTTCCGGTAGATCGATTGATCTGGACCGGTTCACCCGTACAGCTTGCGAACCTTCTTGGAATCGAGCCGCTCACGCTCCCGACGCTCCATGCGATCATCTACTTCGTTGAGTTCGATCGTGCATATCCGAGACCGGGGACGGAGGTTCGTCCGATCTTTGACGGTGCGGCGTTCTACCGGTCGTACTTCCTCGAGATGATCTCGGAAAGCCTTGTGCCGAAGGGTCGTAGCGGTCTCGTTGCAGAATCGAGCACAATGAGTCTCGACGATCTACAGCATGCTTCGGAAACCTACGAAAACGTTATCGACACGTGTGTGCGGCTTGGACTCTGTCCGGATCGTAGCGCAGTAACTCACGTTAGCCACGTCGCAATACCTCATTGCTACCCGATATACCCCCTCGACTACGAAGAGCAACTGAGAGCATTCTACGAGCGTCTGGCGCGATTCGAGAATATCATCCTTGCTGGGCGAAACGCGCGCTTCCAGTACGTCAACTCACACCAGGCAATGCTTCAGGGGATGCGAACGCGCGAAGATCGACTCTTCTGACACGCTCAGGGGAGATCGCGCGGTAAGACAACACCGTTTTCGAAGCGCGTAGTATCGGCCGCAGTCCAACGGTGCGTGCCGTTACAATCGAGCCACACGACTCCCGGCACAACCGTTACGCTTCCGCCGACTCGGACGTCGCCGAGCGGGAGCACGGTGGTTCCGCTGGTGATCGTGAGCAATCGCCCCACGTCGACGTCGAAGCCTGCAGGACCGACAACGAGCGTATCGTGAACGACTCCCGCAAACAACTGCGGCCTCCACACGCCGTCGTTGCGTGCGTTGAAGTTCTTCGGATGCGAGAACGCACCTTCCCACCAATTGAACCACACCGAGAAATGGATCTCACCGTTCTCTCCCTGAACGATATCGCGGAGAGCGACTCGTGTTGGCAACGGTGGTGGGAACGCGATACGAAGTGAGCCGGTGCGTGGAATAGCCAGCTTCCCGCCCCAGCTACACTCGGTGTGATCGCGAGCGGCTGAGACGGTGTAGCGGTGGTAGTGATCGGTGTTCGGCCGCGAATACGGCGTGAAGGCGTCGCCCGGTCCGAATAAGTCACGCGGGAGTGGCTGGAACACGAGCTCATCCCACGGCTGCACCCATCGCATACTGTCGCCAACGGCGATGTAGTTACAATACGCGGCGCCGCTATCGGGTGTGCCGGATGACCAACCGCCGGGCGCATTCGCAAGGACCGGAAGCGCTGGACCGGCCATCGGCGGGTAAAAAGGCGACGCGGCTTCGCGCCGTCCTGATGTAGCATACACCGCACCGTCGATCCAGTCGATGTTGTCGCGGTACGTGGTCGGTAAGTAGGGATCGACCGGCCACGATCTGACGCCGTCGGGATGAGCGTAGGTGTCTCCCGACGCGTGTGTCCACGCAACCTCGACATCCGCGGTGTTATGTGTCGAACCGCGCAATCGTGCGTGTGGCAACCCGGGATA
>CAZWQW010000006.1:36755-43213 GCA_964635955.1 uncultured bacterium | reverse complement strand
CCGTGGAGTGGATGTCTGGTTCCCGACCACACCCGGACGGCCGCGGATGCGCCATCCCAAATCGCACGGCCGCGATCGCTCGCCCACCCGGAATTATCACGGCGTGACTGCGTAAATGGCAGTCCGGGAATGTCATGGAGCGATAGGTACATGACGCGGTGATAGTCGAAGCGCGATGAATCCGGCGTGAACCAATCAGGGTGCCTCGTGTCGATTTGTGCGAGAACATCGTCAAGCACACCCAGTCCGGCGGTGTCGGCGCTCACCCATACCGGCGTATCCGTGCCGTCGGACGCTGTGTTCATCGGTGTATCGACGGTGACGCGGAGTCGCCCGTAAGAGTACGATTCGAGATAGTGTTTGATTGCTGCGGCGGTATACGACGCGTGATCGAGCGTATCCGATGCGAGTCGGTTCGGACCGGGTGGGAACGGACTGTCAGCGGGGATCACGCCGGGAAGCCATGGATTCCGCACGATAAGCGTCGGCGAAGAATCGCGCCCGGTGGTCGTAAGGTAGATGAGCGTAACGCGATATCGCGATGGGTTCTCGGGCGTGCCGAAGACTGCGTCTCCCAGAGTTGGGAGCGGCGCGTACGGCTTCGGAGTAATGACCGCTGGCTCCAACCGAGGACGACGGTCCAATGCGTTGCCGTCTGAAGGAAATGTCAGGACCGCAAATGCTGCCGCGAACAGTATCGCGAACCGAAATAACGAGGTCATTGGGTGACTCATTCCGAGCCGGAGACGAACGCGCGACGCTCGCCAACATCGTATCGTCGCCGTAGTCCGAGAACGAACACGGCTGTTCGTTTTGTATCTGTGTTCGCCATAGAGAAGATACAATGATTCCGTTGTACCCGAACACGATACGCTTTCTCCTTGGGTGCGCGATTGTATGCTTCGGTTGTTGCGTTTTTTGAAAGACACGTGTACTATTACCGTACAATCTCTCTGTTACGCATACCCCGACTTAATGCCTTCGAAAACCAAGGCGGAGGTAACGGCCATGAAGACGCTTCGTGCAGCCGTTCTCACGCTGCTTCTCACCGCAGCCGCGCATGCGGCGACCGTTTCCGGTGTCATTGAATCCACGACATGGACCGCCGATCAGTCGCCCTACCATGTAGTCGGTACGGTTCGGGTAGCGCAAGGCGCCGTTCTCAGCATCGATCCCGGCGTCGACGTGCTCTTTGATGTCGATGTGCCGTTCATCGTTGAAGGCGCATTGATGGCGATAGGCACCGAAGCGGACAGCGTGCGATTTCTCCCCGGTGAAAGTACCACGTGGCAGGGGTTTTGTATCGAAGCCGGTGACTGCCACCTGTACTACACCCGCATCAGCGGCGCGGAAAAGCGTCTCGGGGCACCGGTATTCGACGGGCGCGGTGGTGCAATCCGCGCCGTCGGACCGGTTCACGTCGACCTACACAATGTGGTGCTTACGGGAAACCGCGCGTATGGTGGCGGCGCTATCTACGCGGGCGACAGCGCGCACGTTCAGCTGCAAGATTGTTCCGTCGTGGAGAATTACGCGCGGCATTCAGGTGCAGGCATTCGTGTTCAGAACCGCGCACGGTTGGAAGCCGTGAATTCGGAGTTTTCGCGAAACAGTGTTGATGATCCGTCGCTGGAGATCAATGAAGGCGGCGGCATCATGGTGTGGGGCGCAGATGTCGTTCTGAATCAGTGCGTCATTCGCGGGAATAGTGCCGGACGAGGTGGCGGTGGCGGCATTCGTGCGGTCGGCGGATTCTTGGAGCTGTATGGCTGTGAAGTGAGCGCGAACTCGATCAGGCCTACCAGCATAATTATTCCATTCCCTTTCGAAGATGATCCGGATCTTCCCATACTTACCGGAGAAAATACCGGGTTAATCATTCCAACCGGTGATTCTGCTGCGTTACCCAAGCCGACGGCTGATCTTCGATTCGGTGGTGGTATATGGCTGTCAGACAATGCGTCGATGACGATGGAACAATGCACCGTCGCGATGAATACGGCGGAGGAGACTGGCGGTATCGGGGTCCACGGATCGAATGCTTCGATCAGCCGCAGTATCGCCTACATGAATCAAGGCAGGAACCTTCTTGCGTACGTCGGCGGGTCTATTAGTGTGGTGTACTCAAACGTTCCCGCACCGTCTGAGTACTATCCCTGGCCGGGCGAAGGCAATCTGAACGTCAATCCGTTGTTCGTTGATCCGGATGTGGGAGACTTCACACTTCAACCCGAATCACCGTGCTGGTATATGGGTGCGTACCCGCTCGATGAAGGGACGACACCACCCGAACATCCGATACTGACCGACGTTGACAGCGATTCGGTTTCCGGTTTACTGGGAACGATGACGTGGACATCGGAGAATTCGCCGTACCGCGTCGTCGGACCTGTTCGCGTTGCTCGCGGTGAGACGCTTACGATCGATCCCGGCGTCGACGTGCTCTTTGATGTCGATGTGCCGTTCATCGTTGAAGGCGCATTGATGGCGATAGGCACCGAAGCGGACAGCATCCGTTTCCTTCCCGGTGAAGCCGAGGAATGGGGTGGATTACGCATTATAGGTGGCGAATCGAACGAGATTGCGTATGCGAGAATAAGCGGCGGTAACGCCGACGGATACGAAATCGAAGGGTACGGCGGCGGCATCTTCCTCTACTATCCGAACACAAGGCTCGTCCTTTCACATTCGGTGATTTCGGACAACGATGCATTCAATAGCGGCGGAATGATCGTCGGTGGTCACTCGTGGGCGCGCATATCGCACACGACGTTTGAGAACAACCGGAGCCACATTCCTCCGCCGGAATTACGAACGTGGGGCTGGCTTGGCGATGTTGGCGGATTGTGTATCTCGTGGACCGAAGGCACGATTGTCGAACACTGCCGCATCATCAACAACACCGCCGAGCTATCAGCCGGCGCCATGGCGCTCACCGATCAGTCGATAGTTACCGTACGCAATACGTTGATCGCCGGGAACCGCACCCTGATTAACCAGAGTATGGGGGCGATCTGGGTGCTGAACGGGTGTCGAGCGGAGTTCGATCGCGTGACTATCGTCGACAACGTTTCGCCAAATTCGGAAACTGCCGCTGCGCTCCTCGCCCGTTTCGATTCGCCGGTGACCATGACGAACAGCATTGTCTGGGGAAACGAACCGGTAAATATAAAGGGGAAGGTAAGCGCGACGTATAGCGATATCTACGACGCACGAGTCTATCCCGAACCGATCATCTGGTACGACGACCCTATTCTCGGGTACACTGATCCCCCGTATCCGTCGGAACCCATGGCACAGGATACGATTCTCCAGTTGTGGCAGGGTGTGGGAAACATCAACGAGGATCCGTTGTTCGTCGATCGCGCGGCAGGTGATTACCGGCTTACGGCACTCTCGCCGTGCGTCGATGCGGGTGATCCGGCGTCCGAACTTGACCCGGATGGCACGCGAGCCGATATGGGCGCGTTCTACTTCGATGGCGGTGTCGACCCGGGTACGCCGCGCCTTGAACTCCCGATTACGCAGGTACACGAGGGAATCGTTCAGGTTCCCGTGAGAATCACCGGTCGGGGGATACAATCGATTCATTTTGCGTTTTTGATGAACGAGAGTCTGTTTACGCCGGCAGATCCGCTGATTTCCTACCATCCACTCGGAGAAAGCGATCTGATAACCGTGAACGTGATTGGCGATACAGTGTCGGTTTCAATCGATCTGGCTGTACCAACGGATTACGACAGCGTCTCGATCGTGGAGCTGTTGTTCCTTGTTCCGGAATTGCCTCTTGGTATCTATGAGGTCCCGCTCGTCGCCGTTGGATGGCCGATAACGACGGTGAGCGAGTCGCCCATCAGATTCGTATCGGGTGTCGTACAGTTCGCCGAACGCCCGGCTGAAGACGATCCTACGAGTATCGAGGTCGATGCTGCTCCGCGACCGTTCGCGCTCAAGCAAAACGCGCCAAATCCGTTCAATCCGCGAACCGCCCTACGCTTCAGTATCCCCGAAGCTGGTGCGGTTCGTTTGGCCATTTACGATATAAATGGCCGGCTTGTTCGTACACTCGTCGATGGAAATCGTGAGGCGGGTACGCACGAGGTCGTGTGGGATGCGCGTGACGATGCGGGTCGCGCCGTTGCGAGCGGGGTGTACGTGTATCGTCTCACATCTGGAACGAACAGTGCGGTCGGGCGGATGACGCTGATTCGCTGACTCGGACATAACTTCTTGCCTCATTGAACGGGTGTGGTACATTTCCGAATGGCCGCACCCGTTTTCTCTACCCACCCAGGAGCGCCACATGCAAATGCCGCTCGATTCGCTTGTGAATGTTTTCAACGAGACGCCGCGCAGAATGGCCTTTTCGGCCACGACAACGTCTGCTTTTAATACATGGCGCGTGGGTTTACGGTCGAAGCTACGCGAGTTATCCGGCCTCGATCGGATGGAAAACTGGCGCGTCGAGCCGAACGTGAATGAAGGCGACATCGAGGACGTCGGCGATCACTTCCGACAGCGGTGGGAGCTTCGCACGGCTACGGACTACTGGATGCCGTTCTGGCTGCTCATTCCGAAGGGTTCACCGCCTTATACACCGATTGTTGCGCTCCATGGTCACGGTGGTGGCGCGAACGATGTCGTTGGCATCGCGCCTGATGACGTGGCGGCCGATCGTATCAAGCGGCTGAACTATGCGTATGGATTGTATGCAGTTCGTCGGGGGTATCTCGTTGTCGCACCGGACAAACGGGGATTCGGTGAGCGTTCCGATTCACGCAATACGTGCCTCGCACTCGCAACGAACGCGTTACAGCTTGGCATGAGCGTGATCGGGCTCCATACGTGGGATGCCATGCGTCTCGTCGATTGGTTGCTCGCGCGGAAAGACGTGCGACCCGGTCCGGTCGGGTGCATCGGGCTTTCCGGCGGCGGTGGCGGTACGATGTGGCTGGCCGCTATGGATGAGCGGGTCGGCTGCGCGGTGATCAGCGGCCATCTCGCAAACTACGAGAATGGTGCGTTCGGATGTATCTGCAACGCTGTGCCGCATCTCCTCCAATGGGCAGATCGAGGCGACATCGGCGGTCTGATAGCGCCACGTCCGCTTCTCGTCGAGTCGGCTGATAACGACGAGTGCTACAGCCGCGAGCGGACACTCAAAGCGTACGAAATCACGAAACGCGCGTACGAGGTCGCCGGCGCCCCGGACCGAATCGATATCGATCTCGTCGCTGGCCGCCACGAGTGGTCCGGACGCAAGGCGTGGGATTGGCTTGAGCGTTGGCTATGAACTACGTACGGACCGTCGATCAGTCGGCCATCAACGCGCGTTGTCGCCGAATCGCCCTGAGCCCGCGAAAACCGACGAATCGCATTTCCTTCTCGTCCCACAACCTGATAAAGAGCGATCGGAGGCTTCCGATCAACGTGAGCGGCTGTACCACTCGAAGTTCCGGTGTTTCTCGATAGCATCTCTGGAGTCGATAGTTCGGTACTCTGGGTGCCGCGTGGTGGACGTGGTGCAATCCAATATCCCCGGTGAACCACCGCAACACGATCGGCAGTCGGTAGTAGGAACTCCCATGTACCGAAGTTTCGATCGCGTCCCACTGATCATGCCGTACCCAATGCGCGCCGTGGTATTGATGCTGGACGTAGAACAACCAGATGCCCGCCGCGCCTGAGATGATGGTAATCGGGAGTTGAATCGCCACGAAGGTAGCCAGGCCGATTGTCATGTGGGCAACCACAAGAAGCACCAAGAGTGCAATGTTCGTTATGATGACGCTCCGCCGGGCACGTGGTGGAGCCCCCGGGCTGGTCCATCGGAGTCGTATGTAGAACTGGTAGATCGGACCGAGAATAAACATGACGAGAGGGTTTCGGAAGAGCCTGTACGCGATACGTTCGCGCCATGGAGCAGCGAGATATTCGTCGACGGTCATCATGGTAATATCGCCCGGGCCGCGCCGATCGAGGTCGTTCACGGACGCGTGGTGGGTCAAATGTGCCCATTGCCATTCGTCGAACGGTGTAAAGGTGAGAAAGCCGGTGATGTATCCGATGATTCGGTTCGCGCGACGTGAAGAGACAAACGACCCGTGACAGCAGTCGTGGAAGATGATAAACGTGCGAACGAGGAGTCCAGCCGCTATCGGTGCAATAAGGAGCGTAGTCCAGTAGGGATATCCAGCCCGTATCGTCGCGAGCATGAGAGCCCACAGCGCGACATAGGGGATAAGCGTATTCGTCAACTGCCAAGCCGCGCGACTGTTGGACGAGCGGGTATAACGGGTAAGTGTGCGATGCCATTCAGGTCGCTTCGTCGGCGTATTCGCGACGATGATATCGGAGGTCATAGCGTTCCTTTAAGCGATTAGTCGGTCAGTAAATAGCCCGCAGAAGATACGACTGTATGGTTGACCGAATCCAATCCAGACGAACGCGTTCGACGT